>CAJQIB010000059.1 GCA_905478325.1 uncultured Flavobacteriales bacterium | reverse complement strand
CGGATTGATGAAATACCTGATTGGAAGCGCCTATACCACCCCTTTTCACTACTCGCGTTCTTCGGTGGATGCCTATCTCATCAATGCGACTGATCAGTTGATTTATATCATCGAAGCGGATGGTGATTTTGCAGATTCCGATATGGGTGGAATGACCGTTCTCGATCGGAAAGCATCCATTCCTGATTTGATCGATGACTTCAAGTCAAAATGCAACGATGTTTACCTCATGGATGGAGATTTCTCCGTGGATCAATTGGAGGAGGCTGGTAGCTCATTGGACTTTACTGAGCAGGGTCGAGATAGTTGGATTTGAAGCTGCAAAAGGCTTTGGGCGGTGATTGTTTTCCATCGAGGGGATGTCATTTGATGGCTAACTTTCGCCCATGAGAAAGAAGATTGTGCTGCTCGGATCTGGTGAACTAGGCAAGGAGTTGGTGATCGCGTTGCAGCGTTTAGGGCAACACGTGATCGCCGTTGATGCGTATGCGAATGCTCCGGCCATGCAGGTCGCTCAGGAATGCGAAGTGATCAACATGCTGGACGGCGATGCGCTTGATGCCATTGTAGCGAAACACCAACCCGATATCATCATTCCTGAAGTGGAGTCCATCCGTACCGAACGATTCTACGCGTATGAAGAACAAGGAATCCAGGTCGTCCCGTCCGCACGAGCAGCGCATTTCACCATGAACCGGCGGGCCATTCGTGATTTAGCCGCCCAGGAATTAGACCTCAAAACAGCGCCCTATCGCTATGCACGCTCCCTTGAACAGCTGACGGAAGGTGTTGAGGCCGTGGGCATGCCATGCGTAGTCAAGCCGCTCATGTCAAGCTCGGGCAAGGGCCAGTCCGTGATCCGCAGTGCAGCCGATGTGCACAAGGCATGGGAGTACGGATTGGACGGATCTCGAGGGGATTTGGAAGAGGTGATCGTCGAGTCTTTCATCGATTTCGACTATGAGATCACGCTGCTGACACTCACGCAGGCGAATGGCCAGACGTTGTTCTGCCCGCCGATTGGCCACCGCCAGGAGCGAGGGGATTACCAGGAGAGTTGGCAGCCCGCAGCGATGGCGCCGGAGTTGTTGCTCGAGGCGCAACACATGGCTGGAGCGGTCACAGCCTCGCTCGGTGGAAATGGCATCTGGGGCGTTGAGTTTTTCATCAAGAACGGTCAGGATGGCGAGGCTGGAACGGTCTATTTTTCTGAACTCTCGCCCCGCCCGCATGATACGGGCATGGTCACACTGGGCCGGACCCAGAACTTTTCAGAATTCGAGTTGCATGCCCGCGCGGTATTGGGGATTCCTGTAGTGGAGATTGAGCATCTGCGCAATGGTGCGAGTGCAGTCATTCTTGCTCCTGAAACTGTCGCGGCTGAAAGCGCTCATCCCGGATTTCCGGTGTTTACAGGTCTCGCGGAAGCCGCGGGGATTCCCTGCACAGATTTCCGCCTGTTTTCCAAACCCACAGTCCGTCCTTACCGACGCATGGCGGTGGCGTTGGCTTTCGGTGAGAAGGGATCGGATGGGTCTGACTTGGTGAGTCAGGCCCAACGCGTATCGGCAATCATTCAGGTCAAGGCCTGACGATCGCGGGGGGTGTTCTGAAAATGGGTGGGGCTTTTCCGACATGATCTTGAATTTTATTGAGCCAGGTGATTGGATGATGACAGATTCGGGGTTGGAGCCTCTGAATGATGAGAATAGCAACGAATGGGTTGGATGGAAATTGAAGCTGTGACGTACTGACAGTTCCGCTTACTTGTCATCGTCAAGTTCCCGCTTTAAAGCCATTCCATATTTCGTTGGTCGAGTAATTCGACCGGAGAGCTTAGGCTTTTGATGAGGTGGTGAACTGTTCCAAGACCTCCAAAATTTGTGCGCCAAAACGCTGAACCTTGACCTTGCCGAATCCGTGGACACCGAGCAACTGCTTCGAAGTTGCGGGCATGGATTGGCAGAGCTCCTTGAGTGATCGGTCGGAAAGAACCATGTAGGCGGGAACATTTTGCTGCTTGGCCAGTTCCTGGCGTTTCGCGCGAAGCAAGTTGAATAAATCCGAATTGGCTGGCGCGTCATTGCGCTCGTAAGTCGCACGTTTTGAGGTCTTTTCGACTTTGAATTCCACCTTGGTCAATTCGACTTTCGATTGGCCTTTCAGGATTTCCCAAGACAGATCATTCAGTACCAAAGTGGGAAAACGACCGGGCGATTGAGCAAGGCATCCTTTTTGAATCAACTCTTTTCCGATCTGTGTCCATTGCGCCTTGGGAAGGTCTTGACCTATTCCGTATGTCGACAATTCCCGCTGAGCTGCCGTGACCTTTTGTGACTTGGAGCCGCGGAGGATTTCAATGATGTGGGCCAAACCATAGGGCCATTCCAATCGGGCCACCGTCGAGAGGAGTTTCTGGGCTTCCTGCGTGGCATCCCACACGTCAAATTCCGTTTGGCAGTTGTCGCAATGGTCGCAGTTTCCCGCATGGGTCTCACCGAAATACTGCAAGAGTGTTTGGCGACGGCACGCAAAGGAATCCGCGAAGTCTTGCATCCGCCGCAGTTTCTTCAACAAGGTATCTGATTGCTCGGGGTTGCCGTCGATTTCACAGTGCTTGGACAAGGTCATGAAATCACTTCCGCCATGAAGTAGCAGTGCGTGACTGGTCAATCCATCCCGTCCGGCCCGCCCCGTTTCTTGGTAATAGCCCTCCATATTTTTGGGCAGGTTCATGTGGACGACAAAGCGCACGTTGTTTTTGTCGATCCCCATGCCAAAAGCGATGGTCGCCACAACGATTTGAATATCGTCCCGGACAAACTGGTTCTGCCGTTCGGTGCGAATGTCTGTAGACAATCCTGCATGGTAGGACAAGGCCAGAAACCCCTCGCTTTGCAACATCTTCGAGACGGACTCCGTCCGTTTCCGTGACAAGCAGTAAATGATGCCCGATTCACTTTTCCGCTCCTCCAGAAACTTCAGCAATTGCTCATTTTCGTCGTCGCGTCTGATCGCGGTGTAGTGGATTTCTGGGCGGTCAAAGCTGTTCTCAAAAACAGGATCCTGTTCCAATCCGAGTTGCTGACGGATGTCTTGCTTCGTCATGGCATCGGCAGTGGCTGTGAGCGCCAAGAGCGGCACTTCGGGCAATGCCTGTCGCAGTTCAATCAACCGGGTATATGCTGGACGAAAGTCATGTCCCCACGAACTGATGCAATGGGCTTCGTCGACGGCAATCAGCGAAATGTTGAGCGACTGGAGTTGCGTGAAAAGCAATGCCTCTCGGGCAAACAGTCGTTCCGGGGACGTGTAAAGGATTTTGAGCGTTCCATCGATCATCCTTTGAAACACCTCGTTGGAATCTTCATCACTTTGGGTGGAATTCAGCAAGCCAACGGGAATGTTGCGCAACAACAAATCATCCACTTGGTCTTTCATCAAGGCAATCAGTGGAGAGACGACCAGGGTCAGCCCCGGCAGTAACAAACTAGGCAGTTGGTAACACAACGACTTGCCCCCTCCGGTGGGCATCAATGCGAGTCCGCTCTTGCTTGCAAGCACCTGTTCAATGACGGGGATTTGAGCCGGACGTAAGGTGTCGTATCCCCAGTAATCACTTAGATACTTGTGGATTCGGTCATTATTCATTGTTTTCTGAGGGAATGTAAAAGTCGTGTGATGCGTTTTTTGTGGAGTCCAAAGCTAGGGTAGAGTTCGTGTTTCTTTGCTCACTTTTTCTCTTGTTGGATTCGAGTATACATGTGCAATTCTTTTCGAAACCAAAGAGCGTTTCGGATTAGATAAAATTAAAATCCTCTTGATAATCGAGATATTAAAACGGCGTAAAGGTGTGAGTCAGCTCAATTTTACCATGCAGCAGCTCATTTCTGTTAAAATGTAAGTGCCTGATAATGAACGACTAAAAAACCATCGGCTTTTTGGAGATAAACCGATTAACGTATAGATTGCTGATTACCAAACACTTGAAATATTACATTATGGTGAAGTTCATCTCCCGCTCAAAGATTTTTTTTTCGGCCCAAATCAAGACATTCAAGGTGTCTTTATGCTCCTTTTTATCAGCCGTATTCATGCTGTTTATGGTGAATCCTTATCATAGTCAAAATGTGCAAGTGACCCAAGCATCTGCTGGAGACGAGCAGCACTTTTCGCTAACGGAGCCTAGCTCATGGGAGGGAGATTATTTTGTAAGTGGAACGATGAATTCAGCCTTTTTTGGACGCAATGCACGGTTTAAGCGTGTGAAAGCTGATGGAAATATCACATGGGATTTTAACATGACTGCCGACGATATGGAAAATAGGGCGATGCATGTTATTGCTTCTGATTGGGGTGGAGGAGATGCAACCGTATTTGGCTTCATGGATGAGGGGGAGCCTGAGGCATTGATCTATGGTGTTTTAGCGGATGGAACGATCGTGGCGCCATATAAGTTGACCAACGTCAATGGAGCCAATAGCGAAGCGACGACGTTCTTACACGGAACAGCGTGTTCCGACGGTGGATGGATTGCTGTTGGTGAATGGAAATCTGGATTTAATCGCTCCGGATTAGTGGTCAAGTTTTCGGCTAGTGGAGTCATCGAGTGGTCTCACCACTTGGATTCACCGAAATCAAATGTGACTCATGATTTTGATGCTTTAAACCACGTGCTAGAGATTGATGGGATGGGATATTTTATTGGAGGTTCTGGAAACTTCATAGATCCAAGTAATAACACGATTCAAGCGGCTTCTGCTGCAATGATCGACCTGTCGGGTAGCTTGAGTTGGGGGTTCACGTACGTACACTCTGAGCCTGCTTATGAATCGGTTGCAGCTTCTGCTGTTCAAACGGATTCGGGGAAGTTGTATCAGATAGTGAATGGAAGAGGCGATGTAACCTTCATAAAAAATGGATTTTCAATCCATGAAATTGACTTGTTGAGTGGAGGGTTGGGGGCCGTTGTTGCGAGAAATCTACACATACAAGAACACCCCTTAAAGGCCATGAGTGTTCGGCAACATCCCTTGATTTCTGACCGTATCGTGGTAGCAGGCTTTTTAGAAGTTGATGCCAATGACATTGGTTACGAGCCCAATGATCCGCCTGCTTATGGTATTTTGGCCGGTGATCGACCTCCATTCTTGATGGAGATTGACCCGGGGGTTTCTGAGCCAGGCGTATCTTCATCTCTTGGCATCACGTGTATGATGTGCCGTCCACATTGTTTGGTTTAACGATGCCCGTAGATCGTTATAATGTATTCAGCACCTTCGGTGATCAACCTCAAATTTTCCATCCGGAAATGCTGTTGACAAATGAATCGGGGGAATTTCATCTACTTGGTTATCGAGATGTCAACGGAATTCCGGATGAGTTTGATTTGGAATTTATAGGTGCCGATTCTCTGGGTTTAACAGAATGCCCAACATACCAAGCAAATATTATCGAGTTGGAAAGATCTACTGCGATTAATTCTAATGTTGTTAGCTCATTGAAGGATTATCAATTGTTTTCGTTTCAACCAGATATTTATGATTTGGCCCAAGAATTGATGCCGTGTGATGCGTGTTTTCCAGAAGTGTCGGTTATGATAGACTCGTTGTCATGCGATGCTGTTGTCATCGAGGTAGTCCCTGTAGATGATGATCCAGCGAGTGTATGCTATACAATTGACTGGGGCGACGGAGTTGTTACTTCGGCGTCAGGAGGGACAAGTTATGCTCATGATTGGGCTGAAGGAGTGACGGATTTGACGATTCATGTCGCGCCGTATTGTTGTGACTTGCCCTCACTGATGGGGTCGAGCCATGTGATCCATGTTACCCGTCCCGATGGTTGTGACTGTGTAGCGTGCAATCCATGGATGCGTTCGTGCCAAGTGAATTTTGATAATCCCGTTATCTCATTTCCCTCATCTTCCACTTTGTTTCCAGGCTTGAGTGTTTTTTCATTGTTTGATTGCCCTTCGGGCTGTGACGAAGCTCCCTTTGTCATTTCTGTGAGCTTGGGAAGTTTTATCGTATCTCCGTTTGGATCGACTTGTTTAGACGACGTTAGTGGAGTCTGGTTTCTTAACGGCATACAGGTGCAATCATTTATTTGTGGCGATTATGCGCCGATTAGTCTGACGGTTCCAAGTGAGGGTTCGTATGAAATTGAAGTTGTATTGACCAATTGCGCGGATGAATCCTGCACGAGTTCATTGAGTGACATCATCGAGGTTGGAAATTGTGTACCTCCAGCGAATCCGAAATTTGATATCCTTGATGGAGGAGTCATACCGTGTGCCCCTTTTAAATGCGCAAAAGCCATGACGCCTCTCCAAAGCACTTGTTCCACAATGAATTCTGAGTGGTTTGTTGATGGGGACTTTGTACTCTCTGGAGATGCCAGTGCTTCCTATTGTTTTGATTGGGGATGGCACGATGTGGAATTACGGTATACGTGTTTGGAAAGCGGATTGACATCGTCCTCAGTTCAGACCTTTTATTGTGGACCAAGGATTTCTACGGCATCTATGTTAATCGATTTGTCTTCCGAATGGCTACCTTTTTACTTTTCTGTTGAGGCAGAGGTTGATGCAGATTGTGGGTTAACAATAAACGGCCCAAGGCCAATTGGAACCACGTCATCCTTTAATCCCTTTGAAGCCATTATTGACCCGAGTTTGGCGATTGAAACCGGTGAAGAAGTTGTGGAAATTGCTGATTCGTTCGAGTGGTCGATCAAGGTCAGGTCAGCAGACGATATCATTATCAATACATACAACCATAATTCATTGGGCTCTTCAGCAATATGGGAAGGGCCCGTTCGAATAACGGGGGATTTCCAAGCCATAGAAGAGGTTTGCTTTGAATTGACCGGACCTGATTGGTTGGTTCAAAATAGTCCTAATTTGATGGGGTATTGCGTTGATGTCACAGATTGTACACCACCTTTAGACTGCACGGCGGATTTGAACGATGATGGTGCTGTCACCGTAATAGACTTGCTTTTGGTCTTGGAAGGTTTTGGCAGTAATTGCGATTGAAAACTGAGTTTACCGCAACAACACGGCTCCCTTAGTTGCTTTGTTTCCAGTTTTGGTATCCTTCTGATTTGTGAAAGCTCGTCCACTGTAGCTTTTGAAAATCAATATTCAGTAATGAACGTATTGAGCGAGTCGACATTGGGCGTATTCCTCATTAACTTCTCCACTGAAAAATGAATTGAATGAGACCGACGCTTCTATTCTTGGCTTTGATCACGAGCCACTTGACTTTTGGTCAATGCTGTGAGTATACGCTTGTGGGCAATGATTCTTATGGCGATGGCTGGAACGGA
>CAJQIB010000058.1 GCA_905478325.1 uncultured Flavobacteriales bacterium | reverse complement strand
GTCGAACCACGCATGTGCATTTTCAAGTGCATGTGAGTACGTCTTACAGTGCGGTTTCTCAGTGGACTTGGTCAGGAGCTGACGCGCAAGCGCCGACTTTGGCGCATCCAGAATTGTATCCAGAAGGTCCGGACCCTTTACCACCGACGTCCGATGGTGTTTTTGCCGATGGGTTTGACTTGCAAACAGCAGATTTATCCTGGGATGAAGCCGCTCAGGAGTATGTCTCGAATTATGAAGTGACCGTGCAGGGAGCAGGGGTGAGTGCAGTGGGCCATCTGGAGCGGATGGCTGCTGCGGTTATTGAAGTGGAACAAAACGCACCGAACCCATTTCGGAATCGCACCACGATTGGTTTTGTCCTGCATGAACCGGCCAGCGTGCGGTGGTCTTTGTGGTCCGTATCCGGTCAACGTGTCTTTCAATCCGAACTCGGATCTCTTGCTGCCGGTCAACACGGAATTGACGTGAATCCAGGGCGTTTGGGTTTGCCGGGCTCGTCCTATGTGTACCAGTTGGATGCGACGTCTTCCAAAGGGATATTTACGGCTGTTAAGCGCATGACGCACTTAACTTATTGAATAGTCAGTCTCCTCAGGGCGACGTTCAAAATCTTCGCATCTTCAACCGATGAGGGGGGGGCTTTGTAACCCTTGCTCGGGGGTGTGTAACTCGTGTGGGGTGTGGAAAGTATTTTTTCAGTTTGGATCGGTTCTCGAAAGAATTTATTTTCCTTCACCACATGAGACAACGCGTTGACGAACCCCAAAACACACCATTGAATGCTTCTCCTTCCTCAAGCAACAAGGGAATTTTATTCCCCAGACGCACCTTGCACAGTGCATCGCACTCTCCACTCAGGCAAAACAAAAGCCTGAGCGGAAAGAAGAGACTTGGTCCCTTGCTTTGTTATATCCCATGAACGTCCATAGCCCATCATTGAGGGCTCTTCTTCATCCATCCACTCCACAATCCACTCGCTCGGAACAGTAAAACTGTATCGGTGCTCAGTTTGCCCCCTGCCCGAGGGAGTGCTGTGCAATCGCGTCCCATCCATCATTTCTTCTTGAGCTGAATTGAGAAGAGACAGTTCTACAAAGCCAGATTCTGAAGGCGTCCACAAACTAGCCATGACACGGGCTTGATTGCATAATGAATCGGACGTGTGCAAAGTCACATCCAACAATAAGTGATTGTTTTTTGAATCGACGAGTTCTATGCCTCGAGTAAAAAACATGAGCGACCCATCGTCACGTAGAAAACTGTGAACTGAAGATCTAGCTGTATTCACTTTCATCGCGCCTCCCAATCCGGTGCAGCCAGAAGAAATAAAAACGCAAAAATATAGCAACCAACTCCAATTGTAGAACGTCATATTGCCTTTACTCATGAGCCTCGAACGCGAAGGTGACTTAACAAATCTTGCTCGATTAACTCAATGACTCGATCGTTTTTCTCGTTTTTCTCGAAGAGAAAGTCCAACGAAATAAGGATGCCTGAGCCAGGTTCATCGTACAAGTACCTGTGAACTTCCATCCGGTCATTTATTGACCACGATACGTGATCCAAGCGTAGTTTGTTGAGGAAAGCCGGTGGCCATGAGTTGACAACCCGAATGGCATTCAATTCGGATTTTGTTACACCTTCTCCTGCTCCAACCATTAGGACCCAGCCACGATCAGCTTCTATTACGCGGTGTAGATAATGAGGCACGCTTTCAGAATAACAACATGCCCCATAGAGCTGAACGTGTTCCTCTGTAATATTTTCAATGTTGGAGTGGTGAGACTCTACTTGAAAAGATGACCAGATGCCAATGGGCACTTTGTTGGTGGTACACCCTGTAAAACTAAAAGTGAAGACCGTAGAAATTAACAGAGCGCAGAAAGTTCGAACCTTAAACATTTTTTTCTGGAAATAAAAAAAGGCCACCGAAGTGGCCCTTTTATTAAAAAAAAGTATTCTTACTCACCCGTAACGATGCAAGTATGTGTTACGAGAAGGTTGAACAAGTTATCCACTTTGTAGTCTACAGTGGAGATTTTCGTAATGCCACCTGCTCGTGCAGCAGCTGCTATACCTGCGTCTACACCAAGACAGATTTGCGATAGGTAGCAAGTACCGCCAGCTTCACCAACTTTAGAGCCTACGGAGTTAGATGTTGCTCCGACAGGAACTGTTAAAGAGCAAGAGGCAAGCATTGCCGCGGCTGCAAAGCCTAAAAGTAAATTCTTCATAGCGTAAGATTTAGATTGGGTTAAAATTAAACAGAAAATTGGGGCTGCGAATAATTGTCTTTATTAGATTTCAACAAAGGGTCGTGCCTTTTGTGAAAAACTGTGCGAAAACTTCAATTCACCTTTTTAAAGCTTGGTACGAGTCTCTCGTTTATAAATTACAATCATTTTTTTTTAATATTTATCAGATTAAGGCTCACATCTCCTGAGCGAGGATGATACCGTGCAGCGAGAGCATGACTTGAACGGCAATGAAATGGAAAGCTCAAATTCTCGTCTTGGAGATGGAGACGCTATTCGCGGCTGACAGATGCACCCTTGCACATTCTTTTAGGCTACAAGCTTCTTGATTCAAATTCCTTTGGGATTACATAGTAGAGAAAAGGATGCCACGAGTTATTTCCTTGCAACACACATCACCGGACATAAGATTGCTATCATTAAAGGAGCTTTCTTTTTAATATGTCAATCAGCCATCTATGGGCTACAAGACGAAAAAGCTACAACTCTATCAAATTGTCGGCTGTTTCATATATGAATTTGTGCAGCTATCTGGAGCCATGTCTTTGAGTTTGATTCGGATTGGTTGGGTGTTTCGTGTCATTATTTTGTGCAGCCTTGCGTTGCCTGGTTCCGTGTGAAAAGCAACCTAAGCTGTGATTTTGTTGTTAAGCTTTATAACCATAACATTGGCAATCGTGTCGACCATCATTTTGGAAAAAACGAGGGGCCCTCTGGGTCGCAACTAAAGCTACTTCACTTTCCTGCTTTTATGTACAAGCCAATAATTGCTCTTCTCCTCTGTGGTTTCCTCGGGAATGGATGGACTCAGTCGGATTTATCCAGCCTGATCGACACTTGGACGGACGTTTCTCAGCCGACTGAGAAGCGGTTCGAAGCCTTGAATGAGTTGCATGCTGAGTACCACTTGAACAACCCCGATACGGTTCTTCATTTCCTGGAGGAACTGCGTGTTCTCGCCGAGCAGTTGGACCATCAGACGGCGCTGTATTCCGTCTACAATCGCAGGGGGAACATCCTTCGAATGCAGGGGATCAATACAGGGGCTTTGCGGGCATACAAAGACGCAGAGGGTGTGGCACGTTCCATGGCTGACTCGAGCAGGTTGGCTAGCGTGTATGCCAATCGTGGAAACGTACATGTTCAACTCAACAACTACGTCGAGGCCACGCGTCATTTTTCAGAGGCACTCGAGATCCATCGCCAGCGTGGAGATGTAAAAGGGCAGCGTAACATGCAAATGGCCTTGGGCAATATGTTCACATTGATCGATCACTTCGACCTAGCCAAGGTCCAATATAAAACGGTGTTGAAGGAAATTGAAGGAGAGTCGGACACGGGATACTTTCCAGGCCTGCTGAAGTTGAACATGGGGTGGTGCGAGTTTAAGCTTGGAAACTTCGACGAGGCTTCCGAGCTCTATCTATCGAGCCTTGAGATTTTAGAAAGGGAAGAGGCCCTGTTCTTTTTGGCCGGATGTTACGACAATCTCGCGGCGTTGCGACAGGAGCAGGGGAGGATGAGAGAGGCCATGCAGCACGCCATCACTTGCACTGAGCTTTACGGTAATTTGGGTGCAAGAGGGGATGAGCTGCATGGGTTGCTGACGATCGCGGATCTGACCCTCCTTTCTGATCCCGCCGAAGCTTTGCGCCTTGCTCAGGACATTCAGGGGGAGCTGCTAAAGGAGTCTGATTATCAATCCAAAAGTGAACTATACCTGCTGTTATATCAGGCTTTTAAAGAGCTTGGAGATGAGCCGAATGCCCTCGAAATGCATGAGGTGTTTGTTCTCTATGACGACAGCCTGCAGACTGAGAAGCATCGTCTCGCGGTGCTTCGTGCGGCCTACGAAAAGGATGTAGAACATCAACTTCAGGCGGTCCAATGGGAAGGGGAACAAGAACAGAGCCGTCAAGAAATCAAGCAGCTGAAGACGTTGCTCGCCCTCGTATTGGGGTTCTTGCTTGTCATTGGTGTCCTGATCACGTATATCGTCAACATTCAGAAGCGCCATCGCGGTCGACGCGATGATCTCATGGCCCAGATTGAGGAGCTTCACATGAAAAGCGGGCAGAAGTTGATTCTCGATACTCCGGTGTTCGAATTGGATCGCACCGGCCTGAATCAGGCGTTGGGTCGAAACCTGAACGAGACGGATTGGAAAGTGCTCAATATCTTACTTGAGGACCCCGCCTTGACCAACCGCGGCATCGCGGAAAAAGCAAACCTCAGCGTCGATGGCATCGGGTCTTCATTGAGAAGGATGTACGGCTATTTTGAAGTCAAGGAAACCAAGTACAAAAAAATGGCCTTATTGCACTCCGCTATGCAGATTTCAGCGGGGTAAAGGGGTGAACTGAATTGATTTACCTGAGTTTGTTGATTCACATGGTTTTAGGCTTCTTTTTTCGGGCGTTGCTTTCACCCTCACGCGTGACGCTTTTGTGGGGATTCACGCTCAAATTTGACAGGCGAAAAAGAAAATCCAATTTCCCGACTACATGAAACACCGCCTACTCTTATTCACCTGCCTAATCAGCGTGAACTCATTCGCACAAAGTTGGGAGCAGACCTATGGCGTTGGCGTCGAAAATACGGGCCATTCGCTGCAGCGGACTTCAGACGGAGGCTTCATCATTCTCGGATACACTTATGCAGCAGGCAATGCCAGTGCAGATGTGCTGCTCATCAAGACCGATGAATACGGGATGGAAGAATGGAGTCAAACCTATGATGACTTCCTCAACAACGGCATGTATGACAACACGGATGACAAAGGGTATTTCGTTGAGGAAACATCAGATGGAGGGTTCATTGTTGCAGGCGTTACCAACGAAGAGGGTGAGAACAGTGAAGACGGCGGCTTGGATATCCTCTTACTCAAAACCGGGCCAAGTGGAGAGACTGAATGGGCCAAGGTGTATGGTTACCCTAACAATGATGTAGCGTGGGCTGTATGCCAAATGTCAGATGGTGGGTATGCGGTCGCGGGTTACACCGTCACAAGTCCGTGGGATGAGGAGGGGCATTTCAAAGAAGTATACCTCTTCAAAACCGATGCAAACGGAGTCGAGGAATGGTCACAAACCTTCGGGACCGAAGAAATGACAGCAATCGGTTACGCGTTGGAACAAACGGATGATGGTGGGTTGATCATTGGAGGCCGGATTGGTCCGGGGAGGAAAATCCAAAACAACACGAGTTCTGATGCCTACCTCATCAAAACCGATGCAAGTGGCGCAGAGCTTTGGAGCCAAATGTATGGAGGGGATTATTTCGACACGGGATATTCGGTGCAACAAACGGCAGACGGGGGATACATCTTATCGGGATTCATGAGCGAATCAAATGAAAATCTGACCGATCGCGATATGTACTTGGTCAAAACGGACGGTATTGGCAATGAGGAATGGAGCCAAACATACGGCGATGCTGACACCCGAGAAATGGGATATTCTGTTCAACAGACCATGGATGGGGGCTACATCATTGGAGGCACCCGAGACCATTGGCCGCCGAGCCTCGGCGACAGCGATATGATTCTGGTCAAAACAACGGAAGCCGGCTCCGAAGAATGGACTCAAACCTTCGAAAGTGAGGAAGGATCAGAGGATTCAGGCTATGATGTGCTCCAAACAGCAGACGAATGCTACGTCCTGATCGGAACGACTTCCAATGAAGAAGGGTCGGATGCATACGTGATCAAAACCTGTGAGGACGGCACACAACCCGTGTCGTTTTTCTCCCCGCATTCAAGCGAGAGAAAGTTGGAGAAGGTCGTCGATGTCATGGGGAGAGAAGTGAACCCAGTGCCGAATCAAATCCTATTCTACATCTACACGGATGGTTCGGTCGAGCAGAAGTTCATTTGGAATTAATCGAACGAAGTCACCTCCTGCTGTGGTATTTTCACCCCTAAACGTGAATCATTATTGCATGCTTTGGAACGTACTTTGTCAAAAAGAAACCCATCATGAAGAAATTAACCGCACTCCTTACACTTGCATTGGGGCTGACTCAATTTGCAAGTGCTCAAGTCACAACAGTCGATTGTGACATGATGAACCTAGTCGTGAATGTATCTGACACGGGATTGGTGAAGTTGTACCATCCGGGGCATTATTTAACGCACCCGCAAAGCGAAAACGTCATCGAATGGGAGGTGACTGATGCAGCTGGTAATGTGATCGCGCAAGAGACGTTGATCGATGACAGTGACTTTCTATTCGATTTCAACACGCCTCTCACGGAAATCATGAACGTATCTGCGCATCTCACCAACGACTCTGCCATACACAATGGCTTTCCTGTAAACTGCCTCATCGAAGATCAATTGTTCTGGGAGGTCACCGAAATCATTCCCGGCTATATCAGCGGAAGATGGGAATTCCTTCACGGAAATGTAGGTGTTGACCAGAACGAAGTTTCGGGCATTTTCGACGTCGCGCCTGCCGCCGCCGCAATGGACAATACAATCTACGATCTGTACGGAAGAGAACTGAGTGAAGCTCCTTTTGGACAGATGTACATTCAGAACAAGAAAAAGTACATTCGTTTCTATTGAGGACTGACGCTATTGAAATCCGATAGCGTTCACACGTGCTCCGATCACATGACGGACATCGCTCAACCTTGTCTTCCTTTGCTCGTTCGACTGGCCGCAGCGCCTGGAGAAGCCGCCCTACCTTTGAGTTTAGGGGGATTCAAAAATTGAGACAACCAGATGGGATTCAATATTGTACTCGTAGAGCCTGAAATCCCTACCAACACAGGCAATATTGGGCGACTGAGTCTGGCTTCTGGGTCGACCCTTCACTTGATTCAGCCCTTTGGATTCGAGATTACAGACACCCGCCTCAAGCGCGCCGGTCTGGACTATTGGCAGCACTTGGATGTTCGCATCTACGAGAGTTTGGAAGGCTTCATGTCCGTCCACCAAGACGCCCACTTTGCGTTCCTCTCGAGCAAGGGGACGCAGCCGCATTACGCCATTGATTACCGGGACAATATGTTCTTCGTCTTTGGAAAAGAATCGGTGGGGCTGCCCGAATATTTGCTGGCTGAGCATCCCGACCGTTTGTACCGGATTCCGATCTTCAGCGAGCACATCCGCAGCCTCAATTTGGCCAATGCCGTGAGCATCATCGTTTATGATGGACTGCGGAGTTTGCAAGGAGGTCTTGACGCTGAATGGGAGTGATGGTCGTTGTTTGGGGATTCTGCGATGAGGTGAGATTTCTTCTCATGCCCTGCGCCATTCGTTCCGATCAGGGCCACCACCGCGCCGTTGTCGTTGATGTCCAATGACCACCTGCCTCCCTGGAACGCTTTCACAATTGCCCCATGCGGCCTTCCCGGTAATTCCGGAAGCACTGCTCGATTTGTTCCTGATTGTTCATGACAAAAGGGCCATAGGAATAGACGGTTTCGTTGAGCGGTTGCCCTCCGAGGAGAAGGAGCTCACAGCCCTTTTCTGAGTAGAATCGGACGTGGTCTCCGCCGCGCTCAAACAAGGCGATTTGCTGACTTTTCAATTGCTGTTGTCCTTCCAATTCCACTTGTCCGTCAATCACATAGCTGAAGGCATTGAATGCTGGATCCACCGGGATGTCCAGTCGTCCGTTGGGTTCGATGTGCACATGGTAATAGAAGGCTGGGCTGAACGTCTGGGTCGGGGATTGCTGTCCGAACAATTCACCCATGATCACCTTGATCCGGCTTCCAGGTCTTTGGATCATGGGCAGGTCTTCGTGATCATGGATCGCCGTATGCGGGGTGCTGAATTTTTCAGCAGATGGAATGTTGAGCCAAATCTGAAAGCCATGAACACTTCCGCCATCACGTTTGATTTCCTCGCTACTCACTTCTTCATGAATGGCCCCGGATCCGGAGCTGAATAACATGAACTGCCCTTTGCGGTACACAATGTCATTGTTCAGACTATCCGTATGCCTCCCACTTCCTGAAAGAAGATAGGTCGTCGGGGTGACACCTGCGTGGGGGTGGGCTTTGATCTGCATGCCCTCTGTCCCTGGTTCAACAACCATGGGGCCAAACTCATCCAGTAACACAAAAGGTGAAACAAAGTCCATTTTTCCGCCGGAAAATGCCCTCAGGATGGGCGTGTTCTGGACCATGCTTTCCTTGGCATCCAGAATTTGAGCGACGCGCCGTTCGCCCAGAAAACTGTACATGCCAGAATTGGACCAAGCATAGCGTGGAAGGGCGACGCTCGCGCACACGATGGCGGAGCTGCGAATGAATTCAATGCGTTTCATCAGACTTCAAGATAACGAAATAATAGCGACCTGATATGGCCAAAATTCTAATCGCACTTGTCCGGATGCTTGTCCCGAACATGTTGCGCAATGGGGATGCTCTTGCCATCGTCATCCAAACGAACAAAAATCAATCGGGTCGTGCAGACAACGGCCTCTTCATGGCTGTAAACATTGAACTTCCGAGCTTCCAAAGTCACCGTAATGCTTTTGGATCCGATGCGGTCGATTTGGCCGTAGAACTTGATCAAGTTGTTCTCCTTCACAGGAGACTTGAAGAGCACCTCCTCCATCTTGAGGGTGACCATATTTGGACTGTGACAAATTTCATTGACGAAGGCCACAGCGAGTTCGTCGACCCAGCTCAGCATGACCCCACCGAAAAGGTTGTTGTGCACTCCGAGATCGTGTTTTTTGCAGACTTTGGTTCCCAAAAGTTTCATGAAGTAAAGATAATGGGAGTGCTTGAATGGGAGTGCTTGAATGGGAGGTTTTGTTCGAAAGAATAGTAATGTATATTCATTAAACAGAAACTAAAATTAGGCATAATCCCCTGTAAACCAATGTGTAGTGCACTCTGTAATCATTTGTTAAAAGGTAGACTTTCTGGTGGTTTGGGGGACTACTTTTACCGCTCACACTCAAACAATACAATGATGAGAGTTTTTATTCTAGTCCTCTTTAGCTTTTTAATGGTCAGTGTCTCTGCCCAGAAAATAAAAAGAGAATCGGTTACAGTCGAGTTCACTAGCCGACCAAGCGAGCCCTTTCCTTCAGAGATAAAGTCTTACAGCGTAGATGTAATGCAGACTTACAAGTTGGAATTTGAATCGGAAATGGAACAATGGGCCATCGATACCGAGATCGCTCGGGTGGATTTTGAGCGTGAAAGCCAAGCATACGGTGAAAAGGGTACGGGCGCGAAACTTTTAGAACGCGCTTTATTGGATGAGAAGAAACCAACATTGGTTTTGCCTTCGAAGCCCGTGAAACGCGAATATATTTTTGAAGCAGGTGTCGTTTCTTCAAAAATCGACATGCAAGGCATGAATAAGAATACAGGCGGAGCGATTGTTACGATTGATATTCAATCTTACGAGTCAACTTCTCCGGAAGATGGAAAGCAGGAGTTGAAAGACAAGGAAGGCAACGTTTCCTACAAGTATTTCCGCACGATGAAGTATCGCCAGCCGGTTCGTTTTGCTGTGACTTTACCTGATGGGGATGTTGTGATTGATGAAGTCATTGGTTCATCCGAGAACTACACTACACATACAAGTAGTAAATACACGAGCAAGGGAGCCTTGAACAAATCGTGGAACCAAGCGTCAATCAATAGCCAAATGAGTAAGAAGGCTGTGGATGCGGCCATGGGCTCGATAAACAACGTTTTGAATGATCGTTTCTGTTTCAGCAAAAAGACACGGCCGATGACCATTTATCACGTAAAAACCACGAAGAAGGTCAATTACACGGATCTCAATGATGCGGCGTTGGACATGAAGTTGGCCATCGAGAAGTATTACAATGATCAAGAAGTTTCAATGGCTGCCATTCGCAAGATTCTCCCAGTTTGGGAGAGTGCAATTGCGGAAGCTGACTTTGACAATAAGAAGGCGCGCATTGACGCTCGGGTAGCCGGTTTGATTTATCTCAACCTCATCTATGCCAATATTTGGCTTGAAGAGTATGACCGTGTTGATGTCCTTTTCGATGAGATGCGTCGCTTGGATACCAAGAAGAGTGCAGAGGGAACCGCTGAAGGGTTGGATACATTCAGTGAGGATCAACGCAAACGAAAAGAAGTGAATTCCTAACGCTTTAGAAGCGGTTGTTAGTGACTAACAACCAGTAAATGCGAATGTGGCCCAGTGTGTACCGAATAGGTTCCGCTGGGCCATTTTGCTGTGGAAATATTCCAGTTCGAGGAGCCGGCCATTCCAAAGGTCTCCGAAGTTGCGTTGTATACGGCTTGTCCTATGGCATTGAAAACAATCAAATCCGGGTAGGGGGAAGTGATTTGAACCCAGTTGCTTGTTGGATTCGGTGAGCAATGGATAACGGAAGTGTTCGTGGTGTTGTTAATGGAGGTTGCTCCCTGCCAAATGGATTCCGTGACTACGCTGCATCCGTCAAAAAGTACGACTGCGTTGTAAAAGCCATCAAAGGGCACGTCAAAGAAATCTCCTTGACCGAGATATACCTCGTTGGAATACCAGGCAATGGAATCAATAAATGGGATGCCTGTCGTTTCAACGGAAAGCACATTCCCGGTGGTCGAAAGGACAGCAACTCCATCTGTCGGACATGGCTCAAACCGTGCTCGGAATAGGTCGTCTTGCTGAAGGTCAACCTGTTGGTTGGATAGCGACGCTGACAATTCCCCAAGCGATGTGTGGTCGTTTGCGTCCCACTGTTGAAACATCCATCCCGCTGAGGCGATGGCCTTGAAGTCAACAGGACACCCCTTAAAGTAAATCCCATCCCAAGGAAGTGGTCCGGGGGTAATGGTGCTAATCTGAATGGCCCCGGCTAGCGGTGGGAATACATCCAAAGTGACATCTATTTGTCCCTGCAAGCCAAAGCTCGTGTTGATGTGAGACCGCGCCGAGCCAATGCGATTGGCATTGTGCGATGTCAGATTGTTGATGGCATTGAGCCAATCAGTAATGGATCCTGGAGAATTCCAGCGGTCGATGTGATACGGCATGCTGGATTCGATTTCATCCATCATATCCGAGATGACCCCATTGAAAGTGCTGGTTTGAAACGTGGTATTGATGAGATCGGCATAGCGATTGACAAAACGATGACGGAACGTCTCATTGTCCAAGACTCGATCAAACACCTGGCTGTGTGAAGATGGATATCCAGGGTTGCGAGCGTATTCGATGAAGTTCTCCCAATAGGAGGCTCCAAAAAAACCAAAGCTAGCATCGTTGTCGTACAAAATGTAGCGCCACGTATTGCTCACGGGTTCACGAAAACATTTGACATTGTTGGTGCCCCAAGCGATACCCATCCAGTCGGTGTTTTGCGCGTAGGTCTCAAAGGCGAAATAGTCGATGTAGTTTTCGACATCAAAATTTGCAGCGAACAAGTCGTAGAAATTCGAATTGCTTGTAGGAGTGGACAGCAAGCTATTGACTGCTGAGTAGAATGAATTCCCAGAACCATTTAAAACATCCCAGGAATTCATGAGGTCAACTTCGGATGCCTCTCCTCCGAAGTTGTCTGCAACAAAATGCTCATCAAGTTTTTCACGCGCACCATACAATCCCCAAAATTCACCATTGAGATAGACCAGAACAGGTTGCCACGCACCCGCTTCATTGTGCGTTTCCAATGCCATGCGACAAAGGGCAGCATCTTGCAATTTGGTCGCCCAACTGTGCTGACCGCCATTGCGTAAGTTGATGTTGTTGAAAGCAAGGATTTCGGGCTTTTCATCAAAGAGGGCATAATCTAAAGGCCCACTGTAAATTGATTTAAAATCCAAACGGAAAGAACGCTGTGGCTCGGCTCGTGACCAGCCACCATGAATTTCGAGGTCCAGGGTTTCTTCGGCTTCCAACGACCCTGTCTCGTCAAATAACTGCAATCGGGTCGGCTTGGACCATGGCTGCCAAAAATTGGCTCCGAAATGAGGGTAGTTGTCCTCAGCGTTGGCCCCGTATACATAGATCCCAGTTTCCCAGTCCCATAGGTTGTCGTAGTCCGTTATCAACGATATGACGGGCAGATCCGGATTGAATTCATCTAAAAAGTAGGACGCATCGCTAACGATACTAGGCACCTTGGTTCCATCGAAACTCCAAGCTCTCGCGCTCAAAACGGAGGTGCTATTGAGGCCGATGGCTCCGCTCGCGATCAGCGCGTTGCCTCCATTGGGGATGTCGCCATTGGTGGTGTATCGAATGATGGAATTTTCATCATCTCCGGACAGACTGACGGCTAGTCCATTTTCATACCAACCGGATGGGGCTGAAAAAGTGGGGGGTGATTCAATGCCGTCGTAACAGGTGCTGCCGGCATTGGAAAGACCGGGTGTTGGTGTGTCAAAAATGCACCAACCGTCTTCTGTTCCATCGGCTCGTCCCATGGTGAGTCCAGGACGAAGTAACGGGTTCACAGGAGCCACATCTACCAAATTGCCAGTCGGGCTGCTTAAAATGATGGACTCGCCCGAGCTAATTTTAAATGAAGTGTGAAACCAACTTGTAAGGCTCGGCCACCAAATGGGTTCAGAATCACCGTTGAGGTCTGCCGAAGTTTTTGACGTCAAGGCTAAAAAAGGCCTTGCGGTCATGTCTGAAGATGTATTGGAGACGTTGTGAACCTGAACGGCCAAAACGTTTTGTCCATCGATCAGAAGAGGTGTGATTTCCTCAGCTTCCCAATACATGACGTCCGGTTGTCCCCCAGCGTAAAGAACGGATTCTGAGTTTTCCTCAGCGAAGGTGTTGAAGGCGCCAGTCGAGGCAGCCATGGTCGCAGAGCGGCCAATTTCGATGCCATTTAAATACGCAATGTAGCCGTCGTCATAGTCGATGGAAAAGGCCATATACCCAATGTCTGATACGTTATCCACGGTAAATTCTTGTCGCAGAAACACGGAATTGGCATTTTGGAGTGTGGTGCCATCATCACCGTCACCGTAACCAAATCCCCCCGTCCCGGTTGACCAATTTGAATCGTTGTATCCGCTATCCGTCCACGTGTCTCCTATGCTTGCTGTGGGCACGAGATACTGCCATTGTGCATTATCAACAACAACAAATTCCCAATCGTCGGCGAGATAGGGCTTGTCTTTGCCCGATGCCAAAATCAAGATGCGCTCGCCGGATGCGAGCAGATGGTCCGGGAATATCCAGTCGTTCCAATTGTCGTTGTCGTCAGAAAGCGCATAACCTTCCAGGTTGATTGTTTCTTCTGAAGAATTGAGGATCTCCAGCCAATCGCAAGACCCCCCCATGATATCCGAAATCCCTTGGTCTGCAGAAACCTCTGTAATCAAAAGTTGTCCTTGTCCCTGCATATGCATAGATGCCAGAGACAGAAAGAAAGCGATAAAAGGCAATTTCATAGTGTGGATATCGGATAAGTTTTTTTTTTGTCAAAAAAACAAATCAGTGTGTGTGGAATAATTCATAGGTTGTACACCGATTATGAAGAGGGAAGTTAATACATTTCCCTTTTATTTGAAATTTAACCTAGCGACATGTCAAAACGAATTCCCCTGCTATTAACCGCTTTATTGGTTCTAGGTTCTGCTTGGTCTCAACGGACCTGCGGTTCCATGGATGTCCTTGAAGCTCAGCTCGAGGAAGATCCAAAACGGGCCGTTAAAATGGAACAAATTGAAGACCATTTACGAGACCTTGAATTGAGTGGGTCTCGTGAAGTGAATGGGGTTGTTGCGATCCCTGTCGTAGTCCATGTGCTTTACAATACCACCTCAGAGAACATTTCAGATGCACAGATTCTCTCACAGATTACCGTTTTAAACGATGATTTTCGTCGAACGAATTCCGATGCAGATGAGACCTGGTCTCAAGCGGCTGATTCAGAAATTGAATTTTGCATGGCCTCATCGGATCCTGAGGGCAATGCCACGAACGGAATTGTTCGGACAGCAACATCGGTGTCTGCTTTTGGTACCAATGATGCGATGAAGTCGTCTTCGTCTGGTGGAGCCGACGCTTGGCCTGCCGGTGATTACCTCAACGTTTGGGTGTGTGATATCAGTGGTGGCATTTTGGGCTATGCTCAATTTCCAGGAGGAGCGGCTTCAACAGATGGTATTGTGATCGATTACCAATATTTTGGGACAATCGGCACAGCATCAGCTCCGTTTGACTTGGGGCGTACTGCAACGCACGAGGTGGGGCACTGGTTAAACTTACGTCACATCTGGGGTGACGGTAATTGCAATGCGGATGATTTTGTAACGGATACACCGTCATCAGACGGAGCCAATTATGGGTGTGCGACGGGTCATGTTTCATGCCAAACCACCGATATGATTGAGAATTACATGGACTACTCGGATGATGGCTGTATGAATCTCTACACGGCAGGTCAGAAGAATCGCATGCGCGCTTTATTCGAAAGTGGTGGTTACCGTTCAAGCTTATTGAACTCGTCGGGCTGCGGCCCCGTGACGCCTGCGACATGCGATGATGGAATTCAAAACGGTGATGAGACCGGAGTGGATTGCGGAGGTGCTGATTGCGCGCCATGCACTTGTGATGGAGTGGATGTGACGGTTACGGTCAATTTTGATAATTATCCTGAAGAAACATCTTGGGAGATATCATCGGGCAACACGACAGTTTTCAATGGCGGAACGTATCCGAATGCACCAGACGGTTCTACGTCTTCTTTTTCGCAGTGTCTCGCTGATGGGTGTTACACGTTTACCATGAGTGATAGTTATGGCGACGGCCTGTGCTGTTCATATGGAACAGGCTCCTATACGGTAAGTGACGAGAGCGATAATATCCTGGCTTCAGGAGCAAGCTTCGGTGGATCAGAAAGCACGGACTTTTGTGTGACATCTGTGGGTGGGCCGGAACCGACCTGTGAGGATGGAGAGCAGAACGGTGACGAAACAGGCGTTGATTGTGGCGGAGCAGATTGTCCTGCATGTGCCACCTGCGATGACGGCATCCAAAATGGCACAGAGACAGGCGTGGATTGCGGCGGATCATGCACTGCATGTGTGACCTGCGATGACGGTATCCAAAACGGCACAGAGACGGGCGTTGATTGCGGCGGATCGTGCACTGCATGTGCCACCTGTGATGACGGCATCCAAAACGGCACGGAGACAGGCGTTGATTGCGGCGGTTCGGATTGCAGCCCA
>CAJQIB010000057.1 GCA_905478325.1 uncultured Flavobacteriales bacterium | reverse complement strand
GTAGCGGATTCCATAAAGCCCACCCCTCACCCACCCCCATACAACCCCAACTCAAAATCCAGTTCGGCGATCAGCATGGGGATGTCGGGCAGCCAATTCGTTCGCCGCATGGGCTGGCCCGTTTGGAGGCTCTCAACGGCATGGTCTTGCTTCGCTGAGCGGACATCACCCTTGCACTCCTCCAACACCTCTTCAACCGTCGGCAAAAACGCATAGAGCACCTTGGCCCAATGATTCAAGCACTGCATTTGAGCCGCACGGACATCCTCGGACGGGGCGATGCATTCGGCATCCTGCGAATCCTCCATGAACATGAAATCGTACGCACCACCGAATCCAAATTGGCTCCACATGCCCCCAATGTTCTTTCGGCTGAACATCTTCTTGCGGTAGCGCGCATCATTGACCGGCGCACTGTCGAGCTTCTGCGGGAACGTCTCCGGCCGATTCAATTCCAAGAACAACGCATGCGCAATGCGAATGCACTCCGCCTCGGCTTCTTCAATGGTGCGGGTGGGGTTGGTCGCGTTGATCATGGAACTGAAATGTAATGGAAATTCGTTGGCCTCCCGATGGCTCCAGTGGAACGCGCCCAGACGACACGCCAACCAGCCGGTTCAACGGCTCAATTTCCCACGCGTCCTTCAACACGTCTCCGTTGACGGGCCCAACCTTACAACCCCTCGATCGTCTCGACGACGCGGTCGCTGATGGACTTGATGTCGCGAATTTTCCGATAATCCGTTAAGATCGCCGACCACAGGACCACACTGGAGCTGACCGAAATCAACTTCGCCTTCAGGATATTGTGATCGGACAAACACATCGTTTGCACGGTCAAAATGCCCTCTGCCCCTGCAAGTTCTCCCGCTTCAATCAAGTCAGCATCCCGAACGAGTCCCTGCAAAGAGAATTGCTGCTCATCCATGATGGTTTCGAATGCAGACCGATCAATGACATCATACACCCCCAAAAGCCCCAATGAAAGCTGATCGGTCATAGCGCTGCCTTCTACGTCCTGGCAGTCTTTGCCCGGCTTGGGCACCATCAAAATGGTGCTGATAGCCTTCATCTCCAGCGTGTCTCCTTTCCAATGAAAGTCCAGTTCCCAAGCATCCTCCTGCTGATTGTTCGCGGAAGGAGTGTCAATCGGAATCATGCGCTTCATGAGTTGCAACATGATTTCTGACAAACACCGGCCTCCGAGCTGGGGCTGGCTGAATTCAAAGCGAAACAACAACTCGTTTTGTCCCCCTGAAACCTCATTGACACTTCCGTGAATGGAAGACAGCGTGTGTCCACATGAAAACGAATCCCGGTATCGATAATTGTACGAGAGTTGATGAAACGTGTTTTCATCTTCAAACTCAGGCAAAGGGACTTCACTCCCCTCCTGCCACTGGTAATACGTGACCGATTTTGTCCTGTACTTCAATTCCACCTCCTCTTCCGTCTCCAACACCAAGCCGCGTTCAATCAAGGTATTGAGAGCAAACTTGTCGTAATCGTATATGTTGATATTCGCGTTCGTGGCTCTTAACTTCATTTCCTGCTCATCCATGCGCTCACTTGAGGTTGCGAACATGTTCGCCAATGCAATGATCTTGGCATCTTTTCGAATCAACCGTTGCATTTCACTATTCGTAATAACCTCAAAACCAGAACGTCTGAATTCAGACACGAAATGTCCCTGAACATTGAGGTAATCCGAACTATAATTTGGCAACACCAGATACTGGGGCTTGACATACCCTTCGTTTCCAGTAACCGAATAAGTCTGGCTTGTCATCAAAGGCTGGATGAGCAACACAAAAACGATGAGCCCGATCAATTTGTGCAGAAACCCCCAAGTCAATTTAAATTTCATCCGATCAATCATTCAGAATCCGAAGGTAATGCATTGATTTTGAATTCATACTCATGCCAAACGCTCCCGAATCATGGCATTTTCGTCGTCCACTTCAAACATCCCCGTACGGACAACTCGTGCCTATGGCTTGCTTTGAACAATGAAGAGACCCGCTTGGTTGAAGGAGACTTGACCATTCGATCCCAACGCCGCCGGCATCATGCAGGGAGACCTTTGTTAGCGCAGGCAAGATGATTCAGGGCAAGCCAGACATTCGGCCCAGCGCCTCCCTCCCAAAGTGAAAGTCGTCAGCTGCAACAAATAATTCTTAACTTTAGATTGCAGATCACGTCGAGTCAGTCGACGCGAATGCGCATGAAAATGAACAAATGAAAGTGTTACTGAGCGGAGTATTGAGCTTGCTGTTGATCACGTCTGGGAGTGCCCAATCCACATGTGGATGGAATCCCGATGTGGATGCAGACTACCAAATTTCCATCATGGACATCCTGGCGATCTTGGGGGTCTTTGGTCAAGTGGACAGCGATCAAGACGGGATTTGGGACGACAGCGACTTGTGCGTTGATCTGTCTGCATGCAATTATTTGAACGACCCTTCTGAAGCGTGCCTTTTCGAGGATGCCTTTGGCATCTGCGGGGGGAGCGGCGTTTTTCCTGAATTGCTTGTCGGGTCTTGGGCGATGAGCACCGCGGCCGGCGCGGTGGAGGTGGGACCTGCGGCGGGCAGCAACGAATGGTATTCCAGCGACCCGGGAGGGCTGCAGTCGGCTCAGTACGATGACGTCTATACGTTCGAAGCGGACGGCTCGTTGACCACCAACTATAACGGTAGCATCATCGATGCGTTTCAAAACTACTCTGAACAGACCTACACCTGTTCTTCGGCTGAATTGAACTTCACGCCCGGCAGCGATAGCGGCGAGATTGGCAGCTTTGAATTGACCCCCGGAACGGGCGCTTGCTCCTGCCCTTTCATCGGCACGACGGATGGCGGCTTGGTGTATGACATCGTGAGCCTCACGGACAACACATTGATTCTCCAGACACAGGGAGACAATGTCAATTGCAATCCAGCGGAGCTGTACTTCACGTATGTCCTGACGCGGATAGACACGGGCAATGACGATGAAACGGGAGAAGGGTATCCCGCGGCGGATTCCTATCCTGGGATGACACTGGTGTGGTCGGATGAATTTGACGGCAACGCCATCAATTCCTCCAATTGGACGCATGAACTCGGCGCTTCGGGTTGGGGCAACAACGAATGGCAGAATTACACCAATTCGCCTTCCAACAGCTCCGTGGCCGACGGGTTCCTGACCATCACGGCACGCCAAGAAGGATCGGGCTACACCTCGGCTCGCTTGAAGTCAGAAGATTTACAGGAGTTTCAGTACGGCCGCATCGATGTGCGTGCCAAACTCCCAGAAGGGCAAGGCATCTGGCCGGCCATTTGGATGCTCGGAGGCAACTTCGCAGAATCGGGATGGCCCTCGTGTGGCGAAATTGACATCATGGAATTGATCGGCAACCTCCCCTCTACGACGCACGGAACCGCACACTGGGGAAGTAGCTTCAACGTGCACCAATACACGGGCAACAGCATCACCCTGTCGGGCGGCGAGCAGTTCAGCGATGCGTTTCACCTGTTTTCTGTGGAATGGGAAGCCAATCAAATCAGTTGGCTCATGGATGATGTGGAGTTCTTCTCCATCAACAGCTCGCAAATGAACGGACAACCGTATCCGTTCAACCAGCCGTTCTTTTTCATCTTCAACATCGCCGTCGGAGGAAACTGGCCGGGTTACCCCGATGCCTCCACCTCATTTCCTCAAGAAATGACCATCGACTGCATTCGGGTGTTTCAGTAAGGTGCGATGCAGCGACGTTCGTCAGAACGGCAAAACCATCCGTACCAACCCCACCATCAATGCACTAAAGGCAACAGAAACTCCGCAAATAGCGACAAATCCAAATGACAACGAAAGCACCAAACGCAGTCGTTCGCTCTTGAGTTTGTTCAGTTGATAAAGGTGACCTTTTGAGAGGTTGTTCCACATCGCTTTGAGTTTTTTGGTCGCTGCTTTGGAGGATCGTTTCAGAAACTCTTTTCTCCAATGAATGCGACGTTCAATGCGTTCGTTTAGACGTTCGATGTCATTGGAATATGCCATCAAAAACACTTTAGAAATGAAGGGGGTAACGGTTAGTTTACTCATACCTTATTTTACGTATTTCACCTCAAAAGGTTGCGTTTTTTGAGTGAAAAAAGGCCTGTTTTACTGGGGCTAACAAGCATCCAAACACACCGTACTTGGAGTCCAAAATCGACAGCCGTTATCCGTACCGGAATTTCTCAGACGACAACGGTGTCATCAATGCCTCACCACAAGAGGGAATGCGGGTGAAATCTCCGATTCCGTTCCCATTTGCACCCAATACATCCCTGAGCTCAAATTGTCCATAGGAAGTTCCACTTGATGCAGACTGGATTGGCCCGATTGGACAACCTGCCCTTGTAGATTGGTCACAGTGTAAGTCCACGGTCTCTCAAAGTGCGTCGAAAGCGTGACCCGATCATGGGCAGGGTTGGGAAACACCGTGTACGATTCAGTCGGCGCACCTTCATTCACCAGCGTGCTCGAACTGCAATCCAAGTGCCCTTCAAGGCCGTATTCTTTCACGAAATTCCAGATGGTCTCGTGCGCCACCATGTCCATATTCCCAAAGGTGCCGGGCCAATCGTGCCCGCCTCCATTCACACGGTAATGTTGAAGTTCCATGCACTCATCAGAACGGGTCCAAGAGAAAAGGTCCACTGTACTCCCATCGTTGGTCGCTATATTTTCTAACGAGGTTTGTTCTGGATTTGAATCCAACGCGTTGGCGTCGACCCAAAGCTGGTGCGAATCATCCGCCGAGGCGAAATACAGCGTGCCTTCGTAGGTGAGGCCATCATACGGCGAAGCGAAATCATCCGTTCCTAAAATGGTCACTACGGCAGTAGGGTGCGTCACATTGCAGGATTCAAAGGATTCGATATACATCGTGCGTGCGACGACGCCAACAGCGGCAATCCGGTGATTGAGTCGACAGGCCAAGTCAAATGTGAACCCTCCACCGTTGGAATAGCCCAGGGCATACACCCGGTTCAAATCCACATTGTGTTCAGCACTCACTTCGTCAATCAATGCATCGACAAAACCAATGTCATCGTGCGGATTGGGGAGCGTAAAAGGCAAATCTCCAGAAGTAACCACTTGCCAGTTGGTCGAACCCCCATCATTCGGGTCGGGCAGGGCATCGGGATACAAGAGGATAAATTGATCCGCATCAGCCAAGGCACGCATGTCAGCCATTCCCAATTGCTCATTGGCATTGCCGCTCCCGCCGTGGAAGTTCAGGACAACCGGAGCAGCGACTCCCTCATCGTATCCCTCCGGAATGTATTTTAAATACGTACGCGTATCTCCTCCAAAGGACATGGACTCATTGCTCAATACTTGGGCTTGGATGGCAGGCAAACCCGCTTGACACAAAAGCAAAACAAACCAAACAATATGCTTCATGGATTTCAGTATAAAAAATAGGATTACGGCAACATGTTGACCACCCTACCCCATTTTGGAATTGTGAAATTCAAAATTAATTCAACCCTCGAGGAAATAAAAAGATCCATCTTTGACTCGTGAAAAGACAAACCCGTGCAGGCACCAGTTGGTTACAAACAGCAAGGCTCACGCTCGTGACATTGTCGTCGAATCACATCGGCGCACTCAACGAATTGGATGCTGACCCTGCGGTCATGCACTACATCACCGATGGGGCTCCGAGGCCACCTGGCCACAACGAAGCAGCGGTTCCTCGTCTCGTGCACTACGCAAGGGAACACCCTGGACTGGGACTTTGGCCCACATACCTCACCGAGACGGGCGAATTCATGGGGTGGTTTATCCTGAAGCACCTGCTAGACACGGGTGAGGTGGAAGTAGGATTCCGGCTCAAAAAGAAATTCTGGAATCAAGGCTTTTCCACCGAGGCGGGCAGGGCGCTGATTCACCATGGTTTTGAGACGCTCGGCTTGGAACGGATCATCGCCATTGTCCGACCCGACAACCTTGCCTCACAAGCGGTCATCAAAAAAATCGGGCTGGCCTATGAAGACAAGCGCGTATTTCACGGCATGCAGTGCCTCTACTTCAGCTTGGATCGGAGTGACTTCCAACGTCCCTAGCGCATCAACGCGCCAAGCCCATGTTCAATCCGCAGCGCAGTTGCCAACCCGAATGAGGAAACAAGGCGTACGACTCCCGGTATTCGCCTTCACGGTCGTCGTTCATGGTTTTCGTGCCGGCAAAAACATCCAAGAGCAGCTTGCCCTTGACCGCTTGAAACCCGAGGATCGCTGAGGCGCCCACTGATTTCTTGGTCAACAGCAGCGCTCCGTCAGCAGCCACATACTCCCGATTCGACCGCTGTCCAGCAGCCGCCACATAGAGTCCCTTTCCTGCTTGGCCTTGAACATACCAGCGCATTTCAACGAGGCCAAAAAATCCACTGAGCGTGGATTCCTGCACCAGGAACTGAGGAAGAGACAGCGGACTTGGAATGGCTTCCATGGTCTGGTTGCCCGCATGGAACCCTCCGCCGATCTGCACACTCAGCGCATTGGAAATGCACCGCTCATACGTGAGTCCGTATTCTTGAAAAACCCAGCCCAAGGCATCCACCTTCAGGGCCTGTTGGTTTTGGCCGCAGACGGCAGTACTCAAAAACAACAGCATCAGCAGTGTGGAAGTTCTCATCTCAATCCTATTTTCCTCAAGATAGCGCCGCGCAGTTGTCGCGGGCAGTTGCCGGAGGTATCAATGCGATTTTGGGGACGTCAACCGGTCCTTTCGAACCCATGCGATGGCCCCCGTGAGCACAAAGAAGACCGCGTTTGGTACGATTTGTTCTCCTCGACTCAGGTGCGTAATCGCTGCGCCCACCATGACCACGGCAAGACCCGCAGCAAACACAGCAGTGTATTTCTTCAGCGAAGACAGAAAGAGGGACAACAGCAAGCCCAACGCCAAAAGGAGCTCAACCGAGCCAATGCCGACAATGGCTGTGGCCGAGAAATCGTTTGCCCATTCCATACCAGGATTGGCCTTCAACGCCTCATACGGCGTCATGATCTTCATTGCACCCGATCCCATAAAGGCCAAAGACATGAGCACTTGCAGACCAACAATGATG
Organism: uncultured Flavobacteriales bacterium; assembly: GCA_905478325.1. Lineage (GTDB taxonomy): Bacteria > Bacteroidota > Bacteroidia > Flavobacteriales_D > Sanyastnellaceae > UA16. Next base: position 4,318 of record CAJQIB010000057.1, on the reverse strand, counting down.
GCGTTTCCGAATTTACTATTCATGTGAAAATATTTGAAGACAAACTAACGTGATCCAGCATCAGCAATCATTCACCTACATGAAGAAATCATACACGGAAAAGCGCATTCTTTCGAACATATGCCGCTTCAGGGGTATTCAAACACATCGATTTCATCGATGGAGTAAACGTAGTAGGCACTGGTAAATTCAATGCGAATCGTATGCGCGCCCGCTGAAATATCGGCTGTCCGTACTTGCATCCACTCAAATCCGGATGTGGAACCGGCGATCATGGTGGGAGCTTCAAGTAGGAATCCATCCACGTAAAAATTCGGGATGGTGTTGGGATAACCTGGATTGGCACTATTTAACCAAAATTCCAAGAACCCATTCCCTCCAAACGTCAATGGAAACTCCACGTAATGCGAACCCGAGACCAGGGTGTTGCCGATTTCATCATTGGGAGCGCGCCAGCAGCTTCCAACATACCCGTTGTTTGCGACAATCCAAGGCGCCGTTTCGTAAGACGAAAAATCCCAGTAATAAAAGGAGCTGGTGACACCCGCAAGGGATTCACAGTTCCATTGATCCACCAAAATCGGTGGCGGACTCGAGGTCGTAAAGGCCTCAGAAGCGCCATAAGCGGTGCCGCCCTGATTCGTGGCAAAGCCACGCACATGGTACGTTGTTGAACTTTCCAATCCCATGATGTTCGTGGTGAAGAACCCACCGCCATCGCCTGAATAGAACACATCATCTTCCAGAGTCGGATTCACGCTTGTTGAGACGACAACGCCTCTTGAGGTGACAGACGCGCCGCCTTCATCCGATATCGTTCCACCTGAGACGGCGCTTGAAGCGGTGATCGATCCCGGTACATTCGTTGATATGCTTGGCAAATTCACGTTAGGAAGTTCCTCATCGTCTTCAATTTCACCGGAACAATCATTGTCAACTCCTTCAGCCGTGGCGACAGCTCCAGGATAAACACTCGACAACGCGTCATCACAATCCGTTCCATTCATGACAGCATTTTCCGGCAATGGCGGACAATCCGAAACGGGCTGCATCCCTTCATCTCCGAATCCATCTTCATCCAAATCCAACCAATAGGTCACCTCAAATTCGCACGAGCCATCGTTGAAGGTGGCATTGGGATCATAATTGCACGCTCCCTGATCCGTGCACCCCAATTCTTCATTTTCAAAAGGCATGAAAAACAAGCGTTCTTCGCTCGCCAATTCCACCTCTTCCAACATCATGATCGCACGGGAAGCATAGGTGGCACCGGGGGTCAAATCCGACAACGGTGAGTCGAATGCGCCCAAAGAGTTTTCGGAAGCTGCCACGCGTGCCCAGTCGCCTCCATCCCCTCTCCATTCCAACGCGACCAAGCCATTGAATGACGGGCTGTACGGTACCAACTGACCGCGCAGTATCGCTTCGCTGTTGCTCAAGATCAACGTTGACTGAACCTGAGGCAAGGATGCCGAAGGATTGATGGCAGGATCCAGCGGGTTCTCATGCGGCAAATCCCAGGAGATCGGCTCGCCAAAGCAGCCTGCCACGAGCACAGCGCTGAAGGTGAAAAACATCCAAATGAGTTTTTTCATCGGTTCATGAATTCCCTGATTTGACGAGCGTGATCGTGCACTTTTCGATACGTGTCCGTGAGATTCCAAGCCCAGGCCAATCCTGAAACCCCGCTGGAAACCAGCGCAATTTGATTCATTCGATTGGCTCTACTGTACAATATTTCAGCATCTTCAGCCGTTGACGCAATCTTGTAGTCGGCATATTGAGAACGCGAGGATTGGAAGCAGATGGCCCCAATGATCGCAAATCCGTAGACCACAAAAGGATGATACCGCAGTTGCGAATCGCCATACGTCCCAAATGTTATTCCCGAGCCAGGAACGACGGAAGAGCACATCAAAGACGTGAGCATCGACCGGGAAGTTCCACGCACCAAATCCACCTCATCATGCTCGTAATTCCCCACAATGAGCTCCTGGCTGAAAAATGTGTAATCCCCGCGAGGAGCTTGTTTTAGATGACCGCGAAACGGCTCCCGTATTTCAGCCGGACTGCCCCAGTATCGGATCTTCAATTCGGGATTGACCAACAGAAAAACCGACCACTCCCCTTGGATTTGCGTTTGAATGTTCTGTTGGTGGTAACGGATCGGCTCGATACCTACGGAACGCGAGAGCTCAGATTCCACATGTTGCAAGAGGCTCCTTTCGCGCATTCCATCGCACTGCACCTCAAAAAAATGGCTGCCAAAACCGTTGGTCGTCATCGACACTGAAATCGGTGAAGACACGTTCAGTTCCTTCTTGGACACGAACGAACTCAGACTTCTGTACAAGCCATATTCCGCTTCACTCTCCCACTTACGGGCTGCGAACACGTCGGCATCACGCAAGGAGAAAACACTGTTTTTGAGCTGTTGCTGCGTGTATTTCGCAAAGAAAGCTTCGTGGCCCTGCTCCTGCTTACTCAATTCCAGATCCAATGAGAGCATGGCGAGCGCATTGGTGACATCATTGGCGACAAAAGACTCGGAATACACCCTGCGGCCCGAGGCGACATTTGAAAGGGTCACTGCGCATTTCGTTTGCCCACTGGAGCAGCTCACAGCCAAAACGGCGACTCCATCAGCCCCTTCAAAGTACCCGGCATCCACTGTTGAAACTGGATCGAAGGTCGCCTGCATGCCCTCCCGTAGTTCGTCCTCAATTGCTTTTTGCACTTTACCACGTTCCAGAACGACTAGCTCTGACGCCAATGCTTTTGAAAATTCAAAGGCCAAATCCTCCTGCAACATCTCCTTGCCAGCACAATAGCTCGAAGGGGAAATTTCTATGATGACTTTCTCGGGCCAGGCAATGGGAGCCTCCTGGGCCATACCAGGCACCACCATTAGCAAAGCAAATCCGATCAAACACGCGGAAGAATAGGCCTTGTTCCCGGAGGATTCCAAAGAGTTTGTATCGATCATCGTCAAGCAAGGTATGAAACGACGCTGCAACTTCTTGTGCTGTCAACCCCAAGCGCCCTCGTGCACTCTGAGCCTTTCCATGCCCGCGAAACGAGTGAATAGCTTAAAAATAGCCGAGCCAGATCAAGATGTCCTGAACCGAAACAATGCCGTCGTTGTTGAGGTCGCCGCTTGGACAGTTGTCACAGCCAAACAACTCCAGGAGCGTTAGCAAATCGGCCACAGTATAGGCGCCGTCTTCATTGAAGTCACCCGGAAGGAAGCACACGCCAAACGAGATGGTCGCAGCCGGGTTGTAATTGGTGGCGGCGGCATCCATACATCCCAAAACATCCAACTCATCCGAAGAGAAGGTCAACCCCTCCGCGAATTCAATGCCTTGCCCTTCTTCCAGTTCGGTCTTAGCCAACAGGTTGAGGGTACCTTCTAGCGTCGCACCATCGACCACGGTGAATTGGCCTATAAAGACCAAGCCATCTTGTTGTGAGGGGATTTGCAAGCCGTTGGTGAACCATGCACCCCCTGTGGCATCAGATAAGACCATGTCCCCATTCACATCCAAATCTTCAAGCAGCGCTTGCCAATGGGATACGTGGCTCGTGAGCAATCCATCGGGGTCTTCCCCCGGAAGGCGTCCACAACTCAACAGGGTGGTGAACGGATATGCTGGGAAAATAGCGCTGAAAACGGCGTTGTAGTCATCGACAACGACCGTACCGAAGTCTCCTCCAAATCCGTAAAAAGTGCCATCCGATGAAATAGTCAATGGGTCTTCATCATCACCATAAACGGCTAAGATGACATCTTCATCATGGGACATCTCTGCGTAAAGGCGATAAGTAATGGATCCGGCTGGAATGTTGTCTGACATGCCTGCGAGTTCCGTTTCATGCACTGCGAACTCAGTAAGGACAAGTCCTTCGATGTGACCGGTGGAAGTGTCGTACCACTCAACAGGACAGGACGCGCCAGCAAATGGAATGAATGCGAGCAAATCACGCACATCGACCCATCCAGAACTGTCGACATCCATCTCCCCTGCCGTATCGTACTGGCCCAAGACATACACCCAGGTATTGGCTCCAACGACACCGTCTCCATCCCAGTCAAACCACTCGCACGGCGATTGGGCTTGGGCCCGGGTTGGCAACAGAAAGAGCAAAACAGCAAAAACCGGAATGAATCGTGAAAAAGTCATGCATCCAAAGTATGCGAATTCATCGGAAAAAAAAAAACGAAAGACATCCTACCTCAAGGGTGGAGCTTTCAAATCCGCATGCTCACCTCTTCAAAATCTCTCGCAATTTCGTTGAAAATGAAATCAAGCGATTG
>CAJQIB010000056.1 GCA_905478325.1 uncultured Flavobacteriales bacterium | reverse complement strand
TTCATCACGGGCTCTCCCGCGGAGTTCCAAACGCGAAGATGTCCGTCGCGACCGCCTGTGACCCACACATTTTTTGAATCTAAAAATAGGGCGGCGTATAGTCCGCCTTCATGGAACCCCATGGCCGGGGCAACAGCGAGGTCCATCGACTCATTCGGGTTCCAAATGCGCCCCTCTCCATTGCTTGAACCCACAAAGATGTTGCTGCCTTGAGCAACCAAGGTTCGAATTTTCACGGGTTTCGCAAGTGACCACTCTCCAGTCAATCGCCCGCTTGTCCATTCCAAGATGCGCCCATCACCTCCTCCCGAATAGATTCGGCCGTTTTCGTGCTGTAACAGGGAGAAAACGCCTCCTCGGTGCGCAGTCCATCGTTTTGTCTCTTCAGATGTGTTGAAGAAAAACAACTCGCCATCTTCTGTGCCCGCAACCAAGCCATCAGTGGTCACGCAGACACAAAAAAACGCTTTTTCATGGTGCAGGACGGCTTGGCCCGCATTTGGATCTTGGAACGGCCACTTGGCCACCACCCCGTCACCCCCTGCTGTCACCCATTCTTGGGTTGTTGCATTCCAGGCAGCATCGTACAAAGCACCTTGGTGACCGGAAAGTGCATTCTCTTTTTCATTCGTTCCCATCAATTTCCGAATTTAGCACTCTCATAAACAATCTACAGTATGCAATACGTATTTCTCGCCATGGCCATTTTGACTGTTGTTGCTTTTATTCAATACCGCCGGAAGAAATAGTTGACCTTTCAGGTTCAAAGTAAACCATGAGCAAGCCTTCTATTCCAAAAGGAACCCGGGATTTTGGTCCAGCGGTTATGGCGCGACGCAATTGGATGTTCAGCATCATGCGCAATGCGTTCGAACGGCATGGGTTCCAGCCCATTGAAACTCCTGCAATGGAGAACCTCTCAACCCTCACGGGAAAATATGGGGAGGAGGGAGATCAACTTATTTTTCGAATTCTCAACAATGGCGACTTTTTGTCGAAGGCCGATGGCCAGGCCTTGCAGTCTAAGGATAGCAAAGCACTCATCCCGAGCATTTCTAAAAAAGCGTTGCGCTACGATTTGACTGTTCCTTTTGCGCGTTTTGTTGTCATGTCTCGAAATGAACTGCAATTTCCGTTTCGACGGTATCAGATGCAGAATGTTTGGAGAGGCGATCGTCCTGGGAAAGGCCGTTATCAGGAATTCACTCAGTGCGATGCTGACATCATTGGCTCAGAGAGTTGTTTGTGTGAGTTGGACTTGATGCTCCTCTTTGATGAGGTGTTAAAAGAGCTGGGAGTACCAGGATACCGGATTGCAATCAATGACCGTCGATTGCTCAATGGTTTGGGCAGAAGTTGGGGGGTGTCGAACCAGTTGGGTGATTTGACCGTTGCTTTGGATAAATGGGATAAGATTGGCACCCAAGGGGTCGTCAAAGAGTTGAGCGAACGGGGCTTTTCGGATGCCGTTGTTGGGTCGATTACGGCTTTGTTTGCCTTGCTTGAGGAACCTTCTTTTTCAGCACGAATGCACGGTCTAAAAGGAATGCTTCTGGAGGAAGATCAGGAGGCTCACGAGGCTTGGGCTGAACTGCAGCTTCTTTTTGAGCGTGCGATAAACTGTGGAGTTCATCCAGACCAACTGGTATTTGATCCGGCTTTGGCTCGTGGGTTGGACTACTACACAGGAGCTATTTTTGAGGTGCGCGTGGACAATGCTCCAGTTGGTAGCATCTGTGGAGGAGGCCGTTACGCCGATTTGACAGGAATTTTTGGTTGGGAAGGAATGAGTGGAGTGGGCATCAGTTTCGGTGCTGACCGGATTTATGATGTCCTGGAACATTTTGAGTGCTTTCCTGAAGAATCACGCGTTGGATCCAAAGTCATGATTGTTCAAATGGATGCAGAAGGCGTCGATGATGCGCTGCAATTGCTCCAAGCGTTGCGCAAATCAGGGGTGGATGCTGAGTTGTATCCCGATGCCGCCAAATTGAAAAAACAACTGAAACACGCGGCGGATATTGGTGTTCAATTTGTGGCAATGCGCGGTGAGAAGGAGCGTGTCTCCAATGTTTGGACCTTGAGGAATATGACCACAGGTGATCAAGCAGAATACACCACCGAGGAATTGCTAAAAGAGATGCCGTGACGCACGTCTTAAGCAACCACCTTGAGCGTTTTTTCCCAATTGATTTCCTCTTGTTTTCCAGAATAATCGCCAAGTAGCTTCAAGCGCTTGGAGCATGCAATCTGAGAATCCACCAAACTTGGATGTGCGCACGTGAGAAGGATTTCGCCATCTTCCATGTCGATGAGCAATTGCATCGGTTCAATCGGCTGATGATTGCGTTCAGCCCATTCGAAAAAGGGCCATACCATGGATTCCACCCATGGACTGATTCTTAAACTCTCGGTACAGCGTGCCAAGTGAGAGGCTTCGAGCATGCCATCGTCCACGTCACAGAGGAACCGCCCCGCGGTCAACAGCTCCATGAGGCTCAGGTGAGTTTTAATGTGCTCGATAGTCGTCTCCAGTGTGAGGAAAGGCACGGATCCTTCAGAGAGAATGTGTCTTAAGTGTCGCGCAAACAAGGTGATAATACGTTCCGCGCGGCCATGGTCTCCAAAAGTCAAGTGGTTTTCAATGGTCAGCAGGATCACATGAAATCTTTGGTCGTACCGATCCAATACCGCTTGAGATTGTTCGGCCTTCTCCAAGCGATCATTGAGCCGCTCTTTCTCATGCAGTCTTTGCAGTTGCAGACGCAGCTGAATCAAACGCGAATGAATGGATTCTGGGGAGTCGTTGTTTTGAACGACTGCAGGACTGATGACCGGACTGCGATAGGCAAATGCAAATAGGGCCAAAGGAGGCATGAGGTAAATAGACCACATATCATCCTTTAGGAAGGCATGCAATGCGCCGCAAAGACACCAGCCAAATACACTCAGAGTGGTGGGGTGAGTTAAGACATGAGGCCAGGAAACATGCTGTGTTTTGGTTAGAGTCAGTACCCGAGGAATGAAGAAGGGATAGGCGTCCTTCGTCGCCCTCGCGATGGTTACGAACCCAAGTGCTGCCCAGCCGATCGTCCAACCCGTCATGTCTGCGAAGCTAGGGTATTCATCCATTTTCGGGCCGCTGCAAATGCGCTAATTTGCTGCTGTTGAACCTGAGTTTGCAAGTGTTCCCATGCGCCCGTTTGAAGCGGAGACAATTGCGTATTTTCAAAGAGCAATGAACGCACATGGTCATTGAATTGCCGGATGGATTGCTGAGAACGCTGCCCTTCAAACCACCCATTTGAATTCCATAGAAGCATCAAGTCTTGAATCGAGTTACAGGTTTCAGAAATCCCCGTTTGTTCCAAGGCGCTGATGGTTTGCGCATGAACGGTATGACCACCTTCAGTCGGCGGAAACAGATGGACCGCCTGAGCGTATTGAGAAGCCGCTAATTTTGCTTGCTGCGCAGCGGAGCCATCACATTTATTGACTAAAATCAAATCAGCCATTTCCATAATGCCCCGCTTAATCCCTTGTAAATCATCTCCCGCACCCGGTAACATCAGTAAAATAAAGGCGTCAGTCAGTTGACGGACGGCCGTTTCAGATTGACCAACCCCAACAGTCTCAACGAGAATTCGATCAAACCCAGCGGCTTCGCAAAGTAAGATCGACTCATGGGTCGCCCGAGCCACTCCGCCCAACGTTTGAGCGGTTGGACTGGGGCGAATGAATGCCTTCGGATTTTTGGTCAAGGTTTCCATGCGCGTTTGATCCCCGAGAAGGCTTCCTTTCGAACGCTCACTAGAAGGGTCGACAGCCAAGACCGCAACCCGATGACCTTGGTCAATCCATGCCGCTCCGAACGATTCGATAAAGGTGCTTTTTCCAACGCCAGGGACTCCCGTGATTCCTAAGCGCCAACTTTTCTGGCTTCGCTCGGGAGATTGCACATGATCCAACAGTGTTTCTAATCTATCTCGGTCTTTTGCGAGACTGCTTTCTGCAAGCGTAATGGCTTGTCCAAGGGCCTTTCGACTGCCATTTTGGATTTCATCTGCCCATTGTTTGATTGCATGGGGAGCCTGATGAGCTTTTGAAATTCTCGCCTTAGCCTGCTCCCTTGCTTGAAGGGAGGACGAACGCTCGTCTTTGTTGGATTTTTTTGGGCCCGCATTTTGCGCCATGATTCGAAGGTAACACGATGCCAAGAGTATATTGCGGACATGTCGAGTACAGTTATGCGACTCCTATTGTGGAGTTTTACGCAATGCCTCTTTTGTTTCCATACTTTTTCACAGGAAAATCCGCTATCACAGCGATGTGATAGCCTCATCGTTGTTTCAGGATCTGTTACTGATGTGACAGGTCATCACATTCCCGTAGCGATGGTCGTGAACCGATCACGCATGGGTGGAGGACAGTTTGTCGATTATTTGGGAACTTTTTTACTGGCTGTTTGTCCCGGAGATACGCTCGCATTTGGAGCGATTGGATTTCACACAGTCGAGAAGATGGCCCCTTCGTCAGGGAAGCAGTGGGATTTGGAAGTCCGTTTACGTCGACTACAGGTGTCCGTTGGGATTGCAGAAGTGGTGGCCCCTAGAGAATTGAGGGAGATTCTTCGTGACATTGAAGCATTGGGGTACAGTGAAGAGGATTATCGCATATCCAAGGTGGACGCCTTTGCGAGCCCCATCACATTTTTGTACGAAGCTTTGAATCGTGATGAGCGCAGCAAGCGTCTCGTTGCGGAAATGGAAAACGACGATCGCAGGCATGACCTGTTGCGCGAGTTGTTCATCAAATACGTAGACTACGATATCATTTCACTGAATCAAACTGAGTTTGACGCCTTCATTGCATTCAGTGATCCTGGAGACGAGCTATTGCAGACTTGGACGCAGTATGAGTTTATTCGCTTTATACAGCAGCGGTTCGAGCTGTTTCGAGGCCTTCCTTCAAAATTGAATGAGAGCGATTATCAATACCAGTGGGATTGATTTAGACGAGATAGGCACTGTCTAAGAAATAGACGAAGATTTGAAATAGCCATCCAATCATGCAGGTTCCAACCGCGAGACCTTGCCAAAATTGGCGTTTGATTTCATCGAATCGGGTGACATAGTCGATAAATAGAACGGCAATCCCAAACAGCTGAATCAGCATGATCGCTCCGCGTACGTCATCCATGCTCGTTTCAATAGCTTGAATCCACATCGGAGTCCAGTCTGTTAAAAATTCGTTCCAAAAAAAGAAAAGTTGAAAGCTGACCATGCAGGCCAACGTTATGATCAGTAGTGATTTCGTTCGGAAAAGCATGGGGTAAATGAACGGTGTGTGAATGAAGTACGAAGGTAGTTTGATTCGGATGTACTAAGTTTGATATCTAGACGTTGTTTAGACCGAAGCAAAGAAGCTACCATGTATTCTCAAAAAATCAACCACATCCGCCTTCAACAAGCCATCGTCGTGTTCTTAGGAGTGCTGACGTTTGTCGTGTTCCTCACTTCATGTGCCCACACTGAGTCGTGTAGCGCATATCAGGAGGTCGAGGTGGTTGAATAAAGGAGTTTGAGCTGCTGATGTGACTCAAAACTGGAAGTAAATGAACGGCTGCATTTCAGCACTCGTTCCAGCCCAGACAAGTCCGATAACGCCGATAGCAATCAACCATTGAACGAACAAGGGGGATTGGCTAAATCTGTTTCGATACGGTTTTTTCCAAGACTCAGGGACCATGTGAATGGCATATCCCAAGGCCATAACGGCCAACACGCTTCGGTAGCCCCAGATCACATCGAAGAACGGTGTTCCGCCGAAACCTTGCGTCAATTGATGGAGCATGCTGTTTGCAGAAAACCACTCATGCCACAAGTCATGGGGACTGCCGATGTCCTCCCATCGTGTTTGAGACCCCGTTCGAAACCAAACGCGCGTAAAGGTGATGAAGTGAAAGGTCAGGAGGATGCCGATGAGGTGCTTCCACCAGCGATTTTTAATTTCCCATGGACTGATGCGCTTCCAGTATTTGTAAAAAATCAGACCGACTCCATTGAGGGCTCCCCACAGCACAAAATTCCAGCTCGCACCGTGCCACAACCCTCCAATCATCATGGTCATTAGCAAGTTGATGTTGGTTGAGATGCTCTTCTGAACTCCAGGGAAAGCCCATGCCAAAGCCAAAAAAAGCAAGAGTAATCCGCTTCCGACAAGAATCCATCCGAATGAAGGAGAGAGCAGGATGAGAAAGAGTAAAAAGATTCCACCGCTTATCCATGTAAACGCAGAGGCATTGCGATTACCGCCCATGGGGATGTACAGATAATCTTTTAACCAGCTCGAAAGGCTCATGTGCCATCGCTTCCAAAACTCTCCGAGGTTGCGGGCTTTGTAAGGGGAATTGAAATTGGTAGGCAGATGAAATCCCATGAGCAATGCGACCCCAATCGCCATATCGGTATAGCCACTAAAGTCCCCATATACTTGAAGGCTGTACCCATAGAGTCCCAGTAAATTCTCCAATCCAGAATAGCTTTCAGGATTGGCAAAAACACGGTCGACGAGGTTGGTAGCAACATAGTCTGCCAACCAAACCTTTTTGATCAGCCCATTGAGGATCCAGAATAGGGCCATTCCAAAACCGGCGTGAGTCAGTGCATACGGGCGATGAATTTGAGGAATGAAATCCTTGGCTCTGACAATGGGACCCGCCACAAGTTGCGGAAAGAAGCACACAAAGAATCCGAAATCAACCAAGCTTTTGACGGGTTTGACATCGTTTCGGTATACGTCCAGCGCGTATGACATGGTTTGAAACGTATAAAACGAAATACCAACGGGAAGTAAAATGCGATCCACTCGGAAGCTTGTTCCGAACGAGGAATTGGCGAACCCTCCAATAACATGCTGGGGGTTCCAATGCGTTCCTAGTAGCGGGCTGATACTGTCCGCGAGAAAATAGGCGTACTTGAAATAAAAGAGAATGACCAAGTTGATCGCGATGCTCCAAGCGAGCCAGGCTTTTCGGGTCGCTCCATCGGACGCATGGATTCGGTGTCCAATCCACCAATCGGAAACGGTCGAAAACAAGAGGATGAGGACGAAGGAGCCGCTCGTTTTCCAGTAGAAGAACAAGCTCACTGCAAACAAAAAGGCATTGCGTAGGGCCCTTCTTTTTTCTAGAATCGCAAAACCGGCTAACACGAACAAGAAAAAGCCCCAAAAGGCTCCTTGCATGAACGTGAGCGGTTCATTGGCGTCAAAGAGAATCCAATCCATCATCGTTCGTGCGAAGATGGCACAGGATAAGACGTGTGCCACGATTTGTGGGCAGCAATCCAAGATGAAAATAGGATTTCAGCCAATGCATCATAGCCTCGAGGCGTGAAGTGAATCAGATCGGGTTGAGCCCAACCTCTTTGATGCCAGTCCTCAATGCAGCCCGGTGAACCCATAGCGCGCCCTAGATCGAAGGTTACGCACTGACGTCGGACAGCGATTTGCTGCTGGATTGCGTGCATCCGCTGCGCTTGTTTTGCCATGGACTGGCCCTTTCGCATGGAGTCGGTGTTGCTCAGTAAAATCAGTGTCGCATGCGGCGCAGCAAGTTGAATGCGCTGGACCATGGCGTCATATTCGACCTCGAATCGTTCTTCGTTCCAAGTTTTCCCGGCGGAATGAATGTCGTTGATTCCAAGTCCAATGAAGATGAGGTCCAAGTTGAGAGCAGGCCATTCTGTTTCCCAGCGTTCGCAGCGCATCGCGCTCGAAACTTTTGCTCCATTGTTTCCCCACTCATAGAGCGTGAATTGTGCTTTTTTTCGGGATGTCGGTACGTGAACAGTCGCGAACAAATCGAAGGCAATCGTGCTTTTCCCGAGACGTTCAATCCCGAACCGAACCGTATCCACCTCCTGGTCAAATAGAAATCTCCAACCGCTCCCGTTCGCAAGGGTATCGCAATGACGTAGCGTTTCACTCCCTAGCCATTGAGGGATACAGCCTGTCGCTTGTCCCCAGACTTCAATTGTGTTACTTGCGTGTAAGCTAGAATCTGATCGAAGCGAAACGTGCTGCCATGTGGCCTGGATGTCTTCGGTGTGTGCACGTACGCCAGTGCTTCCAAAGGGCCCTTTGTATCGACTTTGAACGCAACGCATTCCTGACCATTCTCCAGAGGACTCTGTCCTGAAATGGGTAGGAGTATCTGTTTGAGCCATGCGGTAAGGGAGCATCCACCCTCGGGCTTGATTGCTCATAGGAAAGGCCTCTTCAAATCGTTTTCTTAAACCGAGACCGATCCAACCTGATTGCACATGCGAACCACCGATATACAAGCAGGAAAGGGTTCCGACTCCTTCATACTGCATTGAGTCCATGGTGTGCCAAACGGCTTCAAGCGGTGTGCAATCTGGAGGTAAGTGCCATGTGTGGGACGAGGACAACGGGATGGAGTCCGAGGGCAACGAAATGGGGGCTGTTTCGAATGCCCCGGTCAGTGCGCATAGAATGGATAGGCATCCAATAGTCATGGCGCTGACAATGCAGGTGTGTTTTCAGTGTGCCATTGTTTCCAGGCTAGCCATTCGGCATCCAAACTCTGCAAGAGGAGCGATGCGATCTTTTTTGCGCCCCTACGTGTGAAGTGAACATGGTCAGAGCTAGCAAGAGATGGCTCAGAGGCCACCCACGCTGCCATGGACCCCGCTCCACCCATCACCTCGAAAACATCCCAATAAAGAACATCTTCATTCAAAGCGGCTCGTCGCAGCGCATTGCGTACAGGGACAAGCATGGGATACGTGACCATGTGTTGCTCCTCCTTGGTGGCCATGTCAGAAGGGCCAATAACGACGATGGCGGCATTTGGAAGTGTCTTTTGAAACAGTCTGATTTGAGAAGCGAACCACTCACCATAGCGCTCGACGGCGGCGGTGTCTGCAATGTATGGGACCGCATTTCCGCCAAACTGAAGCAGAATCATTCCAACATCCTGTGATTTCAGTTGCGCTGAAAATTGCGTGCGGTCCAATTGTCGAAACAGCGTTCCTGATGACCCGCGCATGGCAACATTGTGAAAAACCAATCCTGTATCGGGGAGCATTCCAATCGCATCAACCTCAGGAATAGGGCCGTCGAACTTGAATTCAATCGATTTAAAAACATTCGAGGCTGTCAATGCAGCTATGGGAACAATCAATTCTGATCCCGTACTGTCTGCGGGAATGAGGAACGGACCCAACAGCATCGAGTCCACTTGGCATGTCATGCGAGCATTTGAATCGGTTCGTCCAAACAGCATCTTGATGGAATGAACTTGCCGTTCATTTTGGCCTGCATGTTTCCGGGGCTCCAATCGAATCCAGGGTGTTTCGTCCGTTTCCAAAGAAGGGGCATGGGTCGCGAAAGAAGCGAGGACTCCATATCGTCGGTGTTCTATGGTTGAATCTCTGCGGCCAAATCGAGCATGGCGCTCCCACCCATCTGACGTTGTTTGCGTCATGGAGTTCGGCGCTACCAATGGCTTAGGAGCGAGGTACCCCATTCCATAGCCTCCCCAGCGTTTTTGCCATGCAGTGCGCAAGGAGCGCGTGACTCGATCGCCTTCAATTTGAGAATCTCCAAAATGGAAAATATGCAGGGCATCTTGACTCCCCCGAAGGTGCAAGTGATTAAACAGAGAAGAGAGCTGATCAAAAGCACGCTGTGATCCCTGAAGTTGCAAGTTGGGGTGAAGGGATGTTTTTGCAGACAGCCTTGGATAGGAAGATGCCTCAAATGTCCCGTTGTTTCCTGGCGGGAGGGGCGTTTTGAACGCAGTGTCTTGTGGGATATGCGATGCGATCTGCACCGTTAAGGTGTCATGTGTGCTCGCATTCAAAGCTTGACTTGTATCTACACGAACGTAGGTGTCATAAGCCACAAGTAACGTATCAATTGATTCGGGCTGCAGAACTGAAGGAGTCGAGTGCAAAAAGTCGTCCCATCTTGGAAAGGGAAGCAGGTCAAAAGTCGGGGTGTTGGGACGATTCATCCAAAGCCCGGTGAATAGCCCCACGGCGCAAAGAAACGCCAACGTCTTGATTACAGGGTGAGCCTTCGGTGTCATTCCGCTCGCGGAATGCACAGGGTTTGGCCAATCTTAATGACCGTATCAATCCCGTTTGTTGCTGCGATTTGTTCGGGGGTTGTCCCGGGAAACCGCTTGGAGATGTTATACAATGTATCACCCTTTTTGACCTCATGTTCGGTGCATGGGAGAGAGCGTGAAGGTGAAGCAACCTGCTTTTTCGATTCCGTTGTCGTGTGCGGTACAGGTGGCTCTAAGTCAGGGTTTTCGTCCCAATTGGCCAGGTTCTCCAGGTTATTATTCCATGTTTCTGACCAGTTTTTTGGCACAAAGGGCTGGAATTCGTCGAAGGTATCACACGGCATGGTTTCATGGGTCCACCAGGGAAGGAGCTGTTTTTGAACGTCCTCGGTCATATTCAAAACAGCTTTCAAACCTGCTCGGTTGAATTCGCCAGGGCATGCAATGGACTCCCATTCAGTCAGCACTTCTCCCCATTGCGCTTCGAATTCAGGAGAATCCAAGTTGACCATAAACCGAGCGACAACGCGATAAAATGAAAGCCATTCGTCCAAAGCTTGGTCATATCCTGGCTTGCCACTCCATCGCGAAGCGAAGGGCATGCCCTTGAAGAATCCAACCAATACCCGTTCAGGGTTCATTGGAAATCGACGCTGCAGTCGGTCCAAGATGTCAATGGCTGCGCGAGTCGATACGTGGGGGAGCATGCGTTCATCCACGTAAATGGAGCGGGCTATGTTTTCTTTGTCAGCTTGTGCACGTGTCAGTCCCCACAGTCCAGCGCGTTTATTGCCGCTATTGAAAGCATGGTTGTAGGCTGATGCGATAACTGGAATCCATTGAAATGAAGATGGGATTTCTTTCAAAGCCAACGCGCGTTCAATGTCCTTGCCGTATAAACCGTGCATCGCATGCAAGATTTGCAGCCGCAGCATGTTTCCTTCTAGCAGGGATTGTACACAAGCATCTTCAAGTTCAGGATCTTGACCCCATGGTTGTAGCGCTCTTTCCAATGCGTCCAGCTCCGGAACGGAATCCTTGATGGTGGGCACTGCGTTTGAATCGTACCACGTTGGAAAACGACTCTGGAACGATTCAAAATCCGCACAATTGATTCGTTGGACGGTTTGTTCCTTCCAAAATTCGAGGTCAGATTGGCTCCAACAGCGCGCTGGGAGAACCGAAAAGAAAGCTGCACCTGCAATGAGGGCAACGTGTAAAATCGTCTTGGAGGACATGTGCCAAAAGTAGGGACACATCTTCATTCAATGGATAAAATGGCAGGTCAAGAACAGATGCTTAAAAAACACGACGGAAGCCATTGAAATAGTTATGAATAATTGTTATTTAACGTTGAATGGTATATATTTGATTTGGGTCATTGAACATTAGTTCTTGGAGGACCTAGTTGTGAATCGTAGTGAAGCATCTGCAACGGCGGGTGCTTCATTTTTTTGCTTCAATTTTTAAATGCCACTTTGAACAATACGGCATTTGATGCGTTAGAGATTTATGAAATTGCATCGCCTCCAATCCCGTCAATGGCTTCCTCTAAAACCTGAGGAGGCATGGGAGTTTTTCAGTATTCCAGAAAACTTAGATCGGATCACTCCAAATGACATGTCCTTCAAGATTCTTTCTGGAGGCGGTGAGAAAACATTTAGTGGTCACATTATCTGCTACACGATCAAGCCTCTCTTCGGGATTCCCATGAAGTGGGTCACCGAAATCACGCATGAAGAAAAGGGGGTCTACTTTATAGACGAGCAACGTTTCGGTCCTTACCGATTCTGGCATCATATGCATCGTTTTACTCCTGACAATGGGGGAGTGCTGATGGAAGATGTGCTTCACTACGCCTTGCCTTTTGGTTTCTTGGGTGAATTGTTTGGAGGCTTCGTGCACCGCAAGGTCAGAGGTATTTTTTCTTTTCGAGAAATAACACTCGAGACGTTATTTCCTGGCGCCCGTTTGGTCGACTAAAAAAGGCGAAACCTCCAAGAGATTTCGCCTTTCTATACCGGAACAAATATTCTTTAGCTCTCGAGAGCTTTCTCAATGATGAAGAGAATGTGGCCGCGATGCGCTCGGGTGAGTCCATCAGGCGATGAAGCTGATTTTTGTTCTCGCTGGATGCGCTTCAGTGAAGACAACACCATGGATTGTGCGATCACATCGTACTTCTTCGCGGGGTCCAATGCCGTGATGAGGCCTTGGACGTAAGCAATCTGAAGTTGCTGTCGGACCGTATTGACAGAGGTTCTGAGGTCTGCTTTGAAAATACCAGTTGTCAAATCAGTCATGTAGGCATCCAAACCATAGGTGTTGCCATAATTCCCGGCATCCGTAATGCGCTGCAGCACTCGGGGATGCAGTAGATGCGCAAGCGCTCTTCGTTGAGCACTTAAGATTCTCGCATGAATTTTCGGGTCTTCGGGTTCGCTGAAGAATCCGAATCCGCGACGCTGGCCTTGCAAGTAACCGTAAATCGTTTGCGATGCATCAAAGGCAGAGGGAGCGAAGGCATACGTGGCCAATGCTTGCATGGCAGCCTTTTGATCATTCTTCGATACAGGTTGAAGTGGAGCGCCTTCTTGTTGAGATGGGCGCGCCCTGTTGTAACGAATGCCTCCAATTTGACGGGTCATCACGCCGAGTTGAGTCGCGTATTCTCCGGTGAGCGTTAAATAGGCCCGACGCACCTCCATATAGCTGTCTTGGCCATCGTTGCCATACATATCTAATAGTTGAGGCAGTAAGTCATTGACCAATTCACAGCGTTCTGCTGCATATGCGACTGGATCATTAGACAAGTCATAGATGTTGACGTCAGGATTCATTCCGCCCCCAGGGCGTCGCATATCGTCGGCATCATTACCAAACATCAAATTGGCCTCAGTGGACCGCTGTAAGATGCTTTCAAGTCGAGCGCCTTCTGCATCCGAGTCATCAAGTCCACTCGAGTAACCATAGGCAATTGCCCACATGTCATAGGGGCCGGGCTGGTCATCGTAGAATTTCGTTTGATCGGATTCTTCTTTGGTGAAATTGATTGCGGGATAATCCATCACACTGTTGCTCATGCCTTGGGCATTTACGATCGCACGATCTTTCAAATCCTCTGGGCTGAGCATGGTGGAACCTGCCATATTGTGGCTCAACCCCAACGTGTGTCCAACTTCATGCAACACCAAGCGGTGCAAGGTTTCACGTGTAAACTTTTCTTGATCTTCATCGGTAAAGGAGCGGGCACGCAATGCTGCAAATCCAAAAAGAGTTTGCTGCGCTTGAACTGCGCCTGCATCGCATCGGTGCATCCACTCTGCAGCCAAAGCGCGAGAAGATGTGATGTCAGCATCCTGTTCAGGGAAGTCCATCATTCCGGCCTTTTGAAACACTTCGGAACGCCATAGTCTACCGGTCATTCCGCTCCATTCCAGCATGATATCGGCACCTAAAATCTCTCCAGTTTTGGGGTTGACAAAGCTGGGGCCATAACCGCTGTACATCGGAGATGGAGAGGACGTCCACCGAAGTACATTGTAACGAATGTCTCCTGCATCCCACAGGGCCGTATCGGGTTGAATACGCACTTCAACGGCATTGCTAAACCCAAGGGGCTCGAAGGCCATGTTCCACTTTTCTACTCCAGCTTGAATGATGTCGCGAAATTCATAAGGAGTGGTGTTTTCTATCCACCAAACAATGGGTTGAATGGGGTCAGAAATGGCCGCGTCGGGATTCTTTTTTTCCAAATTCCACCGGTGAATCATGTCCAACCATGGGGTGGATGAAGCGGACGTCATGTCTTCTGTCTGTGTGCTGAAATATCCAATGCGGGCATCATCAGGTCGTGGCGTGAAATCGTTTTCAGGCATTTGAAGAATGCTATGCTGATACGATACAGTCACATAGCGCGCGTCTTCCAACGCAGCACCTCCTCGTTTTGGGGCCGGGTTGTCATACACGTAATCCACGGACACTTCGGTGTTGGCGGGATAGTTATTGATCCGTGTGATTTTTGACTTGTCTCGCGAGAGTTTGCCCAAGACTCCATCTCCAGGTTTGCGCGATGGACGCTTGACCATCTCAACGGCTTCTTGCAAGAACAGGGCATCTCCTGAAATGGCAAATACGGTTTTTGAGGAGTCCATGCCTTCCACTTTAAGACTAGCCAAAATGGGAGTGTTGATGTTGGCTGAAGAAGCTCGAGCAAGCGGAGACGTGGAGTCGAAGTGATAATTTGTGTTCTCCGCATGGATTTCAATGCGGTCGAAATGCTTGTGAAATGAAATGACTTTCGAGTTGCGATAGCTGCCTCGTGTAAAACCCGATTGTGCGACTCCATCATTGATGTGAGAAAAGTAAATAAACTCCTTCTCGAGCATTGAATCGGGAACGATGAACCAACTTTCCCCAGAAGCCGTGTCGGAATACATGGAAAAAAGCCCTGAATCCAAAGCACACGTTTTGGTGAGATCAGACAGCGATTTAATGGCGTCTTTCTTTGCTGGTCGGCCCTCTGAAGACGATGTCTTGCCTTTCTTGTTCTTTTTAGATCGCTGAGCCGAGAGATCACTGATCGGAGCAAAGGCACTGGAAATCGCTAGCAAAGCGGCGATAGCATAGGCCGAAATGGAGTGGTTCATGTGGTCAAAAGTGTGTGACGTGAGTCAGTTAGGAAGCGCCAAATCTAAGGATGTTCAATGAAGACACGCTCATTTCCTATTTCATACCTCGATCGAGTTTGATTTGTTCATAAGCGGCCTGAATCGCAATGAACCGTTCTTTGGCCTGTTTTTGATGCGATTCACCCAAATCTTGGACTTTGTCAGGGTGAAATTTCACGGCCATTTTGCGATAGGCTTTTTTGACTTCTGAATCCGTGCTGGATGGGTCTATTTCCAAAACAGAAAACGGATCGGCCTTTCCTGCTTGGAACATTTCCTCAATACTGACGCGGTCGCGCTCATGGATTCCGAGCCATTTGGCAATTTGCCGAATCACATCCAATTCAGAGCTGTGGATGTGTCCATCTGCTTTGGCGATGCCAAACAGGTATTGCAGAAGCAAGAGTCGCTTAGCGTGATCCATCTGCAGACGAATTTGCTCTGCAACACCCCGCGTATCGATGGATTGACTCAGAGTCTCACGCAACATTAAGGTCAACTGATCCGCTTGTGCTGGTCCGAAATTGTTTTTCAAAAAGGACTTGACAAAGTCAAGCTCAGATTTGAGAACCTTGTCATCGGCTTTCATAACAGCGGCACTCAGAACAAGCAGCGAAACGGCGAAATCACCTGATCGTGTTGATCGGCCATTGTCACGCCCTATTGGGTTTTGTTGCGCAGCTCCAGACCCTCCGGCAAACATCTTACCGAACGAATACCCCAAGATGCCACCGATTGGGCCGCCTAATGCCCAACCGATTGCACCTCCGATCCATGGGCCGTAATTGCTCACGAAAGTTCAGAATAGCCTTCCGTGATGAAGGAAGTAAGCTCGGCGCCTTCTAGTAAGCCTTGAGACAATCGGGCTAAGTTTCCAGCTCGTTTGGCCAGTTTGGCTTGTTCCGCGGCGTCTGATTCATTCAATAGCTTTTGAACCATCGGGTGATTGGCATTGACTGCGACCTCATAATTTTCGGGCATGTCCCCGAACATCTGAAATCCTCCACCACCAACTGCTTGCTGTTCCTTCATCCGGCGCATGAATTCAGCTCGGGTAATGGTGATTGGTGCTGCTGATGGAGACATCGCTACAAACTTCACTTTGTATGTTCCTGCTGGGAAAGCTCCTTCGATAATGGGCTTGAGCGTTTCTTCTTGCTTCTCATCCAAGGCGCTGGTCGAGGCTTCGTCCGTTTCAATCAAGTTGTCAATGACATCTGAGTCAACACGCTTGAATTGAACATCCGGATAGGCCTCTTCTAGTTTTTGGACCATGTGTGCTGCCAAGGGCCCCTCCATGACCAACACTTTATATCCGCGCTCTTTTGCCGGCTCAATAAAGGCGTGTTGTCCCTTTGGATTATTCGTGTATGGCAAAATGACCTTACCACTTTTATCCTTCTGCGTTTCTCCAATAGCAGCAATCAACTCTTCGTGTGTCATGCATTCGCCCTCGGTGTCCTTGAAGAGTAAGAATTTCTTTGCGCGCTCTGTAAACTTCTCATCTGTCAGCATTCCGTATTCAACGAAAATGCGCAAGTCATCCCATTGTGCGGCAAAGGTCTCCCGGTCCTTTTTGAACATCGAACCCAATTTGTCTGAGACTTTCTTGGAGATGTGGCCGCTAATTTTCTTGACGTTGGCGTCTTCTTGCAGATAAGAGCGCGACACATTCAAAGGAATGTCCGGTGAATCAATGACGCCGTGCAACATCGTTAAAAAGTCAGGGACAATGTTCTCGACGTTGTCCGTGATAAACACCTGATTCGAATACAAATGAATTTTGTCCTTGCGCAACTCCATCTCTTTTTTGAGCTGCGGGAAGTAGAGGATGCCCGTCAAATTGAATGGGAAGTCCACGTTGAGGTGAATGTGAAACAATGGATCCTCGAAATTCATCGGGTACAGATCCTTGTAAAACTCTTGGTAATCCTCATCCTTCAAGTCCGCAGGCTGTCGGCTCCACAAGGGTTGGGTCTTGTTGATGACATTCGGAACCTTCGTTTCGATTTTCTTGACGGCATCATTTTCGTCTTTTTCGCCCGAAGGATCATCTTCCCAATTGCTGGTTGTTCCTGAAATGATTTCGACCGGCATGAACTTGCAATACTTGTTCAGAATGCCATCAATTCGCGCTTGCTCCAAAAACTCTTGGCTGTCATCAGCAATGTGTAGTACAATGTCAGTGCCCCGCTCGTCCTTGGTCGCTTCTCCAATTTCGTAAGCGGGTGAACCGTCGCACGTCCATTGGACAGGCGTACTGTCCTCTTTTTGACTCCAAGAAATGATGTCTACATGCTTGGCGACCATGAAGGCCGAATAGAACCCCAAACCGAAGTGGCCAATGATGGCGGTTTTCGCATCATCTCCTTGGTACTTGTCCAAGAATTCTGTCGCTCCTGAGAAGGCAATTTGGTTGATGTATTTATTGACTTCTTCTTCGGTCATGCCAATGCCCCGATCGCGAATAGTCAATGTCTTGGCCTCCGAGTCGATGATCACTTCTATGGAAGTTTCTCCTTCGACGGCAGGCATTTCGCCAAGCTTCGCAAGCGTTTTTCGCTTTTGTGTTGCGTCTACAGCATTGGACACCAACTCGCGGAGGAAGATCTCATGGTCACTGTAGAGGAACTTCTTGATGATGGGGAAAATATTTTCCGTTTGAACGTTGATGTTTCCTTTTTGCATAATGCTTGAATTCGATTTGTTTCATGCTTTCAATGACCGCGCCAATGCGATACACGGGTGAAAAAACTGCCATTCTGACCCTTGATGTGACGATTAAAAGCATTGCAGCGGACATCCTGTCGGTTGGGTGCTAAATTGCTGCCATGATTTTAACAGCACCCTTTAAATTTGGCGGGTTTTATTTCACCTACTTGGCCCTTTCGCTTGCGTTCTTTTTCCCTCGTTTTGCGAGCAGTCAAACCCCGCAAGAACAAGATCCTGATTGGTCTGTTTTGATGCAATCCCCTGATGTGAAACCAGCCGATGTTCGTGCCGTGTTTGAAGCACATTGGGAAGGGAAGGAACGTGTCAAGGGGTCAGGCTACAAGCAAGTTGAACGGTGGTTGCACCTCATGGACGGCAGGACGGATGACCAGGGATTTGCCATTGGTTCGGATGCTTCAGTCGAGGCCCACCGCAGCATCATGCAGGGTAGGGAGTCGGGACGTTCAGCAAACGGGAATTGGCAAGTGTGCGGGCCCACGTTGACCAACATTACAACGCGAGAAAACATTCGAGGAGTGGGGAGAATGAATGCCATTGCATTCCATCCAAATGACGATCAAACCATCTTTGCTGGCGCTCCTGCTGGCGGACTTTGGCGCAGCTACGATGGAGGAGGTTCGTGGGTGACAAATACAGACGATTTGCCAACGCTGGGGGTTAGTTCCATTGCATTCTCTTCTATCAATCCTGAGATTGTTTATATCGGAACAGGTGATCGCGACGCATCAGATAGTCCCGGGATGGGGGTGATGAAATCGGTCGACGGCGGCTTGACGTGGGATTTTGTCAACGACGGTATGGCCAATCTGACGGTAGGTGACATCTTGGTTCATCCAACGGATGATGATCGCGTATTTGCAGCTACGAATAGCGGTGTGTTTCGTTCTGTTGATGCCGGTGACACGTGGGAGCAGGTTTCGTCTAATACCCAGAATTACAAGGACCTTTGTTTTCATCCAACGAATCCTGAAATCGTGTATAGCACAGGGCAAGGAAGATTCTGGCGCAGTGAAGACGGTGGGGACAATTGGGATTACATCAATGATGGCATCAACCCGAGCACTCGGATGTGCATCGCTGTTACGCCAGCCGCCCCAGACAACGTGTATGTGCTCTCCACGGGCACCTATGAATTCAGAGCCTTCTTCAAGTCGACAGATGCAGGGGTGAATTTTGAGGAAATGAGTGATAGCCCCAACATCATGGCGTGGAGCGCTTCGGGAGATCAAGATGGAGGCCAAGCGTGGTATGATCTCTGCCTCGAAGCGGACCCCGTTGTTGTAGATCGGGTATATGTCGGAGGTATCCGAATGAAACGATCAGATGACGGGGGAGCGACTTGGCTTGATATCCAGGATAGTTATACGCACGTTGACCAACATGCATTGGTCGCAAATCCGCATACCGACGAAATTTGGCTTGCCAACGATGGTGGAGTATATCGCTATGACAACAACCAACAATGGATGGATATGAGCAACGGCATTGTAACCGGTGAAATCTATAAAATTGGACAAAGTCCCCACGCCGGAACGGATGCCATGAATGGCTACCAAGACAACGGCACCTATTTGTTCAATGGGGTTCAGTGGTCACGTGGCAGCGGCGGTGACGGGTTTGAGTGTATTTATGACCCGATCGATCCGGATTGGTTCTTTTCCAGTTCGCAATATGGAAGGCTGTATCGAACTGGCCCGGGAATCCAGTCCCAAACGATTGTTGCCAACGGAGAGCTGGGCATTGACGAAGGCGGCGCGTGGTCGACTCCTTTTACACTTTCTTACGAGACCCCCTCAACGATGTTTGTTGGGCTGCTCAACGTTTGGAGAAGCACCAACATCAAACACCCTGTAAGGGATAGCATTGTTTGGGAACGGATCAGTTCTGAGCTAGGAGGGAACGACCTGACTACGATGCGTGTAGTGCATCGGCATCGAAGCAATGAGAACATTTTATTTGCAACGGAAGGAAGTCGAAAGCTCTTTCGCTGTGATTCAGCGTTGATTCAAGCTGACAGTGTGACCTGGGTCGATCTCAGCGATGCCCTGCCGTTGAGCGCGCAGCCAGTTCTGGCGGTTGAAACGGTATTGGGGGACTCGAGCTCAGTGTACATCGGCTTCAGCAATCGGGTGTGGCATTCTTCAGATCTCGGTGAAAATTGGACTGAAATGGAAGGTGATTTACCCGGTGTGGCTGTGAATACATTGGTGTGTGATACATCGGGAACAGGAGGCTTGTATGCAGGCACTGATATGGGGGTTTACTATTGGTCGAATGCGGATTCATTGTGGATCGATTATTCGGAAGGACTGCCTCTAACTGTCCGTGTGACGGAATTGGAATTGTATGCAGGCAACGGACCGAATGATCCACGACGGATACGGGCTGGAACCTATGGGAGAGGCATGTGGGAAACGGACGCACAGGGAGCGACCCAAGGTTTTCCTCCTATTGCGCATCTCATTTCTGCATCTGGAGAGACCTCTATTTTTGGGGCGGCACCGGTGTCCATTGCATTTCGTCGGAACCTGCTGGACGTTTCCATGGAATCATTTGTCGCTGAAGATATCAACGTTACCAATGCTGTGATCACTTCTTTGGAGAGCGATGAGGACGGCTTTACGTGTGTCGTGGCGCCCATTGCCTATGGTCCCATTGAGCTCGTCGTCCCAGAAGGTGTTGCGATTGAGCAAGATGGATATGGGTTGGCCAATGCGGCATCCGACACGTTGCGTTTGGTCTACCATCCGGTTCCAGAACCATTGGGTCCTTGGGGGCCTGGTGGGGTTGGCGATGCTTCCTCTCTGACGATTTGGTTGCGGGGTGACCAAGGCACATTTACCGATGAAGGCGAAGTTGCTACAGATGGCATGGCGGTTGCTGAATGGCGTGATGTGTTGTCCGGAAACGTTCTTTCAGCCACGCAAAATGAAGTCGAGGCCAATCCCGCTTTGCAAAGCGCCGCCATCAACGGCCGCGCAGCTTTGTCATTTGATGGGATGAATGATTGTGTTGTGGCTTCAGTCGTCCCGATGCATCGCGAAATCTCAGCATTTACGGTGGCGAAAGGAGAGGACGTTGCGTGGAATGAACACGGTTGGTTGGGCAGTGCTCGCGAAGACAATGGGTTCATCTTGCATCCATGGAAGAACCAGAGTTCTTACCAAGCCGTTGTACTCGATGACAATGGAAATTATGCTCAGGCGACGCCTTATTGGATTGTTGACGCTTCGCTGCCTCAATTTTATGGGGTGATCTATGGGCAATCCGATTGGGATCAAAACTTCCAGACGATTGTGAACGATTTGCGCATTCCCTTCCCGGGATCGAACATTGGGTCGCGTGCTGAAAATTCCAATGTTGAAGTGCGTCTCGGGTGGGACTTTGACAATCGATTTGGAGAAGGCGACATTGCAGAGCACTTCATTTATGGAACGAAATTATTTGAATCTCATCGCACCATTGTATCCAATTATGTAGCGGCGCGTTATGGCATTTCCATGGGGAGCATCCAACACTATTTCAGGGAAGATTTCTCAGAGGATGTAGCCGGAATTGGACGTGAGAACGAATGGGACCAGCATGATGATGCCCAGGGAATCGGTGTCGTTCGAGTCAGCAACCCCCAAGCATTGGATGATGGAGATTACCTCTTTTGGGGCCATGACGGAGGAGCGTTGGAGGTGGTAACTAGCTATCCATTTTTATCGAGTCGTTTGGCACGTACGTGGGCTGCTGAAGAGATTGGTGACGCCGGTACGGTTCAGCTCCAATTTACTGATGCGGGTGTCTGTGAGCTGTTTGCTTCTGCTGCAATCGGTGTCATCGTGGATGATGCTGAGAATTTTGAAGTGGGAAGCGCGCCCGCTTTTTACCCGTTGCAAAACAATGGCGCATATTGGTCAGCCGAAGTTGACCTGCCGGAGCACGGTGTATTCACCGTTGGTTTTGAGCCCCAGATGAATGTGCAAGAAAGTTTCGTCGACGCTGGGTTCACGGTGTATCCGAACCCTGCCAATGAATCGATGACATTGCGCTTGAACAATATCAATCCGAACGGCGTATCATGGCGTGTTTTTGACACATCCGGTCGTTTGATGCAGTCGGGTGATATGAACGGAAAATACCGAATGACCTGGGACGTATCGTCCTGGTCACCCGGTATTTACTTGGTGGAGTGGATGAAAGACGGCCAGCGTAGAAGCGTGCCCGTAATGATCCAATAATTCCAGCCAGTCCTTAGTGAATCATCAGTTTTTGAGATGCACCTTGGTCCGTTTGGATCACATACAGTCCAGGGGCAAATCCCGAAACATCCAATCGCTGTGTCGCTTGCGGTGCGAGCGTCCATTGGTCTACGATTTTTCCTGCAACAGAAAGGCATGCATACTGTTGTTCGGCCTCCGTTAGGTTGGAAACCAAACAGGTTGATGATGCGGGGTTAGGAAAGAGTTGAAAAGCGTTGTTCACGACTTCAGATTCAGCAATGGATGTTGAAGTCCCATTGAAACGATATCCGGTTCCCTCTTGTGGGGCATTCGTCAACGATTCCCCACTGTAGTACCAGTTGTAAAAGTCCGTATTCAGTGACCAAGTCGGTGCAGAGGCATCTCCTGCGGCAAAATAAACGTCGCCAGAGTAGCCTTCGTAATCGAAGTTGAGGATGATGCCAGAAGTGAGGGGGTATCCTTCTAAAAAGGACAAGATGTCCTCCTCGGTCAGGGTTGTTGGGCCAAATCGGTATTCGATTATTCCAGAACCTTCGTGCAACCATACCTGCCAATTGACGCGGATATCTGCAGTGCCAAATTGATAAATTTCATCGTAAAGACCACAATTGTTCCACTCCATTTTAAAAATGCGGTTGGGTTCGTTGCCTTGCGTTTCATAGCCAATGGTACTGACGTCCTCTGGGTCTCCGGTCATTGAGTTGGATACATCCATGACATCGAGGCTCAACGGCCACAGGATATTCATGTTGCCGATTTCATCCATTGCAGATAGCATTTCACCCGTTCCTCCGAGATTCATGTCAAAAGCCTGGATATCACCAAAAGAAAAAGAAAAAGGCAATGGGATTAGAAGCTCCGGATCATCCCATCCGATCTCAATGTCTAGTAACGTAGGGTCTTGCAGAGCAACGTATTCGTCTGTGAAGACAGATCCTTCATACGGAAATTGCGCTTGCGCTGAAATGGATACTGTGGCTGATAGAATCAAGGCCATGCACGTTTTGATGTTGTTGTTCATCGTATGTAAATTAGAAATTGGGACGTAGTAATGATTTGGAGTAGAATGCATCGATGACCTTGACCACTTCCTCAGGAGTGTCAACGACATGAAACAAATCAGGGTCAGTAGGGCTAATGGTGTGGTAACGATCGGATAGCGTTGTTTTCATCCAATCAACAAGACCGGACCAAAAGCTGGAGTCGAATAAGATGATCGGAACGGGCTCAACTTTGGATGTTTGGACCAAGGTAAGGGCCTCGAACAATTCGTCTAAGGTTCCAAAGCCTCCTGGCATGACCACAAAGCCCTGAGAATATTTGACAAACATGACTTTTCGAACAAAAAAGTAATCAAAGTCAATGCTCTTATCGGGATCGATGTAAGGATTGTTGTGCTGCTCAAAAGGCAATTCAATGTTCAGCCCCACAGACGTGCCGCCTGCATCATGTGCACCTCGGTTTCCCGCTTCCATGACACCGGGGCCTCCACCCGTAATCACGCCGTATCCGCGTTCGCTCAATTGCCTGGCGACTTCACGCGATTGATTGTAGACAACAGAGTCCTCAGCCATACGCGCAGACCCGTAAATACTGATGCACGGTCCAATGCGTTGGAGTGTTTCGAATCCTTGGACGAATTCGCCCATGATTTTGAAAATGGACCAACTATCATTCGTTTTTGACTCGTTCCAATCTCTCTGCTTATATCCTTTCTTCATGATAAGTGTGTTTATTCCGCCTCAAGCGCCGTTCGTAAAAATGGTGCAGTTGCGCTCTCTTTGCAAATCGAAACCTCTTCGGGAGTTCCTGTGGCGACAATTTCGCCTCCTGCTTGACCTCCATTGGGCCCGACATCGATGAGGTGATCGGCTACTTTTAGTACATCGATGTTGTGTTCGATGACCAAGACGGTATTTCCTTGGTCGACCAGCCGTTGGAGGACATTGATGAGCATTTGAATGTCCTGAAAATGCAAGCCGGTAGTGGGTTCATCTAGCAAGTATATGGTGCTTCCTGTACTCACGCGCGCCAATTCAGTCGCCAATTTGACACGTTGTGCTTCTCCTCCTGAAAGTGTCGTTGATTGCTGTCCCAACGTAATGTAACCCAATCCGACATCTTGCAATGTCTTAGTCAATCGCTTGAGTTTGGGGAAGGCATCGAAAAAGGTCACCGCATCATTGACGGTCATGTCTAAGACATCGGCAATGGATTTACCGCGATACCGCACTTCCTGTGTTTCACGATTGTAGCGTTTCCCTTTACAGGTTTCACAAACGACGTGCACATCAGGTAAGAAATTCATCTCAATCGTCCTCAAGCCGGCTCCTTTACATTCTTCACAACGTCCTCCGGAAACATTGAAGCTAAATCGGCCCGGTTTGTAGCCACGAATAGCTGCCTCCGGAAGTTTGGTAAATAGCGTTCGAATTTCGTTGAACATACCAGTGTAAGTGGCTGGATTCGAACGCGGTGTTCTTCCGATGGGACTTTGGTTGATCGCGATCACCTTGTCTGTATGGTCCAAGCCAGTGATCTTGCTGTAGGGCAGGGGCACCTTGGTTTCTTCGTAGCAGTGGTTGTGCAGTATCGGATACAACGTCTGGTTGATCAAACTGCTTTTACCGCTGCCGCTTACGCCGCTGATACACGTCAATGTACCCAACGGGATTTTGAGTTTAACCGACTTGAGATTGTTGCCTGTAGCTCCTGTGAGCGTGATAGACTTGCGGTTGCCTTTTCTCCTTTTTGCCGGAATGGCAATGCGCAGTCGTTTGGTCAAATAGGCTGCTGTGGAACTGTCTCCTTTCAAATGGGTGAGCGGGTCTCCTTGTGCCACAATGTGTCCGCCGTGAATCCCGGCGCCGGGACCAATGTCAATGAGGTGATCGGCTGCGAGCATCATCTCCTCATCGTGTTCAACCACCAAAACAGAATTCCCCGCGTCCCGGAGGGCTTGAAGACTCCGGATCAGTCGTGTATTGTCACGCTGGTGTAACCCAATACTGGGTTCGTCTAAGATGTACAGGACTTCCGTCAATTTGCTGCCGATTTGCGTCGCAAGTCGGATACGTTGTGCTTCGCCACCCGAAAGCGTGCGTGCTGAACGGTCCAAGGCCAAGTACTCCAACCCAACATCGACTAGGAATCCCAGTCGACTCCGGATTTCCTTGAGTGGCTCTTTGAGAATGGTTTTTTGCCGTTCGGACAGTTGGGGTTCCAAGTCTTCGAACCACAAGGCAAGCGACCTCAAGTCCATGTGCCCCAATTCAGCAATGTTTTTGCCGGCCAATTTGAAGTGCAAGCTGATCTCGCTCAAACGTGAGCCGCTGCATTCAGGACACGTTCGTTTTTTCATAAACCGTTGCGCCCATCGCTTCAGAGGAACGGAATTGCCTTGTTCGGCTGCTTTTTCGATGGTAGCAATTACGCCATCCCATCGCACATTCGTGGGTTTAAAGCCGCCTTTGCCCTCAAGCGTTACCAAGGTGTCCGACCCGTATAAAAGTTGACCGATGATGGATTCGTCGAGATCTTGAATTTTGGTTTTGAGGGTCAATCCTTCCCGCTTTAACAAGGCCTCAATGATGTTCAAGGCGCGTGAGCTCTTGAGGTCCCCGAGCGGTGCAATTCCGCCAGCAAAGATGCTCTTGGAGTGATCCGGTACAATGAGTGCCGCATCTGCCTCGGCGATTTGGCCTAAACCATTGCAATGAGAGCAAGCTCCATAAGGGGAGTTGAAGGAGAACAGGTTGGGTTCAGGGTCAGGATAGGCGAGACCCGTTGTGGGACACATCAGATTTCGGCTAAAGTGCCTCAGCTCAACGCCGTCATGTGGCAAAACACTCATGGAGCCTTTGCCCATAGTCAGCGCAGTACGGACAGACCGAAGAATGCGTGTTTCATCACCGAGGGTTACGGCTAAGCGGTCAACAACCAATTCGATGTCATGCACCTTGTATCGATCAACGCGGTGTCCCGGTTCGAGTTCCACCAAAGAGCCGTCAATGCGTGCACGCACATACCCCTGCTTCATAACTTGCTCAAACAACTCCCGGTAGTGCCCTTTTCGACCCTTTACGAGTGGAGCGAGAATCAGGATTTTTTCTCCATTGAATTCACTCAGCAATTTGGAGACCATCTCCTCATCGGAAAAGCGCACCATGGGCTCTCCTGTGCGCAGACTGAACGCATCTGCAGCCCGTGCGTACGCCAAGCGCAAGAAGTCATGCAGTTCCGTGATGGTCCCGACTGTTGAGCGTGGGTTTTTGCTGATGGTCTTTTGCTCAATGCTAATAACAGGGCTCAGCCCAGTGATTTGGTCGACATCGGGTCGCTCCAATCCCCCCATGAATTGACGTACGTAAGCGGAAAAGGTTTCCAAATACCGCCGTTGCCCCTCAGCGTATATGGTGTCAAAAGCGAGGCTGGACTTGCCGCTACCACTGACTCCTGTGAGCACGACCAATTGATTTCTCGGTATGGTCAGATCAATGTTCTTCAGGTTGTGTTCTCGGGCTCCTCGGATGACGATTTTATCATCAGATCCGTCACTCGCTGTGACACTTTTCTTTTGGGAGGAGGATTTCATTCTCAGTTCGAAGAAGCACTAAAGTCAAAAAAAAACGGGCCGTTAGGACGCCGTCGGACGCTCCAGTTTTCGAATTCGAAATCCGATAGCCGCAATGGTCAGCGTCATGATGGGGCTGACCAAATTGAAGATGCAGTAGGGCAAATACGTCCATGTGGAGATTCCCAAAATACCGCTTTGGGCTACACCGCAGGTATTCCATGGAATGAGAACACTGGTCACGGTTCCAGTGTCTTCTAACGTTCTGCTTAAGTTTTCAGGGGCCAATCCTTGCTCAGCATAGGCGTCCTTGAGCATATTGCCTGGAATGACAATGGCGAGGTATTGATCGGATGTCAATACGTTGAAAGCAAGACACGTGCCGGTTGTTCTCGCGACCAAGCCAAAGGTCGACTGTACTCCATTTAAGAGGACTTGAGTAATCCTTCCAAGCATTCCGGTCGCTTGCATAACTGCTCCAAACGTCATGGCACAAATGATCAACCAAACGGTGTTGAGCATCCCGGCCATTCCACCGGAAGTTAGCAATTCATCCGCCATGGAATGCCCCGTCACGATGGCCGTGTCCAGCGCCATGGATTGAATTGATGCGGTAAATGCGGCAATGGCGTAGCTACCTTCTTCAAGACCGATGCCTGCAACATTGCGGACCATTTCGGGTTGAAAGACCACCGCTGTGACCGCACCGAGCAAACACCCAATAAACAGGGCAGGAGCGGCTGGAACTTTTTTGATGATGAGGGCAATCAGGACCACCGGAGCGATGAACAAGCCAGCGTGGATGTTAAAATTCGCCTCAACAGCTTGGCCAAACCCTTCTGCAAAACTCATTTCCAAGGTTTCAACACTCGCGCCACCTCCAAATCCAGCAAAAAGAAAAACGATCAATGCAATGATCAAGCTCGGGATGGTGGTAATCATCATGTACCGGATGTGCGTGAATAAATCGGTTCCCGCAACAGCCGGAGCAATGTTGGTGGTGTCACTCAAAGGGGACATTTTATCCCCAAAATAGGCTCCTGAAATAATCGCTCCTGCAACCCATCCTGGGTGGAGTCCCAATGCGGTTCCAATGCCAATCAATGCGACACCGACGGTTCCTACGGTTCCCCAAGAACTGCCTGTCGCCAATGAAAGCACAGCGCAAATAAGACATGCAGCGAACAAGAAGATTTCAGGGTTCAAAACCTGCAAACCGTAATGGATAAACGCTGGGATGATCCCGGCCATTAGCCACGTGCCACTGAGCGCTCCGATCATCAACAAGATGAGCATAGCCTCGGATGTTTGCGCTATGGACTTGCTGATGGCATCGCGGATGACCTCCCATTTCAACCCCCTCAGCATGCCGATGCCTCCAGAGACAAATGCCGCAAAAAGCATGGCGATTTGATTGGCGCCATATGAGCTGTCTTCCCCAAAAGCAATGACATCTGCGGCGAGCAGTGCAATCAAAATGACAACCGGAGTCAATGCAAGGAGCAGAGACATCGATTGGCTTTGGTTGTCCGAACGCATGGCTTAGCTGTTGGACTTGATGTCCTCTTCAGAAACTTCGCCGGTTGGATTCAACGCTGATTTTTCGACGCGAATTTTGGCGCCGTCAATTTGCAGTAGAATGGTGCGTTCATTCATTTCGACCACCTTGCCGTGAATGCCTCCAATGGTCACGACCTTATCTCCCTTGGAGATGCCTTCTCTGAACTTCTTGGATTCTTTTTGTTTCTTGACTTGAGGGCGAATCATGAAGAAATACATGATCAAGAACATGCCGCCAATCAAGAGGAAAAAGGACATGCCGCCTTCGGCTTGTGCTTGAAATAGGATAGAAAAGAGTGTCATGAGTTGGAGTCTATAATTTCGTTAGAGTCGATTTCAATGGGCGACGATTGTGGACCAACGACCAGTGACTTAAGAGTGAGTTCCGTAGTGGATGGGGTTGCGTTGGAAACAACAAAAATGCTCTTTTCGTTGAGTCCAGGTCGCAAGCGACTGTCAAAGGTCACTTCAATGCGGCCTTTTTTACCGGATTGGATGGGGTTTCTCGGCCAGTCCCGAGCAACGGTACAACCGCACGAAGTGGAAACGTCTGCGATAACCAAAGGAGCCTTCCCTGAATTACTGAATTCATAAATGGCTGTGGCGCTCTGACCTTCTACGAGCGTTCCTAGATCAATGGATAAAGCCGTGAAAAGGATTTGCGGTACCGACCGTGCCGCTGCCTCAGACGCGCTCGCGGTGGCCGGCATGTGAATCATATCCGTCGAAATGCGCCCGCTGTTTGTGTCACCGCAAGAAGCGATGGTCAAACAACCCAAAGTCAAAAGGATGTACCACTGCATCATTCGATCAAACCGCGGCCAATCTTGACAATGGTCCCGTCATTTTTCAATTGTGTAAAAAGCTGATCCAAAACGCCGTTGATAAAGCCATTGCTTTTGGGCGTACTGTAATATTTGGACAGCTCGATGTACTCGTTCAAAGTCACCTTCAATGGAATGGATGAAAAGGATTTCGCTTCAGCCAATGCCATCTTCATCAGAATGCGATCCATGAGGGCAATGCGTTCCAATTCCCAGTTTTTCGCAGCTTCCGTGACAAGAATCTCGTTGACTTCAGCTTGTGCCAATGACTCCACAAACAACGTCTCAAGGAATTGTTTGTCATCGTCATCCTCACGCCACAGAGGAAGCAGGGTAATGTCATCATCCGTTTCGCGAATGGTTTTGATGGTCTTGATAGCCATTGACGCAGCTAAGTCAAGATCATCATTCCAGAAAATGCTTTGTTCTTCGAGCCGTTCTTGAAAAACTTCACTCGTGATCATGTGCTTCCGGAAAATCCGAATCAAGTACTCACGGTCGTGCTTGAATCCGCGTTCTTCTGAGGCCATGAACTCGATGTACTCTTCGTGTTCAAGCAAGCTTCGGAACATCTTTCGGAGCATTTCCTGATCGTCTCCCCATCCAACGCCTAAATCACTCGCTGCTTTTTGCAGGTTCTTACTATTGGCCAAAGCGCGCAATGGCTTGTTGGTGACAAATTTGGTGTTCGGATGTAAATCCTCTGGGGTAGGGAGCTGTTTTTTTCGTCCGGCCTCAATGCGATCAATGGCAAAGCCTTGCATGGCCCCAATCATCATCAACAGCAGAATGTACAATTCCTGCATTTTGCCCACTGAGTGAGTGAGGGCTTTTCGAGTTGCAACGACATCAGCGTCTGAATCCTGATAAAATCCGTACAAGATGTGTAGGATTTTGATACGTATATGTCGTCGGTTGAGCATGGGCAAATCTAGAACACAAATCTACTTCCTCCTTGCTCTAATTCACCCGTATGTTTTGTAATCATTTGGCGATTTATCTTCAAATTTTCAACCATTTCAAGCCAACATCCCGTGTATTTTTGTGTCATGCTGATCAATCGTTTCGCCCTCATGGCTTTGCCGCCTCCTAAGTTTCGTTTTTTGTGGGTGTTTGTTGCTTCACTTTTGATGATTGGCTGCGAACAGCAAATCGAAGTGGAGTTGCCTGAAACTGAAACGGTTTATGTGATTGAAGGAAAGATCGAAAGCGGGGCTGCGCCCATTGTTTTTGTCGGTTTGGCTCAAGGGTATTTTGATCCCGTTGATGCAAGTAGCGTCGGGCAGTCTTTTTTGTCAGGAGCTGAAGTTCAGATTTCGAACCAAGGTCAATCGATCGCATTGGATGAGTTGTGCACGGGCGACTTGACTCCAGAGGCTTTGGAACAAGCCGCACAATTGCTCGGCTTTCCTGCCGAGGTGTTGGGTGCATTGAACCTTTGTGTGTACACCTCTTTCGATGAAGCATTGATCGGTCAATCGGGCAATGCCTATGAATTGGACGTGTTGATTGGTGAGAAAGAGCTGCACGCCGAAACAGAAATTCTTCCGGCCATCCCTTTGGATAGTATGCGTTGGGCTGCTCCAGGAAGCAATGACACCCTCGGTTTGCTTTATGCTTCTTTTACAGACCCGGACTCTTCGGGCAATGCATACCGATGGTACGCAAAACGCATCAATCTGCGTCCAACATGGGACCCGCTAGCTGGGGAGATAAAAGACGCTGATTTTGTAGCGCCGCTTGGAAGCGTATTCGACGATTCTTTTTTCAATGGCTTGTCTTTTGAGTTTGGAACGTTTCGAGGCAGTGCCGCCGGAAGTACAGCTTGGGATGATGATTTTTCCAGCGGGGAATCGGGCTATTTTAAGGCGAACGATACCGTGGCGGTGAGGTTGTGTGCGATTGATGCCGGTGTGTATGATGCCATTGCCAGTTATGAAAACCTCATTTTAAGTCAAGGAAGTCCGTTCTCTCTTCCTGCCAATATGGAATCCAACATCGATGGAGGAATTGGTCTTTGGGCCGGTTATGGCATTTGGCAGGATACCGTAATTTGCCTGCAATAGATTTGATAAAATCAATTCATATGAACCATCCATTGAGTAAGGTCCTTGTCGTGTCTTTCTTCTTGAGTTGCATTGCTTGGCATGCGCAGGCCCAGATAGTGACTGAAAACGTTCAGTTCAGCGAGTGGGAGATTGATGAAGTTGCGGTTTACGAGTCCGGTGCATTGATTCAACGTGGCGCCCGCGTAACGTTGGATGCAAATGGCAGGGCTGTGATCAAAATTGGCGGGCTAGCCAAAAGCATCGATGCCGGTAGCATTCAAACGGTCCTTCCGGAAGGATGGGGATTGTCAGGCCATTCTTTTCAAATTGCGAAAAACCCCTCTCGCGCTGAGGAGTCGTTGACCGCGTTGCAACGCATTGATGATGCGCTTGAATCGTCGGAGCGAACGGTGGCGATGAGAAATGCGCTGTTGGCAGTTTATTCTGAGGAGCTGGCCATGATTCAGGCAAATCGGAAAGTCGGAGGAAGTGAATCACTTCTTGTCGAAGACTTGATTGAATTGGCTGACTTTTGGCGAAGTCGAGTGAAAGAGCTTGAGTATTTGATGTTGGAGTTGAGAATGGAGTTGAGCGACTTGAAGGATGAGCTGAGCGACTTGGCAGAGGAGCGCCAAGAAATTTTGAAGTTGCAGAATGAAGAGGAGGGGCAGATCATCATGCGCATCGTTGGTCCCAAGGGGGTGAAGGGAAAGGTGGAGGTTGCCTATTTAGCGCAGGATGCCTTTTGGCGAACAGCGTACGATGCTGAAGTTTCCGATGACGGAGCTGTGAAGTTGAAACGGTTTGCCCATGTGGTCCAAAAGACGGGGGTAGAATGGAATGGTCTGCCGATTCGATTTTTGGCAGGAAACCCTCTTGAGTCCCTTTCACCGCCCAATTTATTGCCGCTAGAGCTTTCTTTGGTTCGGTCATCAGCGTCTCAAAGTGGTTATGATTGGGCGTCAAGCAAGTCCATGCAACGCAGCGAAGGTCCCGGACTCGAGACGATAGCAACGACGGAGATACAGCCACTGATGAATGCCACAGGTTCTGCGATCCAACGGCTTGCCTTCACGCCGCAATTGCCCGTTCGGATATCTGGAAATGGAACGCCGGAACGCATCCCATTGGAAACGTTGCGCTTGAACAGCGACTTGACCTATTTGGTCATGCCTGAATATTCCGATGAATCATTTCAACTGGCAGCAAGTGCCGACTGGAGCGAAGCACAGTTGATGGCAGGAGACGTGCAGGTTGTTGCAGGTGGAGCGTATCGTGGAGTGTTTGAAATGGCACTTCCGGCTCCAGGGGATACGTTGGAAATTCCATTGGGACAAGATGGTCGTGTACGATCTAGTCGGAAACGTCTGATGGAATTATGCTCCAGTTCGGCTTTAGGGGGCACAAAACGAACGGTTCAGGCATTTCAAGTGGACGTGGTGAACCAGCACAGTCGTTCTGTGAAAGTTCGGATTATAGATCGGATACCCGTGTCAAGAAGTTCTGACATTGAAGTCTTTGTCGAAAGTTTGGATGGAGGCGAACTTGATCCGGTTACAGGGTGGATTACATGGGAGATGACCTTATCTCCAGGTGCCCAGAAAACCCTGTCTTTTTCCTACAAGGTGGAGTACCCCAAAAAGTTCTCGATTCAAGGACTCTGACGCGTCACGGTTACTCAAGTTGGGCGTTCTGCCATGGCGTCAGGCTGACCTTGTGGTAATAATGGGACAAGATATCCCATGCGTCGTGATTGGCCTTGGCACGTCCCATAGCACCTTCTTGGCACATGCCGACACCGTGACCGAATCCCCGGCCGATGACGCGAATGGAGTCCCCTTCATTCAATGTAATAAAAAACCCCGAACGAAATCCAAACGCTTTCCGTGCTTGGGAAGTTCGAATGGCATCTTCTCGATTCATCAAGAAGGATTCTCTTTCTGTGGGCAGCCATTGACCAGGCGGAAGTGAATCACCGCTTTTGGATTGCAGCCAATTTTGCCAAGCCTTCGCATCGATGAGCTGTTCCCAGTGGCTGTGAGGATAAGTTAAGCAGAAGGAATCTTGCACTCCTTTTAAGTAGGGAAGAGCATGTTGCCAAACAGCCTCAGAGCCCTGTGTATGTCCACCACAGTTGGAGTGAAAAGCCGCCGTAATGGGACGCGTGTTCGCATCGATTAAAATCAGGTCGCGCGTGGACATGACCGCAGACAAAATGGTGTCATTTACTGTGCTAATCCCTTGGAATACTTGGCAATGAACGCTGTTACACAGGTCAAAGCCTTCTAGCCGATGGCGTCCCATGGATTGAACCGTATACGTGCGGCTGACAATGGCCTGTGCCTCGTAAAAATCAGGGAAATGGCCTTTGCCCGCTTCTGCGACCAAAACGCCAGGCAGGTAGGCTTCTAATGGGGTTTCCAAGACACATCGGACTTCAGAATCGGCGAACAAATGCAGGACCCCTCTGACCTGTCTGTATCCGGTGTGGACTGACTGAATGCTCAACACACTTCCAGGCACGATGGGTTGTAAAATCAAATGGTTTTCAAGGGGGAGGTTGTTCCCCTTCCACTGCTTGTCCCGGATGGATATTTGCGTTGATTCGGTTAGGGTGTCGAGAATTTGGCCCGTGGCATTGAGCCAATGATAGCCACCTGAAACAGATCGGATTTTCAGAGTCTGGGCCTTCGAAAAATCCACGAGTCCAATGCGGACGATGTCCTGGCTTTGACCTGTCTGGATTGCAACCGTAAGACACACCAGTAAACAGGAGAATAATCGCATCAAAGCGTTTCCATGATTGAAGCTGCGGTGTTCGCTGCTGCAGCTTCGGAACCCAGAATGTGTCTCAAAGAAGTGGCCAATTCTTTTTGTTTTTGACCAAGAGCGGTCCAGTCTGTTCCATCGTGCAGTAATTCAACGTCTTGGCTCAGCGTTTTTACACTACATGCACCCTGTATTCTCTCCGGTACGGAGGATTCGTTTAGAATGATGTTGGGCAATCCAATCCATTGAACCTGCGCCAACCTTTTTGCAATGGCATAGGTTAAACGGCTTGTTCTATAGCAAATGATCTGAGGGAGTCCAAGTAAACTG
This sequence comes from uncultured Flavobacteriales bacterium, assembly GCA_905478325.1. Taxonomy (GTDB): domain Bacteria; phylum Bacteroidota; class Bacteroidia; order Flavobacteriales_D; family Sanyastnellaceae; genus UA16. The sequence continues at coordinate 4,370 of CAJQIB010000056.1, read as the reverse complement.
GCTTCAAGGGTCGCAGTGCCGGAGGTGATCAATCCCACCGCAGCAGTCTTCATCAACAAGCGAGTTTGATTGAAAACAACGGGGATGCCCAAGGCAGTAGCTTCGTGATAGGCTGAGGCGGGTTGTCCCGGAGCACCGGCAATGACAGGCTGAAATTGTGGCAGCAACCGTGCTGTTTGCACCAGCAATGGAAGCATGTGGTTCAGCTCTTGTGTTCGCGATCCAGGGAGCAACGCTAAGATGGGAAGGGAGGTCTTTACGTCGAGATTTTGGTCTGGAAGTTGATCCAATAACGAGATCAATGGGTGCCCGACAAAACGAACATCCATGTGTGCCGCCTCGTATGGTGCGAGTTCAAAAGGCATGGTCACATGCATGCGCTGCACGGTGCGTTTGATGCGGTGGATTCTCCGTGCATTCCAAGCCCAAATGGAAGGAGAGATGTAATGGTGGGTGAAAACGCCTGCTTTTCCTACATTGGCAGCAACCCGTAAATTGAATCCTGGAAAATCGATGCCCACAAAGGCATCGGGCTGGAAAGAAAGGATTTCTTCCGTGCATCGCTTCAGGTTTCGTCGAATGGTTTTGAGGTTTTTGAGGACCTCCCAAAACCCCATGAAAGCGAGATCTCTATAATGGGTCGAAATCTTGACCCCTGAGGCTTCCATGGCCTCACCTCCCCAACCTCTGATTTCAAGATGAGGATCGAGTTGTAGCAGTGCCTCCGCCAATTGTCCGCCATAGAGATCGCCTGAAGCTTCTCCTGCGACCAGGAACAACTTGCGTCGTCGGGGTGTCCGTTCAAGACTCATGTCCTCAAAAGGATTGAGATTGAATCCAAATAATGGCCGGTACCGACAGCAATATTATGACCATGATTCCGCGAGCTAAGCGCTCAAACCCTGTTCGAAGCGCAAGCCAAAAAAGGCCCACGTTGAAGAGAACACTGACCGTAAGAATGGAATCTTTATACAGCTGGCTGTTTTGAAAAACAGTTTCATAAAAATACGCCAGGCTTGTTCCATTTGCAGAGCTCCACCAGGAAGCCAATACAAGAAAGCCAATCAGGGTGCCACCCAGTCCGACGGCTACTCCCCAAGCTGTGTGGTCGAATTTCTTGAGATTCATTCAGGACAGGTTCCATTGATTTAATGCCGCAATGGCATGATGTGCTGTCATATCAAATTGTGTGGGAACAACACTAACGTATCCATTGCGAAGGGCCCATTCATCGGTGTCCTCACCTTGGTCTGGATTCTTAAATTCACCGGTCATCCAGAAGTACGTGGATCCGCCAGGGGAGACGCGTTTATCAAAAGCATCCTCCCAATATCCCGCAGATTGTCGGCAGATGCGGATGCCTTGGATGGCATCCAACGGTATGTTTGGAACGTTCACATTGAGACATGACCCTACAGGTAAACCCCGTTCAAGAACTTCTTGAGCGAGAGTTTGAATGCTGGGGCCACAGGCGGAAAAGTCAGCTTCAGGATCATGATTTAGCAAACTAAAGCCGATGGAAGGAATCCCTTCGACAGCACCTTCAACAGCTGCTGACATGGTGCCGCTGTAAATCACATTGATGGAAGCGTTGCTGCCGTGATTGATACCGCTCACTAACAGGTCTGGTTTTTTGCCGAGGATTTCATAGATCGCGAGTTTCACGCAATCGACAGGTGTCCCAGAAGTTTGCCAGGCTTCACGGACCCCTTCAACGGAAAATTGCCGCTTCTCCATTCGGAGTGTTTGGTTGATGGTCACGGCATGTCCCATACCACTCATTGGTCGATCGGGAGCAACGACTACGATGTCTCCAATGGGCAGAAGCGTTTCTACGAGAAACCGCAATCCACCGGCTTCGATGCCGTCGTCATTGGTGACCAATATCAAGGGGCGATTGGATTGATTGCTCATGCTTTTACCGGTATACGTGACAACCCTTCAAGGAAGAATCCCCAAAATTTTTGAACTGAGCTAATCTGCACGCACTCATCGGGACTGTGCGCCCCACGAATGTTCGGTCCAAAGCTGACCATGTCCATGTCGGGATAATGGGTTCCTAAAATCCCACACTCCAATCCTGCATGGCATGCTAAGACCCGCGGTGATTCGCCGAATTGCTCTTCATAGAGGTCTTTAAATAGTGACACGACATCACTGTTTGGGTTCGGCGTCCAACCCGGGTATGACCCTCCGTAAGCTGTTTCCAAACCGGCAAGAGCGAATGAAGAGGCAATGCTGCGGGCGTGATCATCTTTTTCAGAATCAACGGAACTTCGGCAAAGGCATCGGAGGCTAACGAGGCCGTTTCCGACTTCAACCTGCGCTAGGTTGTTGGACGTTTGCACGAGACCTTCAATTTCAGGGCTCATGCGATGGATGCCAACAGGACATGCCTGGATGGCGAGAAGAAGCAATTCCTGTTCTTCCTCTGACATGACCTCGGTAACGTGTTCCGCACTCTCCGTGAGTTCCCAAGTTAAATCGGGGTCTGTGGTGCGGTGCTCTGCCTGAACCCGTGTCATCTCGTTGACTATAGATTCTTTGAAGAACTCAAAATCATTGGGGTCAATGACAAAATTGCAAGCAGATTCACGCGGTATGGCATTGCGTAAACCTCCACCTTGTATTGTTGAGATTCTAAAGTCAACCGATTCAAGGGTTACAAGTAGAATGCGATTCATCACCTTATTGACATTGGCAATGCCTTTTGTGATGTCCATTCCCGAATGTCCGCCTGATCCCCCTTTGATGGTCAGTTTTCCATGGAAAATACCTTCTTCGATTTTTTCTGTCCCATAAGAACCTGATGAAGTAACATCAACACCACCGGCACAACCAATGGAGAGCTCATCGTCGTCTTCCGTATCCAGATTCAACAAGATTTCGCCTTCGAGAAATCCGCCCTTCAGGCCAAGTGCACCGGTCATACCCGTTTCCTCATCGATGGTAAAAAGAGCTTCTAGAGGCGGATGTGGGATGTCGTTAGAGGCAAGAACGCCTAATATAGCTGCGACTCCGATTCCGTTGTCCGCTCCCAGAGTAGTTCCTTCTGCCCGTACCCAATCACCATCGATGTACATGCGAATGCCCTGAGTGTCAAAGTCGAATACCGTGTCATTGTTTTTTTGACAGACCATATCGAGGTGACTTTGAAGGACCACGCCAACACGGTTTTCCATTCCGCTGGTAGCTGGCTTTCGAATGAGCACGTTACCGACTTCGTCCGTTTGTGTTTCCAATCCCATGTCATGGCCCAAACCGATGACCCAAGCACGGACACGCTCTTCCTTTTTACTGGGGCGTGGAACGGAGTTGAGTTGGGCAAAATGGCTCCAAAGTGCGGTTGGATTAAGCTGGGAAATCTGGTTGGACATTCGGTTTCTTTTTTCAAGTCAAAATTAGGATGTAAAGCGGTATATATCGTGTGTAAACGTGATTAGCTAAAGTTTATCGATAAAAGAGTATATTTGAACGACTACCAAATTGTCATCTTCATGCGAATCTTTACTTTAGCCGCCATGCTCATGGGCATGGTGTTGAGCTCTTCAGCTCAGTATTCATTGGTTGTAGAAAACCATGCTACGGACATTGTTCCAGGAACTTCTACCTATCGGTTTTATATTGAAATGGTCAATACGGACGATTTCTTTAGCTCTGTTTATGGCAACGAAGACAATCCGCTTTCGTTGACTACGACCGATGGTTTTTTCAACAGTTCGTTCGGATCAACGACAGCTGGCGGGATCAATCCGGCATTTTTAACCTTCTTCCCTGAACTGGCAGCAGATAGCTGGGTTACCATTGGTATTGAGTCTCAGCCTACGGGTGATGAATCACCGATTAGCACAGTCGAGAGTTCGAGTCAGCCGTGGGTTTCAGCGTTTGCCTTTGGATCTTCCAATGACGGAGGGGACTTCGCGATGGACGATGCGACAGGCGGAGCTTGGTATGTATTGAACGGTGCTTCGAATGGCTTGCCAGATGCAGTAAACAACCGGGTGTTGTTCATGCAGATAACGACAGGGGGAGATTTTGCAGGAACGATGAATGTTCAAGTCTTTGAGAACGGCGTAGGATCGGACTCTCAATACTTAACTTTTAGTTTTGATGGCGTAGGTTCTTTCGCACCAGCTGGAGGAGAGGATTCAATTGCTGGTTGCACGGACGTTACGGCTTGCAACTACGACATGGATGCGACCGAGGACGACGGTTCGTGTGCTGTGAATGATGCGTGCGGCGTTTGCGGCGGTGATGGCATTGCTGAGGGCGCCTGCGATTGCGCTGGCAACGTATTGGACGCATGCGGCGTTTGTGGCGGTGATGGCATTGCTGAGGGCGACTGCGATTGTGATGGCAACGGTCCTGCT
>CAJQIB010000055.1 GCA_905478325.1 uncultured Flavobacteriales bacterium | reverse complement strand
AGAGGCATGGCCCCGTAGTTCAATGGATAGAATAAGCGTTTCCTAAACGTTTGATCCGAGTTCGATTCTCGGCGGGGCTACTAAAGTGATTCTAAAGAATTCGTGTTCAGCTATAAAAGAGGATATACATAAAACAATAGTTGTATCGTTACCACATGTTATTTTATTCAACAATTACCTTCTTAGTAAATACCGCTTGATTATCTTTAACATATACTGTTATAAAATAAATCCCTGAGTACAATTTGCTTAACTGAAATGAATTTTGTGTAGATAAAACATTTTTATTAATTAATTGTCCCATAGTATTATACACCTCAACTTTTTCTATTACTTGAGATGTATTAATATTAAAAACGCCATCTTTAGAAGGGTTAGGAAATATCAACACCTCTTTTTCTAAATTGAATTCATCAATGCTCAATATACTCCCATCTACCTTTCCACCAATAATCATGGGATGGGAGACAGCATCAGAAGGCGTGATAGTTCCTACATAGGAATTTTCGTGTTCTGCAAACAATTGCGCGTTTGTTTGGCCTGCAAACTCTCCATCGATACAATCACTGGGGTCACTAAAGCTACAGGCATTTCCTGAAATACCAGATACTATTGGAATAAAGTCCGCATCTTGAGCATTATAATAGGCTCTCGAATTACTAAATGGTCCAAAATTCAAGTGGATTTCTTGAGGTGCTAAGAAAAACTCTGAATCACTCTTAGCATCATCTAACAAGGGAAATCCTTTTTGTCCTACTTCATCATAAAATATATAGGGGTCAAGAATAATATTATTGTTTGGGTTATTAAATGAAACAGCACCTTCAATCAGAATGTCCGACTTTGTGGGATTAGTAGAAAGCATTCCTATTCCGAACCCTTCGCCTTCATCCCCATCGTCAATTGGTACACTGGGAGGACTGATTAAAATATCAGTTCCAGCATTGTTAAAGATTCCACCATTTATAGTTACCTGAGCATTTTGAGGGAGAGCAACACCTACAGCATTTCCAGAAAAACCTTCTATAGTGTTGTTATTCAATACCCAACGATGCGTATTATGAAAATAATCCAAATCTAACCCTATTACTTCAGGTTCATCGGGTACGTAATTAGGTGAAGGGTTTGTGCCATAGTCTTCGATGCCCGAACGACCGCCATAACCAACTAATCTCGAATTTTGAATAGTAACATTGGTCGTATAATTATGCTCAAAACCAACTTTTCCGATATTCCAGAGAATTGTGCCATCGAAAACCAAATTCAATTGGTCTTTGTACACATCTGGTAAGTCATTAATCCATTCGTTAGGGTCATTTATATTAGGGTCCGTTTTGCGATGAAATTCAGTATGCACATAATAAGTCTGAACGCCCCTCACGAAATTGTAAGCAATATTATTCAAAAAAGGTCTGGCTTGTAAATACCAAATATCGAGTACAAAGTTGGGATAAGTCGATTTCCAATTGTGCAAGACTTGGTTTAGAGTGGGAAATTCCGATGCAGGCACATGAGCATCAATATCGCCTCGTGCCATTCCCAAGCCTTTTTCTATCAGACCATCCGTCCAATATACATAGGCATGTCCTGTGCAACCCGAAACGACATTACCCTGTACCGTTACACCCGTACCATGCAACCAGAATCCATCTCCTTGCCAGGCAAAATCTTGAATCCCTTCTCTAATATCTGATAATGCTTGTGTTACTTCACCATCTGTATAAGAATCTCTCGGACGAGGAGCTGTCAAAATAGGATTGGCTGGGTTAACCGTTCTAATCGCAATGTTTTCGATAAAAGAACCCGTTTCGTTTCCTGCTTCGGTATTAAATGCACCACCAACTACATTATAGCTTACATTTCTTATAAAATCTACTCTTGCTGAATGATTGACAAAGCCCCATCCTGGGTCATTATTGACTACACAGCCTTCTACTTTCGCAGGAGTTGGTAACGGTGTGATAGGTTTAGCAGGAAAAACGGAGACATCTAATCCTCCTCTATGAAAATGAATTGAATAACGACCTCTTGGGTTTTTTCCTCCGTTTGGAATCGCTTGTCCTGTATTTTGATTGGCATCTAAATCTTCAAAATCCCAATCGTCTAATATGATAGACTTATCCGTTCTACCTAAGTTATTGGCTTCTACATATTTTAAATCTACATTAAGAGTATGCATAAACATCAGATGCCCTCTGGGTTTATGAAATTCCCCACTAATGGAAGAAACACTTGTATTTTCAGATGACACCACAATATTCCTGCTCAAATTTGCAACATGTACATCTAAATCGGAAGCTTGTGTTGGTGCTTTATGGTCTCTAACCAATGCTGGTGTAAATGTTATTGTACTTCCCGAAATGGCAGTAATGGTAACCACTTCATCTTTTTCAAACTCTGAGGTATTGGAAATAGAAGTATTTGTAATAGAGTCGGTTCCAGCCACCACCAATTTATCACCGACTTGCCATCCTGTTGGGGCAGCGCTCAATACGAATTGCGTTGCTCCTGCCGATGGATGCGTTTGAAGTGTTAGCCAACTCGTTTTGTCGGCACCGTGCATGGTAGTTGTACCCATCAATACTGCTCCGGGAGCGAAACGCTCTGGGTCTTCCCATTGGGTAGTGCCGCCCATTTCTGCAAAAACTAAACTTGCAGTTGTACCTACTGGTATTTTGTTGGCATTTGTTCCTATTTCTAGGGTTCCGTTGGGAGCACTAAATATATATTCAGTTCTCAATTCAGTATTAGTATTGGTAGCGAATTGTAATTTACCACCATCAGCGATTCTAATAGATTTAAATTTTTCCGTTACCATACCGTCAACAATTATAGTAACTCCATTTGGAATGAGTACTCGATCGTAATTAACAGGTAATGAACCTCCCCAAGTTGTATTAGAGGACCAATTACCCGAGACAGAAGCAGTTTTGGTAGCAGTACCTGAAACTTGCATAGGTGTTTGTGAAAAACCTTTATTCGTGCTAGAAATGACTATGAATAGAGTTAATAAAATTGGAAATAGTTTACTCTTCATATTTAATTTTTAATGTGTGGTAACGGTTAGGCAAAGTTATCTCTAAGATAACTTATACAGCTTTCTCACTTGTTGATTTTTTCGCGTTGAAATTTGATCAACTTTTCCAATTCCTCTTCAAACTCGTTCGACCTTTGTCCTGTTAGCTCTACTTTGCCCTTCATTTTCGAGGTGCTGACTGCTCAGGTCTTGAAGCGCCCGCGGGCGCCCGTCGGCTCACCTCAAATCACCGCATACCGCGCCAATTCCGTGCCTTGATTTTTTCAGTTTGATCCTGCGTAGTTTTGGGAACCACGTATCTTGATCAACCACATGCCACAGCCGATTCCGCCCTTCACTTGTACGTACTCACCGCAAGTGCCTGAGTTGCTTTACGATTTGGGTTGCAGCATCGCGTTATCGACGTACCAAGCAGGTAAATTGGTCATTATTTCGGCGAAAGATCGCCAGTCTTTGAGCCAGTTGCCACGCTCCTTCGAAAAAGCCATGGGGGTCGCCGAAGATCCCCATCAGGACAAGCTGGCGATCGCATTTCGGGATTCCGTCACCGTCTTTCGCAACTCATCGCAGTTGGCTGAATTTTATCCAAAATCGCCTGGAGTCTATGATGCGATGTACATGCCACGGTCTACGTATCACACCGGTCCGTTGGACATTCATGATGTGCATTTTGATGCGGACGGCGGATTGGTTGCTGTGAACACCCTGTTTTCGTGCATCATGCGGGTGGACGAGGCCTACAATTTTACACCGATTTGGACCCCGCCATTCATTGATAAAATGGCCCCGGAGGATCGCTGCCACCTCAATGGATTGGCCATGGAAAACGGAAAACCCCGATACGTAACGGCTTTTAATCAAGGCAATAGTGAACGAAGCTGGCGGGAACGCATCACCGAGACGGGCGTGGTCATGGACGTCGAAACGAACGAGGTGGTTTCGGAGGGATTGGCCATGCCGCACTCACCAATGATTGTGGATGGTGAGCTTTATGTGCTCATGTCCGCTACGGGTGAATTGGTGCGCATTGACCGTTCAACAGGGAAGCGGGAAGTGGTCGCAGCATTGGGTGGTTTTGTGCGCGGCATGTCGCGGTGTGGCGACTACCTCTTCATTGGCGTTTCGAAAATTCGAGAAAAATCCAAGACGTTTGGAAAATTGGCTCATCAGTTTCCGCAAAATGAAGCCGGAATTGTCATCCTACACTTGCCTACAGCGAGCAAAGTGGGGGCCATTCAGTATCGGGCCTCTGTGGAAGAGATTTATGATGTGCACATTCTCAATAACAAACGACGTCCCAACATCATTAACCCGAAAGATGCCATACATTCGGATGGGATTACATTGCCTGGATCAACTTATTGGCGGCAAAACAAAAAAGATTCCGTGAACCATGAATCGTAACATCCAACACTTTGCTCGGAAAAGAAGGCAGCTGGAACTCGCTGTGCAGCGCCTATCTGGACGTATGGCGGAAACCAACGGTCAAGTAACAGCCGACATGCAGCGCCTCATTCAACAAGTCAAGGCGCTTGTAGCAGAGCTGAGTCATGTGTTTTCCAGGGCGTATTTGAGACGCGTGCTAGGAGGGGTGGCGCTTGTCATCGGTTCGGCAACGAGCACGGAGTCCATGGCGCAGTCATTTGCTCCAGCCATCACAAATCCATTTGGTGCCGCAGAGCAAAACAACCAAATGGCATGGATCAATTTTGAATTGGTCGATATGGATGCGGATGGCGATTTGGACATGATGGCGGTGCAATTTCCAACGGATTATTCATATTATAATGCTGTTAATCTGGCCTTCCAAGAAAATACAGGCATACCGGAAGCCGCGGCATTTGGTCCGATCCAAACAGGCAATCCATTGGGGCTCAACCCCCTCATTGTGAACGGATGGGACGTCGTGTATTCCGCCGGAGGATTGGGCATTGATGTAGTGGATTTAGATGGCGATGGTGATTTCGACGTCATCATGGGTGCGCGCTACATTTACGGCTACAACTATTCGCCCTATGCTTATCTCAATGAAAGCAATGTGTTGTTTTGGATGGAAAATGTGGGGACACCCGAAGTTCCGCAGTTGTCAGCGCCATTGGAATTGAATCCTTTTGGGTTTGACTTGGGGGCGCTTTCAGCAGAGGGGGAGACGTACAATTACGACTATGAATTTGTGGACATTGATGGGGATGGGGATTTTGATTTGATTGGAACCACATTAGAATACACGGAAGGTTCCGATGTGTACTTTCATCGATTTTTTTGGTGCGAAAACACGGGTTCTGCGACGAGCCCAGCGTTTGCGCCACTCGAAATGGACCCATTTGGTTTGGTTGCGGAGTCGGGGGCGATGTTGAATATGGGGCTCTCCTTTTCGGTGGAGTCTGCCGATCTCGATGGCGATGGGGACATGGACTTGATTCAAGCCGTGTATTTTGATGCTGAAACGCCCTATTCGGAAGTGCATTTCTTTGAGAACCTGGGGTCTTCAACAGAACCAAACTTTGAATCAGCAGTTGTGAATCCATTTGGTTTGCAAGCAGGCATGTCAGCAGGCGTCCGTTCTGTGGCATTTGGTGACATTGACAACGACGGTGATTTGGACTTCTTCGCCAACGACTTCCTGACGGCCATTTATTCCTACGGAGAATCCTACACGATGGAATTCCAGGAAAACGTCACTCCCGCATCCATTCGTCACAACACCCAATCTCATTCGATTGGCGTATACCCCAACCCCACAGCGGAGTTCATCCGATTGGATATGGGCAGCCTGAAGGTGCTGGATGTCCATGTTTTGGATGCCCAAGGCAAAGAGGTGCTGCACTGCAATCCGCAGGATCGCCAATTGCACGTTGGCCATTTGCCATCAGGCACCTACGTCCTTCGCGCACAAACATCCCAGGGGATGATCAGCAGCCGTTTTGTGATTTTGTGACAACTTCTCATTCGTGTTTAGAGCGTCGCGCTCGCCACCTGCATTGTGGTGATGGTCCCTTGCGTTGGTTGATAGAGAGCGTGTGCTGATTCAATCGGCTGATTTTAAATTCGTTATATTGGCTAAAGCGAAACAGCTTCGCGCTTGACCTATTTTCAAAACGAGTCCCATGCCACGGTTGCTTTTTGCCTTGATTTCCCTGCTCCTTTGCAGCCCTTTGCTGGCTCAGCATCGCTGTGTTCATCATGAGCAAAGAGAGAAGATGCAAAAGGAGCATCCTGAGCTGATCCAAGCGCAGGAAACAAGAAGGCTATTTTTAGAAAACTACACCCTAAACTTCGCGGCGAATCAGTCGGTTCAAAGCCCTGAAAACCTCCTGATTCCCATTGTATTTCATGTGGTCCATGACAACGGCGTGGAGAACATCTCCGATGCTCAAATTCATGAGGCGATCGTGCAGTTGAATGAAGATTTTACGGCGCTCAACCCGGAATTGGCAGAGGTTCATCCAAGTTTTGCGGACGTGGTAGCGGATGTGGGCTTGGAGTTTCGCTTGGCAGAATTGGACCCCAACGGAGAACCCACGACAGGGATCAACCGGATTCAGTCGGAATTAACGTACAACGGGAGTAACATAGCGCTCAAGCAAATGATTCAATGGGACCCCACGATGTATTTGAACATCTGGGTCGTCTATTCCTCCAATGGAGGCAACGGATCGGCTTTTGCATACTATCCTGCGGATGTCGAGGGTTCGGGCTCGATTTATGATGGCGTCGTCAGTTCATATTGGGCCGTAGGTCGCACCGAAACAGCGGTGTGGACGCACTATAAAATTTTAACGCACGAAGTGGGGCATTGGGCCAACCTCAAGCACACATGGGGAGACGAGTCGGGCAATCAATCCACTGTGGGGTGCTCGTATGATGACGGGGTAGAGGATACGCCCAACACGATCGGAAATACGGGATGCGACGTCGAAGCAACCTCCTGTGGAACCCTGGATAACGTGCAGAACTATTTGGACTATTCCAACTGCTCGAGCATGTTCACCGAAGGGCAAAAAACGCGCATGTTAGCGGCTTTGAACTCAGACGTGGGCGGGAGAAACAACCTGTGGACAGCGGAGAATCATGACCTCGTATTTATTCAAGAGGACTACCTGCCTCGCATCGTTTATCACGCCCAGTCGTTTGAAGAGTCCTTTGCCAATGACGGTTCGATCGACAGCGCTCTCGACATTGAGCTGATCGACTTGGCCTTTGCAGCCACCGGGTCACTGGAAGAGGGCGTTGATTTCACAGCGAACAACACCCCTGCAGGAACCAGTATTTCAGTAACGGTATCGGATTCCACCCATGCGCAGATTCACCTGATAGGCCAGGTGATGAATCACGCAGAAGCGGATGCGCTTGATTCGATTGAAGTGCACTTTACGGCCACCCCTTTCGATGACGTTGCCTACGAAGCGATCTACAACCCATCAAAAACCAACATCGGATTGAGCTTTTTGGATCCGTACGAAATTGTGTTTGTGGACTTGATCGACGATGTCCACAATTTCTTTGAGGGACAGCGATGGAAGTGGTTCAGCATGGGCGCTGGTGGTGCGGATTTTGGGCTGTTTCATTACGACCTCATCCACATCAAATTGGAAACGTACGGCAACGGAGCGATTTGCAACCCGGGGACATCCAACATCACACCACTGGCCGCTGGAGTTGAAGTGGGGCCTGGCAGTGAAGTCACATCCCCAGGAACGTGGTATCCCAATCAATTGGATCTGTCCAATCCTGCGTACACCGAATGGAATGGGCAAACAGCGTTTGCGGGAGTTCAATTCGAAAAGAATGGGAACAACCACTTCGGTTGGATTCGTCTCAAAGTGAGTGACGATGGCAAGCACTATTATGCCTTGGACATGGCCTACAATGAAGCGCCGGAAGCCGCCATCTTAACCGCGCAGGTGCAAGAGCCGGTCCTGGCCTATTCGCAAACGGTATTTCACGAAGCATTGGCCAATGACGGCAGCATGGAGTCCGTGAGGGCTGTTGATGTTTTTGGAACGACTTGGGCCGATTTCGATCTGCTCAATGAAGGGGAAGGGTGGAGTGTATCCGATCTACCGGCTGGCTTATCTGGTCAGTTGGAACGGCTGTCGGATACGCAGGTGCAGCTATCATTTACGGGCAATGCAGCAGCACACAGCAATTGGGACGACCTGAACTCCTTGAGCTTTTCTATCGATGCGTCCTTGCTCCTCGACCCGGCAGATGGTATGGATTTAAGTCAGCAAATGGCGGTTGATTTTGCCGACCATTATGCCATCGAATACGTGAACATCAGTGCGACAGAAAACATCGCAATCGCAAATCCAGGGAACAATTGGAAGTGGTTTGCACTGGACGTTGGTGATGCGGATTATGGGCTATGGTATATCAACGAATACTTCCGTTTGGAAACGTATTCCAAGTCGGGTCTTTGCAATGCAGGCACAACGAACCTGGATGTGTTGCAAGCAGGCGATCTGATTGGCCCGATGAGCTACTGGGATTATTACACAGAACTGGAAACCCAGCCGGTCATCACATCACCGGACTACAGCGATTGGAATGGACAGACGGCGTATATCGGCGTGAAATTCACCATTGCAGAGCGGTTCCACTATGGCTGGATGCAGCTCGAGGTGAGCGAAGCGGGTGACGCCGTCACGTTGATTGACTATGCGTACAATACGCATCCCGAAGAAGAGCTCATGGCAGGGCAGATCTTTGCAACGTATGGCTGCACAGACCCGCTGGCTTTGAACTTCAACCCCAATGCCATTGATGACGATGGCACGTGCATGTATCCATTGGATTGCGGTGAGGCTGTAACGCTTTCCTTGAATCTGTATGATTCGTATGGTGATGGCTGGAACAACAACGTGTTGGAAATTGTCAGTCAAAACGGAGATATACAGCAAACCATCACGTTAAATAGCGGTTCAGAGGGCTTTGTTGAATTTTGCTTAGCAGAAGGGTGTTACTCCTATTCGGTCGGAGGAGGGAATTATCTGAATGAACTATCTTGGGAATTGCATCTCGATAACGTGCTGTTAGTGAGTGGATCAGGGGGTGATTCTGGGATTTTCTCGCTCAACGCTGACTGCAGTTCGATGGTGGGCTGCACAGATGAGTTGGCGTTCAATTACAACCCGGAAGCGGTGGTGGATGACGGCTCATGTGCATACCCCATTTTAGGATGTATGGATGTTGTGGCATTGAATTACAATCCGGATGCGGAGGAAGACGATGGGTCGTGTTATTACGAGGACGATGTGTTGGGGTGCACCGATGAGGTGGCATTGAATTATGATGTGGATGCCACGTACGATGATGGCTCTTGCGCGTATCCCTCCTTGTCTTTGGACTCGGTTGCGACAGAATTTTGCTTGGGAGATTCTGTTTTGATCTCATGGACGGGGGGCAATCCTAGTGAAGAAATTGGCATCAGCCTGATCAATGTCACCTCGAACACATCGATGGGTTCCATTGCGGTGGTGGATAACACCGGTAGTTACATGTGGCAAGTTGAAGGGATGGCTGCCGGGACCGGAATCCTCTATCGATTTTATGTTCAAGAACTCCCGTATCCCCCGAGTTCGTGGTCGTACGGAAATGAGTTTACGGTAGTGGACGACTGCGTTGATGAGACAGCCGGGTGTCCAGCGGATTTGAACTCAGATGGCTTCATTGCCATTCAAGATCTGTTGCTGATCCTGAGCGAATTTGGATGCGATACATCTTGCCTCTATGATGTGAGTCAAGATGGCTATGTGGCCGTTGATGACTTGTTGCTCATCTTGAGTGTGTTTGGAGACGCCTGTGACTAGTCGGTTCCTATTCGATGCCCACCCCAAGAAACACACGTCCCAAACTGTTCCAGTCATTCAATTCGCACAAATTCGCACCGAAGGGATTCACTTTTGCGCCCATGTCACTCTCATGTCGACCGTCTGCGGTAACTTGAAACGGTGAACGCGCTACGAACGTATCTGGAGCAACATCTCACCATTTCGGACACGGATTGGCAGATTATCACGCAGCGATTGACGCCATCGGAGTGCCCGAAGGGCACCAAGCTGACCAAAGCTGGGCGGGTCGAAGACCGGTTGTATTTCATTCTCGACGGTGCCTTCAGACTCTATTTCGAAACAGAATCCAAGGAGACCACACTGGACATCGGCTTCGCCCATTCCTTGATTAGCAGCTATTCCTCCTACATCACCCGGCGCCCTTCTGACTTCAATTTGGAGGCACTCACCGCCTGTCGATTTATGAGCATTCGGCACGCAGATTTGTTGGAGATGTACGGGTTGACAGACTGCGGGCAAGAGCTGGGACGGATTCTCACGGAGCAGATCTACCTGTATTTTTCAAGCAGAGAGAACGCCTTTCTCCTGCGATCCCCCACCGAGCGTTACCTCGATCTCTTCAAAGAGCAGCCACGACTCATCAAGGAGATTCCGCTCAAGCACCTCGCTTCCTACATCGGCGTGACGCCCCAGGCATTGAGTCGCATCCGCGCCAGAATTGTCCAAACCGATTAGTTAACCGAGGTTCATTGTGAGGATTGGTGATCCGCCGAATCTTTGTCATTCAAATTAAAACAATCGAATGATGGACGATTTCAATGACAACCAACCAAGCAGCTGGGCCGACAACAAAGAGGTCACAACGGCCAATAGTAGCAAACCTACTTCGGCTTTTGTGGGTGCATCATGGTTCGCACTGCTGACGGGTATCGTGTCGTTTTGCGTAGGACTATGGAATGCCGACATGATGCTCAACGAGAAGGGCTATTACTTCACCATTTTACTTTTCGGACTCTTCAGCGTGATTTCCCTACAAAAGGCGGTTCGCGACCGGATGGAAGGCGTCCCCGTCACGGACATTTATTACGGCATTGCCTGGTTTGCGACGCTCGCGTCTACGGTGTTGCTTGTGATCGGTCTGTTCAATGCCGAACTGTGGCTGAGTGAAAAAGGATTCTACGGTATGTCCTTCACGCTGAGCTTGTTCGCGGGCATTGCGGTCCAGAAAAACGTCCGCGACTTGGCCATGTCAGATGAAAAGGAACTCTAAACTGAGGGGGTCTTATTGGTGAAATTCTGACGGATTTCGGGAGAGGTGTCCGGCGTTGTTGTGTACCTTGAAAGTCAACACGATGCCCATGAACGACCCCGAAAAGCAGCAGGCGTATTGGCGAGAAAACCTCCGCTACCTCGTCATTTTGCTGACCATCTGGTTCTTGGTTTCCTTTGGAGCCGGGATCCTATTCAAAGACGCACTGAATGCATTCACCATGGGCGGATTCAAGTTGGGTTTTTGGTTTGCCCAGCAAGGCAGCCTGGTGGTTTTTGTCTTCCTGATTTTTGCTTACGTTTTTCTGATGAATCGGCTGGATAAAAAATACCAGTACGATGAGTGAGCTTTTCAGTCAGATGGACGTCCAAACCTGGACCTACCTCATCGTCGCCATCACGTTCGCCCTGTACATCGGGATCGCGATTTGGTTCAAAGCGAGTTCAACCAAGGATTTTTATGTTGCCGGTGGTGGCGTGTCTCCGTGGGCCAACGGCATGGCTACAGCGGCCGATTGGATGAGCGCGGCATCGTTCATTTCCATGGCCGGGATCATCTCCTTTGCCGGGTATGACGGCGCGGTGTATCTGATGGGTTGGACGGGCGGTTATGTGCTGCTGGCCTTGTTGCTCGCACCGTACTTGCGCAAGTTTGGCAAGTTCACCGTCCCCGATTTCATTGGCGATCGGTACTATTCGAAAAATGCGCGAATGGTCGCCGTGGCCTGTGCTCTCTTGGTGTCATTTACCTATGTGGCCGGACAGATGCGCGGAGTCGGGATTGTGTTTTCACGTTTCCTCGAAGTGGACATCACCACCGGCGTGTTGATCGGCATGGCCATCGTCCTGTTTTATGCGGTGATCGGGGGAATGAAGGGCATCACCTACACCCAAGTGGCCCAATACTGTGTGTTGATTTTTGCGTTCATGGTTCCGGCTGTTTTCATCTCCATCCAGATGACAGGCCATGCGATTCCGCAGTTGGGTTTTGGAGGCCAAGTCAACGACGGTTCAGGCGTGTATTTGCTGGACAAGCTCGATGGCTTGAGCACGCAATTGGGCTTTGCTGCCTACACGGAAGGCTCGAAATCCCTGGTGGATATTTTCGCGATCACTTTGGCCTTGATGGCGGGGACGGCCGGATTGCCGCATGTCATTGTGCGGTTTTTCACGGTCAAACGCGTGCGCGACGCCCGCAAATCGGCGGGCATCGCCTTGTTGTTGATCGTGATATTGTATTCCACCGCTCCAGCCGTGGCCGTATTTGCCCGCACCAACATGATCGAAACGGTGTCCAACGAGCCATACAGCGAGATGCCAGAATGGTTCAGTAAGTGGGAACTCACCGGACTGCTCACCTTCACCGATAAGAACCACGATGGGATCATCCAGTACGTGCAGGACGAAACGCAGAATGAGTTGGTCATTGACCGGGACATCATGGTCCTGGCCAATCCCGAAATCGCCCAATTGCCCAACTGGTTGATCGCGCTGGTCGCAGCGGGAGCATTGGCCGCAGCGTTGTCCACGGCCGCGGGATTGCTCATGGTAATCTCCGCATCGGTCTCACACGATTTGATCAAGAAAATCATCAACCCCAACATCACGGAAAAAGGGGAATTGATGGCAGCGCGGTTATCTGCCACAGCTGCCGTCGCCGTTGCAGGCTACTTCGGCATCAATCCACCGGGCTTTGTGGCCGCGGTGGTGGCATTGGCCTTCGGCCTCGCAGCAGCCTCGTTTTTTCCGGCCATCATTTTGGGGATTTTCCACAAACGGATGAACAAGGAAGGCGCCATTGCGGGCATGGTCGTTGGCATGGTCACCATGATATTCTACATCCTCAAGTTCAAATTTGGGGTGTTTGATGGCGGCAAGGAAGCGGTGGGCGCATTGAAGGATTCGTGGTGGTTTGGCATCTCACCCGAAGGGTTTGGGTCGATTGCGATGCTGATCAATTTTGTCGTGTCCCTGGTCGTGATGCGCTTCACGCCACCGCCACCGAAAGACGTCCAAGAGCTGGTCGAGAACATCCGCATCCCAGGGGGTGAGAAGGACATCCCGGCACCGCAGGTGCATTGATCGGAAACGGATTGAAGAAACGGATGCCCGATGGGTTTTCAAACCTTCGGCTCAAGGGAGGACGACTTTCCAACACCGCGTGCTTTCTTGTTAAAATGATGGCATGAAAGTGCTGTGAATGCGCGTATTTCAGGCTTTCTAATTCATGCACGTTAGTTGCTCTTCAGTCCTTACGTTTTTTTGGATTGCAGCCGTCGTTTTGCAAACGAGATAAAGGCTTTTTGAAACGCCGCTGGACTTCAATTTTACTTTATAAAACGCCTTCCTGATGAAATCAAAGACAGCCCTCACCGTCATTCCATCCGTCCTCATGTTTGTAGGACTGGTGTTTGCCTTCTTCCCGGACTTGATCAACGACAAGCTTTTCGTCGATCTGGATGGCCGTGCCAATGATATTGCCCGATTGCTGCGCCGTATGATCGGGGCTTCGGTCATCGGTATGGCGATTATCCTCCTATCGTGCCGTGAATTGAGGGGTGCAGATGCCAAAAAGGTGCTGTACGGTTTTGTAGGTGCAGCAGCGTGTATCGTGGGATCCATCATCGCGGTAGCCGTGACAGGAACAGAACCCTTTCCAACACCGCCCGTGGTCATGTTCTTCGTATTGATTGCCATTGCCTTGACCTCGGCTCGAAAAGCGTAATTAAAAACAGATTTATAGATGAAACATTTAATGACAGGGAGTGTAACAGGAGCCGTTTTGCTCGCGTTGATTGCGACTACAGGCTGCCAGCCAAATGCTGATGTCGCTGCGACGTTTGACGCGAACGCTGCGACCGTCAGCCAGGCCTTTGCTGACTTCACGGCAGAAAGCGACGATTTTTTCACCCACTTTAGCGACGATGCGACATGGAGTGGAAATGCTGTTGGCAGTGCAGATACGCTGACTCTTGATGTGGTCACCGCAGGTTACCGAAACATGTGGTCACAGTACGATTACCGCATGGTGACTGAGGCCAATATGTTGCCAGGAGTGAATCCAAACACCAAGATGACAGATGGCTCTGTACGGGGGTATTTTCGTTGGGAGATTTCCAAAGCGGCCACAGATTCCACGGAAGCGCGTTCGGTTGAAGTGAAGTTGTATGAGTCTTTCGATTTCAACACGGAAGGCAAAATTCGGTGGACCCAGGTATATGGAGATTTAGCGACGGCTTACAACTTGCTCGAAGAGTAATGCCGGTGCTTTGAGGTCACGGACCTCTCGACTTATGAAAGCCTCTTCGCTCAGCGCGAAGGGGCTTTTTTCATGCCGACCGCATTACATTCGTGGCATGAAAAGCTTGCATGATTCGGGCCTACTTGTCCTTCGCATTGGAACAGCAGGGCTGCTGATTCCGCACGGTTGGAGTAAACTCAACAAATTGATTGCCGGGCTGAATTCGGCTGATGGAGTCCAGTTCTACAACTTTATGGGCATTGGCGAAGCGCCATCCCTAATGCTAACTGTGCTCGGCGAATTCATTGCTCCTATCTTGATTTTGATTGGGTTCAAGACTCGCTGGGCGGCCGTTCCAGCAGCTATTACAATGGGTATAGCAGGGTTTGTGGTCCACTGGGGCGAAGGCCTTTCTGAAATGGAACACGCCCTGCTCTTTTTCTTCCCGCTGGTAGCAATTTTACTATTGGGTCCGGGGCGTTGGAGTTTGGACCGCCGCTAAGCCACTGATTTTATTGCGTTTTGATGACGCGGACTGGAGGCACAGCTCGGCCTCCTTGCGGACCGATTTCTGACAATTTCAACAGGTAGACCCCGGAGGGTAAATCACCGAGAAACCACTGAAAAGGAGTGGAAATGGCAGGTTTGAATGCGACCGTTTTTCCATTTAAATCCATGAGCGAAATGTCCCATAAACCGCTTGGGGTTGGCGCTTCAACGACAAGGGTTTGAAGGAACGGATTGGGGTAGACATGCGGGAGAGTGGAGTCGGTAATCTCCATAACAGAAACGTAGGTCCACTCAGCGCTCATGAGGGTTGGGCACGCCCAAAAGTCACTCACTTCTACAGTGTAAACCCCGGCCCCGGGATTGATCAAAATACTGTCGGTTGCTCCTTCGATATTCAAGCCGTTTTCGAACCAAGAGTAGGCAGCATAGGACTGATTCAGTACAAGAGTTCCCTCTGAATCTTGACTGATCAACACGGAGTCAAGTGGCCAACACACCAAAAGGGAGTCGCTCTCCAGAGAACAACCAAACGCATCGGCACTCACAACCTGATACTGTCCGCTTTGTGAAGGGAAGAAGAGGGCGTTCTCAGCGCCATACAGGGTATCCGTTGGCAGCCCGTTCTCACTCCAAACATAAAACGGTCCGTCGCCACTTGTTTCAAGGTATAACGGCAGGTCGTTTTGGGTGAGCAATTCCAAGGGTAGCGTGGCATTAGGAAGGCAGAAAAGGATGGAGTCACTCACGGCACTGCATCCAAAGGGTGAGGTTCCTTCAACCATATACCATCCACTGGAATCGGGCGCGTAGTTCATGTCAACCCCAGAAGCAACGGGAACCCCTTGTGTCCTCCACGTGTACAAGCTCAGCGTGGAATCGGAACAACTCAATGTGCTTTCATCGCTGAGAAAGACAGCGACTTCAGGAGACCCATAAACCTGAATTTCCAAGGTGTCGGTAACATTGACCAATTCATTGGAACCGATGTTGGCGATGGCATTGCTCGGTCCAGCACTCAAAGGAATGGCGCCTGCTCCAGATGGGGAGAAGGAGGTAGACCCGAGGTTGTCGTCGCCGTCCAGCAAATCTTCGTCATAGAACGAGATGGTATAGGGCGGATTGCTCATGATGATGCTCAAGCCGCTCCACGTATTCGAGTTGGAATCGTCCGCCGTACTTGACGTATACACGTTGGTGCCGTTTGCGTCGGTGAGAACGAAATAGGGATCAGGAGCTGTAAAAAAATCATCCCATCCACCCCCGCCCGTGGAGTTGAGAATGAGCTGTTCCAAAACCAACTCTGAAATGATGGTCTGCAAGGAAACGGTATAGGCTCCTGTCTCTGAATACAGGACGCTATCGACTGTGGCGGTGGCCCCTGTTTCTCCATTGCCAAAGTCCCAGGCATAGGAGGTGGTTTGAATACCTGAGCCGCTCAAAGCCGCCGAAAAGTCTACCCAAAGGGAGTCGCACCCTGCAGCAGCAGAGTACGCAAAGGTGGATGTTCCTCCTGCTCCCGGATTGATGATCAGGGTGTAAGAAAAACTCTCATTGACCACTTGTTCGATGCCAAAGGCAGACGCGACGGCGGAAACGCTAATGATCATTTCAAAGACGCCGGGAAGTAAGGGCTCTCCGCAAACAGTCGCACAGCCACTGGTCTGGCCGCTCGACGGGAAATACGTGCCATCGGGATCGTCCAATTCCACTTGGAGCCCCAAGGGGGTCCCTGTGATGGAGGTTACGGTAATGGAAAGGAGCGACGCTGTCACACCTGAGCCGGGATCTACGATGTCTTCGGGAAGAAAAAACGTGAGGGTCTCTTCATACCACTCTCCAGTGGATCCTTCGGCTAACGTCGCCGGGCATATGGTAGGAAACCCATCTGTTGAAGTGCACGCTGGATCAGCCACACATTCTGCACATTGCGCCAGAGCGTCAATGGGAGTTAGGAGTAGCACTGAAAAAAAGGCAGTTGCGACCCATGCTATTTGTTTCGTCTTCACCACCCAAAGATGGTAAAAATGAATTTGAGACGGAATGTGCTGTTGAAGTGTACATTGCGTGCATGAAACGATTCTTCACACCCTTGTTTACGGTTGCTTTCATCACGATAATTTCGACGACCACCTTGAGCCAAATCACGCCGATCAGTGATGTTCAAGGGGAAAGCGACGTATCTCCCTTTCAAGGGGAGGAAGTCACGATTTCAGGGAAAGTCACCGAATATTTTGGGGATACGTTTTACCTGCAAGATGATTACGGTGCTTGGAACGGAATTTTCATCAACGGCGAAGGAATCGAGATTCCAGCCAATCCTCCGTATTGGAGCGGCGCCCGTCAACCTGAGGTGGGCGATGTCCTGACCGTGTTAGGCACCGTTGCTGAAGTGGATGGCAATACCGAACTGGTGGACGTTTCTCTGGTGGAGTTTGTTGACTTTTGGAACGCCACCCCATTGGGTGTGTGGTTAACCGCCGATGCGTTTCAAGACGAGCAATATGAAGGAACCCGGGTGCGCATTGATGCGGCCACCATCCTTACCGCCCCAGACGCCGAGGGTTTCTGGACTGTCACCGATGGCACGGCCGAACTCGTCTGCTGGGGCGTCGATACCAGTGATGCTGGAAACAACGAAGATCCGGATGGTCCAACTCCAGGCGACATGTATCAAATTTACGGGGCGCTGCACGAGTTGCCGGGCGGACATGTTCTGCATGTGGGTGACATTGATGTGTTGGCCTTAAGTGTGGAAGCACTGGAGGAAGTTCGGGTTCATGTTTACCCGAATCCAGCATCGAACTCAGTTGCGTGGAGCTTTCCCGATAGCGAGCCGCGCCAAATCCGGCTTTCTGATGCTCAAGGCCGCGTTGTATTTGAAACAGTGGCACAATCGTCCTTCTTTGAATTGGATTTGTCTACCTTTCGGCGTGGATCGTATTCATGGGCAGTTGCAACCACTTTGGGAAGCACCGCTGCTTCGGGCCAGCTGATTCTAAACTGAACGAGCTCAACAACCATTTCACTCATCCAATCAGAACTTCTATGAAACCGTCTTCTACTTTCGTTGGTCTTTTTGCAGCGCTAAACTTGATGGCGCTGACCGCTTGCCAGGATAACATTCTGGAATGTGAGGATAAAGCGACCATTTGGATTGTCAATGAAACGGTTTGTACTCCGGACGTCGAAATAAATGGAGACCTGATCATCGCAGACTTGGCCGCGTTTGATTCCATCAGCTATTCAGCGAATGAAGGGACGTATGATATTGAGGCTAAAATGGCTTTCATTTCAGCGTGTGAAGACCTTTCCGAGTCTTTGGTGACCGAATGCGGTCAGATGTACCGCGTCGTCATCTTGTAACCCGAAAATGAAGCTTTTTGAGCGTGAATGCGACGCTTGATTTGGGTGATTTAGGCCAATTTTGACGCGAATAAAGGCCTGAGAGGAGCAATGAATAGTCCTCGGAAAGTGACCCTTTCAACACCCAATTGTTCAAAACTATGGAGTGTTTGACGTCCTGTAACCCTTGTATTTTCAAAGGTTCTGGTGTTTTACGTCAGGACGTTTCTGTAGATATGAACAATGGGTGAAAACGAATTGGTCTATGAAAAACAGCAGTTGACTTTCAAAATCGGCCTGTTTGTGGTAAATTTGATTCCTTAACCAAGGCTCAGTTTGAGTCGGAATTATCATTTGCCATGAAAGGACTGCTTGCCACCCCACTTCGTTCGGTTTTGAACGTTTTGCAAGTCTTTGTATTTGCTGGAGCGATTGGATCGACTTTTGCACAGGCACCCCCTGCTCCCGTTGTTTCTGTAAATCAGGGAGACCAGGATGCAGTCTTATGGGAGAGTACGGCAACTTGGATTGGTGGTGTCGTTCCTGTCGCTGGAGATAATGTCATCATTGAGGGCGCATGGGTGGAGTTTACGAACAGCTCGTCAAATATTGATGTCGGCTCCATTACACTGAATAGCTTAGGGTACCTTGACATGAAGGGAGGAACTTTGACGGTTTCTGATGTCATTACAGTTAGTCAATCAGCGATGTACGCTTCTGGCGGCAAGGTCATTCTTGATGGAAGTTATTCCAGCGGTGGTCAAGCGACCGTGCAAGGATCGAATAATGTCACATTTTATGACGTTGAGATTCCAACGGGTGGTTCAGTGGATTTTGGCGCAGGAGGGTCAGGTGTCGCTGAAAGCTTCGTTACCAATTCTCTCACTTTGGGAGGCGGTTCGGTGGTTGTTAACGCTCCCACATACAGCTCTAATTCCACACTTATTTACGGTGCGTCTTATACGGTGGGTCCTGAATGGACAGCTGACGCGACATCAGGTAAAGGAGTTCCTTATGATGTACAAGTGGTGTCTGGAGCAACGCTTTCTTTTGGTTCTGCAACAGGTAATTATTTGTGTTCAAATGACTTGGACATCACGGGTTCAGGGTCTTTAAACATGGGCACGATGGCCGGCGATCTTACGGTCTCTGGTAACATGACTGTCACGGGTTCTTCGGGGTCAATGAATATGGCCACCATGGCAGGAGACCTCAAAGTGACAGGAACGTGCACCATAGGTGGGGTTTCGGGTCAGACTGTCGCGTTGACGCTTCCTACTGCAGAAGGCATGGGGTCGTTGGATGTTACAGGTAATTTAATTCTTGGAGTTACAGGCGAGACCAATTTGACTATTTCTGGTGACGAGGGTAATATTAATGCTGCGGCTGATTTCACCGTGTATGCGTCCAATGCCGAATTTGGAGTTGTCACGTTCGACGGAGGAGCGGTTCAAACTTTTGCAGGAGAGAAGATAACAGTTGATGAACTTCAAGTAGCGAATACCAATGATGAGTCTACGGGTACTGCGGATGTTGTTTTGAGCGGAAGCATTGATGTCATCGCTGGAGGTCTGTTCAATCCGACGGATGGAACAGTAAACGCGAACTCAAAGCTGACTATGAAGTCTGGCAGTGCCGGAACAGCGCGCATCGGAACGTTGGACAATTCAGGAGCAGGTTCGGATGTGATTGGAGACATCACGTTTGAGCGTTTCATCCCGCAGTTTTCAACCACATCAGCTTCGAACTGGAGTGGGAACTCTTGGTTGGCCATAGGAAACTATGTGACGGGAGCGACTTTGTCAGATTGGACGAGTTCATACAACAGTGGTTCTGGATTGTATGTAACGGAATATGATGAGACACATGCTGAAGCTCAGACTGATGTTAACAATGGTGCAAATGCCTGGACGTTCTTGTCTTCTGGAACAGATGTCTTGGAAAGCACGGGTTTGGGTTATTATGCGTTCACCTTTGGCTCAACAGGAGACCAGACCCTTTCGGCTACAGGAGGGTATAATACTTCGGATCAGTCAGAGACCTTAACTTATTCGAATGGAGCGAATGAGGGAGGTGGATGGCATTTGTTGGCGAATCCTTTCCCAAGTCCTATCGACGGAGCGACGTTTATTTCTGACAATGCTCTGGTAGATGGCTACTACGTGTTAGATAACAACAACTCGAAGTATGTCAATTCGTCAGAAGTATTAGCGTCTGGAACGATTGATGTTGGACAATCGTTTTGGGTATTGATTCCATCCGCGGGTACAGTGACCTTCAACACGACACAAATTTCGGCGACGAGCGGGACTTTTGTCCGCGAAGATGATATTGCCTTGCAAGGCACGGTAGGTCTTCGCATCAGTCAAGAAGATGGTCGTTCTGGTCAGACGTATGTGCGCATGCATGAAGAGGGCTTGCCAGAATATCAATTTGGATTGGACGTTTATTACAGGCCAGCAACGGATGCTTCAAATCCAGAAGTTTGGTCGGTTGCTGATGGTGATTTTGAACTGTTGTTCAATGCGATGGGTGACATCGAATCGACGACTGTCGTGCCATTGAATGTGCGGAGCGGCTCAGAAGGCACTGTGACCCTAGAATGGGATTCGTCTTTCCCAATGCCAGAAGGTGTTTGTGCTTTGATTGAAGATTTGGAAACTGGAAATGTTGAGGCTTTAGGAGGTGATCCGATGGTGGTCGCATTGGAAGCGAATACCGTGTATGCGGATCGTTTTCAATTGACTTTCATGAACACACCGGTGTTTGAATCTTCTGTTTCCCATTGCGGTGGTGGAGTGATTCATTTCAATGGTGACGAGTCTGAATTGTGGAACATCAATTGGTCGACTGTTTCAGGTGATTTAGACGGAACAGGATGTGCTTCAGGGCTTGAATCAGGTGATTACGTGCTTGAGGCTATCAACGACTTCACGCAATGTCAAGTGCACTCAACTATGAGTATCCCAGAAGTTTGCCTCGGTGACTTCAACCTAAACGGTGGACGTGATATTACAGACTTGCTCATACTATTGGTTGGTTTACAGCCAACTAATGAGCTTGCTGCAAATGAATTTTTGGCTACGGATTGTGACTGTGACGGGGCCATGACAACTTCGGATTTGTTGTTATTCCTCCCGTACTTTGGAACGGGTTGTAATTGATCAATCTCCTGCTGGATTAAAGAATGAAAATGATGAAGCAATTTGCTCAAATAGTGTTGGTTCTTGCAATCGTGTTTGCATGCCCGTCGGTGCTCTCGGCGCAGTGTACAGGGTGGGGAAGCTACGTAGAAGACGGTAATGAGGTTCCGTGCGGAGGCGCGAACCCGTGTTGTACAGTTTACAACGCTTGCAATGCACCGTGTAATAATTACGATTATGATTTCGTGGCCACGGGTGGCTGCGATATGGCTTGTACACCCATCGACAGCGGCGTTCTGTTCATCCTCATTGGAGGGGGCTTGTTCGGTGCGTTCATGCTCAACCGCCGGAGAGAGCTTGAATTGGTGACCGAAGAGGTGAAGAGCTAACGCTTTCAAGACTCTACAATGAAAAAAGGACCTCAATTGGGGTCCTTTTTTGTGTCCCATAGTTTAGAAAACGATGAAGCGTGGTCCTACAAGCAAAACACAGCGAACCTGTTGGGACGTCCTAATAAGAGTGAAGAAGGCACTGGCAGGGTTCGGGTAGGTATGACTGCATACGTCTCTCTGAAGGAATCAGAAGTAAACGTAGCTCTGTTCAACCTGACATAGGAAGAGGTGAAACGAGGCGTCAGAAGTTGTTATGACGTGAAGGCGAGGCGAGTCTGGCTCTAGCGCAGTAGCGCTGAAGACGTTGGTCACATGCACAGGAAGGCGCGTCATGCGCATCGAACCGACAAGGCCCTCATCACCGCGTTCATCTTTAACACTCCTCCCCAAAGAGCGCAAGGAATAGCAGGATGTCAGCGACGGTGACAGAGCCGTCTCCGTTGATGTCCGCTGCAGTGCAGTTCTCGGTACAGCCAAAGTCACCGAGTAGGATCAACAAGTCCGCCACCTCAACGGTGCCGTTGTTGTTGATGTCTTCAGCGCATCCCAGGGCATTGCCATCGCAGTCAAAATCGGCCAGTGGGTATGTGCAGTCGCCTGCATCCGTGGCGTCTGCGTTGTAGTTACACGCCAAAGCATCTTGACAGCCTGAGATTTCATCGGCGTCGCAAACCCCATCGTTGTCGTCGTCACCATCGACTACAGATCCGGTGCCGTCAGTGGCGCCGGAGCACGTGTCGCAACCGGCAGCGAATAGGCAGGAGTTGTCATCGATTGTAGCAGCAACATTGAAGTTACAAGCCGTTGTATTCATGCAGCCTTCCACATCTTCTCCAGGCAATCCAAGGCAGAAATTGGTCAAACTGAGCGTTCCATCCCAGTTCGCGGAAGAACCGGTGGAACTGTAGCCATTGACGACTTCTAAGGTCCATACTCCCGCACCTGTTAAGCCGAATGAACTGAGGTCAACACTATGGGTATAG
The DNA here is from genome assembly GCA_905478325.1 of uncultured Flavobacteriales bacterium. Classification (GTDB taxonomy): domain Bacteria; phylum Bacteroidota; class Bacteroidia; order Flavobacteriales_D; family Sanyastnellaceae; genus UA16. The sequence goes on along the minus strand of CAJQIB010000055.1, from coordinate 6,503 downwards.
GTTCCTTCAGTATCCACGTTCCAGCCGCTAGGCCAATCACTCGCGATGGTGTAACCCAAGGTCAGGTCATACCCTCCGATTTCAATGCACGACCCGTTCGGATCACAGATTCCAATGAGCAGGTCACCGGCCCAACTACCTCCCGCAGAGGCGGAATACGCCATGCTAACGTCCAACTGATCGAGGCCAGTGAGGCTCGTAGCTTCGATTGTAAACGTTTCACTGGAAGTGCCGGTGAGGGTGTTGACGGCAAACGCCCAATCACTGGTGCAGCTACATGGAACACCATCTTGCGGCATGATACACGACCCATCATCCTCCGTAGCATCGGCGTCGTAGTTGCACGCTTCCGCATCGGTACAGCCTTGGCAACTGAAGTCACAACTACCATCGTCCTCCGTCGCAGCGCTATCGTAATTGCAGGCAGTGGCATCTGTGCAGCCACATCCTATTGTACAGGCCGGAGCACATCCGTCAGAAGTAGCCAAGCTGGCTCGGAAGCCTCCTGGTGCAAACAAGGCTTGCATGCGCGTCTTCTGACCCGAAGTGAACAGGTTCATGCACGCGTCGTCCGAATAGTCCATGTAATTCTGCACCATGTCCGTGCTGCTGCAGCTCTGATGACCTGTGGCACAGCCAAAGTTGGCAGCATCAGAATTGGGCGTATCCGATACTTGATCGTCTTGATTGCAGTTGCCATCTCCCCAGATGTGGTACAGGTTGAGCCAGTGACCCACCTCATGCGTGGCGGTGCGTCCCAAGTTGAAGGGCGCTGTCGCGGTACCGATATCTCCCACATAGCGGTAATCACAGACGACTCCGTCGGTCGCTGCTGACCCGCCAGGAAATTGCGCATAGCCCAGAATACCACCTCCGACATTGCACACCCAGAAGTTCAAATACGATCCGGCTGGCCACGCATCGGATCCACCTGAACTTGAGAACTTCACATTGTCTGATGTTCCGAAGGACGATACCGTTGTAGAAACACGGAGGATTCCATCGGTAGGGTTGCCTTGCGGGTCATTGGTAGCTAAACAAAATTCCACTTCTGAGTCAGCGGCTTGAGACCAGGTATTGTCAGCATCGCTGTTGAGGCGACGGAAGTCATCATTCAGGATTTGCAACTGCGACATGATCTGCGCGTCACTGATGTTTTGGGTGCCGTTGGCATAGACGACGTGGAAAACCACGGGAATGGTCACGACCGTATTGGCTTGATTTGACCGTTGTTCAACGGGTTGAGACTCCCAACGCTGGGTCTGTTGCTCAATGCGCGTGCGCATTTCCGAGAACTTTGCCCCACCCATCATCTCGACATACTTGTCATGCGATGCACACGTGCGTTGCGCAGGAACGGCGTTGGACTGACTTGCAGTCGGTGCAACCCCCTGAGCGTTACCAAACGACACAACCAGACAAAGGGCGAAGAGTAAAGTGGGAATACGCATCGTGAAAGCAATTTGATTTACTTCCAAGATATCAAAAAAGACGATGCAAATCGCTCGAAAAGAGCGGTTAAGCGCCCTTTCCCTGAGGAATTACGCCATTTGCTGCTTTCGTCCCAAGTGCCACAGCATCTTCGTGTGAAGCGCAAGGGCTCCCGCGAATGTGGTGGATGAACGGTAAGGAAGGCCAAACTCTTCTGCAGTTTTCTTCACGATGGGCGCCAATGCGCTGAAGTGAATGTGCGAAATCTGGGGGAATAGGTGGTGTTCAATTTGGTGGTTGAGGCCGCCGCACATCCACGTGAATACCTTGGAGCCGGTTCCAAAATTAGCTGTGGTCTTCAATTGATGCGACAACGGATCGTCCTCCATCTTCGCTCCGGCTTCAGCTTCAATGAATTGAAGCTCTTCAAGCACGTGAGCTGGTTGGAAGATGGATGCGAGAATCAGTCCTGTGACCGCATGCATGACCATCCATCCAAGGATAACTTGACCTATCGGCAAGCCGCTGAACACCGCGGGAATAACAAGGATATAGGAGAAGTACAAAATTTTCGTTACGACCAATTCACCGAAGAGCTTACCAAAAGTGGTCCCAGAGGATTTAATGAGGTCTTTGCTTTTGTAGCGATAAAGCGCAATCCAATCTTTCGCGGTCATCCAGAACAACGTCATGATGCAATAGAAGAACCAAGCATAGATGAATTGCAGTTTGTGGATCTTCTTTAGAGGGCGGTCTGGCGTAAAACGTAAAATACCTGGTGTATCAATGTCCTCATCTAAACCACTGATGTTGGTGAAGGAATGGTGCAATACATTGTGTTGGATGCGCCACAAAGGGGCGCTACCGCCGACGAGGTCTAAAACGCGACCCACAACGTTGTTGACCTTTTTGCTTTGGCTATACGACCCATGATTGGCATCGTGCATCACGTTCAGCCCAATTCCAGCCAATCCAAAACCCATCGCGATCTCGGCAATCCAAAACCACATACCACCTCCAATGCTCCCAAAAGAAAACAAGGCCCAAGGGACGAAGAAGAGCGCAATCATACCGATGCTCTTGATGTGCAAACGCCAATCTCCTTTCCGTGAGCGTCCAGATTCTTCAAAATAAGCATCCACTCGTGCTTTTAGAGTCTTACTAAAAGCGGAGGCATCACGGTTAAATCGTACGACAGGAATTTGCATGAAATGGAGTTTTTCGAAAGACGAATGTACGATGCGTTTCAATAGTAGATTGGCCGGGAAGGGAACTGAGAAGTTTTTGTATCTTTGCCGTCCGCCAGACGTACCGAACGAAGGTTCAGAAGGCAGCAATGAGGGCATTTAGCTCAGTTGGTTAGAGCGCTACATTGACATTGTAGAGGTCACAGATTCGAATTCTGTATTGCCCACCCCTCAAAACCCCCGCCACGTCCAAAGCATTGGATGCAGTGGGGGTTTTTGTTGGTCAAAATGTTGAGTGCGTCGGCCTTTGTGAATCAAGGATAAAGTGTATTTTACACACCATAATTGAATTGCTATGACGGGAACTTTTGCCTTTGCGGACTACGCGGTATTTATAATTTATGCCCTCCTCATTCTGGGTGTCGGACTGTGGGTTTCCCGCAACAAGGACGGAAAAGAAAAGAGCGCAGAGGATTATTTCTTGGCGAGTAAATCACTTCCGTGGTGGGCGATTGGAGCGTCGTTGATTGCCGCGAATATTTCAGCAGAGCAGTTCATCGGCATGTCGGGTTCGGGATTTACACTGGGGTTGGCCATTGCTTCGTATGAATGGATGGCGGCTTTGACCTTGATCATCGTCGGAAAGTACTTCTTGCCCATTTTCATTGAGAAAGGCCTGTATACGATTCCAGAGTTCGTGGAGCAACGGTATTCCACCAACCTCAAGACCATCCTGGCGGTGTTTTGGATTGCCTTGTATGTCTTTGTGAACCTCGCCTCGGTTCTGTATTTGGGTTCTTTGGCGCTCGAGACAATCATGGGTGTGCCGATGGTCTATGGCGTGATGGGATTGGCCTTGTTTGCGGTGGCATACTCCCTTTATGGGGGCCTATCAGCGGTGTCGTGGACGGATGTCATTCAAGTGGTTTTCCTGATTATCGGGGGAATGGTCACGACTTATTTGGCACTCAACACGGTTTCTGGAGGCGAGGGCATGTGGGCTGGACTTTCGGCCATCATGGATGCCGCTCCAGACAAGTTTGCCATGATTCTGGACAAATCGAATCCGGAATATGACAACCTCCCTGGCATCGGTGTGCTGGTTGGTGGCATGTGGGTAGCAAACCTGTATTACTGGGGTTTCAACCAGTACATCATTCAACGGACGTTGGCAGCCAAGTCGTTGAAAGAAGCGCAAAACGGAATTTTGTTTGCCGCAATTCTCAAAATATTCCTTCCCTTGATTGTCGTTATCCCAGGCATTGCGGCCTACGTGATGATCAACGACCCGGCCATCATGGCGGGTCTGGGCGAAGCGGGACAACTCAACATGCCGACGTCTGAACAAGCAGACAAGGCCTATCCGTGGCTGTTGCAATTTCTCCCCACTGGATTCAAAGGGCTGGCCTTTGCGGCCTTGGCGGCGGCCATTGTTTCGTCTTTGGCGTCCATGCTGAACTCCACGGCGACCATTTTCACCATGGACATCTACAAGCAGTACATCAACCCCAATGCAGACGACCGGGCTACGGTGCGCATGGGTCGGATTAGTGCGGTGGTCGCCTTGGCCATTGCCTGTGTGATGGCACCGCTATTGGGAGGAATTGACCAGGCGTTCCAATTCATTCAGGAATACACCGGAGTTGTGAGCCCTGGGATCTTGGCGGTGTTCATTCTGGGATTGTTCTGGAAGAAAACAACCAATCAAGGGGCCATTACCGGAGCTTTGGCGTCTATTCCCATTGCGATGTATTTCAAAGTTGCGCCAAAGGGCTGGTCAGATAGCGCCCTGTTTGTTGACCTGCCATTTTTGCATCAGATGGGCTATACCGCTTTGTTGACCATGCTCGTCATTGCCGTCGTGAGTTGGTCGCAAAACAAAGGTGTGGACGACGAGAAGGGCATCGCCATTTCCCAGGAAACGTTCAAGACGGGGAGCATTTACAACGTAGGTGCCTTCGCTGTGATGATCGTGCTGGTGGCGTTGTATGGACTGTTCTGGAGCTAATAGAGCAGGTTACTGCGGCTTGACGACATGATGAGACCAACGATTGCCGTTGGAATTGACCACGGATACGATCCAATTCCCAGCAGACGGGACAGTGATGAAAATCTCACTTTGCCTGCTGCAAGGGCCTTGTGACACCTGTCGGCCTTGACCATCCCAAAGGGTCCAATCCCCTGTAGACCACGATTCCGGAAGATTCAAGATAACGCCGGTTGCGGTGGTCTTGCAGACGGGTAACGGCAAGGCGTGAGGTTCACGCACGTCAATAGGAATTTCTATGCCGCCTTTGAGGTACTTGACCGTCCCATCACTGCTGTTTTGCCAAACCAGATGGAGGGTTGGCATGTCGTCTGTTCCGGTAAACGCCAATTGAGGGCGGCGGTGTTGTCCAGACCACTCCCCAGTGAGGTTGACGGCGATATCCGTTAACGTTGTGCCATTGCTCACGGCCAATTGGACATCATACCCGCCTGAATTTTGTTCCCAGGCCAATGCGATGATCGGGTCGCCATTGGGGGGGCTCCACAAATCCATGGTGGGATTGTTTTGCGTCGCATTCTCGAACTGGTTGACAGTCACGGGCACGGTGCCAAGGAGAGCGCCTGCTCCGTTGTTGGCATCCAAATCCATCGAGCTGACATAGACGCGGCTTTGGCCGGTAACGCCTCCGCCATTCATGAACGCAGCACGCCATGATCCGTCGGGAAACGGTCCGCAAACCGTCGGTCCAGAAGCGGGACAACTGTTGATGACCCAATCGATTGGATCCATATCGACCGCCGTGTCCCAAGTGACGCCATCGTCGGAACCGAGAAGCCAGAAATCCCGCACATTGTTGTTGTTGTTCCGCACCAAATCGTAATACCGACCATTGCCCCAAAAAGGAAGTGATGGGCAGCATTCGCAGACCGCGTCGCCGTCTACGGCTTCACTGGCATTGACTGCAGGCAACCAGGATGTGCCTCCATCATTGGATTTTAAGATGCCTTCATAGACCGAGCTGGTTCCAACCTTTACACCGGCAAAGGGGTTGCCGTCTGGATCCATCCCAACGCAAGGCATGAAGTGATCCGTGGTTGCTTCAGGCACCATGGAAACCGGGGCTTCCCAAGTGACACCGCCATCATGAGAGGATACCGAACGCGCACCGGTGTCCCAATCACCACTGAGCATGTAGGTCAAGGTAATGTCGTCTCCAAACGCTGCTATTTGCGGCCCTTCGGAGTCAGACATGAAGATGTTTTCTTCGGGATCAATTGCGGTGGGTTCGGTGAAGGCTTGGCTTGTGTTATCCCACTTGCACACATACAAATGGCCACTACCTCCAAAGCAAAGTACCAACTCATCGGAACTGTTGGTGACCAACCCAATGGACTTGTTGCCGAAATCGCTTGACGCTACATCCATTGGTTCCCCAACTGGAAAAAAGCTAAGAGACCCTTGCGCCATGAGTGTTGGCGATGGGAGCGAAACCATGGCAGTGACCAAAGCGAAAGCGAACAACAATCCGGAGGGAAGTTTATTTGAAATCATTCTAAATACCATAAATGGGTGAGGTGGTGCCAAGGTACATCGGCTTAATTTTACGCTCATGTTGGGAAAACGCCTTTCTGAAATGAAGCCCTTTGAAAAAGGAATCATCGATCGCATCGAATGCGAGGATGGAGCCATGGCTTTGATCGAAATGGGGTGCTGTCCTGGAGAAGAAGTAGAAGTCGCTCACGTGGCTCCACGTCGCGGACCCATGGCCATTGTGTCGGGTGGTCGGAAGGTGGCATTGCGACGATCAGCGGCGGCTTTGCTTTGGGTTCGACCAGTGCTGATTGCAAGTGAATCCGTGCTTTCCAAGGAGCACGTCTGGGCCTAACGTCAACTTC
>CAJQIB010000054.1 GCA_905478325.1 uncultured Flavobacteriales bacterium | reverse complement strand
CGGGTTTCCGTCAGTCTGTGCAAACATCCATGAAGTCAGTAGGCAAAAAATCAACAAATGAGTGAGTCGAATCAACGGCATGCTGAGGCGGTGTAAATTTTCAAATCGGATTAATTCAAATCCAATGTAGGACAATTTCCGGACAGCCTTTACTTTGCGCTCATGAACCCCAAACTCCACACCGCCCTGCGCATCCTCTTCGCGCTGTTCCTCATCGTTTCAGGAGCCAAGCACTTGTACACGGTGTATTGGGGCGATCCGACCATCATGGCAACGGGGTATCCGGAAGCAGGGGCAGAGGCGTTTGTGCTTGCCGTGCTCGCCACGAAGTTTTTGTTGCCCATGATCTGCACCACGAAGTTGATTGCGGGCGTGCTCATGCTGCTGCCGAAGCGGGAGCCGTTGGGTGTGTTGGTGGCGTTTCCTTACAGCGTGGGAATGTTGGCGTGGGGCGTGTTCATGGTGCCCAGTCACCTGCTGATCATGGGCGGAATCTTTGCCCTCAATGCCCTCTTGGTTTATGCCAATTGGAGCGCATACAAGGCGGTTGTCGGCGCGTAAGAGACGCACGGTCAACATTCCACGTGCAGAGGGAAATCAGTCGCCAACAACCGCGATTTTAAAGCTACTTTTGCCGCTGCAAAAACAGGAGGTCTTCAATGCGGAAGTGCCGGATTCAGGCAGATTGCGTGACTCCATTCCATACATTGCAGCGAACACAAAGCCCTATGATCGAATCAGTTGACCAACAGTATACCGCTTCGGATGTTTGGGGAGACCTCAAAGGCGCGCGATTCGATGCGTGCACATTCCACGGAGTAAATTGGTCGGAGAAGGATTTGAGAGGAGCGCGCTTTGAGAATTGCACCTGGGTCGATTGTGATTTGTCCAACGTGAGGACGCTGGGGTTGGGACTGCAGATTGTCCGATTTGAAGCCTGCAAATTGGTCGGTGTCAATTTTTCACTTTGCAATGCTTTGGGACTCAACATGCACTTTGAAGGCTGCATCTTGGATGCTGCCAACTTCGAAGGGGCGGACTTGCGGCAGGTCTCTTGGAATGGCGGCCGAGCGCGAGAAGTCGACTTTACAGGCGCCAATTGCGAGAAGGTGGTGTTTGAAGGCTTGGATCTTGCAGGAGCGAGTTTTGAGCGCACGCGCCTCGAGCGAGCGGATTTCCGCACCGCCACAGGATGGCGGATTCAGCCGGACCAGAACCGCATCCGCCATGCCAAATTTCGCCGCGATCAACTCGAAGGGTTGCTGATGGGGTGGGAGCTGGACCTCGACGAATAAGGTTGGTCAAGACATTTGCTGTAATATGCACCATGAAATATGTTCTTGTGCTTTTGCTGGCCATGGTGGCGATGCTCGATAGCGTGTCCGCTCAGAAAGTGTTTTCCGTGGATGCGGCCTACCAAGCAGATGTGAAGATTTTCGTGGTGGATGCGGCTTACCAGGCAGATTTGCTTGTGTTCAAAGTGGATGCGGCGTATCAAGCTGAAAAGAATGAAGGGCTTTGGTTTTTTGTCGATGCCGCGTACCAAGCCGATAAAAAGGTTTTTTTCGTAGAGAATGCATACCAAGCAGACCTCCTAATTTATTTCGTTGACGTGAAGTACCAAGCGAAGTGGGAGGAGGCTGCGAAAAAGCACCTGATGTACTGAAGGGGCCAATCGGGCTCTTAGCAACCGCTATCTTGGGGTGAGTTGATTCGCCAAGTCCATCGCGAGATATCGGCTTGGAACTGCGTGCTTTCACTCAAAATCTTGACCTCCTCAGCCCATTTTTGTAAAATGGATTTTTGCTCCATAAAATCTTCTCCATACGGGCCGCACGCGATGTGAAGGATCGTTTCATTGGATGCTTTACTCCCGGAAAGAAGGAACTTCTCGACGTACTGCTGCTGCTCGGATTGGCAGTCAATCTGTATGTACAAACTGCCCCACACATCCCCTGCGAATGCCCGTGTGATCACGCCCGATTGGGGGTAATTAAAATTGACTTCTGACGATTGATTCCAGTCGGATTCAAGGGTGTTTTCAGGATCGAATACCGCTTGCAGGGATGCGCTGAACGCATCATCTGTGAGCACGCTCCAAACGGCGTCAGAATCGGCTTGGATCGGGATATTGAACTGAACAAAGCGAGCTGGGGCCAATCGTTCGATCGCGTCATCGGACAACAGGGTCACTTCATTGAACCGTGCGCTGCCGTTTCCTCCATTCAAGTAACGAAAACCAACGATGGAGTCACTTGAAATGGCCAATGCTTGTATGACAATGACGAGTTCATTTTTGTCTGATTGTACATTGAAAAATCGCGCTAGTCGGGGCATTTTCATGTCCAAAGGCCGAGCATCGGGATATTTCTCAGCATCCACAAAAATCAACGAGGTGCCATTTTGAGTTTCCTCTTGCGTGGCCATTCGGCCATTGACCACGGGCACATCGTTCCAATCTAAGATGTCTACTGCTGGAAAGCCACCGAGATTGTCCGGACAATACCATCCGCCATACTGGTGCGGAACGCTGGCAGCCGAGCTCGTCACATCATCTTGATGATTCTCGCCGGGTCCTTCATTCAGGGAGCATGCCACTGTCGCGGCCAAACAAAGAATCATTGGGATAGCGAGGATATTATTGGGCATGATGCTAATCGGTTTTGACGTAAGAGATGATGAGGCACGCAGGCTTAGGTCTGTGATGTCGTGCGTGTCAAAGATCGGTTATATCAAGCATCTTTGACGACTTAAGTAGCTGTAAATAAAAGTATAAGAGCAATCGAATAATGCAGAATAGGAGCAGGTTTCCAATGTGAAAAGAGGATGGTGAATACAAAATCTGCGCTTGTGTAGTTAATGATTCATGTCACAAAAAGGGGTGGGCTGTTGAGTCAATCTAAATTCATCAAATCGAGCGCATTGATTTCGTAACACTTTTTTAAGTCATTTGAACCGTTTCTTTGAATGTGGTTTGCACTGATCTTTATGATGGTTTTTTAGTTCAGCTGGTTTCGATCTAATAGCCTTGCAATGTGTGTTTTAAGTTGATTTTATTCGTTTAAAAATAGTATTGAATCTCGTTTGAGTTAGTGTACCTTCGACATACTTAAAACACTGTTATGCGAGTTTATAGTGCGGTTTTGCTGTCAGTCTTTCTGTCAGTCGGTTTTTCTTTCCCAATTTTAGCACAGACATCATTCACCGGTGCCGTTAATACTGAATGGTCAGTTGAGGGCAATTGGAGCAATGGCCTTCCGGCAATCGATAATGACGCTACGATTCCTGCTGGTAAAACCGTGTTGAATTCGGGTGATGCGGAGATAGAAAACCTCTTTGCGATTAACAATTTTGGCACGTTCAACAACGGCTCTTCTGTAAAGAATAAGGGTACGATTACAAACAATGTGGGTGCGACAATCGTGAATTCCGGAACATTCTTGAACCTTGGAACTCTGATCAATTGTGGCACATTACAAGGTTCATTTTCAGGGATTCCTGTTCTGTCTGGATCTCAAAATGAATCGGGTGTTTGCGTGGTTCTAGGATGCACTGATTCAACGGCCTGCAACTACGATTCGAACGCAACAGAAGATGATGATTCTTGCGAAGCCCCTGATTTGGGGTACGATTGTTCGGGCAACTGTACCAGTGACGAAAATGATAACGGTGTGTGTGACGATTTGGAGTGCATCGACGAGAATGCAAGTCAATTCCCATTCGTCACCTTCAATCATGGTTGTCTTGGCACACAGGTTATAACATCCTGTAGTTTGGCAGGAGAGTTTTCGGTGGTCAGCGTTTTTGCGAATACAACATACACGTTTCAATCATCCAATCCAGCTGATATCTGTGTGCTTTCCGATGGAACAGGAATCATTTGTGCCGCCTCTTCAGGTCCTGTTGAATTCACAACGGAGATGGATGGGTTCATTCGATTCTATGTCCAAAACGAGAATTGTGAGCCGGAAAGTACTTGCCGACAAAAGACATTCTTTTTAACGGGTGTAACGGATACAGACGGTGACGGGGTCTGTGATAGTTTTGAAGTGGTCGGTTGCCAGGATTCCACTGCCTGCAATTATGATGCGTCTGCAACGGAATCTGGTGTGGATTGTGTGTATCCATCGGGCTGTGAAATTTGTTCGGGTGAAACGGATGGGTCGGGAACGATCTTAGACAATGATTCTGACAACGATGGGGTCTGCAATCAAAATGAAGTTATAGGCTGCGATGATAACCTCGCTTGTAACTACAACGATTCAACAACGGATTCGACTTTAGCCTGCCTTTATGCTGCTGATTGCGATGTCTGTTCAGGAGAGGAGGATGGAACGGGTACGGTTATCGACAACGATGAAGACAACGATGGGGTTTGTAATGCAGACGAAGTTGAAGGTTGCCAGGATGAAGCGGCTTGCAACTACAATTCCTCAGCGACAGATGATGGTGATACGTGTCTATTGCCGGTCGGTTGTGAGGGGTGCTCGGGAGAAACCGATGGGTCAGGTACTGTTGTTGATGACTTCAGTGACGCTGATGGAGACGGCATCTGTGATGGAGATGAAATCGCGGGTTGCCAGGATGATTCGGCTTGTAACTACAATAGCAGCGCGACGGATGACGGTGTGTCATGTGTCTATGCCGCGGGTGACTGCGATGTTTGCTCTGGAGCCACGGACGGCACGGGCACGATCGTTGACAACGACACGGACAATGACGGCGTTTGCAACAGTGATGAAGTGACCGGTTGCCAAGACGACACGGCATGCAACTACAACACTTCCGCCACGGACGATGGTGCGACTTGCGTGTTTGTAGACGGCGTTTGCGAGTCTTGCTCGGGCGCCACGGACGGCACGGGCACAATCGTTGACAACGACACGGACAACGACGGCGTCTGCAACAGTGATGAAGTGACCGGTTGCCAAGACGACACGGCATGCAACTACAACACTTCCGCCACGGACGATGGTGCGACTTGCGTGTTTGTAGACGGCGTTTGCGAGTCTTGCTCGGGCGCCACGGACGGCACGGGCACGATCGTTGACAACGACACGGACAATGACGGCGTCTGCAACAGTGATGAAGTGGCTGGTTGCCAAGACGACACGGCTTGCAACTACAACGCTTCCGCCACGGACGATGGTGCGACTTGCGTGTTTGTAGACGGTGTTTGCGAGTCTTGCTCGGGCGCCACGGACGGCACGGGCACGATCGTTGACAACGACACGGACAACGACGGCGTCTGCAACAGTGATGAAGTGGCTGGTTGCCAAGATTCAACGGCTTGCAACTACAACGCATCCGCCACGGAAGATGGCGTCACCTGTTTATTTGTTGATGGTGTCTGCGAGTCTTGCTCGGGTGCTACTGACGGCACGGGCACGATCGTTGACAATGACACGGACAACGACGGCGTTTGCAACAGTGATGAAGTGACCGGTTGCCAGGATTCAACGGCGTGCAACTACAAGGCGTCTGCCACGGACGACGGTGCGACTTGCGTGTTTGTAGACGGCGTTTGCGAGTCTTGCTCGGGCGCCACGGACGGCACGGGCACAATCGTTGACAACGACACGGACAACGACGGCGTCTGCAACAGTGATGAAGTGGCTGGTTGCCAAGACGACACGGCGTGCAACTACAACGCCTCCGCCACGGACGATGGTGCGACTTGCGTGTTTGTAGACGGCGTTTGCGAGTCTTGCTCGGGCGCCACGG
>CAJQIB010000053.1 GCA_905478325.1 uncultured Flavobacteriales bacterium | reverse complement strand
ACTGGTTACTGGACACGCATGGAGTACCTCATTGATTTGGGGCAAGCAACTCGAAGGAGGATGGTCCAGTCATGGCAATCGAGCGGGTGCATGGCAAGGCGTCGAAGTGGCTGGAACGTGGGGAGGGAGTAAAGACTTGGGATGGATCGCCCATGCGATATGGCTCAACAGGAAGCCGCTCTTTGGAAACGCGTTTAGCGAATTTGGGCTTGGATTGGGATGGGCAACCTCTCCCTTCGACCCCTTGGAAGCTCCCCGCTCATTTGCCTTGGGCTCTCATGTCAATGCCGCCTTGAGGGCAATCATTGGATACCACTGGGACATCCGTCATTTCGGACGTCTGCAGTTTGCTTTTGGGCTTACCCACTTTAGCAATGGTTCCGTGGCACTCCCCAATCTTGGAATCAATCTGATCGGAGTCCACCTCTCCGTTATTCCTTCTAAAGACCGGTACCAACCGGCCCTCAAAAAACTTGACCGTTTGCCCGAAAAATGGGTCAATCAAGGATGGCACTACCAGACGACGGTTCGGGTGGGGGTTCGAGATATTGGGTTGCCGGGGGGAATCCTTCACCCCACGAGTACCTGGATGAACACCGTTCATTATCGGCATCAAAAAGAACACAACTGGAGCGCGGCAGCAGCTTTAGACCTCGGCTTGAACCAAAGTCTGCGAATCAACGGAGAACCTGACGCCTCATCCAATCCATCCAAGAGGATTCAGACAGCTGTTCTCATTGGAGCGCGATGTCATTATGGCCGCACAGCGCTGACTCTGATGCAGGGCTGGATGATGAGTCATACAGATTCCGAATTGGGTACGCGTCACTTGCATACTGCACTTCAACACGCGATCACCCCTTCTTGGGGCATTGAGCTGGGACTCCGCTCATTCCGATTGCGCGCCGACAGTCCTTTCATAGGGGTGGTTTGGAGTCCTGTTGCCTCCAACTCATAGCCCCTCTAGGTTCATGACGACAAGTGGCTCTCCACCCATCATGGGCAGACCATACCGTATGCCGCCAAAAACATCAGCAAATCCGTTGTTGTCACTTGTCCATCAGCATTGATGTCTTCAGGGCATGTGTTTTCTGAGATGAGCTCGCAAGAACCATCATCCCACACCGCTTCCGGATCATAATTAGAGGCGTCTGGCCAGACACAACCGGCACATGATTCCACTTCGCAAGAACCATCGTCCACCACCGCATCAGGGTTAAAATTACACGCAAATGCATACGTGCACCCCCCTACGGTTCCTTCAGGAGTGTTCCATTGACCAAACAAACCAAGCTGTTCCATGTAGGTCCAACACGTGAGCCAATTGGATTGATCGTGTGAAAACGCACCGATGTAATCGACCGGAACAAACCAATCAATGGATGGTAAGTAAACATCATCGATGATCAACGAGTCCAGTGCTGGAGTCAAATCAATGGGGTCGATCACAAATCCTGATTCCGTAGCAAACACAAAATCACAGCCAGGGTCCGCCGCAGCATTGTTGTTCGCTATAAAGTGGGCTTCAACTTCTTCTTGTCCATTCCAAACAAACCCTTCATTATACAAGATCATTTCAGATAGGGCTGAGCTATCTCCGATGCTCCAAAACCGATTGTTTTCAATGAGCGTTTCTCCAAAGAGCAAAAGTTCCCACGCATCGCATGGATCTTCATCTTCAAAATCGATTCCAAGCTCAAAATTGAGAAACAAGCTGTTGTGTAGGCGCACGCCTGCTCCGTTGTGCAGCCTGATGGCCGTCGCTTCTCCCCGCCCTACATAGGTTTGATTGTATAGCAACGGATTGGAAAACGGCATGAATGTCATGTCCACGTCGAATTCTTCATAATCGTCTCCTTCGTAATCGCCCGCCATTTCTCCAGCACCACTGAGTTCATCGGTAATGACAAAAATGAATTGACCGTTTCCCTGCCACCCCTGGTCGTATTCCAGACCATCCTCTGCATTGAACGCAAGGCCTAAATGGCGCACATTCACGGTACCTCCAAAAATTTGAATGCCATCATCACCGCTCGCTACCGCTTCGATGTAATCCACGGTGGTCGTACTTCCGACGCCACACAACGTAAACGCGTTGGTCTCTAAGCCATTTCCAAATTGACTGATGCCCCGTGAAGTCGATCCATGACGAATGCTCAAGAATTTCAAAATTCCAGAAGAGCCATCAGGATCCGTTCCATTCCCATACACATGCCTGTTTTGTCCTGACCAATCTTCAATGCCCTCGACTGTATCATCACCGTCATATGTGTTCAAGGAGCCGTGGCCACAAACAATCAAACCTCCCCATTTACCTCGGAGGTCATACCCCGAACTTCCGTCCATGGGATCCCCTTCGTACGTGAAAACAATGGGACAATTGGATGTGCCTTCCGCTTGAATTTCCGCACCTGCTGCAACGACTAAACTCCCCGCCTCTTGACTGAATATGTAGTCCTCACGCAACGACGGATTGCCATTTGGCAACGTATACGTCAACGTATCAATCGCTAACGCTTGTCTCCCCATGATGACCGTTCCGGGGTCAATGGTCAAAGCATCACCTGCATTGACAAAAACGGTCTCTGTTAAAACATAGATGCTATCGCACGTCCAATGCACAGTCCCCGTGCCCGACCCCTCTCCATCATTCACATACGTCAACGGCCGGTCTCCGATGGGTGGACATGCGCACGATTCGAATTGAGCCCACAGGGAAACAGGCAACATGCTGCCCATGATCAACACCCATCGAATAACTGCACGCCACATGATCCCTGGTTAAGCATTTAAAATACGAAATTTTAACGGCAATTCCACGTGTTTCGCCGCATATACTTAAAATCAAGCGCTAAATTTACCCCATGGAATGGAACGTAGTCTTACTTGCTATCGGCTTGATCGGTTTAGGTTTTGCGGGGATATCCATCAAGCTTCTGGTGAAGAAAGATGGCGAATTTGCAGGAACCTGCGCCAGTTCGAACCCTTTACTGAAAGACGAATCAGGGACGTGTTCTGTTTGTGGTGCCCGCCCTCAAGATGTCTGCTTGAGTGAAAACCCTGCAGACAGCCCTCCTCAAAGTTGATCTTCAGGGAGCAACGCTTGATTCCACCCTTCCGTTTCCCAATACACGTGTGTGTCGTTTTCTGCGGCTGAAATGAAGTAAGCTTCAATCGCTTCCTCGGGATGGTTGTCTCGGTATTCCTTGATGAAGGACCTTCCGCGAACAGGACCCCACACCATACAAGCTGTTGCCAGGGCGTCAGCCGTAGAGGCATCCACTGCTTTAATCGTGACACTCAACAAAGCGTGCGTTACAGGGTACCCCGTAAAAGGACTGATGGTGTGCGAGCGTTTTACACCATCGACTTCATGAAATTTCCGGTAGTTCCCACTGGTACAGATGGCCGCATCCTGCACGTTCACAACCACCTGTAGAGGACGTTCACCCCATGCTGAGTCCACTGGGCGATCGATAGCGATCCGCCAGGGTTGACCGTCGTTGCGGACTCCCATGCACTTGACTTCACCTCCCACTTCTACCATGTAATCAGTAACTCCGTGTTCCACCAACGCATCCCCGAGTAAATCCACGGTCATTCCTTGGGCTATGGCATTGAAATCAACGGAGGTTTCACGGTCTCCCTTTCGCACATGTGTTCGCTGGTAAATCCTGCCTTCTTCAACTTCGTCCAAGTCAATCCGGTCGGTTGTCATGCCGACATGCGGTAAAATTCTCTCAACATCCTCTCGAGCAACCGAAGTTTTGTTTTTCAATCCAAACCCCCACAATTCTACCAAAGGATGAACCGTCGGGTCGAAAGCTCCTTTTGAAGCAGAATGCATCTCCAAGCACTTGTCCCACAAGACCGACCACAAACGATTTGAATCCTCAAATGAGAACACTGTTTGATCGCTCTTAAATGCATTCACCGCATTGATGCGAGAGTCAGGACGCCATAGATTGAACTCGACATCAACTTGCTCCAATACCTCCTCAATGATTCGCTGATCTACAGAGTCTGCTCCGTGGTATTTGATGACATACGTCGTTCCCTGCGTGTCTCCTTGATGTACGATGTTCTGCTTGGCAATCACCCTTTCCTCAGATGATCCACAACCACAAACAACAACAAAGGCCCACCCGAATAGGAAGGCCTTGTTGAAACGGGCAAAAAAGGTCCTTTTATCCTCCAAAATCGTCAAAGCTGACATTCTCTTCAGGAACACCCCAATCGTCACACATCTTCAGAACCGCTTGGTTCATCAATGGTGGACCACAGAAATAAAATTCAATGTCCTCTGGAGAATCGTGGTGACTGAGTTGGTGCTCAATTACGGCATTGTGCACGAAACCCAAAAAGCCATCCCCTTCATCTGAAACGTCCGTCTTGACTTTCCAATCGTCCTCGTCAGAAGGTTCTGACAACACAACATGGAAATCAAAGTTGGGAAATTCCGATGCAATCTTATTGAAATCATCTAGGTAGAACAACTCTCGCTTGGAGCGACCGCCATACCAAAAGGTCACCTTACGTTCCGTCTTTACCGTATGGAAGAGGTGAAACAAATGCGAACGCATTGGCGCCATGCCAGCACCGCCTCCGATGTAAATCATTTCGGATCCAGTTTCCTTGATGAAGAATTCACCATACGGTCCAGAAATGGTCACTTTATCGCCCTCTTTTTGTCCAAATACGAAGGAGGAACACACCCCTGGGTTGACTTGCATCCAGGCATTCCGAGCGCGATCCCAAGGCGGAGTAGCGATTCGAATATTCAACATAACAATGTTTCCCTCAGCCGGGTGGTTTGCCATGGAATAGGCCCGTACAATCGGCTCATCAGTCTTCATCTGCAAATCCCATAATCCAAACTTATCCCACTCGTTTTGGAACGTCTTAGGGTCCTTGTGGTGATCTGGATGCGCTGTTACATCCATGGTTTTAAAATCGACCACCGTCTCAGGCACATCTATTTGAATGTACCCTCCTGCCTCAAATTCCAAGTGCTCACCATCAGGGAGTCGGACTACATATTCCTTAATAAAAGAAGCTACATTGTAGTTGGAGACCACCTCGCACTCCCACTTCTTGATGCCAAAAACCTCTTCAGGCACACGGATTTCCATGTCCTCTTTGACCTTGACTTGGCATCCCAATCTCCAATTGTTCTGGATTTCTTTTCGGCTAAAGTGTGGCTCCTCTGTTGGGAGAATACTTCCGCCTCCACTGTCAACCTGGCAACGGCATTGAACGCAAGTTCCTCCGCCTCCGCAAGCAGATGGCAAGAAAACACCATTGTTGCCGAGTGTCGTGAGCAACGTGCTACCTCCACCGACTTGCAATGTTCGTTCACCGTTGATGACAATGCTCACATCACCGCTTGGTGAGAGCTTTGCTTTCGCAAATAGAAGCAGTCCTACAAGAAGCAGAATAACTGCTAAAAAGAACGCAATGGTCAGTACTATCGTCGTCGTCATCTCAATCAGATTTCAATGCCCATGAAACTCATGAAAGCAATGCCCATGAGTCCGGTGATGATAAACGTAATGCCCAATCCTCTCAAAGGTGCTGGAACATGTGAATAACGGATTTTCTCACGAATGGCTGCGATGGCCACAATGGCGATCCACCAGCCAACACCTGAGCCAAGTCCAAAAACAGTTGCTTCTCCAATGCTTGGATATTGCCGGTCTTGCATGAACAGCGCACCACCCAAGATGGAGCAATTGACGGCGATCAACGGAAGAAAGATTCCCAAGGCGCCATACAAAGCCGGCGCGAATTTCTCGACGATCATCTCCACCAACTGCACCATGGAAGCGATGACAGCGATGAACATGATGTAACTCAAGAAGCCTAGGTCAACGTTTGCATATTCTGGACTCAGCCAAGACAATGCTCCTTCCTTCAGGACATAGTTCTCTAACAAATAATTGATCGGTACTGTAATTCCCAGAACGAAAATTACGGCAAGCCCCAATCCATTGGCTGTTTTTACCGTCTTGGAAACGGCCAAATAAGAGCACATTCCCAAGAAGTAGGCGAAAATCATGTTTTCAATGAAGATGCCTTTGACAAAAATGTTGAAGTATTCCATCAGTTCTCCTCGATTAAAGCTTGGTTGCGACTACGCTGAATCCAAATGATAATGCCCACAGTGATCAATGCCATCGGAGGCAAAATCATCAAGTTGTTGTTTTCGTAAAGCCCGCCTTCACTGATAAACCAGCTTGTTGGCAAAAACTTCACTTGTCCCATTCCTGGAAGGGATATCGCTCCGCTACCAAAGATTTCCCGGACGATGGATACCACCAACAAAATCCAAGCGTAGCCCATGCCGTTTCCAATCGCATCCAAGAAAGATGGTCCAGGTTTGTTGGCCAGCGCAAATGCTTCCAAACGCCCCATGATGATACAATTGGTAATAATCAGGCCTACAAATACGGACAGCTTTTCTGAAATGTCTGGTTGGAAAGCCTGCAACACTTCGTCCACAATGATGACCAAAGAGGCCACAACGACCAATTGTACGATGATGCGGATACGGTCTGGGACCAAATTGCGCATCAACGAAATGATAACGTTTCCGCCAATCATAACAAACAATACAGACAAGCTCATGATGACCGCTTGCTGCAATTGTACTGTAATTGCCAATGCTGAACAAATGCCCAATACCTGAACGGTAATTGGATTGGAGTCATTGAGCGGATCAGACAGCAGTTTCTTATTCTTTTTGGAGAACAGAGACTCTTTCTTCTGAGTGACCGCAGGTGTGGTTTCCGTGCTCATTTTTGTGCGCGGGTTTGAGTTTGAGATTCAAAGTAGCGGAGATACACCGCCAACGTGCGATTGATCATTTCATCCACTCCTTTCGATGTAATCGTTCCGCCAGTAATTCCATCCACACTGTTCTCATTGGTTTGAGCTCCTCCTTTGAGGATAGAGAACAGCAACGGTCCAGCCGTGTTCAATTTCTTTCCGCGGAACTTATCCGTAAAGAACCCTTCTCTGATTTCGGCACCCAGTCCAGGCGTTTCGGTCTTGTGGTCAAAGTTGGCGCCGTAAATCGTCGTCATATCGTCCTCAAGGGCAACAAACCCCCAAATCGGTCCCCATAGACCCGATCCGACCAAAGGAACCACAAAGAGATCCTGATCGTCCTTTGAGCAGCGGTAAAGGGGGAATTGCAAGTCCGCGGATTCGAGCGCAGCCTGAAGGGTTGCCGCGTCACCGTCAGCAGCCTTCACTGCCGATTTGATTTTTGCGCGGTAATCCTTCATCACTTCTATGCTAAAAGGATCTTGCTTGTCCTTCGCATTCACCGGGTCTACTGTTGCATTCACCTGACGGCCAGATCCGTCTATGGAAACACGTTCGACGACATAATCTGCGAACAAATCACCTGCATTCGCGCGATTTGCCTCAACACCAATGGCTGAAAGGATGTTCATCATCTTCTTGTCAGCAGCATTGGCATCTTGTCGGTCCTTGAGGGACAACGATGTGTAGGCCAAAGAAATACCGACGACAATGACCATCGCAATGGAAAAGCCAAA
Source organism: uncultured Flavobacteriales bacterium (assembly GCA_905478325.1). Classification (GTDB taxonomy): domain Bacteria; phylum Bacteroidota; class Bacteroidia; order Flavobacteriales_D; family Sanyastnellaceae; genus UA16. Next base: position 28,692 of record CAJQIB010000053.1, on the reverse strand, counting down.
CGTGTAAACTGTACTGTTTTTATTGATTGCCATGACTCAATATTTATGCGGAGGCTCGTTGAGCGGAGGCAAGCATTGCGCGTTTTTCACGCTTGCTGACATTCGCTTGAATCACATAATGGTCAATGAGGGGTGCCATGACATTCATGAACAAGATTGCCATCATCACTCCTTCAGGATAAGCCGGGTTGAAAACGCGAATCATGATCGACAAGAACCCACCCAAAAAGCCGTAAATCCATTTGCCGCGCTCTGTTTGAGCGGCACTGACAGGGTCCGTAGCCATGAAGACCATGCCAAACATGAATCCTCCCATCACCACTTGATGAATCGGAGGCAACGTCATGTAAGCATTCATCCCCATGAGATTGAACAAGAATCCCATCACCAAGCCACCCACTAAAAAAGAACTCATCACCTTCCAACTTCCGATGCCCGTCCAAATCAGAAGCGCAGCTCCGATTAAGATGGCCAAAGCCGAAGTCTCACCGATTGAACCTGGAATTAGGCCCAAAAAGGCATTGCTCAGACTGTACATTCCCCCGGCGTCAAACATGCCCATCACCGATGTGACATCCGCATTCATAATGGGCTTACCCACTGTCGAAGCCAGTTCCCCAAGAGCCGTAGCCCCCGTATATCCGTCCACGAGCAGACCACCCGACTTCGAAGCGGCCACCTCATGAATCCAAATTTCTCCGGACAACTGTTTCGGATAAGCAAAGAACAAAAAGGCGCGGGCGGTTAAGGCCACATTCAAGATGTTCATTCCTGTACCTCCAAATACTTCCTTCGCGATGATCACTGAAAATGCCACGGCCACAGCGACCATCCACAAGGGCACATCGATCGGCATGATCAACGGAATCAGCATTCCCGAAACCAGGAATCCTTCATTGATGCTGTGCTTGCGAAAACCTGCAAACAAGAATTCAATGCCCAATCCAACTCCATAACTCACAACAACCAGCGGCAGAACCTTCCAGGCTCCAATCAACAGCTTGTCCCAAATCATGGTGTTCCAAGCATCCGATACGCTAATCTCCCCTATGGAAAGAAGGTACTGGTGTCCCTGGTTCCACGTTCCAAAGAGCAAAGCGGGAACCAAAGCCAAAATCACCAAGAACATGGTGCGCTTCAAATCCACTCCGTCCCGAATGTGAACTCCATTTTTGTTCGTATGCCCTGGAGTAAAGGCAAATGTTTCGAGGGAGTCAAAAACCACCCAAAACTTGCTCAGCTTTCCTCCTTCCTCAAAATGAGGCCGGATCGAATCCAAGATGTTGTGCAATGCTTTCATAATCTCTGGTTAACCAAGTTCTTTCTTCAACATGTCCAAACCGTCCCGTACCACCTTCTGAACCGCAATCTTGGATGTACACGCATATTCGCAAAGAGCAAAATCTTCAGGCGCTACTTCATAGATGCCTAGTTTTTCCATTCCATCAATGTCATTGGCCATGATGCTCTTGATGAGCTGCACAGGGTAAATGTCAAATGGGAATACCGGCTCGTATTGACCGGTCACAACGAACGCGCGTTCTTCACCGTTGGAATTGGTGTCCATGGTGAACTCCTTTGATTTAGGCATGAGCCATGTGGGATAGCTCCTCGAAAGAGAAAACTTCTTCAATCCCGGGCTCAACCAACCGTCAGTCAACAAGAATTTAGGCTCGTTTCCTTCAGGCAACAAAGTCACTTGATGATGCAACCCACCGAGGTAACCGGCTGCACTGGCATCGGTTCCTGTTAAGGGATCTCCTGAAATGTAGCGCGTGTTCTCAGCATCTTGATGGCCTCCAACAAGTGACGTCAACGCTGTACCCGCCAAAGCCCGCATGTGCTGTGGTGCAGGATGCTCCGAGCCGCCTGCTCCAACAACGCGGAGAGGCTCATAACGACCTTTTGAGAGCAAAACACCCAAGTTCGCGACGTCCTCAGCATGCATCGTCCAAAGAACTTCGCCTTTATTCAATGGCGCAGCATGATGAATCTGCACACCCACATTGCCTGCAGGGTGAGGACCTTCGAACTGCGTCACCTTGGCGCCTTCAATTCCCGAAAAGATCGTTTCATTTGAACGCACACCAATGTGCACACCCTCTGACCCTGCCAGTTGGTTCAAAGCATCGATACCTATTTGAAAGTCCTCCATACGCCCATTCAGTGCGACCGCCATGTCCGGAGACAGTGGTGCCGAATTGAATCCGCTAATGTGGATACTTCGTGGCGTAATTGCCGGATCTGCAGCGACGGCGAACGGCCGTTGTTGGACAAAGGCAAAGAGACCGCCATTGAGCATTGCCCCTAAAATGGCCGTTCGATCCGCCGTTTTGGGGTCGATGACTGGGAATGACTCCGCTTTTCCTTGTTGATCTGCCTCAATGAGGACAGCAAGGATTTTTCGTTTGGCACCGCGTACAATGCTTTTTACCACCCCGCTAACGGGACTGGAAAATTGCACAGAAGGGCAGTCCTTGCTGAAAAACAGCGAACTACCGGCCACAACGGCATCTCCTTCTTTTACGCGAAGTTTGGGTATGACTCCAGTAAAATCTGGAGGTTGTACAGCGTATATTGCTGCTGGTGGAGCATCGACAATTGAGGTCGCGGGGCGACCTTTTAATCGAATATTTGCTCCTTTTCGGATCCTTATCGTGCGGGACATCAGCTCACGAATGTTTACTTTTCGGGCGCAAAGGTAGGACTGACAACCGGTGATATCCCTATGATTTGCCCACAGAATTAACGCCGTTATGTTGCTAAACAGACAATTCACACTTTTAGGGGCTCAGAAAGACCCGAATCGGACACCAAATACAGCGCGTGTTCTCTCCAATCCTTCTCTTTTCGTTTTGCTTCTCGCCTTTGCATTTTTGAGCACGGTTGCCCAAGGTCAAGACACCCCATATCCCATTGCCTATGCGGCAGAGAACATCCTCAGCGTGACGCTGCATCCACAAGGCCTCCCGGCTGAACTTCCATTTATTGCATTGGACGACGGCATTCTGAAATTCCAATTTGATGATCTGAGTGAGCGCTTCCGAACATTGGAAATGCGTTGGCAACATTGCACTTTTGACTGGTATGATTCTCCCGACCTCACAGCATCAGACTGCATTCAGGGCTTCACATCGCTGAGTCTTGATCAGGCAGAGTCCAGTTTCAACACACGGGTCGGCTACACCCATTTTGCAGCGCAATTCCCAAATGACCTCATGCGCTTTGATAAAAGCGGCAACTATATTCTGGAAGTTGTTGACCCTTCGGAACCAGATACCCCGCTGATTCTTCGACGATTTGTGGTGTATGAAAACCTCGTGGACATTGAAATGACGGTGCAAGAGGCCAAGTCGATTCCGCTGAAGCGTTCTCACCAAGAGTTGGATTTCGCCATCACGCACAGTCCGGATCGCTTTGTTATTCAAGACGCATACGATGCGCTTCAGACCACACTCCTTCAAAACGGTCGCTGGGATGCCGCTATTTCCAGTTTAGAACCCGTCTTTGTTAAAGGCGAGGAAGTGGTCTTCAGCCAACAGGGTGAAAATGCATTTGAGGGCGGAAATAGCTGGCGATTCGTCGATTTGAAAAGCCTGCAGTTTGTCAGCCAAGGACTCGACCGCATAGAAGATGGCCGCAATCACTTCCACATGCATTTAGAGCCTGACGAACTGCGCACCTATGCATACCACCAAGCAAGAAGGGACTTGAACGGTGCGTATATTATCTCGAATGAGCGACAAGATGATCACACAGGAGGCGATTACGTGATGGCCCATTTTTATCTAGCTTGCTTTGACCCCTATCCAGATCGCGACGTGTATGTTTTTGGCCAATGCTCGGATTGGATGTTTCCATTGACGCATCGCATGACGTGGGATGACACCAAACGCCGGTACGAACTTGCTCTTTTTTTAAAGCAAGGATATTACAACTACACCTATCTCACTCGGCCTTCTTGGGCGGCCGATCGGTATGACACGGAAGCTTTGACCAAAGGGGCTGGAGTAACATCAACGGTTGAAGGTTCCCATGCTGCTGCAGACAACACCTACCAAGTCATTGCCTATTACTGGGATGATTCCGGTTATGACCGGGTCATTGGCTTTCAATCTGGGCGCGCCGCAGTGTATTGAACTCAACCGTTGTGCGTTGTACCTTCACGGCGTGAAATCTCAACGTATTTTCCTGACAGGAGCCTCCAGTGGAATTGGAGCTGCAACTGCTCGTCTGTTGGCCGAAAAAGGCCACCGTGTTTTACTTATTTCAAGAGACTTGAGCGCTATGCAATCGTGGGCGTCAGCACGCGATGAAAACAGTGTCTTGCTGCACGAAGGAGACGCTACCAATGCGGAATCCATGCAGGTTGCTGCTCAAAAAATGAAGGACCAATGGGGTGGCATTGACGTGTGCATTCCCAACGCTGGAATCGGCGTTTTTTCGCCCCTAGAGGAAGCTGACATTTCGGACTGGCACCGGATGATTGACGTCAACATAAAAGGCGTTTTGAATGGCGTGCATGCGTGCCTTGATTCGCTCTTGAAAAACAAAGGCCAGGTCATTCAAATTGGCTCGGTTGCCGCGCGCAATGTGTTTCCAAATAGTGGCGTGTATTGCGCCACCAAGCATGCGGTACTGGCTTTAAGTGAATCCCTTCGCATTGAGTTCCGAGACCGCCTTGCCGTGACCACAATCAATCCGGGCGCAGTGAATACGGCCTTCATTGATCAAACGACCAACTCCGACCTCCGGGAATCCTATCGCCCCCAATTTGAAAAAGGCATGGACCCTGTGTTCATCGCTGAAGCCATTGTGCTCTCCATTGAATCGAAAGGCCGTGGTGTTTTTAGCGAAATTACCGTTCGTCCCGATAACCGATGAAACTTGTTTTTCTATCCAGCTCAACAGGTTGGGGAGGTCTTGAACAGAATTTACTTCGCTATGCCGAATGGATGCAAGAGGCTGGTGCCACGGTCAGCGTTTTGAGCGTTTCGCAGTCTCCACTGCATCAAAAAGCGCAAGCAGCAGGCCTGCCTTTAGAAACCATCGCTCGTCAGAATCGACATCTTCCATGGAGGGCGGCCTTGCACTTGCGCTCCCGGTTGCAAGCATTGAGCGCCGAAGTTCTTTGGATACGAGATCCCCGGGATTTACCGTTGGCCGCCTTGGCCGTTTGCGGCATACCCTGTCGCTTGGTCTTCCAACAAGGGATGCAAATTGACCGGCCCAAAAAGAGACCGTGGCATCGCTGGCGATTTGGACAAATTGATCATTGGGTCACCCCTCTGAAGCGTCTTGCAGATGAAGTTTTGAGAAACACCCCCTTAAAACCGCATCAAATCAGTCAGATCCCTCTCGCTCTGGACTCCCATTGGTTCGCTCCTTCCAAAGACAAAGCAGCCTCGAGAAAGGAATTTGGCATCCCTTCTGATGTCAAACTGGTTGGGCTGTTTGGAAGATTGGACCCCCTGAAAGGGCAAGACATGCTCTTCGCCGCCTTGGAAAGCGCATCTGACTGGCACGCGTTCATTGTTGGGAGCAATACCGCGAATGAAGCAGAAGATTGGGAAACACGCCTACGAACGGACGCCGAACAACGGGGAATCAGCGACCGCATCCATTGGCATGGGCAAATGGAATCATTGCAAACCGCCTATGCAGCGTGCGATGTTTATGCCATGTGCAGTGCAAGCGAAACATTTGGAATGGTCACGTTGGAAGCCCTTGCATCGGGCATTCCTGTGATTGGAACCGACGCTGGTGGCACGCCCGAATTGTTGGGCCATGGAGCGCATGGAACCCTGATTTCTCCTCGATCACCGGATGCTTTGGCTAGAGCCCTGAAGCACCACAATGACATCCCGCTCCCCTCTCGAAAAGACTTGACCCAATTCCACAAAAGAGCGGCCGTTGAAAGTTGGTTGAAACTCCTGGAGGGACCTCCCCGTCCCGCATCGTAAATTTGTTGCGCTATGGGGAACATCCAAGACGAAATTGCCAAGCGGCGCACCTTTGCTATCATCAGTCACCCCGATGCTGGCAAGACCACTTTAACAGAGAAATTCCTCTTGTTTGGTGGGGCTATTCAGACAGCCGGTGCGGTGAAGAACAACAAGATTACGAAGACTGCGGCGTCCGATTTCATGGAAATTGAACGGCAAAGAGGCATTTCGGTTGCCACTTCTGTGATGGCATTCAACTATCGAGACCGCCTCATCAATTTGCTCGATACACCCGGTCACAGGGACTTTGCTGAAGACACCTACCGCACGTTGACTGCAGTTGACAGTGTCATCCTTGTCATTGACTGTGTGAAAGGCGTCGAAGCTCAAACAGAGCGCTTGATGGAAGTGTGCCGGATGCGTAAAACGCCTGTCATCATCTTCATCAACAAGATGGACTTAGAAGGACAAGATCCGTTCGACTTACTCGATGAGCTTGAGGTGAAACTCAAAATAAACGTTCGTCCATTGAGTTGGCCGATCAGTGGTGGCCAATCGTTTAAAGGGGTTTACAGCTTGTACAACTCCGAATTGCGCTTGTTCAATCCGGACAAAACAAAGATTTCAAAAGAAGTGGTGTCCATCGAAGACATCCAAGACGCTTCTCTCGATGACTTGGTCACAGAACAGCACGCGAACCAGCTCAGAGAAGATGTAGAATTGATCACCGGCGTTTACGAGACGTGGGATTCACAACCCTATTTAGACGGGGACCTTGCACCTGTCTTTTTTGGAAGTGCTGTCAATAATTTTGGCATTCAGGAGATGCTCGATACGTTTATTGACATTGCTCCAGATCCTCGATCACGTCCAGCTGACCTACGCGATGTCCATCCGGAAGAAGAAGCCTTTTCAGGATTCATTTTTAAGATTCACGCCAACATCGACCCGCGTCATCGTGATCGCATTGCCTTTCTCCGCGTGTGCAGCGGCCAATTTCAGCGCAACACCTTCTACTATCACACGCGGCTCACGAAGAAATTAAAATTCTCCAACCCTGCAACATTCCTTGCTCAGGACAAGAGCATTGTAGAGGAAGCCTGGCCCGGCGATGTTGTTGGATTGTACGACACAGGCAATTTCAAGATCGGTGATACGTTAACCGAAGGTGAGATCATTCAATTTCGTGGCATCCCTAGTTTTTCACCCGAGATTTTTAAGGAATTAGTCAACCTCGACCCCATGAAGAGCAAACAGCTAGAAAAGGGAATCAAACAATTGACTGATGAGGGGGTCGCCCAATTGTTTATTCGCGAATTGGGCAATCGAAAAATTGTAGGAACCGTTGGCGAGCTTCAATTTGAAGTCATTCAATACCGCCTTGAACACGAGTATGGTGCAAAATGTGAATTTCAACCCAAGCGTTATTTTAAAGCCTGTTGGATTTTAAGTGACAACGAGAGCAAATTGGATGAATTTAAACGCATTAAAGGCACAGATATGGTCCTTGATAAAGACAAGAATGATGTCTTTCTCGCTCCATCAAAGTTCCTATTGGACATGGAAATCGCCAATTTTCCGGAATTGGAGTTCCATTTCACCTCGGAATTTAAAACAGCTCAAGTTTAATTGAATGCGCGGTTCTAACTTGTCCCGAATGAAAGCGTTCGTCAGCTATTTTACCCTCTTCGCCCTTGTCATGGGCTTCGGACTACCGACCACCCATGCCCAAGAATCCGTTGCCGATTCGACCCTTTTGAACGTTGTTCAAATTAGTGGAATGGTAGTTACAGGCGACTCCCTTTCCCCACTTTCCTTCGCAACAGTTTACCGCATGCGCGACTCGCGCGGGACCATGACCGACGCCAACGGGTTCTTTAGCATCCCTGCCTTAGAAGGAGACACCTTACGGGTGTCCTCGATGGGCTACATCGCACAACAATTCACGGTACCCTCCGACCTACAACTTCCTCGAATGAATGTCGTTCAACCCTTGGGAAGAGATACCATTTCGCTGGAAGAAGCTTTCATTTATCCTTGGCCTACCCGAGAGCGATTCCGCGAAGAATTCATGGAACTCGCTTTAACTAGAGACGCTTATATTATTGGTCAAGAGCGACTTGACCCAGAAGCGCTTTATGACAGACTCATGGAAGTCGGCCGAGATGGATCTGAAGTGTATTCGTACACGATGCAACAGCAAGCCATCCAAAACAGCTACAACGGACAACTCCCTCCGATCTCATTATTCAACCCCATCGCCTGGGCTAAGTTCATCCAATCGCTGCGGGATCGCTAGCACCTGATGATGCTGAGATGTCTCCGATATACGCTGGCGATTGCCATAGCCTTGACCGTTCAGCTTTCTGGATTGGCTCAGGTCGGTTGGATTGAAGGAACAGTTGGCTCCAGCGATGGCAGCCCACTTCCAGGAGCCACTGTTATACCTGTCGATCAAGCGTCTGCAGGGATGGTCACTGATCAAGATGGAAAGTATCGCATTCAACTCACTGCCGGAGTTCCATACACCATCCGATTTGGCTTCGTTGGGTATCGAACTGAACAACGGGTAATCACCCCCATCGCCGGAGACACGTTGACTTTCGCCATTCGCTTGCAAGCAGGTGTTGCTTTGGCAACCTCTGAAGTCTTTGCCGATGGAGAGCGAACATCTCCGGTTCAACGAATCGACCCCAAAGTCGCCTCGCGAATCCCTTCGCCTCGCGGCACGATTGAAGATTTGCTCATTCAAGCACCTGTCAACTTCAACAGCGAGCTCTCAAGCGGGTACAATGTTCGTGGCGGCTCATTTGATGAGAACCTGGTCTACGTCAACGATATTGAGGTGTACCGTCCATTTTTGGTGCGCGCGGGGCAACAGGAAGGGTTGTCCTTCCCCAACCCAGACATGGTCGAGTCGATCACTTTTTCTGCCGGAGGGTTTGAAGCCAAATTCGGCGATAAACTGAGTTCCGTTTTGGACATCCACTACCGCACTCCGACAACCAATCAAACGCAACTTACAGCGAGCATGCTTGGCGCCCAAGTGCAGCAGGATGTCGTAAGTGAAAAAGGCCCCGTTGGCCATCGTAGGTTCACCTTGAATTCGGGGTTTCGATTTCGGGATAACAGTTATGTATTGGGCTCTTTGGATGAAGGTGGTGAATACCAACCACGGTACATTGACCTGCAAACTTTTGCCACCTTTGACCCCGATGGTTATGGCCCCTGGGAAATGGAATTCCTCGGGATGTATGGTCAAAACGACTATCAATTCATTCCAACGACACGACAAACCGATGTGGGTAGCATCAACGAAGCCTTGCGACTTACCATCTACTTCGATGGACAGGAGGTGACCTCTTTTCGCACGGGGTTTGGAGCACTTGCTGTAAATCGCGTCACGGAAAGCACGAAGTGGCGCTGGATTACCTCCGCTTTTTCAACTTCAGAATCGGAATCGTACGACATCTTAGGAGCCTATTTCCTCGATGAATTGGAACGTGATTTGGGTTCCGACGAGTTGGGTGAAGCGATGAACAACAAAGGCGTCGGGGCATTCTTAAACCACGCTAGAAATCAATTGGACGCCACAGTCATCAGCAGCGCATTGAAAGGTTCAACGTTTCATACCCCGAGTCAATCGTTTTGGGAATGGGGCGCCAAATGGCAAGCAGAACACATCACGGATGCCCTATCAGAGTGGTCCCTCATAGATTCTGCAGGGTACATCAGCCCGCATCCCCAAGACAGCATCGGTTATGTGGACAATGGCCCCGACCAAGTGATTGTTTTAAACGACATCATTCGGGCTCAAAACGAAGTCAACTCTAACCGTGTCCAAGCTTACGTGCAAAGCACCTGGAATTGGGAAAATGACCGGGGAGATCTCTGGAAATTAAACATCGGAGGGCGCGCGCATCATTGGTCATACAGCAACCAGGTCGTTGGTGGTCCACGAGGGCACCTCAGCTTTGCCCCCGTCTCCAAATCAAGCGACCAGTCTACCGTTTGGAACCTGTCGGCAGGAAATTATTGGCAACAGCCTTTCTATCGAGAAATGCGCCAACTCGACGGAGCCATCAATCCGGACATACGCGCTCAACGCGCGCGCCATGCAGTCCTCGGTATGGACCGCGTCTTTCAACTGTATGGCCGTCCATTCAAAATGGTCTCTGAGCTCTACTACAAAGACCTCGACTTTTTGATCCCCTATGAAATCGAAAATGTGCGTCAGCGGTATTATGCCAAAAACAACAGCAGCGGCTATGCCACCGGCATCGATTTCATGCTCAACGGTGAATTCATCGATGGCATTCAGAGCTGGTTGCGTTTGTCCGCGCTAAAAACAGCTGAAGACCTTGAAGACGATGGGTATTTGCAGTACTACAACGACGCAGGCGAGGCCATCATACCTGGCTTCACGTTGAACAATGTAGCCGTAGACAGCAGTTTAATCGAGCCTGGGTTCATTCCGCGTCAAACCGACCAACGGTTCAATATGAGCCTGTTGTTCCAAGACGAGATGCCGGGCAATGAAGCGTACAAGGTGCTTGTGAGTCTTTATTTCGGTACCGGCCTTCCTTTTGGACCGCCATCCTTCGAACGGTACAAAGACATCTTGCGCACCCCGACCTACCGCAGAGTCGACATTGGCTTCTCTCGCGAACTGTTCTACAACCAAGACAAGACCTCATCCAAGAAAAAGCGCAGTGGATTTGTATCGATTGAAGTCTTCAATATTTTGGGGATTCGCAATACTATCAATCACACGTGGATTGAAGATGTCAATGGAAGGCAATATGCCATCAGCAATTATTTGACCAACCGAAGGGTCAACCTGAAGGTCAGCCTCTCATTTTGATTGTGGCTTAGCGCAGGATCGATACGTATCCTGTTTGGACTTCCGTCTCAACTGAAGCGTTTTCTTCCTCTCCCCATTGATAGGTGATCCTGTACAGAAAGAGCTCTGCGTCAAGGTAGTAACCGTTGACACCTCCTTGCCAAAAGAACGCTGCGTCCATGGACTCGAATACCAGCACTCCCCAGCGGTCATAGACCTGCACATGAAACCCAGAGACGGGACAAGACGCCTTCACTTCCCACACTTCATTTTGCAAATCGCCATCCGGCGTGAATGCATTGGGCACGTATATGCTACAAGGACAATCGTTACCGAGGTTTGAAAAATCATTGATCAAAGCAAAGACCTCTTCGTAAACACACCCGACGGCATCTTCTACGCGAATCAAGTGATCGCCCACAGGCAGCAATGTGAAGTCGCCAGAGGAAGAGGTTTCAGTGTCATTGTAGACGTACACGTAAGGCTCATCCCCTCCGACTGCCCGAACATCAATGCTGCCGTTGTCAAACCACGTACATCGCACATTTTCCTTGGACTCAACCACCAAGTCCAATTCACTGGTATTGAGAACCTCCACTTCCACACTTCCTTGACAGCCAAATACATTCTGAACATCGATGGTGTAAGTCCCTCCTGATAGCCCCACAAACGAGCCCGTATCTTGCCAACTGTCACCGGCGTTGATGCTAAAGTCAAACGTGCTTGATTCGTTGACTTGCACCGCGATTTGACCGGCACCGTCACTGCAGTGCTCATTGACGACTGACACCAATTCAAGGTCCGGCTCATCCTGAACCAACGTGATTGTCTGGGAGAACACACAACTGTTTCCGTCCAGTACTTCAAGCGTATAGGTGTTGGATGGCAAATTGGAAAAGGAACCGTTGCCCACTTGAAGTGCTCCATTTAAGACATATTCATACGGGGCCAATCCGCCCTCACTGGATGCCACGACACTTCCATCGTTGCCATTACAGGATTCTCCAACAACATTTACTGCGACATCAAAACCGATGCAAAGGGCTTCTTCACAAGCCGTTGTAGAACTGTTGAGCAGGTTTTGAAGGTTATCTGTCACATACGTCTCCATGCGCGCCACCTGGCCCTCTGAGAACATGAACAAGCAAGCGTCGTCGCAATAGTCCATATACGACGGCCATAAAATGGGAGCAGTGCAATTCACAATGTTCTGGCCACTGGGACACCCAAATTGAGGACCATCTGTAGCGGGCGTGTCGGCAACAAAATCGTCACCTGCACAGCCTCCTCCACCCCAAGGATGTTCCAAAAACAAATAATGTCCCACTTCGTGTGTGATCGTTCGCCCCATGTCGAATGCACCACTGATTGTATTTCCTCCGCAAGAAACACTCCCAAAGTACTGCGGGTCACAGGTCACTCCATCCCCTGAGCCATTGCCTCCTAATGGGGAATAGCCCAATGTCCCTCCTCCGAGGGTGCGTACAAAAAAGTTGAGATAACCGGACCAAGAGGCATCGCTATCTCCCGTCGTCTGATCCAATGTCACAGCATAGTCACCTTCGTCCAATCCGAATCCATCTGGATGATCCAATGTGGCCAAACAGAAGCTAATGCAGGATTCACCGTTGTCAATGGAAGGCCAAATTGTTGGCTGTGATTCCACCCATTCCGCCAAATCTCCATTCGTCGCAGCGAAGTCCTCATTGAGGGTTTGGACTTGGGACACAGCCATTTCAATGGCACAGTCGATTGGAATCCCTGTACTTTGAAAATGCACGGCCACAGGAATCAGCAACGGGACATCGCACTCGAGGCGATCCGATGCAGCCGCGTTTGCCGCATCCAGACGATCAGTATACGCTCGATCATAACCAGGAAGCCCCATCATATGAGCATGAACAGAATCGGTACCACAGGTTCTTTGACCCCAGGCATTTCCTACTATCAGTATACTGAAGACGACAAACAGCAAGCGGTTTACTTTCCTATTCATAAATCTGTGACACCTTTGTTTCAAACAAAGAACTGCAAGAAAAGCGGAATCGTTGCATGGTTCTCAGAGCAGCACGCCTTTTCTTGAAGCATCACGACGTTCCAATTATTGTATTCGATTAGAAATCAGATAAACGCGCAATTCAGACGGGAAGATCACGTGGCTTTTTGAACACAAATGACTCATTGCTGTGCAAACCTCATCTGTTAAAACGCCTCATTCCCCTTCTGTACGTTGTAATTTTCGGAGCATGATTCGTCCAAGAGACATCCTGGCTCCATTTTTCATTCATCTCGGCCGTTGGGGTAAAGTCGCGTTGGTCCTCAGCTGCAGTCTACTGGCATCCACAGACCATAATGGTCAAGCCTATTTCCTCAATGGAACAGCATCGTCCATTGAAGGAGACTGTTATCAATTAACGACAACGCAAAGCAATCAAAACGGAACCGTTTGGAACGGTGAGTTCATCGACTTGGAGTCCCCCTTTGACTTGTCCTTTACCATGAATTTCGGAACGTTAGACGCCACGGGTGCAGACGGCATGGTTTTCGTCTTGCAAGATGTCGGCACGGAGGCATTGGGACAAAGCGGAGGAGCTTTAGGATTCACTGGGTTTGACCCCAGTTTTGGCGTTGAATTTGACACGTGGAACAACGGTGAATATGGCGATCTCATCCAAGATCACATCGGGTTTGTTTCTGATGGATCCGTCAACCATGCGCCACCAACAGGTTTAGGTGGTCCAGTTCAAGCAAGCCTGGATAACATCAATATCGAAGACGGGGCTGATCATCCGGTCAAAATCACGTGGGATCCGGACACACAGATTATCGCTGTCTATTTTGACTGCTCTTTGCGGTTGGCTGCACAGATTGACTTAGTTGCCGATATTTTCAATGGACAGACCCTCGTTTACTGGGGGTTTACAGGGAGTACTGGGGGGTCCTTTAACACCCAGAGTGTCTGTCTCTCCGAGAACATCATCGCAACAGGTCCTGAAACGGTCATCTGTCCCGGCGCAAGCGTTGAACTCAATGTTGTTGGAGCTCCGAATGCCACGTACACTTGGGACCCGCCTACTTTTCTCTCAAACCCCAATGACGCAACAACCCTGTGCACTCCTGATTCAAGCATGGCGTATACCGTAACGTACGCAGGGTTCTGCGATGCGGAAATCACCGATTCTGTCTTTGTATTTGTAGAGCCCCTCGTTGCCTCAGCTGAAACCTCGGAAGGCACGACCATCACGTGCGATATCTCACAAATTGAATTGTTCGGTGCATCCAACTTTCCAAACGGCGTTTCTTACGACTGGCAGAGCGATGACTTGGGGAACTTCGTGTCCAACCTAGGGCCCAATGCGACCGTGGATTCCCCGGGGATCTATACGTTGGTTGTGACCAGTGATGATGGGGTTTGTATCGATGAGATCAGCATGGATATCACTTCTGATTTCAGCACGTTGGATGTGACGCTATCGTCTTCCGGTGCGCAGTTGGATTGCACCACTGAAGTTTTAGAAATCACGGCGACAGCAGCGGCCGATGCGCTCTTGGAATGGACCATTCCATCAGATGCGAATTGGTATTGGTTAACGGAACCCTTCGTTCTCGCGACATCAACTCCTGGATCTTGGAGCGTCACCTCAACCAATCCCTCCAATGGATGCGACCTAGAAACAACCTTGGTCCTCGAAGCCGATTTCACCGAACCTCTGGTAGAGGCTGGCTGGTCTGACACCATTACATGCGCTTCTCCTGCTGCCACGATATATGACATCCTCATCACTCCTGAAAACTACACACCGGTGTTCGATTGGACTTGGAATGCTGGCAGCCTCAATGCCGTCGACCCGCTCAATCCAATCGCATATCTACCCGGGACCTATGTCTTGAATGTTGCATTCGAAGAAAATGGCTGTTCCAGTTCTGACTCTGTTTTTGTGTACCAGGATCCCGAAGCATTTGTTGATGCAAGTTCAACGATGCTTCCAAATGTCTTTTCTCCAAACGGCGATGGAACAAACGAGCGGTTCCGGCCATTTTTAGCCAACGACCCCGAGTTCCCACTTCTCTCCATTGTCGACCGCTATCAATTGAGTATTTTCAATCGATGGGGCAATGCGGTCTATATGCATGATGGAAAACCCGTAGAGTGGGATGGCCGAATCAACGGCGAACCGGTGACGGAAGGGGTGTATTACGTCAAGATGTCCTACCTCATCCTTTGCGGAGGAGAACAACGTGGCACCCTCAATGGAGAGCTTCATTTGATGCGTTAACCGCGCCGATCAGCCTTGCTCACCCTGCAGTGGAAGCTGTTCCAGGGCATCCACAAAAGCATTTTCAGACCAAATGGGAACAGACTGGTTTTTGCAACGTTCGTACTTCGCTGCACCCATTTTCTCATCAGCTACGAGCAAATCGAGTCCTGGAGAAATGTACCGTTTGTAGATCAATCCCTTACTGATTGCCTCCTGCTGCAATGCTCTTTTCTTTTTCGGTGAAAACCCACTGAGAATAAACCGTTGTCCAGGAATGAGCTGCTGCAATTCCGTTGTCGGTTCCCAACTGACCAACTCCTTGGCATAGTCGTCATGGGTTTTCTTCCGGCGTACTTGTTTGCGCTCTTTCGTTTTCAAAGGGTGCACGCCCTGTGTATTGAGTCCGTGCTTTTGCCACTGCATGCCGTCTACCAAAGATTGCCATGAATCAAAATCACGGTCCTTCATGACTTCGGTTACAATGGAAGCGCACACGCGGGCATCGCTCTCTGGATTGTGGTGATCCAAATTCCATTGAAAGTGCTTGGCGACCGATTTAATCCCGTGCTTTTCCAAATCTGGCCACCCCCTGCGCGCCAGATCCAACGTGCAAAACATAATGGGTTTGTCTTCGTCGAGTAAGTCGTGGTGCACGAATGCGGCGGCTAAATGCTTGCATTCCACCATCGAGGCATTGTGCGCAACCAGCGGACTGTCTTTCAACATCGGTTGAACGGTTTGCCATATCTCAGGAAATGTAGGCGCCGCAAGGGTGTCTTGAAGATTGTAGGAAAAATTCCATCGTTGCCAATCGCCAAAAGCCTCAACAACAGGACGCACCAAAGAACGAAACTTCGACACTTCCATTCCATCTTCCATGACGACTAGACCAATCTCACAGATGTTCCCAACGTCACTTGTGGCACATTCCAAATCAAGCGCTACAAATCGATTCCTCCCCATGTGTTCGTTTGAATTAATTCTCCTTTGATTCTGTGTCGCTAATTGACTGCGATTGGTTGATCAACGCAAGCAAACTTGCATGATCCAAAATACTCACCCCCAATTCTTCCGCTTTTGAAAGTTTAGACCCCGCCTTTTCTCCTGCTACAAGGTAGTGGGTCTTGTTGCTAACTGAACCCACCACTTTTCCGCCTTCATTCCGGATGGTGTCAGCCAGTGATTCCCTCGATACGGGATGCGTACCTGTGATGACAAACGTTTGACCTGCCAGTGCAGAACCTCGCACGGTTGCATCCTCTTCAGAAAGCTCAAATTGTAAGCCCAATTCCTGCAGTCGTTGCAGAACTTCTAAGAAATACGGATCTCCGAATGACGCACAGACACTCCGAGCTATCTCAGGTCCAATACCGTGAATCGCAGCAATTGCAGCCTCATCCGCTTGCCCGAGTGCCGTTACATTGTGAAAATGCTGTGAAAGCATCTCCGCAGTTTCCACCCCTACATGTCGAATACCAAGCGCATAAAGCAGTTGATTGAAAGAGCGGTTCGACGCTCCTTCCAAAGCACGCACCAAGTTGCTCAGTTCAACACTTCCCAACCGTTGGCGTGTTCTTGATGTCAATCGATGCAGAAAGCTCTTTAACGCATTCCAATCAACCTCTTGCATGCCCCACCCATCAACTTCCCAAACCAATGCTTCCGGTCCTACCAGCAATTCATCGGGAAAAGAAAGGTGCTTTGCACGTTCTAGAATCGCCAATTGATGGGGATGAGAAAACAAGGCCATCTCCAAGCAAACGCGCCAATCCATTCCATCTTGAGGCCATGAAAACGCCATGACATTGGGCAGTTTTACGTCAAACCCAACTTCCCATGCACGCTCTTCAAGGGTCGAACAGAATGCCTCGACTCCCCCCTTTGCTATGTGCAGTTGATCGGGATTGCTCGCTCGTTGACCACCTGCCGTGCGATGAAACCAATTGGCCAAAGCATGCACATGATGAACCCGAAGATCTGCTCCTTTTGGTGATGTGTCCGTCGACTTGTACAAGACCGTATTCAAGCGCCAGTTTTCATCGGCTCGAATCCGCAAATCAATCAAATCAGCGACATTCGACACCCCTCCTCGTCTTACGAGCAAATCAATAATTTCCGGACCGAGCCCGTCGATATTCATCGCTTTTCGGCTGACAAAATGCTCAATTCTTCCTCGAATTTGAGGCGGGCAGTCCAGTGTGTTGGTGCAGTAATGTTTGGCCTCTCCCTCCTTACGAATCAGTGGAGACGCACACTCCGGACAGTGTGTAATGTAGTGCACCGGTAGGCTATCTGCTGGACGCAGTCCTACATCCACTCCAACAACTTTCGGAATGATTTCCCCGCCTTTCTCCACTTGTACAACATCTCCAATGCGCACGTCGAGCAAGGCGATCTGGTCCGCATTGTGCAACGAGGCTCTGCTGACGGTCGTGCCTGCGACCAGCACAGGTTCCAAAACAGCTACAGGTGTAATCGCCCCTGTTCTTCCCACTTGGTATGCAATGTCTTCAAGGAGGGTCGTGACCTGTTCCGATTCAAATTTGTAGGCAATGGCCCAACGAGGCGACTTGGCTGTAGTGCCCAATTCACGCTGTTGTGCAAAATCGTTCACTTTAATGACGACACCATCTGTCGCAAATGGCAATTCCTTTCGGGCCACATTCCAGTGGGCGATGAAGTCCAGAATCCCTTGAATATCTCGGGTAGTCTCCAGCATGCGTTCATCCGACTTTGGCACGGGAAAACCCAAGGCTCCTGCCCACTGAACCGAATCCAGATGGGTGTGGACGGATTCTTGCTGCATCACCCCATAGAGCAAGCAATCCAAACCGCGTTGGGCTGCTACTCTGCTGTCTTGACTTTTCAACGTCCCCGCCGCTGTGTTTCTTGGATTGGCAAAAAGCTCCTTTCCTTTGGCCGACTGGCTCCGGTTCAAAGCCTCAAATGCGGGCCATGGAAAGAAAATCTCTCCTCTGATTTCAAACACATCGGGCACCTCTCCCTGCAGCACCAACGGCAACGTTCGTATGGTCCGAACATTGGCCGTGATGTCCTCTCCAACATCCCCGTCCCCTCGAGTCAACGCTTGGACCAACTTGCCCTTTTCATACGTCAGACTGATCGCCACGCCGTCGTACTTCAATTCCATCACCCA
This sequence comes from uncultured Flavobacteriales bacterium, assembly GCA_905478325.1. Taxonomy (GTDB): domain Bacteria; phylum Bacteroidota; class Bacteroidia; order Flavobacteriales_D; family Sanyastnellaceae; genus UA16. The sequence continues at coordinate 10,488 of CAJQIB010000053.1, read as the reverse complement.
TTCTACCGAATCCCCTTCTAGCAGGCGATCAACCCGTTCGGCCCATTCCGCAATGTCCTGTTCATTGTAGCTGTTGGACAGCGACAGCATGGGCTCACGATGGGGAACTTTTGCAAACCCATCCGCGAGATCTCCTCCGACACGTTGCGACGGAGAGTTGGGGTCAGCCCATTCAGGATGCTCCGCCTCAAGGACCATCAACGCTTCCATCATTTGGTCAAATTCCCGATCACTGATGATTGGGGATGCCAAAACATAATACCGGTGATTGTGCGCGTGCAGTTCTCCCCGCAAAAAGTCCAATTGACTTCGTTTAGATTCGCTATCCTGGGGAGTTTGGGACATGCCTTAAATTTAGAAAACAGCGCTTAGGCAATGCTTCATTCGGGAGAGTAAATGCAAGGAAGAAATCCACAATCGAAGCTGATAACCCTGCACGGCTTCATTCAAGCGTTTTTGAATCCATGCTTACTTTGTTCCCTATGCTGAGCAGACCTCTTTTTGGATTGCAACGTACCGCTACATGGATTGCTTGCGGAGGTTTATTCGTGCTGTTTTTTGGACTATCCGGGTGTTCCGCTTTGAATTTCAACACGAAGGCACGTTTTGTCGTTGACCAAGCAGACAATGTCCTCATCAGTACCGATGCCTGGACTTGGGAGGAAGGTTTTCACTACCAACCCGAAGGCACAGACTCGGTCGTCATCAAGTTAGACAATAGCGAAGCAGTTCATCTAATCCGCGCAGAAAAGAACGGACACTATCCCATGGTAACGCCGCTCTTTCCGGACTTTGCCAACCCTTGGAAATTATTGGATTTATCCTTGACCATTGGAGGTGCCGCAACCGCTGCCGCTGGCATTTCACAAGAGAATCGAACCGTCGTGACAGGCGTCGGGTTCTTTACCGGGTTTTTAAATGCCATCGGTCTGTTTACGCCGCCCAAAAAGGTGTTTGCTCGACATTATCGCATTGCACCGCTTCGAGGCATGCCCGTCGCTGGTCCCGATGACCCCATGGTCCGGATTGAAGGGTTTCACATGCACATCCCTGAAGGAGGGCATTCTTGGCAATACTTCCAAGACATGAAAGAGTATTCTGAAGATCGGATTGAATTCGTGAGCGCATCGGATGAAGCCGTTGACATCCCCTACTCGAATTTGGACGAGGACCTGACCACTGCTCTCAGCGAGCAAGGGTTTCAATCGGATGTGTTGGACGGCATGTTCCAACATGACGAATCGATTCTGATTTCAGGACAATTGACTCGAGTCAAAGAAAACCGAGTGCAAAATGTAGTTTGTTATCATCTGAATACGGAATGGTGGGTGCACAACGCATACGGCATGAAAACCGATACGGTTCACATTGAAGGCAAATCGAACTGGGCCTTATACAATTTTTCCAACCCCGGATTTGACCGGGATTTGATTTCAGAAGCATTGACCGAATCGATGTTCTTGGCCTTAGAGCATCCGCTGCTCAACGAAAGCATGCGCAAACTGGAGAATCTAGAGGAACGATGGAAATCTGATTGGACACCGATTTCTTTGCGCCCGGCCACGGCTCCCGCTGGGAAGATCTCAAAAGCATTGGCTTCTGTCGTTACGATTGATGCCGCAGATGGTCACGGAAGTGGATGCATTCTGTCGTCCGACGGGTACATCGTGACCAACCACCATGTGGTATCCGATCCGACCTTGGATTACACTGTTTATTTTGACAATGGACAGGCTTTGCCCGCATCCATCGTCCGTTTCCATCCCATCTATGATTTGGCACTGCTCCACGTGGACACGGTTGGACTCCAGCCTTTCTTTATCAGTTTGGATGAATCCATTGATGTCGGTGAAGAAACCTTTGCCATGGGAACACCTTACGACATTGATTTGGGCGCTTCGGTCACGAAAGGCATTATTTCAGGTAAGCGGAAAGACGGTGAACGGACTCTGATTCAAACAGATGTCAGCATCAGCCCGGGAAATAGTGGCGGAGCTCTTGTCCATACAGACGGAACATTGATTGGAATTGTCAATGAAAAAGTGCTCGGTATGGGGGTGGAAGGCATTGGATTTGCCATACCCGCACATCTGATTCAAGAAGCGCTCATGATTCAGCTCACACCGGAAAACGACTGACTGTTTCAGTCTTTTTGGGCCACTACCATGCGCGGAGCTCCTTGCAGGTCAGTGACGATTTGAATGGTTCGCCAACCGCTTTGAGCAGACAATAACGAAGCCACTCCATCCGCATGGTCGCGATGGCATTCAAAGCCCAGCCAGCCAGCGGCATGCAGCCACTGCCCACTCATGCATCCTAACGCGATGGCGCTGTAAAAACACAGCGGATCGTTGTCAGCAACGAATAACGCGTCGGCAGGCTCGTGTGAAACCACACGATTTTCCATGGTCTCCTTCTCCGAAACCGGGATATAGGGTGGATTGGACATGATCACGTTCCAGCCTCCATTGGGAACGCTGTGCCCTGTGAATGGATCTTGATCTCGTACGTCACATTCAAGCCAATATACATCACCACATCCGAGCCTCACCGCATTTTCTCGAGCCAGCTCGAGTGCCTTTGAGGAGACATCCGCTCCGGTCACATGATCTTGTGGACGTTGGGACTTCCAGCCCAATGCCATGCATCCCGATCCCGTTCCGATGTCCAAGACATGCCGGGGCTCTTTGCCTGACTGATGGTCCAATAAAGCGCGAACCAACTCCTCCGTTTCAGGACGAGGAATCAACGCACGCGCATCAATGGTCAATGTCAGACCTAGAAAATGCGATTCTCCCAAAATGTATTGCAACGGCTCACCGTTCTTGAAACGATCGCACCATCGTGCCAATGTATCCAAGGCCGATTCATTGGGCTTCCAATCGTTTACGATCCGTTGACCACGATCCAGCGAACTGACCGCATCCAGCAAGACACGAACCACCGATTGAATCTCTCGATCCTCGTAGCCTCCACCTAGCCGAAGGGCAATCCATCGCTGAACCGTATGAAGTTGATTGTTGACAGGCCAAGGCCCTTTTCCACGTTCAATGAAACTCACAATGGATTGCTTCCAAAGCCATGACTTCCAACCATCAAGTGAGCTGTAGAGGTGTTTGTTGCCAATGGAATACTGTGCACGTCACATTGCCGCAACAGCATGTTGATATCCGGTTCGTGAGGATGCTTTCCCATGGGGTCTCGAAAGAAAATCACCGCATGAACAAGCCCTTCCGTAATGCGCGCTGCAATTTGCGCATCCCCACCCAAAGGACCACTTGCCAAGCACTCCACGGTCAACCCTAACGCTGCGATTCGACCTCCCGTTGTTCCTGTTCCGACGAGGTTGAATTGTTCAAACCACTTGCGATGAGAGTCAACAAATGATACCAAGGCTGTCTTTTTGCCATCGTGGGCAATTAACGCAATGGTCTTCTTAGCTGGGGAGTCGTTCATGTTCAAGGCTTCTTTTTCCATACTAACGTTTGATGGGCAGGCACTTCCACCTGACCCGCAGGCTCTATGTCTCCCCAAGCTATGGCATACGTCGTATCAATGCCAACAGCAACCACTCGATTTTCGTTGCCGAAATTTGAAGCAACGACCACCTCACTCACGCCCTTTGTTCGCTTCCATGCCACCACTTCATCACTGAAGTCCGTTGGGATCAGCTCCGGCCACCCCCCAAAAGGGCCATTCCAAAGCGCCTCTTCATCATGGTGCAACGCATTGATCGTTTGATACAAGTTGGTCTTAGAATAATCACCCCAAATAACCGTGTCTTTTTCAAAAAACCGGAGCCGCTTGGATATTCCAGCCTCCTGACCGGAATACACCAAAGGCATGCCAAACAACGTTCCCGCAAGCATCGCCATGGCATCACCATTGGCCCCCATGCGCTCTGCAATGGTGCCGTTCCACGAGTTTTCATCGTGGTTGGTGACAAACATCATGCGGTATGCATCTTCACCAAACAGCATGGAATCCATGGCAAGCGCCGATCGAATGGAATCTACTGACCATTCCATACGTGCCACTTGATTCATTACATGGTGCATGTGCCACGCGTAAGACATGTCAAATGCACGGTCGTGATGGTCTGGCACCTCTGCTTCCGCGAGCATAAAAACTTCCGGTTTGACCCGCTCAAGTTGCCGCCGGGCTTTGTTCCAAAATGCTGTCGGCACCTTTCCAGCGACATCGCATCGAAATCCATCAATGTCGGCCTCTGCAACCCAGAATTCCATGGCGTCTGCCATCGCATCATACAACCCGTTTTCCTGCCCGTGTTCCCAATCCAACTGGGTCACATCCCACCAGTCCGTTCCTGTTGGAGGCTGAAGATTTCCAGCTTCGTCCAACAAGAAAAACGACCGGTTTGTCTCCGTCCAATCACTATCGAAAGCGGTATGATTCGCGACCCAATCTAAAATGACTTTCATGCCCAATTCATGCGCTGCAGCAACCAGATTTCTTAAATCGTTTATCGTCCCAAAGGCTGGGTTGACCTTTACATAACTCTGCGCACTGTAAGGCGAACCCAAGCTTGAAGAACCGGGTTGAACCATATAATTATTGGCGTTCTCACCGCCTTTTCGATTCAGCTCTCCAATGGGGTGGACAGGCATCAGCCATAGGATATCCGTTCCCAAGGCCTGGATCCGAGGCAAGTCAGATTGAAACGCAAGGAAGGTGCCTTCCGGGGTATGTTGTCGAACATTCACCTCGTAAATCGTGGCGTTTTTGGACCACTCTGGATGAATCAACCGATCTCCAGAGGTGCCTTGACCCAGTGATTCAGTCGAACTGGTTGGGTCATTGGCCCCGGGATTGTCACACGATGGTAGCACCATCAACACGGTCAATACAAGACTGAAAGCAAAGCAAAATCTCATGGCACAATGGATTGAAGACAGTTAAAATAACGTCGGATGCGTGAAGTCTTCCCCTTCTGATTTATTGGAGGGCTTGTCGCTTTTATCTTTGGAATCTGTTGAAGGGTTTTCTCCTTCCGGTTTAGCGTCTTCTGACGTCGACTGTCCACTTGGTGGCGCAGCGATAGGCTTCAAAAGCGCTTCCGCTTCACTTTCCAATGCTTCGTTTTCAGGCTCGAGAATAACCTCTGTGATGGGCAACGAATTCAATCGATTGCCCAATGCACGCAATCCCTTGACAGCGATAAATTTACGCAGGTCAACAATTTCATCCTCACGGTCTCTTGTTTCTTTAAAGCGTCGATTGAAACGAATCCGAACTTGGGGATGATGCAGACTCGTGACAACACCCAATCGGGACTGCTCATGGTCTCCAATGAATCGGAATGCTTTCTGAACGAGTTCAGGCAAGAAGCGCTTCACGTACCATTCTTGTTTTGCTCCCTCGAAGTAGACAACAGAGACCGGGCGATCGGCATTCCACTTTTCCAAATGAATCATTTTGTCGTCGAATCGGGTATTCAAATCAAACCCTGACAACAAATACTCACCGTTCGATAAAAACACAACAATGCGGTCATCTGCCATGAACTCTCCCAAGAGACGACCACGACTATCCGAGTTGAGCGTCCGAACAGTTTCGTCGTACCACACCTTCATTTTCCCTAACGTGGAAACGCCCGCTTCTCCCAACTCAATTTTTCGTATGGCATGCTTGGTGACCAAGTTCCCTCCTGCCGAACGACCGCGAACCGCGTGTTCAGAAAAATCCAAATCCAACTTGAGTTTCTTCAAACGCGGACTTTGCCGCAGCGTTATCGATACTGTTTCCGCCTCACCGTTGGGGTTGGCCGTGAAATACAGAATTCGAGATTTCGGAGTCCCCTTGGTGATGTGGTACTCCCGGTCACGCGTGATGGAAGGGACATTGAAGCGTTTTACCATACTCCTTCCTGAAGCGCCATCGAAATAGATGCAGTTGTAAACCGTACGATCCTCACCGCGCTTCCATACTCCTATATGGATCAGGTCTTTCCCGAAGAACGCCTTCTGGCTCACTTTACTCACCTGCATCACTCCATCTCTTCGGATCGCAATGATGTCATCGATATCACTGCAATCTGCGATGAACTCCCCTTCGCCGCGCTTCATTCCTGTGCCTACGAAGCCCTCTTCCATTTGCGCGTACAACTTCTCATTGGCGACAGCCACTTCAGCACGCGTAATGGACTCAAAAGATCGCAACTCTGTTTTTCGCTCTCGGCCTGCGCCATACTTTTTCTTCAGCATACGGAACCATTCGATGGCGTAATCCGTCAAATGTTCCAGGTGATGTTTGACTTGCGCGATGTCACCTTCTAAGCCTTCGATGAGCCGGTCTGCTTTGAACGCGTCAAACTTTGAAATCCGTTTGATTCGAATTTCTGTTAAACGGGTGACATCATCATCGGTCACCGCACGCAGCAGATGACCAATGTGCGGCTTTAGCCCCACGTGGATGCTAGACAAAATATCCTCCCACGTTTCACACTCCTCGATATCGCGGTAGACCCGGTTTTCGATGAATATTTTTTCCAACGAGGCAAAATGCCATTTTTCTTGCAGCTCCCCAAGCTCAATCTCCAACTCCATTTGAAGCAAGTCGCGCGTCCGGTGGGTCGAGATCTTGAGCAATTCAGTCACTCCCAAAAAATGAGGCTTGTCATCCAAGATGACCGTTGAGTTGGGCGAGATACTCACTTCACAATCCGTAAAGGCAAACAACGCACCGATGGTTTTATCAGGACTGACATTGCTCGCTAAATGCACCACCACCTCAACATCTTTGGCCGTGTTATCCTCTACGCGTTTGATTTTGATTTTGCCCTTGTCATTGGCCTTTAAAATGCTATCAATCAGCGAACCGGTTGTCACACCAAACGGAAGCTCCCGAATGACCAAGGTTTTGTTGTCTTCTTTTTCAATGCGACCACGAACCCGAATCCGACCTCCACGAAGACCGTTGTTGTATTGTTCAACGTCAGCCGTTCCTGCTGTCGGGAAATCGGGGTACAACGTGAAGCTCTTCCCTTGCAATACCGCAATGCTTGAATCCAACAGCTCGATAAAATTGTGAGGGAGTGTTTTGCAGGCCAAACCAACCGCAATCCCTTCCACACCCTGAGCGAGCAACAAGGGAAACTTGACCGGGAGCGTATCGGGCTCGCGGTTTCTTCCATCGTACGATAGCAACCAGCGGGTCGTTTTCGCGTTGAAAACCACCTCCTTTCCAAACTTACTGAGCCGAACCTCTATGTATCGAGGAGCGGCTGCACGGTCACCCGTGAGAATGTTGCCCCAGTTTCCTTGGCAATCAAGAAGCAACTCACGTTGACCAATCTGCACCATCGCATCTCCAATGGAAGCATCCCCGTGTGGATGAAACTTCATGGTATTTCCAATGACGTTGGCTACTTTATGAAAACGACCATCATCCAGCTCATTCAAGCTGTGTAAAATCCGACGTTGTACCGGCTTCAATCCATCATTTTGGTGCGGAACAGCCCGTTCCAAAATAACATACGAAGCATAGTCTAAAAAGTAGTTATTGTACATCCCAGCGACCTGGATGACCCGCTCCATGCCTTCGCTTGGTGGGACATCCTCACTCGGAGTCAAGTCCATGCCCTCCTTTATTGGCTCCTCTTCAGAATGCTGATTCTCTTCATTCATTGTCAACGGCATCTTTTTCCACACGCAAATTATCAATGATGAATTGCTGTCGATTTGGTGTGTTTTTCCCCATGAAAAAGGACATCATTTCTTGAATCCTACTTTCCTTTCCAATGACAACAGGATCCAAACGGATATCATCGCCGATGAAATGGCTGAATTCATCCGGACTGATTTCACCCAATCCCTTGAATCGGGTGATTTCGGCCTTTGCGCCGAGCACTTTCAAGGCCTCTTGTTTTTCGGTTTCACTATAGCAGTAGCGTGTCTCCTTTTTGTTCCTGACCCGGAATAAGGGCGTTTGAAGAACATACAAATGACCGCGCTTTACCAAATCTGGAAAAAACTGAAGGAAAAATGTAATGAGAAGCAGCCGGATGTGCATGCCATCAACATCGGCATCTGTTGCGATAACAACATTGCTATAGCGCAAGTTATCCAAGCCGTCTTCGATGTTCAAAGCAGCTTGCAGGAGATTGAATTCTTCATTCTCGTAGACCACTTTTTTCGTCAAGCCGTAACTGTTCAATGGCTTTCCTTTCAGGCTGAAAACCGCTTGAGTTTGCACATCGCGGGCCTTGGTGATAGATCCCGATGCGGAATCTCCCTCGGTAATGAACAGTGTAGACTCTTCATTGCGCGGTTTTTTATCGCCGAGGTGCAATCGGCAATCCCGTAATTTCTTGTTGTGAACAGACGATTTCTTCGCACGTTCGCGCGCCAGCTTTTTGATTCCCGCCAGATCCTTTCGCTCCCGCTCGCTCTGTAAAATTCGAGACTGAAGCAACTGAGCAATTTCTGGATTGCGGTGCAAGTAGTTGTCCAGTTCACGTTTCAAGAAATCGTAAATGAAACTCTTGAGTGTTGGACGGTCCGGTCCCATTTCAGCAGAACCCAACTTCGTCTTGGTCTGAGACTCAAAAACAGGTTCTTCTACTTTAACTGAAACAGCAGCCAATATGCCTCCTCGAATATCCGAAGCGTCGTAATCCTTTCCGAAAAAATCGCGAAGCACACGAACATAAGCCTCTCGAAATGCAGCTTGGTGCGTACCACCTTGCGGAGTGAATTGTCCATTGACAAAACTTTGGTAGTCCTCTCCGTACGTATCCGTATGGGTTATGGCAACCTCGATGTCTTCACCCGTCAAATGAATGATGGAATAGCGTGGATCGCGGTCCAAATCATTTTCTAGCAGGTCCTTGAGACCGTGTTCACTTTTGAATTTCTCACCGTTCAAATACAGCGCCAGCGATGTATTCAGGTACGCAAAATTCCATAGGAGTTTCTCCACATGCTCCATGCGGTAGCTGAATGCTTTGAAAATCTCCTTGTCTGGACGAAACACAATAGACGTTCCGTTCCGTTCATCCGTTTTTTCCAGCTTGGATTCGTCCAAAAGTTCACCGCGTTCAAAGCGAGCCAGTTTGCCCTCCCCTTCACGGTAACTTTCTACAGCAAATTCCATGGACAAGGCATTCACGGCCTTGCAACCTACCCCATTCAGTCCAACTGATTTTTTGAAGGCCCTCGAGTCATACTTGCCTCCCGTATTGATTTTGGAAACGACATCGACCACTTTTCCGAGTGGTATACCACGCCCAAAATCTCTTACGCGAACCTCTCCATCCCGGATGACCACCTTCACGCTCTTACCATGCCCCATCGCATGTTCATCAATGCAGTTATCGATGATCTCTTTGAGCAGAACGTAAATTCCATCGTCCGCAGACTGGCCGTCACCGAGTTTACCGATGTACATGCCAGGACGCATTCGAATGTGCTCTTTCCAATCGAGCGAACGGATATTATCCTCTGTATACGAGACTTGCGCTGGGCTATCAGACATGACCAACGAAATTAGGACGTACAGACAAGCTCCCCATGCTTTTTAAAGCAGGTTTTATTCACAGAATTGACATTCCGCAAACAATGAGGAGCTTGCCCGTCCTATTTATGGACAGGTTGACCCGAGGTTTCCTAAGAAATCAAGCAAGTCAGCTGTTCCTACATAGCCATCACCTGTCGTATCGAACATGCAATCCGGTTCGAAATCTTCAGGATACAAGCAGTTATCGGTTGATTCAGTGCTCAAAGGTTGGAAATTAATCGCCTCCGAGTCATCGCAACCGTACACTTCGTCCGCATCACATACACCGTCGTTGTCCGCGTCATTCAAGCAAACGCCAGCGCAATCGTAACCGGAGTCAGCATAGTCGCAGTACCCTGCGTCCGTTGCTGAGGAGTCGTAGTTGCACGCCATGTCGTCTTGACATCCCGTCACTTCGTCTTGATCACACATGCCATCACCGTCGCTATCCACCAAGCAGTTACCTGCACAGTCGTAACCCGCGTCAGCATAGCTGCAAGAGTCGTCGTCGTCCGTTGCCGCATTGCTGAAGTTGCAAGCCGTGTTGTCGGTGCAACCCGCGATTTCGAATTCATCGCATATGCCGTCCTGGTCTTCGTCGTTCAAGCAAACGCCATTGCAATCGTAACCGGCCTCAGCGTAATCGCAGTAGCCTGCGTCCGTTGCTGAGGCGTCGTAGTTGCACGCCATGTCGTCTTGACATCCCGTCACTTCGTCTTGATCACATGTGCCATCACCGTCGCTATCCACCAAGCAGTTGCCTGCACAGTCGTAACCAGCGTCAGCATAGCTGCATGATCCGTCGTCGTCCGTTGCATCATTGCTGAAGTTGCACGCCGTGTTGTCGGTGCAACCACCGACCTCAAACTCATCACAGATACCGTCCTGGTCTTCGTCGTTCAAGCAAACGCCAGCGCAATCGTAACCGGAGTCAGCGTAATCGCAGTAGCCTGCGTCTGTGGCTGAAGCGTC
>CAJQIB010000052.1 GCA_905478325.1 uncultured Flavobacteriales bacterium | reverse complement strand
TGTGGCGGTGTCACCTGGAGCAATGACTTCGACGCTTTGAGCGACGACTGCGGCGCAACGGGTGGAGCTCTGGTGACCTTCACGGCCACCGATGACTGCGGCAATGCGATGAGCACGACAGCGGAGTTCATGGTATTGGATGCCACGATCCCAACGTTCACATTTGTTCCGGAGGATTACACACTCTCTTGTGAAGAGGAGATTACGTTGGAAGCGGCTTCTGCCACGGATAACTGCAGCGAAGTGACCCTATCGGTGGAAGAAGAAGTCATTTTGGATGAATTCTGCCCAGCAGCGTATACCATCGTCCGAACGTTCAGTGCGGACGACGCCTGTGGAAATAGAGCCAATGCGGTTCAGACCATTTCCATTGTGGATACATCGGCCCCTGTCTTTGTTGCGGAGGCTATCATTGAAATCAATTGCGAGGATTGGCCTGACGGCAACCTGTATGCGACGGCAACGGACAACTGCGGAAACATTTTCATGTCATTCACGGATAGTGAGGGAGATGCTGGGTGTGTAGAGCCTGTCGGATCCTATATCCGGACCTATACCGCAATGGATGATTGTGGCAATGAAAGTTCATTTGATCAAACGATCATGTTGGTTGATGATGTCGCTCCTGTCGTGTTGTTGACCTGTGCTGAAGATCAGGTAATAACCGCAGATGCAAGCTGCAATGCGGATACTTCTGTGGATGCGTTGGGGACTGTGACCATGGAGGTCACGGACAATTGCGATTCCAATGTGATCTCGGAATTGTCTATTACAGATGGCGCAGTAACCGTGGTGTGTGAAGGAACATATAGTTTCATTCGAACGTTTAGCGTAACGGCAACCGATCACTGTGGAAACATGACGACGGTTTCATGTGAGCAGAACATTGCCGTAGAAGACACAGATGGACCCACTGTAATGGCAGCTTCTGACGCTGTTGTTGAATGTGACGGTGCAGGCAACGCTTCTGATCTTGAAGTTTGGCTCGCCAACAACGGCGGCGCTTCAGCAACGGATGCTTGTGGCGGTGTAACGTGGAGCAATGACTTCGACGCCTTGAGCGACGACTGCGGCGCAACGGGTTCCGCGCTGGTAACCTTCACGGCTAGCGATGACTGCGGCAACGCAACCACAACGACAGCCACGTTCACCATCGAAGACACGACAGCACCTGCTGTTGTCGATGCGATGGACGCGACGGTTGAATGCGACGGCGCAGGCAACGCTTCCGAACTTGAAGTCTGGCTCGCCAACAACGGCGGTGCATCAGCGACGGATGTGTGTGGCGGTGTGACGTGGAGCAATGACTTCGAAACCTTGAACGAGGCCTGCGGCGCAACGGGTGCGGCAATGGTGACCTTCACGGCTACCGATGACTGTGGCAACGCGACAACAACCATGGCGACGTTCACCATCGAAGACACGACTGCTCCGGTAATCGAAGCGGCCATTGAGGCACTCGTCGCGTGCGATGCGTACAGTGCAGAGACTGTTTATGAAGCTACGTTTACAGATGCATGTAGCGGTGATCTGGTTGATGTTTCGATGGTTGACGAACCGTTTACAGGGGGCTGTTTGAATGTGAACCAGAGTTGGTTCATCCGGATGTATACGGCAACAGATGCCTGCGGAAATACGAGCACATTTGAACAGATGTTGAACCTGTATGACGATGTTGCTCCTGTGGTGACGATGGACTTCTGCCCAGCAGATGTGATGTTGACGCTTGACAATGCGTGTTCTGCTGATCTTTCTGTGGATGCGCTTGGAATGGCCTTGGCATCGGTTACCGACAATTGCGACATTCCAGAATTAACTGTAACCTATGAGGACAGTGAACTCACGTATTCATGCAGTTCCTCTTATTCCTTGACGCGTACGTTCTATGCGACAAGTGTAGACGGCTGTGGAAATGTCTCGGAACTGGTCTCCTGTTCTCAGAGCATTACAGTAACGGACTCGACGGCTCCCGTATTAACCGATGCGGCAAACGCAACGGTGGCATGCGACGGAACTGGCAACGCAGGAGAGCTTGAAGCGTGGATCGCCAGCAACGGGGGTGCTACAGCTATGGATGCCTGCGGAGATGTGACGTGGACCAACGACTTCAGTTCGTTGAGCGACGACTGCGGTGCAACGGGATCAGCGACAGTGACCTTCACGGCTACAGATGCTTGCGGCAATGCGGCAAGCTCGATGGCTGTGTTTACGATCGAAGACATGGAAGGACCTGTTGTTGTCGATGCTTCCAGCATGACCGTGGAATGCGACGGCTCGGGGAACACGGCTGATTTTGAAGCGTGGCTTGCCAGCAACGGCGGAGCTTCGGCTTCGGATGTCTGCAGCGGATTCACATGGACCAATGATTTCGATGCGTTGAGCGATGGCTGCGGTGCGTCGGGAGGTGCAACCGTGATGTTCACGGCCACAGATGCCTGCGGCAATGCGTCGAGCACGACGGCGATGTTCACCATCGAAGACACAATGGCTCCTGTCGTTTCAGAAGCGATGGACATGACGGTTGAATGCGACGGCGATGGCAACGTGATTGATCTCGAAGCGTGGCTCGTCGATAACGGCGGTGCCTCAGCCACGGATGCGTGCGGTGGTGTGTCCTGGACCAATGACTTCGATGCATTGAGCGATGACTGTGGTGCGACGGGTGGTGCGACCGTGATGTTCACGGCTACAGATGCCTGTGGAAACGCGACGAGCACATCGGCGACATTCACTACCGAGGATACGGAAGCCCCTGCATTTACAGGAGCACCGATGGATCAATCGAATCAATGTGAAGAAGTAGCTTACGTCGCTGCTGCAGTGGATGCGTGCAGTGCTGTGAGCATTGTGGAAGCGCGGACCGTGATCAGCGACGATGCCTGTGGCAACTACGAGCACCTGGTGCTATTGACAGCAACGGATGCATGCGGCAATAGCTCAGAACACCAGTTTACCATTGTGGTTTTGGATACCGAAGCTCCCGAAGTCGAGGATGCTGAAGGAATCGAAAACGGAGGAATCCTCGCGGTTTGTGCGGATGACATCTGGGGTGCATTGAGTATTCCTGACCCCGTGTCGTTGACCGCCATGGACAATTGTGGGGCGGACTTCACATTGGAAATGACCGAGACCATTCTAGGGTCGTATGCTCCAACGGAAACTGTGAGTAATTTCTTCACTCCGATCACTCCAGAAACAATGGAAGATGGATTGACCTGCGATGGTTTCACAACGCATGCAGCGCGCTTATTCAACTTCCCTGGGGATGAATTCTACACCGCTATGGGGGGATTGATGACCAACTATGCTGACGGCACGCGTCATTTGACGCTCGACGTAGTTTCTACAGAAAACCCTAACGCAGGGTGGACATTTGAAGTCGATTTGGACTTGGGAATGAACTGGGTCGACTGGGAAGGTCAGCCGGGTGCGCAGAGTTACAAATCGGAATGTGGTTTGGGTGATTATTCTCAGTGGATGTATCACATGATGCAAGCTTCGAGTTCTGCCACAGGATGGGGAGACTACGAGGACTCCGAGTTGAGCCTGACGCATCAACCAGCGAACGGCTACTTCGGATTCCAAATTGGAGAGGGAGCGAACAACAAGAATGCGAACCAAGGGTTCAGTGGTTGGTTCTACTACACCGGCACATTTGCAGGGGCTGATGTCATGGGGTCAGGCGATCTCTTTGGTGACTTGGATTGCTGTCTTCCATGGATGATTGAGCGGACCTATACCATGACGGATTGTTCGGGCAATGTCTCTGAATTTGACTACACCGTAGACGTGAATGGTGTGACGTGTGAGCCGTTCGAGCCAACATTAGATGGCACCATTGCAGACGAATCCAATTCGGACAGTGATGCCGATTCGAATGGAGACATTTCAGAAGAAGATGCCGACACGAAAGACCCGATCAAGATTTTGGCGTTGACTCCAAACCCATCGTCTGAATTGGCCTTGTTGTCCTTTATGGCTAGCGATGACGAATACGTAGCGGTATATCTGTACAACGGCTCAGGATTGCTTGTGTCGAGCCTCTACCAAGGCCAAGTGCCAGGCAATGTGATCATGACAATTGAGGTTCCATCCAATGAGTTGGACAACGGGTTGTATCAAATTCAGATTGTGTCCAGCGCTGGAATGGTCACGAGAAAGTTGATGGTCAACTCCTAATATTGAATCGCACTGCGATTCACAACGGGAAGCCCTTCCAGAAATGGAGGGGCTTTTTTGTGTCCTTGTGTCACGTGATGTGCCCTTAACGTTCTCGGATCCGTTTGTACAGTTTGGTCGCCAATGTGATGGCAACGGCGACGCCAAGAACTCCAACGACCCCCCAAATCCATGAAACGTGGTCTTTCAATACCACAAGGAACACCACGGCGATTAAGATGATGGTCGGTACTTCATTGAGCAGGCGATACGTCAGCGAAGACCAGCGTGGGATGCCATATTGAAGCTCGCGATAAATGCGATGACCCAAGATTTGATACATCAGTAAAAGCCATACAAATCCTAGCTTGACCAGCATCCAAGGCATGAGCAGTAAGGCCGGGTTGATCCAAACCATAGCACCTCCAAATGCCACGGTAAGAATAGCCGATGGCCAGGTGATGGCAAACCACAGCCGCCGTTCCATTATGCGGAATTGATCAATCAAAACTGCGCGTTTTGGTTCAGGGGCGTTTAAGGCCTCTCTGTGGTACACAAAGAGGCGAAACATGTAGAATAATCCGGCAAACCAGGTCACCACGAAAATGACATGTAGGGCTTTGAAGATATCGTATGACATTTGTGCGAAATTACTTCGCCATGGTTACCCAACGCACTCCAAAAGAAACTTACGCCTCAAGCGCCCGCATTGTCATGCCCAATGACACGAATACACTGGGCAACTTGATGGGGGGTAACTTGCTGAATTGGATGGACATAACAGCGGCAATTAGTGCTCATCGATGCTCTCGACGGATCTGTGTAACGGCCGCGGTGAACAATGTTTCTTTCAAACAACCCATTCGATTGGGTGACATTGTGACGATTCACGGCCAGGTATCGCGGTCATTTAGCAGCTCTATGGAGATCTTTCTGCAGGTCTTTGTGGAAGATCACCTCTCGGGAGAGCAAAGTTTGTGCAACGAAGCCATGTACACATTTGTGGCGGTAGACCAATTGGGCGCACCCATCGCGGTTCCTAAGATGTTGCCGGAAACCGATGAAGAGCAGGAACGGTTTGAAGGCGCACTTCGCAGACGTCAATTGCGGTTGGTGCTGGCCGGTAAAATGAAGCCCACTGATGCTACAGAGTTGAAGGCGTTATTCGATTGAAGAGCATGCCAGTGCCGAAGTCTTCAATCGAGTAGAGGCGTTAAGGCGTCAATTACGCGTTGATTGGCAACATGGTTGGCGCACCAATCTCCGGACCCATGCCCCCCAAATCGGCAGCGATCTCCCAATTTTGAGCACGGTCGATTCCCGCGTCCTTCCGGTTCGATATTGCGGGAGCCTGAAGCGGGCAACCACGCCGACATCCCAAGCGAGGGACGCGTGCATCCCCAGATGGCAACGACGGGTGTACCGACTGCTGCAGCGACATGCATCATCCCTGTGTCGCCTGCTAGGCTGGCCTTGGACGCGCGAATTGTCTGTGCTGATTCTGCCAAGCTAAGTTGTCCAACACGGTTGATGATGTGCGGGTTTGCCTCGAGAAGTGTCTCTGCTTCCGAGGTTTCGGATGGACCACCAATCAATGTAATGGGCACGTGTGGGAAGGATGCAATCACGGCGCTTAAGAGGCGCATGGGGATGCGTTTTCCTTCGTGTGTTGCTCCTATCGCAATGCACAAGCCGCTCCGGTGTTCAGCATTGGAATCGACCCAAATGGGCGGCCATGCGGCAGCCGTCTGAGCCCCAAATGCGGCTAAAGTTTCGCTGTAGCGTTCTACGATGTGTGGAACGGATTCTTTTCGCCAGCCTCTGACAAGCAACCACTTCGTGACATTCCATTTGTCGACCGTAAATGCGAAAACGGCTAGCGCTTTTTTGACCCGACGCGAGCGCAAATTGTTGTGCAAGTCGATGATGTAGTCAAATTCTAATGCTTTCAGTTCAGCCGTGACTTCCCGTGTGCTGCGCTCAATGGTATGTACCGTTTCAATCATGTCGCCGAAGCCTTCGACAACGCCTGCATAAGCCTTCTTGGTGAGGTAGTGCAGTTCGCAAGGTCCGTTCACCGCATCGCGCAATGCGGCAACCGCGGGAGCGGTCAATACGATGTCCCCGATCGAGGAAAAGCGAATGATGAGAATTCGAACGGCTTGTTGCGACATGGAGCAAAGCTACCGCATTACCTTCGTAGCGTGCGCATCATTGATACCCATACCCATCTTTATCAGCCAACGTTTGATGAAGACCGCGAAGCAGCGATGCAGCGGTGTACAGAAGTCGGTGTAGAAACATTGCTTCTACCCAATATCGATGCAGCCTCTATTCCGCGTGTTCATGAAATGATGGATTGCTGGCCTGACCGGTGTTTTGGAATGATGGGATTGCATCCGTGTCATGTAAAACCGGACTCTTGGCAATCTGAGTTGAAGACCATTCGGGAACAAATTGATCATTCGGGAAGGCGCTATGTAGCGATCGGTGAAATTGGATTTGATCTGCACTGGGATAAAACCACACTGGATATCCAACACGCTGCTTTTCGCAAGCAAGTAGAATGGGCGAAAGAGCTCAAGCTGCCCATCGTTATTCACGTTCGAGAAGCGTTTGACGCGTTGTTCGAAGCGCTGGATGAGGTCAATGATGAAGCCCTTACCGGGGTTGTTCATTGCTTTACAGGAAACGTGGAGCAAGCTCAACGGATTCTTGATTACGGTGGGTTTTACTTGGGAATAGGCGGTGTCGCGACGTATAAAAATGGGGGGCTTGACGCTGTGTTGCCGCATGTTCCCCACGACCGGGTGGTGCTTGAAACAGATAGTCCTTATTTGTCGCCTGTTCCCCATCGCGGCAAGCGCAATGAGTCTTCTTACACGGCCATTGTTGCCCAGCGCGTTGCCGATCTGTGGCAATTGCCCATAGAGCGCGCAGCTGCCGTGACAACTGCCAATGCCGAACGCTTGTTTTCGCTGCCTTTCAACGGATCAAATCAATGATTGATATGGGTGAAAAAGATAGCCGGATCTTACTGATTTACACAGGAGGCACCATTGGGAGTGTCAAGGACAATGATTCGGGAGCACTTGTTCCCATTGATTTTTCCGAAATTCATCGGCACGTACCGGAATTGGAACAGCCGGGACGTTCGATTGAATCTGCGTCATTTGAGCCTCCGATTGATTCGTCCAACATGGGACCGGAACACTGGAAGTTGCTGGCCCAGATTATTCGAGATCATTATGTTGATTTTGATGGATTCGTTGTGCTCCACGGAACCGATACGTTGGCCTACACGGCGTCAGCGTTGAGCTTTATGCTAGAAGGCTTGCGTAAACCCATCATTCTCACGGGGAGTCAACTACCGATCGGTTTGCCAAGAACGGATGGGCGTGAAAATTTACTAGCGTCTGTAGAGATTGCTGCTGCGATGCGGCTCGGAAAACCGATTGTGCAGGAAGTCGCTGTGTACTTTGGATCGTCTCTGTTTCGCGGAAACCGGACACACAAAGCAAGTGCCGAGTCCATGCAGGCCATCATCAGCCCCAATTTACCGGCGTTAGCGGAGGCTGGGGTGGATATCATATACAATGATGCCCAGATGTTCCAGGATCCCGTGGAGACTTTCGCGTTATGGGACACCTTGGAATCGAAAGTCGCTTGGCTACCATTGTTTCCTGGGCAGCCAATCGATGTGATTCGAAGAGTAACTGAATGGCCTGAATTGAAAGGGTTGGTCCTGTCAACATTTGGATCAGGCAATGCGCCCTCGAACCCTGAGTTGAAAGCCGCTTTGTTAGAGGCTCATGATCGGGGGGTTGTTATGGTCAATGTGAGTCAATGCGGTCACGGTGCTGTGCACCCGGAACGGTATGCTACCGCCCACCTTTTGCGGGATTGCGGCGTGATTCCTGGAGGGGACATGACCACAGAGGCTGCCCTCACGAAATTGATGGTTTCGCTCGGGCGAGGATGGAAAGGGGAGGATTTACGCTCAGCGATGTTGCACAATCTGCGTGGAGAGTTGACTCAATACAGCAGCTTGGTCTCATAGAGATCAACGCGTTTTGCATGTTTCACCAGAGATGGTGTGAACGCGGGTGACTTGGATGCGTGCGCGAGAAGCTCCTTTTATTTTCGAAGGGGTGCGTAGAAATGTCTTTGACATTCCAGGTTGAATGGGTGAAATCAGTTCGGTGGAATTGAATACCCCCGTATCCTTTTCAATCAATTGCCCCGCATTGTCCTCAAAGGAGACGCTCCAGATGAGGTGATCAACAGTCTGCTGCTTGGTATTCTTGAATTTGACCGAATATCCAATGAGGTAGCCAAACGCAGTGGAAGCCTTGACTTCTTCTACCTCAACTCCGCAAAGCCCAGTCTGCTGGCTGAACGCTGAAGCACTCCATGCCATCATCAACACAAAGAATAAGCAGGAAGGAATGGGATGGGACATGGCAAGCGAGGGATCAAAAATGACGGTGAAAAGACCAAGGTAAAAACGAATGCGGATTGGATTGGTGTGTCGTGCGAATTTGGTCTTTGTTTGCAACGCTTGTTTATGGTATTTTTGCACCCCTATTGTCGATTGCGCAATGGAAATGGAGAGGTGGCCGAGTGGCTTAAGGCGCACGCTTGGAAAGCGTGTTTACTCGAGAGGGTAACCCGGGTTCGAATCCCGGTCTCTCCACAAAAACGGAGTCGAACTCGCCAAGAGTTTAGGCTCCGTTTTTTTTTTAAAGGCCTTGCAATACCTTGAGGGGAAATTAAAGCCATGTCAGAACTGAACTCAAAGCTTGGAATGTGGATTGGCATGGCATCGGCCGCCACCATCTTGCTTGGTTGCTTCTTCAAAGCCTTTCACCTTCAGGGGGCCGCATTCGTTTTTGTAGTGGGCATGTTGCTCTTTTGCTTCGGCTTCATCCCGATAGTGATGGTAGGGCTTTTCAAGAGGGGACAGGGCGTGCTGGCATTTGGCAGTGTATTTTCCAGCACACTGATTTTAGGAGCGCTCTTCAAAGTGATGCATTGGCCGTATGCCAATTTTCTCATCGCTTGGAGTGTGAGCATTATCCTGTTTGGCATCTTGCCACTCCACTTTTTAAAGACTTTCAGGACCCCGTTGAGTGAGAGTTACACTCGGGAAGCCAAACAAAGGAATGTTTTATTGGGCATCCTTCTTATGGCTTTTTTTGCCACGTGGTATTTACTGCTCGACTTGTCGAGAGTCCCTAGCCCTTACAGCTGGCCCTCTTGATCGCTGCGTTGTGCGTCAGATCGTGTCGTTTCATTCCAAAAGAATGGTGCCTTGCAGGTAGGTCACCGCTTCACCGATGAGGTGTACGCGATCTCCAGTTAAACGGCAATGCAAGATCCCACCTCTTGAAGAAAGTTGCTGAGCCGACAGTTCCGTTTTTCCTAATACTTTCGACCAATACGGTACAAGTGAACAGTGCGCGGATCCGGTCACAGCGTCCTCTAAAATGCTGGCTTGAGGCGTGAAAAATCGCGAAACGAAGTCGCAATGATCGCCGGGGGCCGTGACGATCACTCCCCCTGTTCCCAAATTGATTTGGTCAAATATGGACGGGTTGATAGTGATGTTGCGCACGGCATCTTCATTCGGGTAGATCAAAACGAAATCACGTGCTTTCATGATATTCGTTGGTTGCACATTCAATGCGTTGGCTATTTCCAAGGGAAGGGTGCAACTCACGGGAGGTCTGTTAGGCAGGTCCATGCGGTATCCTTCGTGCTCTTTGTGAACGAGCAATGGTCCGCTCACGGTGTCAAAAGACACGTTGTCCCAATCCGGATGCAGGTGATGCAGCACCGCATGACCAGAAGCGAGCGTGGCGTGACCACACAGGTCCATCTCAATTTCTGGCGTAAACCATCTCAGGTGGAAGCCCCCCGCTTGCTCTACCAGGAACGCAGTCTCGGCCACGGCATTTTCAGCGGCGATCTTGAGCAATGTGGAATCGGGCAGCCAGGAATCAAGCATCACGACACAGGCTGGATTGCCTGAAAAAACGTGTTTGGTAAACGCATCGATTTGAAAAAGAACGAGGTCCATGGGTGGAAAGTACACGTAAATTCCTGCGCAATCCTGGAGATAGAGCTTTATTGTGAAGGTTGTTTTGAGTAGTTTCGCCCAAATTATTCACCATGAAGTTTTACTATTTTATCGTAGCTGGGGCTTTCCTAGCGAGTTGTTCCTCTGGCGAAAATCATGCGGATTACGCAGCTAATTTGGCATCGGCTCAGTCCGCAATTGCGGCCCACGAAAACGAAGATATCGAGGCTTGGGTAGCTCACTTTTCGGATAGTTTGAAGCATGAATCACCTGTCTACGGAGCAGGGGTCATCGACTTGGTTCAGCAAAAAGAGCAAATCGGCATGTACCACGCGGCATTTGATGACATCAAATTGACGGAAGCAATTTGGTTGCCAGGCGTGAATGATAAAACAGGGTTACCCGACGGGAGCGTTCGGTGTTATGGAAAGTGGACGAGCACGTTTGTTCCATCTGGAAAGACGGCCATCTTGAATGCTTACCATTACTTCAGTTTTACGGATGGTAAGATTAGCCAGTCCGGTGACTTCTTTGATTTTGGAGGCCTTATGGATGCTGTCGCTCCGGATGTGACCACGTTCCTCGCAACCCATGACGTGAAGGATGCGAGTGCTTGGATGGCCGCTTGGGTGCCTGGTGCAACCGATTATGAGACGTTCAAAGCAATGGGAGTTTCGGCTCGCTTGTTTCAATCGGCTAATCCTGCTAACGCCAACGGCACGGCCGTTCTTTTTGATGTGACGGATGTGCCTGCTTTCGAAGCATTCACGAGCGGTCCTGAAGGAGCAGCAAGTGCAGAGAATGCCGGTGTTAAGATGAATACCTTGGAATTTTACAGCGAACAAACCCCTTAATGGGAGTTGATTTGTTGGATGGAAAGGGGCTGCAGTGATGCAGCCCCTTTTTGCTGTTAAGTTGTTTTGATTTTTCATCGGGCACAGCCCAGTAAAATCTATAAGCAACTAGAAACGAGCGGTTTAATTGCCTTTGGAGGCTGGTTTTACGGGCTGTCTTTTTCACTTGCTCAAAGCGAGAGTACTGCCTACATTTGCAATCGGTTGGCTGGCGAGTGTGCAAGCGACCGAGACCTTTGAGTAAATTTCACCAACCTGATTCACACATGAAGAAGTTGTTCGCCCTCCTCGCTATCGCAGGGCTGTTTCTCGTAAATGTTCCCACGGCTGCTTGGTCCCAAGAGGCCGCAACGGAACTCTCAGTTGATACTGCCGGTACTTCAGCAGACATGGATTCCATTTCGATGGAAGAAGCTATGATGGATTCCACCGCAGTGGAGGAAGTCGCAGAAGTTGAATCAATTGCTGAGCCTGTAGAAGAGACGCGGGAAGTTTTGAGTTTTCACCAGACAGTGAAGAAATACTTCATTGAAGGCGGTGCAACGTTCATGGCTTTTGTACTGATCTGTTTGATTCTCGGTTTGGCTTTGAGCATCGAGCGAATCATCTATTTGAACATGGCCACAACCAATTCCGGTAAGCTAGTAGAGGAAATTGAAGAGGCTCTCGGAAAGGGAGGTGAAAAGGCCGCCATGGAAGTCTGCCGTAACACGCGAGGTCCTGTAGCGACCATCTTCTACCAAGGCCTGGATCGCTCATCAGGAAGCTATGAAGAAGTCGCGAAGGCGATTGAGGATTATGGCAGTGTAGAAATGTCCAAACTGGAACGCGGTCTAAGCTGGATTAGTTTGTTCATTGCATTGGCTCCGATGTTGGGCTTTATGGGTACGGTTATCGGTATGATTTCGGCATTTGATAAAATTGCAGAAGCCAACACGATCAATGCATCCATTGTTGCGGGAGGTATTAAGGTGGCTTTGATTACGACCGTTTCAGGTTTGATTGTAGCGATCATTTTGCAGATTTTCTACAACTATATCTTGTCGAAGATTGACAGCATTGTTTTGGACATGGAAGAAGCTTCTATGGACCTCGTTGACTTGTTGTACAAGCGTAAACTTCAAGGTAAATAATCTTAGCAATCATGGGAGATAAAGGACTACGTTTAGGCTTGTCCAGCCTCCGGATTGCGGTCATTGTAGCGGGGATTCTACTCAGCTATTTGATCACCTCCCGAAGCGGATCGGATGAGACCTTTGTTGAAGGACAAGAGCGTTATGGCGCTCTGTTGGATGGACTGTTTTACATCATCTATTTTGTTGGGATTGCCTGCGCAGCAGCATCCATCATCTTTGGCTTGGTGTTTTTCATTTCAAACATCAAAGAGAAGATGGGTACGCTTGCCGGAATCGTAGGGTTCTTGGTGCTGGGCTTGATTAGCTTCTATGTGCTTGCAGACGATACCGTCATGCGTGCATATGAGGTGAGTGGAATCAAGGTCACTCCGGGCGAAAGCATGTTTGCTGGAGGTGGATTGTACTTTGTCTATCTCTTGGGAGGACTTTCAGTTCTGACCATCTTAGCTGCTGAAATTCGCAGCGCTCTGAAATAAAGGGACAATGGCTCGCCGAGAATTAACAGAAATCAATGCAGGCTCGATGGCGGACATCGCGTTCCTCCTTCTGATTTTTTGGTTGGTCACCACCACCATTGAATCGGACGAAGGGATCAAACGCCAACTTCCGCCACCTGTTCCGCCAGACATTGACGTGCCGCAGGCCAAAGAACAGAATGTTTTTAACGTCAAGGTGAATTTCTTGGACCTGCTACTCGTAGAAGGAGAGCCTTTGGACATCGAAGACTTGAAGGATAAGGCAAAGGATTTTTTGATCGCAACAGGAGATGGTGTTATGTCACATCCTGTAGGTCGGGAAATGGTAGGGCGCAATCGAGAGGTAGTGCTGGTTACCGGTTCCAATGGAAAGACCAATGCAGCTTTTCCAGAGCGTGTATGGGTTCGGAAGGCCGATGTGCGGCAACGCATTGCGGAGTACGAAATGTTTGTCTCCACCGCTACGGATGAGAATCGCCGTAAGAATTACACGAAGGTTTTGCAGAAGTGGCGCGAGAAGTTGACTACGATTACGTTGCTAGGCGGTGATTTCAAGGAGCTTCCGTCATCAGCATTGATTTCCATGCAGAACGACAACAACACGACATACAATACCTATCTGCAAGTTCAAAACGAGCTTCAATCGGCAGTGAATGAATTGCGCGATGAGTTGGCGGTAGCCAAGTTTGGTAGAACGTATAAAGAGTTGGAGGATTTGTATGATCGAAATGCAGACGACAAAGCGTTGTTGAGTAAAATTGTTGCAGTTCGTTCTGTGTATCCCCAGCGGATATCAGAAGCTGAGCCGCGCGAAGGGTCAACCTACTACTGATATGAGCAAGTTTAGGAAAGGAGCGAAAAGGGGCATGGCTACCATCTCTACGGCGTCACTTCCAGACATCGTATTTATGCTGTTGTTCTTTTTCATGGTAGCAACTGTTTTGCGGACTGAGGACGAGAAGGTTCGTTTGATTCGACCGGAAGCATCGGAGCTCTATAAAATTGAAAAGAAGCATTTGATTCGTTATGTGAACATCGGGATTCCGATGGATAGGCGGTATGGAACGGAACCCGTCATGCAATTGAATGATGCGTTTTCGTCTCCTGAAATGATCCAGGACTGGGTGATTTCAGAAAGGACCACCTTGGCTGAATCTGAGCAGAGTAAGATGTGGGTTTCATTGAAGGTCGATCAAGACACGAAGATGGGAATCGTCACGGATGTGAAACAAGAATTGAGAAAGGCGTCTGCTTTGAAGGTGTTGTACTCGGCGTCTAGTCGGGAGCGAACAGGAACAATCGAAGAATAAAAGTCCTCGATTTGACTACAAAAACCTCAAGGCATCGGCTTTGGGGTTTTTTTATGGAGCAATTGTTCGGGAGTGCTTGAATGGCCTGCCGAAGTTGGAACCTTTATGTTGAAGGAAGAGCGTGCTGCCAATCCTGAATTTTGTCCGCAAGGACATCGCTCAGTTTGAAGTAACTCTCGACACTCCATCCGGCTACGTGGGGACTCAATACTACGCGGTCGTTGGCAAGCAAGCGGTCCAATTCTGATGAGCGAGAGGTCAACCCTTCTAGACTGCGACACTCAAATTCTAAGACATCCAGTGCAGCGCCATGAATCTCTTGGGCATCGATGGCGTCCAATACGTCAGCTGTGTTGACAATGCCGCCTCGAGCGGTATTGATGAGCGTAATCGGGCGCTTGAAGGCGCTTAGCCAATCCTGTTGCGCGAGTTGGTTGGTTTCTTCGTTAAAAG
This sequence comes from uncultured Flavobacteriales bacterium, assembly GCA_905478325.1. Lineage (GTDB taxonomy): Bacteria > Bacteroidota > Bacteroidia > Flavobacteriales_D > Sanyastnellaceae > UA16. The sequence goes on along the minus strand of CAJQIB010000052.1, from coordinate 17,014 downwards.
GGAGGTGAAGACTCACGACATCGGCCTGTTCAAACACCTGGTCCATGGTCCATTCGAGAACTCCTTCATCGCCATGATACCCTTGTACATATTTATCGTACGCGACGACACGGCATTCCATCCCGCGTAATTTTCGGGCGAAGCTGCGCCCCATGTTTCCGAAGCCAATGATGGCTACCGTTTTTCCTTTGAGCTCTACCCCGCGGTGTGCTTCACGTTCCCACTGGTTGTTTCGAACACTTGCATCGGCTATGCGCAACTTGTGAAAGAGCATGAGTAGCTGTCCCAAAGCGTGTTCGCCAACGGCATCGGCATTGCCTTCGGGGGAATTGAACACCTGGATGCCGTGAGCGTTGGCATAGTCTACAGCGATGTTCTCAAGTCCCGCTCCACTGCGTGCTACGAACTGCAAGGCGGGCAGACTGCGGAAGAGGGCTTCGTCAAGTTGAAGTCGGGCTCGAATAACGACTCCCGAATGGGCTTTTAGCGCACCTTCAAGGATTTCTTGACGGCCGAGTTCCTCCATGTGGTCGCAAACCCAGCCGGCTTTTTCCAATCGCTCATGAAGTACGGGATGAACGGCATCTAAGAAAGCAACGCGTCCTTTCATAATCTGGTCAGATCATGCCAACAATAAGCGTCCCTACGGCGAAGTAGATCATCAATCCGATGATGTCGTTGACGGTGGTGATGAAGGGCCCCGTGGCCAATGCAGGATCAATCCGGTAACGATTGAGCATGAGTGGAACAAAGGTGCCAAACAAAGCGGCGAAGATGATCACAAAGATGAGTGAAACACTCACAGTAATGCTCAAGGCCGTTCCGAATCCCAACAAAAAGCTCGATCCTAAGATCAACAATCCGCAGATGAGTCCGTTGATGATGCCGACTCCTAATTCCTTATATAGTCGGGAAACCATATTTTGAGTCCCCATGTTGCTTGAAGCCAAGCCTTGTACGACAATGGCTGCAGATTGGACGCCAACATTGCCTCCCATCGCTGCGATGAGTGGAATGAATAAGGCCATTTCTGCATTCTTTTGAATGTCAAAGGCACCGATCACATACGCTCCACCGATACCACCCACCATTCCAATCAGGAGCCAAGGCAATCGCGCGCGCGTGAGAGTCAAAACACTATCCCGGGATTCGACGTCTTCTGAGATGCCACTTGCAAGCTGGTAATCGCGCTCGGCATCTTCAAGCATCACGTCGACGGCATCGTCAATGGTGATTCGACCGACCAACTCATGTTCGTGGTTTACAACGGGAAGAGCAACCAAATCATACCGTTCCATCAATTTGGTGGCTTTCTCCGATGATTCGAGATCTCCGATGGTAATGATGTCCTCCGTTTCCTGAATCTCTTGAATTTTTGTGCGCGTACTCTCTGCGTTGAGAAGCAAATGCTTTAGGCTCAACCTTCCCGTCAATTTACCAAGAGGGTCGACGACATACACCGTATACACTTGTTCCAATTCCTCTGCTTGTCGCCGAATCTCACGAATCGCTCGATTCACGGTCCATTCGGCTTGAACCTTCACCAACTCCTTGGCCATCATCGCTCCGGCGGTGCCCTCCTCATAATTCAATAAATCTCGGATGTCCGAAGCCTGTTCAATATCATCCAGCAACTGGATGACCTCTTCAGCTTTGGATTCTGGTAATTCGGACATTACATCCGCCGCATCATCCGAGTCCAAGTTTTCGAGAACTTCTTCTGCAATTTCTCCAGCGGTCATCCCGCTGAGAAGTTCAGTACGTTTCTCTTCGTCCAACTCCATCAGCACGTCCGCCTTACTATCGTTTTCTAAAAGTCGGTAGAGGTAGTTGGCATCATCGATGCGTAAATTCTCCAAGACTTCGGCAATGTCCGCTGCGCGCAATTCTCCCAACTGGGCGATCAGGTCGCGGTCGCGTCCTGCTTCAATCTGCTCATGCAGTATTTGAAAAAATTGTTTGTCTAAATGCAGCATGACCAAAGGGATTGAGCAGCTATGCTGCGCAAATGTACGGGTAAGAGTGCCGCCAAATGCCACGGCGACTCAACGTCTCAAGTCAATTTCTTTCGTTTCGCAGCAAAGAATGATTGGATTAAAGAGCTGCACTCCTCTTTTAGGATACCACCATCGACAACCGTTTTGGGATGAACGAGGCGGTGTTCAGCATGCGTACCCCACCTTTGGAACCCTCTTTTTTCATCCGATGCGCCATAGACGATTCGACCAACTCGCGTCCAAAAGGCTGCTCCCGCGCACATCGGACACGGCTCTAAAGTCACGTAGAGGGTGCACTGATTGAGGTGTTTGCCTCCTAAAAATTCTGAGGCAGCTGTGAAAGCTTGCATTTCGGCATGTGCCGTGAAGTCATGGAGTCTTTCGCAGAGATTGTGTCCCCTCGCAATGACCTGGTTGCGTGCGACAATGATGGCGCCAACGGGCACTTCATCTTGTTCAAAGGCGTACTGGGCTTCAGCCAAGGCCAAGCGCATGAAGTGTTCATCGTTCAAAGGTTGTTCCATCAGTAAATCAATGTCGTGCTGGGGTGGTTTTTTTCACCCAGCTGTTGAGCATTTCAAATGCTTGAATGTTGGCCGTAGTGGGGGGCAAAGAGCCTTTCATGTCTGGAATTTCGCCTCGCTCCAATTCCGATTGGGTGCAAGTGGAAAAGCCAAAGGCATCCGCCCAGTGTTGTGCGAGATAAAGCTGCTCAGATTGTCCGGGAGTAGGAACGAGGATGGCGCGGATTCCCAATGCAGCTAGATCCAAAAGAGAGGAGTATCCTGAGCGGCAAATCACCACGTTTGCCCCTTTCAGTGCTCCCGCCAATTCAACAGCTGTGGGATTGGGCCACGTCGTGACGCTACCATCCGTTCGAACGGTTCCCTTGGGGTTTCCCGAAACGATGAGTCCACCGCGTCCATCCCGAGACATCCACTGCCTCAAGGCCTTTTCCATGAGACTTCGATGCGGTTCGGGACCGCTGACCATGCCGACGCGTTCCCACGATCCGTTGACAGCGTTTGCGGGCAATCGACTCAGTATTCCAAGCCGTTGCGGTGAGACGGGTAGGCCCTTCTTAGCGCCTAGTTTGCCGCTTAAGTTCGGGTTTCCGACGATGTCCGGCGTCCAAAGTTGATCAAATTGACGGGCATGGTACCGTACGAAAGCATCGACAGCCCATTGACCTGACTGTCCAACCGGTAGATGCCATTGGTGCGAAATCAGCGCACATGGAACCACACGTGTCTGCACTCCATAGCAGTTGTCACTCACGACGTGCGTGATGCCATGTGTCTTTACAAAAGTTTGGGTCCACTGGCGTTCGGCTTGAATGTTGCGCAAAAAACCCGGTACCTGAAGAGCGATTTTTAGCCGGTTCCCATGTTTGGAGTATACTATTTCTTGATTGGGCTTCTCATGAAATGTCACATCGGAATGGGAGCATTGGCTGCGTAAAAATTGCAACGCAACGCCCTTGGATGCTACGTGAACAGTCCATCCGCTTCGCCGGGCATGCTCAATCAAAGGCAGTGTACGCGTGGCGTGCCCCATGCCCCAATTGAGCACGGTGAATAAAAGCCGAGTTGATGTGGAGTCAGGAGTGCTCATCGCCGCGTAAGTTCCGTAATTTTGGCCAATCTATGGGCAAAGGTAAATTGGTCAAATGGCAGGAGCTCGCAACCTTCGAAAGGGTTTTTGAGCCAACGTTGCAGGAAGCTGTGGACGGCACAGATTATGAGCTGAAAGGTTCTTGGTCGCAAAAAGTTTTTGGCAATGATCATCCCATTGTCCTTGAACTGGGCTGCGGAAAGGGGGAGTACACGCTGGCGCAAGCCCGCAGGGACCCCTCGCGCAACTACATTGGTGTGGACATCAAAGGACAACGTGTGTGGCGCGGCGCCAAAACGGCCAATGAGGAGGAAATGCAACACGTTGCTTTCTTGCGCACGCGCATTGAATTTGTAGACCGCTACTTCGGACCCAATGAGGTCAGCGAAATTTGGTTGACATTCAGTGACCCTCAACCGAAAGACGAGAAAGGAACGAAGCGCATTACCTCTTCGGTATTCATTGAGAAGCGGTACCGCAAATTCTTGAAGCCGGGCAGTCTGATTCACGTCAAAAGTGACAGCCCCTTGCTGTATCAATTGACCAAAGAGGGATATGAAGAGGCGGGCTATGATATCGTGTATGATAGCAGCGACGTTTACGGAGAATTGATTCATCGCGTTCCCGATGATTTGCGTGAATTGTTGGAGGTGAAGACGTTTTACGAGCAAATGTGGCTCGAGGAAGGAAGGAAAATCCACTACCTCCAAATTCGCATTTAAATGTCCAAAGTGGATGTGTTCCAACGCGATGTGTTTGCCTTAACACGTGCCATTCCTTATGGTCGAGTGACCTCGTATGGAGCAATTGCACGGAGCATTGGAGCGGCTGGAGCTGCAAGACGGGTAGGTTGGGTGCTCAACACAAGTTTCAATGTTGTACCGCCAGTTCCCGCTCACCGGGTGGTCAATCGTCAGGGATTGCTCACCGGGCGCATGCATTTCCCCGAGGATCATCCGATGGAAGCTCAGCTCAAAGCGGAGGGAGTTGAAATTAGCGATTGCGGAGTAGTGAATTTTGCAGAAAAGTTTTGGGACCCTCAAGTCGAATGGTTGGATTGAATGTAAAATGAAGAATAGCATGACAAAGGAAGCGGTGTTGGATGCCTTGCGACTCGTCGTTGACCCTGAATTGGGCAAGGACTTGGTCACATTGGACTTTGTGGTGTCCATAGAGGTCGGAGAATCGGGTATCCAGGTAGAGGTGAAATCGTCCAATCCTGCCATGCATGCGCGCACGCGATTGCAAGAGGCAGTGGAGTTTGCATTGGAACGAACGTTTGGTCAAGAAGTGGCTGTTGAGGTGACCGTCTCGACATTGAAAAAGGAAGAACGCACAACAGAAACACGAAAAGTGCTTCCCGGCGTGAAACAGATTATCGCGATTGCATCGGGCAAAGGCGGGGTTGGAAAAAGTACGGTGGCATCGAATTTGGCGGTGGGTCTGGCGCAACTTGGTTACAAGGTTGGGTTGTGTGATGCGGACATATACGGACCGAGCGTCCCAACGATGTTCGATGTTACCAAAGAAAAGCCTGCGCCGATTGAAGTGGGTGATCGAACACTCATCCAGCCCGTGGAACAATATGGAGTCAAGGTGCTGTCCATTGGTTTTTTTGCGGACCCCAATCAAGCCATTGTATGGCGAGGTCCCATGGCGAGTCGCGCATTGACCCAGTTGTTTACGGATACGCATTGGGGTGATCTGGATTTTATGCTCATCGATTTGCCTCCAGGTACCGGTGATATTCATTTATCGCTAGTACAAGAAGTCCCGTTGACTGGAGCTGTCGTTGTGAGTACACCGCAAGAGGTGGCTTTGGCGGATGCGCGCAAAGGCGTGGGCATGTTCCGTTTGGAGAGTGTCCAAGTGCCGGTTTTGGGGATTATTGAGAACATGGCGTATTTCGTGCCACCGGATGCGCCGGAAAAACGATATGATATATTTGGAACGGATGGAGCGAAGCGGCTTGCAGATGCGCTAGATGTGCCATTCTTGGGAGAGCTGCCGCTCATGCAGACAATCCGAGAAGCAGGGGATGCCGGTCGTCCGGCCATGCTTCAAGGAGATTCGCTGGCTGCTGCGGCATTCCGTCTCGTCTTGTCTAACTTGCTGAAACAATTGGGAAAAAACGTCGAATGATGTCAGACCGCACTTCAATGGAAAATCTGGAAGGCCGCGTGCAGCGTGCTTTAACGGATTTACGTCCCTACCTCGAAGCCGATGGAGGAGACATCCAGTTGGTCGAAATTACCAAGGACCTCTGTGTGAAGGTGGAGCTGCACGGCGCATGTGCCGATTGTCAGATGATCCACATGACCATGAAAGGAGGTGTTGAGCAGGCGATTCGCCAGGCGGCTCCTGAAATAACAAAAGTAGAGGCCATCAATTGGCCCGCAGCTTAATCACGAATAATCCGAGAACATCCGGTGCATTCCTTTTGTTGCATCATTACTTTCGCGCTGTCGAAAATTCCATGAAGGAATTTTTTGAACGGGTAGAACCATTGCCATGATCCAAACGGACATTCTCATCATAGGAGCCGGACCTTGCGGCTTATTCACCGTATTTGAAGCGGGGTTGCTAAAACTACGTTGTCACTTAATCGATGCTTTGCCTCAAGCTGGCGGGCAGTGTTCGGAAATATATCCGAAGAAACCCATCTATGATATTCCGGCGTATCCCTCCATTTTGGCGGGGGACCTGGTCGATAAACTGATGGAGCAAGCAGCTCCTTTTCAGCCTGGATTCACCTTGGGTGAGCGCGCTGAAACCATCGAAAAGGACGCGGAAGATCAATTTATTTTGACGACAAATCGCGGGACGAAGCACCGCGCTCCGATTATCGCGATTGCGGGCGGTTTAGGATGCTTTGAGCCACGTAAACCGCCGGTTCCTGGACTTGCTGCATTTGAAGATCGCGGAGTGGAGTACATCATCAAGGACCCTGAATTTTATCGTGAGAAGCGGGTCGTTATCAGTGGTGGGGGTGACTCTGCCTTGGATTGGGCCATCTTCCTTGCGGAGGGTGTGGCGTCGCATGTGACGCTTATTCACCGCCGACAAGAATTTAGAGGGCATCTGGACAGCGTGCAGAAGGCCATGGATTTGGCGCAAGCAGGAAAGATTCAGTTGCTCACAGACTCGGAAGTGACGGAAGCCCACGGCGATGGAGCGCTGCAGACTTTGGTGGTCAAACACAAAACTGAAGGGGAGCGCACGCTCGAGACTGATCATTGGGTCCCGCTTTTCGGATTGAGTCCAAAATTAGGCCCGATCTCAGATTGGAATCTCAACGTCTCCAAGAATGCTGTAGAGGTGGATACGTTCGATTACAGCACGAATATTCCTGGTATTTATGCGATTGGTGATATCAATACCTATCCGGGCAAGTTGAAGCTCATCTTGTGCGGTTTCCATGAAGCGACATTGATGGTGCAAAGTGCCTTCAAACGCATTTATCCGGATAAGAACTTGGTCTTGAAATACACCACGGTCAACGGCGTCAACGGTTTTTAAGCGAACGGAATGGATCACATCATTGAAGTCAATGTCATCGATCGGGATGGCCAACTCCACAAGCTGCAAGCCCCCACGGACATGGGGATGAACATGATGGAGTTGTGCAAGAGCGCCGAACTTCCCGTGGAAGGGACGTGTGGGGGCATGGCCATGTGTGCCAGTTGCCACATGTATGTGGAAAGCAGCCACGACGTCCCTGAGAAATCAGATGATGAAGAGGACATGCTCGACGAAGCGTTCTTTGTAGAAGACAACAGCCGATTGGGTTGCCAAATCCATCTGGCGGATGCCTTAGACGGTCTGACAGTTCGCCTCGCTCCGGTAGGACAATAAGACGCTACGTGTTGGTCGTTTCGAAGACGACTCGAGGATTCATGGGCTCGCCGCTTTGAAGCCATTGCTGGACCAATGCTGATTTGCCGATCGCCTGCAAGCTGTCCATATGACGTTCAGCATGTGCGTCAGAGCAAATCATCTTGACCATCCCTTTTTCAATCAGTTCCTTCGCGACTTGGTACGTTTCTGGGCCATACGCTCCGGCCAGTGAAGCCCCGTTGACGGTGATCCAAACCCCGCGATCCTGGAGACTCTCAAATTCATTGAACTGTCGATGCCAATAAGGATAACGCTCAGCGTGAGCCAAAACCGGAGTGTACCCCGCCATTTGCAAGTCAAAAAGCACTTGTTGGTGGTTGATCGGCGGCTCATGGAAGCCAAATTCAAACAAGACACATCGAATGGCTCGCCCATTTTCGTCTAGCGCTGGAAACCACAGCAGATCATTGGCGGCAATGCAGTCCTCAAAGTGTGCATCGAGGAAGTACTCGGCAGCGAGATGGATCTGGAATCCTGACCAGCGCTCCGCGACTGCTTCTTGCAATTTTAGAAAAGGCGCAGTCAGGGTATGCTTCGAGTTGGGATAGATGTCGGAGTGAATGTGCGAAGTGAGCACAGCGCGCTGGTAGCCCAATCCGACAAGACGCTCAATCAACTTGAGGGATTGCTCCAAATTTTCGGCGCCATCATCCACCCCGGGGACGATGTGAGAATGCACATCGGTGACGAGGTGTTCGCCCAAACGCATGGCGGGCTGGTTGAACTCCGGTTGGGCCGATTTCCCTGGAGAAGATCGGAAGCGATTCCACCAACTCATCAACGATTGCCGTACATGGTTTCGTAATACTGTTGGTAGTTTCCGGAGGTCACCGAATCCATCCACTCCGCGTTGTCCAAATACCAACGGACCGTTTCCTTCAAACCGTCCTCAAATTGGATGGACGGTTTCCATCCCAGCTCCGACTCGATGCGGAAAGCGTCAATGGCATACCGCATATCGTGTCCAGCGCGGTCCGTCACATACGTGATCAGTTCCAGCGAAGTCCCTTCCGGGCGTCCCATAGCGGCGTCCACTTCGCGGATCAAGGCGTGCACCAAATCGATGTTACGCCATTCATTCAGTCCGCCAATGTTGTACGTTCGGCCGGACGCCCCATTGTGCAGGATCGTGTCAATGGCTGAGGCATGGTCTTCGACCCACAACCAATCCCGGATATTCAATCCTTCCCCATAAACAGGCAAAGGCCGCTGATCACGAATGTTCCGAATCATCAATGGAATGAGCTTCTCAGGAAATTGGTGGGCCCCATAGTTGTTGGAACAATTGGAGATAACGATGGGCAATCCATAGGTGTGATGCCATGCACGGACCAAGTGATCGCTCGATGCTTTGGAAGAGCTATACGGGCTGCGTGGATCATACGAGGTCGTTTCTGAAAACAATCCTTCGGCACCCAATGAACCATACACCTCATCGGTCGAAACGTGGTAAAAACAGCGGTTGCTCGCATCCTTGCCATCCCCCAACCACGCATTTTTAGCAGCGTGCAACAAGGTCGCCGTGCCGATGATGTTCGTTTCCAGAAAGGCCATGGGGTTTTCAATGCTTCGGTCCACATGGCTTTCAGCGGCAAGGTGCACGACGGCATCGAAATCGTGCTGAACAAAGAGTTGCGCGATCAAGGCAGCGTCACCAATATCCCCCTTGACAAACGCATAGCGCTCGTTGGATTCGATGTCTCTGAGGTTTTCCAAGTTGCCTGCATAGGTCAGCAGATCCAAGTTGACCACGTGCATGTCCGCATGCTCCTTGAGTAGCCTGCGAATGACGTGGGATCCGATGAAGCCGGCGCCGCCGGTGACCAAGATGTTCTTGAATTGATTCATGTCAGAGGCTCCAGTAGGTGAGACGTTTGATGTCGTTTCGGAACAGGCCTTTCAAATCGACGAGTACGCCTTTGTCATCGCACATCAGGGCTTCGAAATCGGTTTCTTTGAAGGTGCGATAGGGCGCGTGATTTACGGCAACGATCACGGCGTCGTAGCCATTGGCTTTTGGTTCGCTTATGAGGTCGAGGTCGTATTCGTGCTTTACTTGAGCGGGATCGGCCATCGGGTCGACGACATCCACGGTGATGTTGTAGCTCTCCAACTCTCGGATCACATCAACCACCTTGGTGTTGCGGATGTCGGCCACGTCCTCCTTGAAGGTGAGGCCCATGACCAGAACGCGCGATTCGAGCGGATTCTTGCCGAGTTCGAGCATGCGTTTGACGGTCTGTTTGCCAACGTGTGCGCCCATGGCGTCATTGACATACCGTCCGGAATTGATGACCCGTGCATGGTATCCCAATTTGCTTGACTTCCACGTCAAATAATAGGGGTCAATGCCAATGCAATGACCGCCGACCAGACCCGGTGAGAATTTGAGGAAATTCCATTTGGTACCGGCCGCTTCAAGGACTTCGTAGGTGTTGATGCCAATCCGATCGAATATGATGCTCAATTCGTTGACCAGTGCGATGTTGACATCCCGCTGGGTGTTCTCGATGATTTTGGAGGCCTCGGCCACTTTGATGCTGGAGGCACGATGCGTGCCGGCCTTCACAACGAGGTCATACGTTTTCGCGATGGCATCCGTGCTTTCTTCATCCGACCCTGAAACGACCTTGACGATGGTCTCGATGGTGTTGACCTTATCTCCTGGATTGATGCGCTCGGGACTGTATCCGACCTTGAAGTCGCTGCCGAATTTCAGCCCGCTGACCGCTTCCAAAACGGGGACGCAATCATCTTCGGTGCATCCAGGGTAAACCGTGGATTCATAGACGACATAATCACCCGCCTTCAGAGCCTGTCCGACCGTCCGGGACGCACCGAGCAACGGGGTTAGGTCCGGTTGATTGGACGGGTTGATCGGTGTGGGCACCGCGACGATGTGGAAGTGCGCCTTTTTGAGATCTTCTGGATCGGCACTGAAGGTGATGTCACAGCCGTCGAAATCAGCCGCTTCCAATTCTTCCGAGGGGTCGATCCGCTGTTTCATCATTTCAATGCGTTCGGCATTGATGTCGAATCCTATGACCCGAACATGCTTGGCAAAAGCCAAGGCGATTGGTAAGCCGACATAGCCCAATCCGACCACGCTCATCGTCGCCTCTTTGTTGATCAATTTCTCAAACATGGTCATTGTTAAATGCTATCAGTGTGTTCAATTTGAACGGTTTCAACCCCTTCAGGGTCAGTGGTCAATCGATACGGCTCACCTCCTTCAGGGCAAGTGGCTCGTCCGTCGGAATCAAAATGCAATCGATGCCCGTGGACGGACATCCACCCGGCATGGTGTGCGGGATTGCCAAGGAACAGGGCAAATGGAGGAACGGTTTTGGTCACAACGGCACCAGCGCCAATGAAGGCGTAGGTTCCGATGTCGTTGCCACACACGATGGTGGCGTTGGCCCCGATGGACGCCCCTTTCCCGACGTGGGTCCGGGCATAGTGTCCTTTGCGCACAATGGCGCTGCGGGGATTGATGATGTTGGTGAAGACACAACTCGGTCCAAGAAAAACATCGTCATCGCAGGTCACGCCTTCATAGATGGAGACGTTGTTTTGCACCTTGACGTTGTTGCCTAAAATGACACCGGGTGAGACCACCACGTTTTGTCCAATGTTGCAACGCTCGCCGAGCGTGGCTCCCTTCATGATGTGGCTAAAATGCCACACCTTACAATCCACCCCAACAGCAGATCCGGGGTCAATGACAGCCGATTTATGTGCGAAATAGGTCGGCATCAATTTTTGGAATAGGCTTCGAAATTCTTGTGTTCCGATTTGTACAATTCCTCCTCGGTGAGCGTCAAGAAATACGCATAGGTTCGCTTGAGCCCTTCGCTGCGGTCAATTTGCGGCTCCCAACCGAGGACTTCACGTGCTCGTGAAATGTCGGGTTGGCGCTTCTTGGGGTCGTTTTCAGGCAAATCACGGTACACCACTTTTTGATCCGTGCCGGTGAGCGAGATGATCTCTTCAGCAAATTGACTGATGGTGATTTCGTCGGGATTGCCAATGTTCACGGGACGCGTTTCATCAGAGAAATGCAGGCGGAAGATGCCTTCCACCAAATCGTCAACGTAACAAAAACTGCGTGTTTGGGAGCCCGTTCCGAAAATGGTCAAGTCCTCTCCACGCAACGCCTGTCCAATGAAGGCCGGCAAGACACGTCCATCATTCAAGCGCATCCGTGGTCCGTACGTGTTGAAAATCCGCACAATCCGTGTTTCCACACCGTGGTAACGATGGTAGGCCATGGTCATGGATTCCTGGAATCGCTTGGCTTCGTCATAGACGCCTCGAGGTCCGATGGTGTTCACGTTACCGAAGTACTCCTCATGCTGCGGGTGCACCTCTGGATCGCCATAGATTTCACTTGTAGAAGCAATGGTGACCCGGGCTCCTTTGTGCTTGGCCAAACCCAGGCAATTGTGGATTCCCAAAGATCCAACTTTCAAGGTCTGGATTGGAATCCGGAGGTAGTCAATGGGCGACGCGGGCGACGCGAAATGCAGAATGTGATCGAGCGCGCCTTCCAATTCAATGTGCTCCGAGACATCGTGGTTGTGGAAGGTAAAGTGCTCGTGATCCATCAAGTGGTTGATGTTTTTGAGATCTCCCGTGATGAGGTTGTCCATGGCATCCACCTGAAACCCTTCTCGGATGAAGCGGTCGCAAAGATGTGAACCAAGGAACCCCGCTGCACCGGTAATGAGAACGCGTTGCATCAGTGATTTGATAGAGGGTGAACAGTGGATCGGCCGATGCTCTTGTAGTGGAAGTTGTGCTTTTGCATGGTGTCCAGGTCGTACAAGTTCCGTCCGTCAAAAATCGCATGACCGGCCAGGGCCTGTTTCATTTGAGCAAAGTCTGGATTGCGGAATACCTGCCATTCTGTGCAAATGAGCAAAGCATCACAGCCTTCTATGGCCCCCATGGGCGAGTCGCTGTATTTGATTCGGTCTCCCGTCACTTTCCGCACATTGTCCATGGCTTCAGGATCAAACGCTACGATTTCGGCGCCAGCGGCCGTGAGCTTGTCGATCATGTACAAGGCCGGCGCTTCACGGATGTCATCCGTTTCCGGCTTGAAAGCCAATCCCCACAGGGCAATTTTCTTTCCTTTCAAGTCGCCTTTGAAGTAATCCCGCATTGGATCAAACAACGCCGTCTTCTGTGATTCATTGACGCGCATAACACTGTCGAGGATGGCGAAATCAAAACCGTTTTCTGCACCGCTTTTGTAAAGGGCCTGCACATCTTTCGGGAAGCAGCTTCCGCCGTATCCAATGCCCGGGAAAAGGAAGCGCGAACCAATTCGGGTGTCTGTACCCATGCCACGTCGCACCTTGTCGACGTCGGCGCCGACGAGCTCACAGAAATTAGCGACTTCATTCATGAAGGTAATCTTCGTCGCCAAGAAAGAATTGGCAGCGTATTTGGTCAACTCGGCACTCTTCTCATCCATGAACAGGATGGGGTTGCCTTGGCGGACAAAGGGCTTGTACAATTCTTCCATCAACTGCTGAGCGCGTGCACTGGAACATCCAATGACCACTCGGTCTGGCTTCATGAAATCGTCCACAGCGAAACCTTCCCTCAAGAATTCGGGGTTGGAAACCACATCGAAATCCACGCGGGCATTGGCCGCTACTGCCTCCTGCACGCGTTCAGCCGTTCCTACCGGTACGGTGCTTTTGTCAATGATGACCTTGTAGTCCTCCATCAGGTGCCCCAGCTGCTCGGCTACGCCCAAGACGTAGCTCAAGTCTGCCGATCCATCCTCTCCCGGAGGAGTGGGAAGAGCCAAAAAGATCAAGGAGGCATCGTGGATCGCGCTTTTTAGGTCCGTGGTGAACGTCAGTCTGCCTGCTTTGATGTTCCGCTCGAACAACACATCCAAATGTGGCTCGTAAATCGGGATTTTACCCGCTTGCATGGATTCCACTTTCGCTCGATCGATGTCGACACAAATCACTTCGTTTCCGGTTTCCGCGAAACACGTTCCGGTCACCAATCCCACATATCCAGTTCCTACTACGGCGATTTTCATGTCCAGGGTTCTTTAATTCAAGCAGGTTTTACTGCATCACAAATTTAACCAAAGCAGCGCATATACTATTTTGCTGCGATTCAGTGAGTTCGGTGTGCATGGGTAGCGAAATGACGCAGGCTGCGAGGGCGTCCGAAATCGGGTGAGCATCGAGGGTGAAGGCGTACGAAGCAAAGGCCTTCTGCCGGTGTCCAGGAACAGGGTAGTATACGCCCGTTGGAATCCCGTTGGCCTTCATGTGCTCCACCAAGGCATCCCGTCGAGCGGGATCGACTTGGAGGGTGTATTGATGAAAGACGTGGGAACTGCGCACGTCACGCACCGGAATTTGAATCCCGGGAATGTCTTTGAGCAAAGCGTCATATCGCGCGGCCGCCAGATTTCGCGCTGCACAGTAGGCATCGAGATGCTGGAGTTTGACGCGCAAAATGGCGGCTTGCAAACCGTCTAGCCGCGAATTCAATCCAACGACGTCGTGGTGATAGCGCTTGGACATGCCGTGGTTGGCGATTTGCTGGAGCTTCCGAGCGATGGTTTCATCGTTGGTCATGATGGCCCCGCCGTCTCCCATGCAGCCCAAGTTTTTCGAAGGGAAGAAGCTGGTGGTGCCCATCAAACCCAATGTGCCTGATTGTGGGGCGTTTTCTCGCTTACCCTCCGCGCCATACCAACGAGCAGAGATCGCTTGCGCATTGTCTTCAATAATGGGAATCCCCGACTTCTCTGAAAGAGCAAGCAAGGCATCCATGTCGGCCATTTGACCAAACAAATGCACCGGAACAATCGCCTTGGTTCGTGGCGTAATGGCAGCAGCTACCTGTTCTGCTTGGATGTTGAAGGTGTCCGGATGGACATCGACCAGCACCGGTGTCGCTCCTAGCAAAGCCACCACTTCCACGGTGGAGATGAAGGTGAACCCTGTTGTAATCACTTCGTCGCCTGGACCGATACCCAGCGCCATCATGGCAATTTGCAGCGCGTCTGTTCCGTTGCCACAGGGAATGACGAACCGAGAACCCGTATATGCCTGGAGCTCTTCAGAAAACGCCTTGACCTCCGGCCCTTTGACAAAGGCTCCCGTTCGCACCACGCGCTGCATGGCCGCATTGAGCTCGTTTTCGATGGCAGCGTGTTGGCCGATCAAATCGACCATGTGAATGGGTTCCATGGGGTGCAGTCAGGATAGGTAGCTAAAGTACAAAGGGTACAACAAATCACGGGCGATGGTTCCCCAACAAATACAAAGCTTCCCTTGTAACTTGCGGCATGCTTCGACTGAAATCTTGTGGGGTCTCTCAATCTGATTTGCGTTCTATGAGAATGCCGATTTTTCTCAGTGTGCTCGCTTTTTTTATGTTGGGTGAGGATGCCCAAGCTCAATCCCGTTCAGTGCGCGATAGCGCTTTGTTTTCTCCTCATTTCCATTTGCATGGAGGCATCGGAACGAGCGCGGGAGATTTGGGCAGTCGATTTACCCAAGGAGGCAATGTGGGAATGGGTCTTCATGTAAAATTCCCGTCGGGTTTTTACACGGGTATACAAGCTGATTTTGGTTTTGGAATGACGCTTGTTGAACCCGGTGTTTTGTCCAACTTGCTGAATCCTGCAGGGCAACTGATTGACAACGAAGGGCAGGTGGCGTTGCTCGCCTTGTCGGGGCGGAGTGGTTTGGTGACGTTAGATGCCGGACGGCTCTTTCCGCTTCGCAGGACCAATGCAAACTCGGGCGTGCTCATTAATCTTGGTTTGGGGTCGGTACACCACCGGGTGCATTTTGAGAATACGGAGAACCCCATCACCCAATTGGATGAACCTTATCTGTCAGGTTATGATCGCCTCACATGGGGGGTGGCCTTCAAGCAATTTATTGGGTACTGGCACATGTCGGACAATGGATTGGTCAACTGGTTTGCAGGCATTCAGTTGTGGGAAGCGAAAACCTGGCCCCAACGCCCGATGAATTTTGACACCCAAACTACCGACGACTCTCCGCGACTGGATCTATACGGGGGCATTCAAGTGGGGTGGGTCTTTCACCTCTACAAACGCACTGCAGTCGAACATTGGAATTGATGCGGACAGTGCACAGCTTTTTTATGACCATCTACGACGGCCTTTTGAGGCTGGCGTCAAGCTGTGGTCACAAGAAAGCCAAGGGTTGGACGAAGATGCGCAGTCAAGGCTGGTTGGTATTGGCAGAAGCCACCAACGCGCTGCTTCCGGGAGAACAATGGCACGCGGTTCATTGCGCATCCGTCGGTGAGTTTGAGCAGGCTCGCCCCGTGATGGAGGCCTATCGAAAAGCCAATCCGCCCGCCCGATTCCTCTTGACATTTTTCAGCCCTTCGGGTTGGAATGCGTTTGATAAACAGCAACCAGAATGGTGGACGGAGCGAGATTGCGTGGCGCCATCTCCTTTGGATCGTCCAAGGTATGTGAGGCAATTTTTGGCCGCTGCTACCCGAGAAGAGGAGTCGACTCCAGCGATCGCCTGGCTGGCGCTTGCAAAATATGAGGTGTGGCCTCTTTGGTTGGCGGCATTGCAAAAAAAGAAAGTTCCTTGTGTCGTTTTTGCCGCCCACGCGGTCGAAGGGCGTTGGCCATTTCGTTTAGGTGGTGCTTGGCACCGAAAGGCTTGGGGGAAGTTGGATGCGATCTGGGTGCAGCACGAGCAATCCAAAGAAACGCTGAGTCGTTGGGGCATTTCAGGAGCGAAAGTCATGGGCGACCCACGATTTGACCGCGTTTTGCAAACGGTTCAGGAATCCACTCGACATCCCGATGAACAGTTGATGCGGTGGGTTGACTCACGGACATGTGTTGTTGTGGGGAGTGCTTGGAAACCGGAAACGGAATCCATGTTGGCCGTCAACTGGCCTGAAAACACCTGTGTCATTGTGGTTCCCCATGAGTGGTCTGTGGGTTCGATCATGGCTCAAAAGGAGGCATGGGAAAAACGAGGGCTAAAGACCACTGTCTGGAGCGATCACCGATCAATCAATACAGACGCAGCACTTCCACCTTCGCAGGTTTTGATTGTCGATGCGATGGGCTTTCTCACACGCATCTATGCGGTCGCCAACGCGGCCGTCGTTGGGGGTGGTTTCGGGGAGGGAATCCACAATACGTTGGAGCCTGCTGCGCATGGTGTGTCCATTTGGGTGGGGCCGAACTGCGGTCGTTTTCTGGAAGCTCAACTGTTGGAGTCTAGCGGTGGATTGCAGGTCGTGACGTCGGAAACAGCACTGACGGCTGCCGTTCAACACGCCTTGTTGGATGTGAAGGTTTTGAAAGAGAAAGGACTTCATGCCCAGTCATTTGCTCGGGCCAATGCTGGCTCAGCTCAACGCATCGCTTCGGGCTTACTTTCTTTGTAACCTTTTAAAGAAAAAAAGCGCTTCGACCTTCGCGATTTAATGCCGTAATTTGCGGCGTGGTT
>CAJQIB010000051.1 GCA_905478325.1 uncultured Flavobacteriales bacterium | reverse complement strand
TGACCATTAGCTATGATTTGGACCAAAACGGCCATTTCCAAGTCACCGGTCACACAAGACAAAACCCCGAATGGTCATCGCCCGATGGAGCCACTACACAAGGTGTAGGATTGCGTTTTCAGCGCGAATTCAACACGTGGGGAGAACGTCGAAAAAAACGAGATGCTACTTTGAACGAAGAATTGTAGCTTCACATTTGAATATAACTGCTCTAATGACTCATTTTCGCACCACCCTGCTTGTTGGCATCGCGGTCCTCTTTGGAAACGCTGCTCAATTCCAAGTAACCCTTGAACCTGCAGATATGCCGCAAGGAGGTACGACTTACCCGCTGGTAAATGCGGTTGTTTTAGACTTTGGACTCATGGAAACCATGGGCGAAAACGCCGTCTGGGACGCAAGCAACTTAACCTCTATGGGCGATGCACCTGTGACACCGAGCCCGATGAGCGACGCATCCATCACAGCATCATTGGCCTTCAATAGCCCCTTCAATTCAGCGTATCAATGTGATTTCTTTCTTCCTACAGAACTTCCAGATCTTGGCATCGACATTGGCATTCCCTTGGATGGCTTCAACAGTTTTTACCAAACTGGGAACGACCATTATGCCATCGCTGGCATAGGCCTGAGCTCTTCGGGATTTGACTTGCCCGTGACGTACGATGACATCGATGAGTTTTTCCCGTTGCCTTTCTCGTATGGAGAGACGTTTTCCAGTAGCGGATCCTTTGCCTTGGACTTGACCGGGATCTTGGGCTATTGGCTCAATCAAACGCGTGAAGTGACAGCCGACGGTTGGGGCACGCTGATTTTACCGAGTGGGTCTTACGATGTTTTGAGGGTCAAAACCGAACTGGTGGCCAATGACAGCATTTTGATTGAACAACTGGGCGAACCGTTTGTCATCGAACGCATTCAAACCATCTATCAATGGTGGGGAGAAGGCATGGGGTTCCCGCTTCTCGAAATCACAACAACGCTTGGCATCCCTACGCTTTCTACGTACCAAGATTTGCAAACTCAGAACGACATACCCGTTGCAATGGCCGACCATCCCATTGCGCATCCAAACCCAGCACGTTCGGGATCACGCATCCAATGGGGGGGACAAAGCAATGCTCCATGGGTTCTCTCGAACATCAGTGGTCAGCAAGTGGCGGCTGGAAACGAGGACAGCTGGACCGTTCCCGCATCCCTTGCAGCTGGACCCTACTTACTTTCGCGTAGCGGAATGACAGAACGTGTGGTGATTCAGCAATAAAACTGGTCCAATTCCCAGACGGATTCGGCTGCGGACAGCGCCCCTACTCTTCGGATTCTAGCCCGACAAAAGCATCCACTTCGTGACCGATTTGGTCATCGTACCAGGTATCCAAGACCCAACCTTTAGCGACTTGGGGATTGCGGAACACGCGGAATGCAACCGAAGGTTTGAACAAGGCCCATCGAATGCGATCGCGAAGAACCTGAATGGACGACGGCACCACGATGGCCCGAGCCGGAACACCGGCCATGGCATCTGGCGAACCCATCCAAGCCAACGCCTCCTGTTCCACGAGCGCGACGTTCTTCGGAATCAAAACAAGAACAGGACCTTCGCCACCTCGGACCAACTCGCGACGCGCCTCTTCTACTCGCTTCACGTGATTCAAATCCAAAACTGATTCCGCATGAAACCGAATCGTGTACAGCCCCATTGAAAGTTCAATGGTCGCCTCTTGAAGCTTGGTCGATAGTGTATGAGCCATGGCAGTATTCAGTCGCAGAAAAAGTCAGAGAATGGGTTTGGCGTGCAGAAATTCAACGCTGCGGTCGCATCACCTTCCATCAACTGTTCGATGGTACTGGTTGTGTAACCAACTCCATAAACTCCCTGACTCGCGCGTGAAGCGAACAAGCCCAAGCCTCCGTTAATGTTGGTGTATTCAGGACGCTCCTGAATCACCCCTGTAACAGGGTTATTGATTTCGAGGTATGTCGCCAACTCTTCGTTGGCAATGGTCAAGATAAAGTCAAACGCACGGGCAATTTGAACGTCTTCGTCCCAAGAACCCAAAACACGCGTGATGTATGGATCTTCTACCAATTGCGTCGACAACGTCGTGAAGAATCGTTCGCCGTTCACTTCTTTCTGGAGCACTTCTCCGCCTTCATCCGTATCAGTCCGCAAAGAGCCCATCGGCCACTCAATAATCCGATCCAATTCGTCAACCAGTTGAGTGTGTTCCAAATCAGCCCAAATCCGTTCCGTTACATGAATCCGCATGGAAATATCGTATTGGCTCGCTCCTTCTGTAGATGACCACTTGAAGGTGATGTCCGGATATATCGTCTGATTACCAATGCTAGCGAAGTTAAATTTAAAGTTCACGACCCCAGGAGGAGGCTGTGTGATATTGCCTGCTTGCGTCGCAATCATGTTGGTCGAAGCCTCTGCGTGCGTGCCATCAGCGATGTCCAAGCTAAAGTCATATTCGGCCTCGGAATCCAAACCACCCTCTGGGACAAAAAACCACATTTGGTGATTGGGTCCGTAGAAAATCCCGTCCGTTGACTTGTTTTCGATCACGGTATCCTGAAGCTGCCACGTCCGAAGGACCTGCTCTCCCGAACGTTCATCCATGGCAACGATCAAGTCATCACGATCGTATTCGCTACTATCCTGTACCATGGCCGCATCGAATTGATTCCCATCTCCCAACCACGTGCGGTTGATTCGAACCCATTGAGTGTCTTGCGCTGCTTCCAGCAGGCTAAACACAACGGGCGTTCGTTCGTAAGGAGCGGTCAGATCAATGTCTGTGCTGCACCCGATGCCAACCCACATGCTCAAGCAACATAAAGCAGCCAGTGACGTCGCTCCTGTTTTCGTTAATTTTCGTTCCATTCCGGTCCTTTCCATGATGCTAAGATAGTTCGAACAAGAACTTCATGGTGTCCACTTCGTCCGCATAATCCCAAGGCAACGGACACTGTGAATTTCCCAATGTAAAAACGGGAACCTGAATCGACAATACAGCTGCACCATCGCGGCGAACAGCGCATTGCAAGTCATTCCGATGTTCTCGCAACCGCTCTTCCACAGCACTGACATTCTCATAGAATTCATAAAACAGGGTCCCTACAGGACTTACCCATTTGTCATCCTCTTTCATCAGCAGAAACCCATTTTCCAAAATCGCATCTTGATTCAACAGCCACAACGCTTTGTGGTAGTCGTAGTTGTTTGCATACTTGTTGTGCGTGCCCAAGTGAGACCATTCCACCCACGCCCCAAAGAGCCGGTTTAAATCAAATCCTTTGGGTAAAAAAAGCTTGGTGACACTGCGGCAACCCAATCCGAAATAATCAAAAACATCATGCCCAAGGGCTTGACAATCAATCAGTGTCTCGTCCCCGTCTAAAACGGCAACGCTCGTGCGCTGTCCCCGGAGTATCCGTGGGACATCTTGAAAATAATGATCAAAATGACGGCGGGTGTTATTGCTCCCCGTGGCGATAATGGCGTCGATGTCTTTCATAGGCCCTTGTGACCATTCAAATCGCCCCTTCAGTTCATCGCCTGCAAATTCATTCCAAGCATGCATGATTTCAGGGATCAAAACGGTGTCTGACGAGCTGCATTTGATCACTGCATGGTGACCCGAAAGCAAAACGCACAGGACATCATGCCACCCCACGAGTGGCAAATTACCGGCAAGCACAAGCCCTACTTTTTTCGAAGAAGAGACCGAAACTTCTGGGTATCGACCCATCCATTCATCCAACATTTCAGGGCGTAACCAGTCCCCACAGGCCTGCATAGCCTGTTTAGAATGCGCCGGAGTAAACCAGCGATTCGTCGATTCTGCGTGAGCTAGCAAACTTTCATTTGCCGAACCAGCGCCCTCTATTTCTCCGCGCATCCAAGCTCCCAATTGAACAAGAGATGGTTTCAAGGTGTTCCTCATCGTGCTTCGTATCTTCGCCACGAAGTTAACCCGCACCCAAGAGAAGAAAGAGAAGATGGCCATAATGATTACTGATGAATGCATCAACTGCGGTGCATGCGAGCCAGAATGTCCAAACAACGCCATTTACGAAGGAGGCGCAGGCTGGAAATTTGCTGAAGGAACGGGGTTCAAAGGACAAGGCGAGCACCCGACTGTGGGCAGCGTAGATTCTGAACAAGAAAACGACCCTGGCAGCATGGAAGTGTACTACATCACACACTCCAAATGCACTGAATGCGTTGGCTTTCACGACGAGCCTCAATGCGCTGCCGTCTGTCCTGTTGACTGCTGTGTTGACGATCCTGAACACCGTGAAACCGAGGAATTGCTGTTGGCAAAAAAGGCCTTCATGCACCTTTAAACATTCGATTGAGAGCGTCATTCAACAATCCTCTGGCCCAATCCGCGTTAACACTACCATGAGACTTACCGCAATTTGGATTCCACTTCTTATTCTTTGCCAAGCCACCCCACTTTGGAGTCACGGCGGAATTGAGGAAGACCCGGTATCGAGGTTGTTGGAGCTTCACGACCACGTGATGAATGCGTCCAATGATACCGAATCACGGATTGCGCATGAGGCCCTGAAAGACGGCATGCGTCAGGCTTGGAATGGGACCGATTTCTGGGCGTGTGATTGGCCTTCACTTGCCAAACGCATGGGAGTGATTACAGCCGGCGATGGTGGGCAAAGTATTGCTGTCATCACCTGGAACATTGAGCTTCAGAACCGAACACAAGAGTATGGTGGATTTGTTCTTGCGAAGGACCGAAATGGAGATCCACTTGTCATCGAATTGAGTCATCGGTTGGGTCACTCAAATCGGCAAGAACTGGACACCAAAAAACGGTTTAAAGCCGATACTTGGCCTGGAGCAGTGTACTATTCCATTGTTCCACAAACTCAGGGCAAAAAACTTGTCTTCACCCTCTTGGGATGGGACGGAGCGGATGGCATTCGCAGTCGGAAGGTTGTTGAAACGCTCAGCATTCAAAACGGTAAATTACGATTTGGCGTTCCGATCATCGACTTGGGACATGGCTCCGAAAAGCGGATGGTTTTGGAATATGCAGACGGTGTTACGGCCATGCTTCGATGGAGAGAAGACCTCCGCATGATCGTGATGGATCATCTGAGCGCCCCTGAGCCGCAACTTCAGGGCAACACCTCTTTCTACGGGCCAGACATGACCTATGACGCACTGGTCTGGCAAAAAAATCACTGGGTACTCAAAGAGAATGTCGAAATTCGTGATCCCGACATGAAGAAACCCTGGAATAACCCGAAGCGGTCCCGAAGGCGAAACTGAGTACGTGGTTGACCGGTGTATCTTTGCACCATGCAACGTTTTCTAGCCCCTGTTTTTTTTCTTTGTTTGGCCTTGACCGGCAGTGTTTCAATAGTCACTTCACAAAACTCAGCACCCGCTGACTCTGTCCAGAGTGCTGCCGAAGACTCATTGCGTTTGCATCAGAAAGAAGTGCAGGCCATGCTTCAAGAGCAATTTCATGAAATGACTCGATTTCCGCTTGGTACGCGCATTGAATCGTGGAGCCACGTGCTCGACATGGAGGTCACACGAGGAAACGTCTCCCGAGTTCAACGGTTTTGGTTTACCCCAAAAGAGGACCGAGCGATGATTTGGCTCCCTGACTCTTCGCGCTCCGACGAGTGCCTGTTTTTTGACCCAGAGACCGATCGCCTCGCAAGTATTTTCCCTTCCAACTTGAACGGCACCTTGATTCCACAGGCCATGGCCATCAAGATGGGACTCAAGGGAAATGCTACCCAAACCGCATCAAAACGAGAGTCCAACTGGAAAACCCAACCTTCTGATTCGCTGCTAACCGTCTCAATGAACGATGGCGAGACCAACATCGAGGTTGTCTTGGGTAAAAAATCTTCTTGGCAAGCACACGGCGTCACGGCATGGTTGTCCATGCAACCCGTTCCTGGGTTCTCATTGCCACCTCAAGCCTCCAAACAACCCATTCTATCTTTCGAACAAACCAATCAAGACGGCATCGTTTTGTATCGATTCCGCGTGGTCAACATCGAACAATTGGAAAATCCTTTTACTCTTGACTTGTCCTCCATTCGTGTAGACGATCCGACACGGCCATTGACCGTCATCGCAAAAGAATGGGCTGAAAAGAATAAGGCAAACCAACAAAAGGAAACGCAGGACAAGTCCGAGGATTAACTGCTGCGCCGACTTGATGCGCTTTCTCCAATCCACACTTCGGTCGCGCCATTGCCAAATCGACGTGGGTCTGCTGAACGACAGGCACAATCCGGATAATACTGCTCAATACGGGTCCAAATCTGATGTCGTAGAACACCCTGACCGATTCCATGGATGAACACCATGCGCTTGGTTTTTTGTCTCACTCCGATCTGTAGCATGCGCTCAAAATGCGCTAACTGCAATTCCAGCATTGCACCGGAATCCAACCCTGCCTGGCTCTCTACCAATTGATGCATATGCAAATCGACCTCGACGGTGTCACTCGATGCTGGACGGCTATCGGCTATGGCGTATCGATCTTTAAACTGCTTCTCAATGGCCTTCTGCTCCTCCGAGCTTACTTCTTGTTGTAAAATCTCTGCAACTGAAGGAATCACCCGAGCGTACCCCGCCTTTTCTTCTTCTCGATTTCCAATGAGAATCAATTCACCTCGCTCATGTTGGAATTCAAATCCATTCTGATCCTCTACCATCAACAAGGTCCCGCTCAAGATTTGTGTGACCGTTCCTTCGCCTACCTCATTTAGAAAACGCACCTTATCCCCGATTTCAATTGCTTGTGACTCCATGTGCACGAAATTAGCCATCTCAAATCACATTGGTCCTATGCGCATCCAACGTTTCTTTCTTTCTCCGTGGCAACGACCTGCGGTCATCCTGTATTTGCTTTTGTCGGCCGCGTCTTCTCACGGCCAAGTCCAAGACCAACCGCGCCAGATGGCTTGGCTCGACGCAGCCATGGCGCAATCTGTAGAGGACTTCAACCTGCCTTCCTTATCGGTGGCCGTCGTCCACGAAGGGCACGTTATTTGGAGTCAATCGTATGGCGAAACCATCGCCGGCAGCGGAGACAAAGCCACTCCTTCGACACTGTATGCCGTGGCTTCCAACACCAAAGCCTTCACGTCAGCGGCACTGGCACAATTGGTTGACGAAGGAAAACTTGATTGGGACGATCGCGTGCAAGAACACCTTCCCTGGTTTGAACTGTACAATCCGTATGTCACATCCGAATTGCGGGTACGGGATTTACTTTGCCACCGCAGTGGTTTGGCCACTTTCAGTGGTGACTTGCTCTGGTATGGCACCCAATGGTCCAGCAAGGAAATTCTAGAAAAAGCAAAACATCTCGAACCCACAACAGCATTCAGAACGCAGTTTGGCTATCAAAACCTGATGTTCATGGCGGCCGGAGAAATCATTGAAGTCGTCAGTGAAAAACCTTGGAAGACGTATATGGAGCAGGCATTCCTGGAACCCATCGGTATGACGTCATCGGTTTTGAGCACAAACGAATTGCAGGATCGATCGCATGTTGCTGCCCCGCACAACGAACTGGCGTCTGGCATTCAAACACCCATTGAATGGATCAATTGGGACAACATGGCTCCCGCCGGCGCCTTGATCAGCAGTGCCGAGGAAATGGCGAAGTGGATGATTGTGCAGCTCGACAGCGGACGAACGGCGACCGACACCTTATGGACTCCAAGTCAAACCCACGAAATGTGGACGATGCATACGCCCATTCCGGTCTCCTCCTGGTACCAGAACATGTTGCCCTCCATGCACTTTAGAGGCTATGGACTGGGATGGGAATTGTACGATTTGCATGGGCGGAAAGTCGTAGCTCATAGCGGTGGCTATGATGGCATGATCAGCCGACAAGTACTCGTTCCCGAGGAAAAGCTCGGCATCATCGTCCTGACCAATGCCAACACGTCCGTGCCATGGGGCTGGGGTCACGATGTTTTGAACGTGCTGCTGAGCGGCGATCGGCAGACACCGGTGATGGACTTCTTGCTCGAATCAAAACGTGAAGAGCCTGCAGAACGCGCTCTTGCAGAGGAAAAATTGATCGCATCACGCATCCCTGAAGCTCCCACCTCCTTAACGTTATCAGACTACATCGGCACGTATTCAGACCTCATGTATGGAGATGTGCGGATATCCGTAGCAAACGACACCCTTCAATTCGAATTTGAACCTACCCCCCTTTTTAGAGGCACATTGGAGCATTGGCACTTTGATACCTTTCGCTTGCACTGGGGAACCCAAATGATGCTACCTAAAGGCATGGCTCACTTCGATTTGAACATGAAAGGCCAGGTGAAATCTCTAGATTTCGACGTCCCCAATCCCGATTTCGACTTCACCGAATTGCATTTCATCAAACAATCGACTGAACAATAAAGGCTCTAACAACGGAATATCCCTTACCTTTTTTCCATGGTTTTATTTTCCAACTCCTCTGTGATTATTGCGCAAAAAAAAGGGGCACTCGCCTTGATTTTTGCAGTCATCGCTACTGCCTTATTTGCACAACCTACCGTTCCAGAGAATCTCAACATGGAACCCTTGCGCGAATGGCTTCAGGTCAACTGGTACCAACCCTTCTTTGATGACTTAGGCTACAACGGAGCCCGGACGGAAATGTTCGGATACACCGATGAGGAGAACAATGCAATCCATGGGATTTACACCGGATTTGAGCAAGAGTCTAGCTACACGACTTACCTGAACCCAATCAATACGGAACACATTGTGCCTCAAAGCTTTTTCGGCTCACTCTCCCCTATGAAGTCAGACTTGTTCAACATACGACCCACACACGGCAATGCCAATTCTGCCCGAGGCAACTCACCCTACGGTGAGGTTGTTGATGAAAATGCACAATGGTATGGCATCGATGGAGCTGGAAATTACGTGACACAAGGAGATATCCCGAACAATATGGAGCTCTGGACAGAGCGCTCTGGTAGTCTATGGGAACCGCGTGACGATGCCAAAGGAGACATCGCACGGTTGGTCTTCTATTTCTACACCATGTACCCCACAGAAGCGGGTGACATGGCCAACATCGGAAACATCGAGACCCTTTACACCTGGCACCAAGAGGATCCTGTTAGTCCTTTCGAATCCACTCGAAACGAGCGCGTTCAGGAGGTACAGGGAAATGCAAACCCTTACATATCTCACCCTGAATTGGTGATGCGCGCATGGTTTTGGACCGGCAATACCATACCAGGATGCGTGGATGAAACGGCCTGCAATTACAGTATCGATGCAACAGCAGATGATGGATCCTGCATCTATGCCGAAGCGGGATTGGACTGTGAAGGGAACACCTTGAGCGCTTGTTCCCTGTACTTTAGTGAATATGGGGAAGGAAGTTCCAACAACAAATACCTTGAGATCTACAATCCGGGAGTAGAGTCCATTTCACTCGAAGGCTTTGCGTTGGCTCACACGGTCAACGCCCCGAGCGTTCCTGGTCAGTATGAAACATGGGTAGAACTTCCCGTCAATGGAATCATTGAGCCGCAAGGCGTTTACCTCATTGTCCACAGTCAAGCAGCAATAGGGTTGCTCAACATCGCTGACTTTTCCTATGGAAATTTATCCAATGGTGACGATGGTTTCGCCTTGGTCAATGGTTCTCCCACCGACTTTACCGTTCTCGATGCCGTGGGAGATTGGAACGGAGACCCTGGCACGGGATGGGATGTTGCAGGTACGAGCAGCGCCACAGCCAACCACACCCTCATTCGCAAACCGACAGTATCAACAGGCAATTCCGGAGACTGGAGCACCTCTGCCGGCACCACTGAAGACGACAGTGAATGGTTGGTTTTGGAATCGGACAACTGGGACAACGTGGGAGTGCATGCAGCAGACGAGGTTTGCGACCCCTCTTCCAATGGGACGGACGACGCGTTGGGATGCCTCTATGAGGCAGCTTGCAACTATGATGAAACAGCGACTGCGGATGACGGCTCTTGCGAGTTTAGCAGCTGTGTCATTCTAGGATGCACCTATTTATACGCATTGAATTACGCCGAAGAAGCCACGGATGATGATGGCACGTGTATTTTCGGAAATACTGAAGGAGGATGCGCTTCGGATATCAACATGGACGGGACGGTATCCGTTTCTGACCTGCTTTTACTTCTGACCGAATTCGGTCAAGGTTGTTGAGCGAGTATCGAGCCCAAACAGGGCCATTTCGCTGACTTTCAGACCTACCAGGTCAATATAATAAGTATTTGCCACAGGTATAATCGCGCATCTAAATCAGCATAAACAGCTGTATATGTTTTAATTACAATGCCGCTGTGGCCTAAACAATTTTAGACCCCTAAATAAATAGCTTCGACCAATAGTTGTTTTAAATCGAGGAAGCCTTATATTAGAAGTCCCAAATTGTCTGACATGAGCCTAAATTGCCTCCAACGATCCCTATGGATCGGCGTGGTATTGATTTCAACTATTTTTGAAATCCATGCCCAAGAATGTGCTGACGAAGCAGCGTGCAACTTTGCACCCTTCAGCGGACCCGGCTACTGTTTACAGATCGAACCGCACGCGATCCATTCCGGCACGATCGGGACAGCAGACCTTACCGGTTATACAACCTATCGGATATACGCCTTGTGCGAAAACCCCGACGACTTTGTATCCAGCGTCACAGGAGACACTGAATTTCAGACCGTTATCGAATCTGACGGCGATGTCTTCCAAAGCCCATTTGGGGGTGCTTTGGGATCTGACATCACCTCTAGCATGCTCGGTTTCTTCCCTTCAATCGCATTTGACAGCTTTGTTACCATCGGACTAACTGAAAGCGCAACAAGCGAAGAAGGTACCATCAACACGATTTCATCAGCGACCAATCCTTGGCCATTGAATTTTGAAAACAATGGTTCGGTAACGATTGACGATGAGATTGGAGGGGGCTGGTTTATTTTTAATGGTCAAACCAACGGAATTGCAGGAGATGATGTCCGCGTTCTTTTGGGACAGATCACAACGACTGGAACCCTTTCAGGCTCCATGTACGTTCAATTCTTCCAAGGAGGGTTGCCAACCAACGACTTGCGGGTTCACATTGATTTTGACAATGCTTGCGTAGGCCCTGAAGACACTTCAGCATGCAATTATCCTGAATTGGAATATGACTGCGATGGAAACTGCCTTTCTGACGTGGACAACGATGGCATCTGTGACGCCTTGGAAATTGCGGATTGCTCCGATGCCAGTGCTTGCAACTATAACAGCCAAGCCACAGACGAAGATGGCTCGTGTACCTATGCGAATGACGGCTACGATTGTGAGGGCCTTTGTTTGGTGGACACGGACGGAGACGGTGTATGCGACGAATTCGAACTCCAGGGCTGTGAAGATGCTGCCGCTTGCAACTTCGACGTCAACGCAACAGATGACGATGGGTCTTGTTTCTACGCCGATGCCGGCTACGAATGCGAAGGGAGCTGTGTCAATGACGCCGATGGAGACGGTATTTGTGATGAGTTTGAAATCAACGGTTGTACAGACGACGCGGCATGCAACTTCAACGTTGAAGCCACGGACGAAGACGCAAGCTGCACATATACTGTAGCTGAATACAACTGCGATGGTGTATGCTTAGAAGACACCGACGGCGATGGCGTTTGTGATGCTTTTGAAGTGGTGGGCTGCACCGATGAAGAGGCGTGCAACTATGATGCTTTAGCGACTGACAGCGATGACGCGTGTTTTTATCCTGAATCAGAATTTGATTGCGAGTCCAATTGCCTCGCTGACGCGGATTCTGACGGGGTTTGTGATGCCTTTGAAATCGAAGGCTGCACAGAAAATGGAGCCGCCAATTTCAACCCATTTGCTACAGACGACAACGGCTCTTGTGTCGACCCTGTTTGTATTGACGAAGAAGCGTGCAACTTTGAGGCTTTCAACGGCACAGGTTACTGCTTGGTTGTAGAGCCCTACATCGAGCATAGCGGAATGGTTGGTGACGATGACCTCAGTGATTACGTGACTTACCGCATTTATGCGCGCTGCGAAAACCCAACTGATTTTGTTTCAAGTGTCACAGGGGAACTGGCGTTTCCTACGCGGATTCAATCCACAACACCCATTTTCCAAAGTGCATTTGGAGGCCTTCTAGGCAGCGATCAAACGCCTTCCCTGTTTGGTTTCTTCCCGAGTGCAGAATTTGACAGCTTTGTCACCATTGGTTTGTCGCAAAGCGCTGGAGCAGGCGAAGGAGCCGTCAACACCCTTGAATCTTCTGGCAATCCTTGGGGAGCCAACTTTGAATCAGGCAGCGACTTGATCATCGACGATGAGATCGGCGGTGGCTGGTACATCTTCAATGGCCAGAGCAACGGAGTGGCAGGAGATGACTTGCGTGTCTTACTCGCTCAAGTGACCACTTCAGGATCACTTTCTGGGTCCATGTATATACAAGTATTCGTTGAAGGTTCTCCAGCCAATGAAGTCCGAGAATTGATCGATCTGAATGCCGCGTGCACCGCGCCAGGCGGAAGCGACATCTGTGATTTCCCGGAAGAGGGCTACGACTGTGAAGGCAGTTGTCTTGAAGATGCTGACGAAGACGGAATCTGTGATGCCTTTGAAATTGCCGGATGTCAAGACGATATGGCGTGTAATTTCGATGCGGACGCGACCGACGACGACGGCCTTTGCTCGTATGCCGAATCAGGATACGACTGCAACGGTACTTGCCTCGAAGATGCAGACTCCGATGGTGTTTGCGACGAATTCGAAGTGCTGGGTTGTACGGAAGTTAGCGCCTGTAACTACAACGGCAACGCCACCGAAAATGACGATTCGTGTAACTTCCCAGCACCAGGATATGACTGTGACGCAAGCTGCGTCAATGACAGCGACGGCGATGGCGTTTGTGATGAATTCGAAGTGGATGGCTGCACAGACGTTGCGGCTTGCAACTACAACGATGTCGCTACGGATGACGACGCTTCTTGCTCTTTCCCTGCAACGGGATACGACTGTGCTGGAGCTTGCTTGAGCGATGGTGATGCGGACGGTATTTGCGATGAATTTGAAATCGCGGGATGCACCGACATTGAAGCGGCCAACTTTGATCCATTTGCAACCGATGAAAATGGCTCGTGCGAAGACCCCATTTGCATTGACGAAGATGCCTGCAATTTCACCGCGTTTGACAACTCAGGATACTGCATTATTGTAGAGCCCATGGTCGTGCACAGCGGGATGGTCGGCGACGACAACCTGGAGGGACACGTCACCTACCGCATCTATGCCCGTTGCGAAAACCCGACTGATTTTGTCTCGAGTGTTTCAGGAGATGCCATTTTCCCAACACGCATTCAATCAACTCAACCTTTCTTTCAAAGCCCATTTGGCGGACTTCTTGGTAGCGATCAAACGCCTTCCCTATTCGGCTTTTTCCCTAGCTCAGAATTTGACAGCTATGTCACCATTGGTCTTTCCGAAAGCGCAGGCGCTGGAGAAGGCGCTATCAACGCCATCGAATCCGGTGGAAATGCTTGGGGCGCAAACTTCGAAGCAGGATCAGATCTGTTGATCGACGATTCCGTCGGTGGCGGCTGGTTCATATTCAACGGACAAACCAACGGGGTTGCTGGAGATGATAATAAGGTCTTACTTGCTCAAGTCACGACGGCTGGAGCACTTTCTGGAAGCTTGTATGTTCAATTCTTTATTGAGGGTTCTCCTGCCAATGAAGTACGTGAACTCATCGATTTGGAAAACGCCTGCATCTCCCCTGGAGGACCTGAGGCCTGCGATTATCCAGACCTTTATTACGATTGCGATGGCGCGTGTTTAAATGATGTCGATTTGGATGGAATCTGTGATGAGCTGGAAGTGGCCGGATGCCAGGACGCAGCGGCTTGCAACTACTCCCCTGACGCGACCGACGAAGACGGATCCTGCACCTATGCCGAGAACGGATATGACTGCAACGGAACGTGCCTCATGGATGCAGACGGCGACGCTGTTTGTGATGAATTTGAAATCGCCGGATGTCAAGATGTCATCGCTTGCAACTACAACGCAACGGCCACGGACGAAGACGGATCATGCACCTATGCTGACTCCGGATACGATTGCGAAGGAACGTGCCTTGCGGATGCGGACAACGATGGTGTTTGCAACGAATTTGAAGTCGCAGGCTGTCAAAACACCCTTGCTTGTAACTACGACCCCGAAGCGACGGACGAAGACGGATCGTGCACCTATGCGGATGCAGGCTATGACTGCGATGGCAACTGCCTATCGGATCCCGACGGTGATGGCATCTGTACCGAATTCGAGACAGCGGGCTGTCAAGATGAAGCAGCGTGCAATTATGACCCAATGGCTACGGACGAAGATGGTTCATGTACATACGCAGACAACGGATACGATTGCGATGGCGTGTGCCTCGCTGATGTTGATGGAGACGGCGTTTGCGATGAATTCGAAGTCGCAGGATGCCAAGATGACACTGCGTGTAACTACGATGCCAATGCAACAGACGAAAACGGATCGTGCACCTATGCCGATGCGGGATACGGCTGCGATGGTATCTGCTTGATGGACACCGACGAGGATGGCGTTTGTGACGAATTCGAAATTGCGGGTTGCCAAGATGCTGCCGCTTGTAACTACGAGCCCGGAGCAACGGACGAGGACGGGTCTTGCTCTTATGCTGAAACTGGCTACGATTGCGAAGGGATTTGCTTGGAAGATGTCGACGAAGATGGCATTTGTGATGCATTTGAAATCGCCGGTTGCGAGGATGCTGAAGCCGAAAACTTCAATCCACTCGCCACAGACGATGATGGAAGCTGCATCGATCCTTTGTGCACCGACGAAAGCGCTTGCAACTATGACGACTTTGATTGGTCCGGTTACTGCTTGACCATTGAGCCGTATCAAGTCCATTCAGGAGAAGCTGGAGACGAAACCCTCGACGGACAAGTCACATATCGCATTTATGCGCGTTGTGAGAATCCCACTGATTTTGTTACCAGCGTATCGGGAGACTCGGAATTCCCAACGCGCATTCAGTCTACCGAGCCTTTCTTCCAAAGTCCTTTTGGCGGATTGCTTGGAAGCGACCAATCCCCTGCCCTTTTCGCTTTTTTCCCGAGCGCAGCGTACGACAGCTATGTCACCATCGGACTTACCGAAAGTCCAGGTGCTGGTGAAGGTTCAATCAATACTGTAGAATCTTCTGAAGCCCCATGGGGTAGCAACTTTGAAAGCGGTTCAGACTTGATGATCGATGACGCTGTTGGCGGAGCCTGGTTTATCTTCAATGGCCAAACCAATGGAATTGCCGGAGACGACCACAAAGTCTTGCTAGCTCAGGTGACTACAGCGGGTTCACTGAGCGGTTCCATGTATGTTCAGTTCTTCATCAACGGCTCACCGGCCAATGAGGTCCGTGAATTGATTGATTTTGAAAATGCATGCATCGCACCCGAAGGGACTGACACCTGTGAATACCCTGAAGCAAACTACGACTGCGACGGCAACTGCCTAGCGGATGCAGACGGCGACGGTGTATGCGACGCATTTGAAGTGGCCGGTTGCCAAGATGCAACGGCCTGCAACTACAATGCTGACGCTACAGATGCAGACGACTCATGCACCTATGCCGATGCGGGCTACGACTGCGATGGCAATTGCCTCGTAGACACCGATGCTGACGGTATTTGCGACGAGTTTGAAGTAGCCGGTTGCCAGGACGCAACGGCTTGCAACTACAACGCTGACGCGACAGACGAAGACGACTCATGCACCTATGCTGAAACCGGTTACGACTGCGCTGGCAACTGCCTAGCTGATGCGGACGGCGACGGTGTGTGTGATGCATTTGAAGTGAATGGATGTACGGTGGAGAATGCGTGCAACTATGACGCTGCCGCGACTGAAGAAGACGGCACATGCGATTACTGTTCATGCTCCACTGCGGGCATGATCATGAGCGATTATTCGATGACCGTTGAGGCGTATGCTACGGACATCATCGCGGGCATGACAACGTACCGTTTCTACCTGAACATGGCCAATGACGATGACTTCATGAGTTCTATCTATGGAAACAACACGGCCCCGTTGTCCTTGTCGACAACGACCGGCTTCTACAACAGTTCCTTTGGCGGCACGACAGCGGGCATGATCAACCCGGCCTTCCTGGCCTTCTTCCCTGACATGGCTGCTGACAGCTGGGTGACCATTGGAATCGACTCTCAACCTGTAGGCGACCAAGGTCCGATCAGCACGGTAGAGAGTGCGGATCAACCTTGGGTCAACGCTTTTGCCTTTGGCAGCTCAACGGATGGCCAGGACTTTATGATGGATGACTTCACGGGCGGAGCGTGGTACGTTTTGAACGGCACCCCCAACGGCCTTCCTGATGCAGAGAACAGCCGCGTTTTGTTCATGCAGTTGACGACGGCAGGTGAAATCAGCGGTACACTCAATACGCAAGTCTTTGTGAACGGCGATGGTGCCAATGATGTGCGAGACACCTTTACCTTCTCAGGTACAGGAGATTTCGCAGCAGATGGCAACGAAGCGACCAACGCCTGCGGTTGCACGGATGAAGCGGCATTCAACTTTGATCCCGCGGCTGATTACGACGATGGAAGCTGCGTTGATGTTGTCGAGGGCTGCATCGATGCGATCGCATGCAACTATAATCCGGTATCAAACACAGACGACGGCTCGTGCATCTATGCTGAAAGCGGGTATGATTGCGATGGTAACTGCCTGGCTGATGCAGACGGCGACGGCGTGTGTGATGAATTTGAAGTGGCCGGTTGCCAAGACGCAACGGCTTGCAACTACAACGCTGACGCGACAGACGAAGACGGCTCGTGCACCTATGCTGATGCCGGTTACGACTGCGATGGCAACTGCCTCGTAGACACGGACGGCGATGGAGTCTGTGACGAATTTGAAGTGGCCGGTTGCCAGGACGCAACGGCCTGTAACTACAATGCTGAAGCGACAGACGAAGACGACTCATGCACCTATGCTTCAGCGGGCCTCAATTGTGAAGGTGCCTGCATTGCCGATACCGATGGCGACGGCGTATGCGACGAGTTTGAAGTAGCCGGTTGCCAAGACGCAACAGCCTGTAACTACAATGCTGACGCGACGGACTCCGACGACTCCTGTACGTATGCCGATGCCGGTTACGACTGCGATGGCAACTGCCTCGTTGACACGGACGGCGACGGTGTATGCGACGAATTTGAAGTAGCCGGTTGCCAGGATGCAACGGCTTGCAACTATGACGCTGACGCGACAGACTCCGACGACTCCTGCACCTATGCTGATGCGGGCTACGACTGCG
>CAJQIB010000050.1 GCA_905478325.1 uncultured Flavobacteriales bacterium | reverse complement strand
TCAAAGATCCACCCGTAACAGCTCCGCTAGCCGTTACTGTAGTAGCGCCTGAAAGTGCACCACTGCTTAACGTTGCTGTACCGTCTGTCAAAGAGCCACCCGTTACAGCTCCGCTTGCCGTTACTGTAGTAGCGCCTGAAAGTGCACCACTGCTTAACGTTGCTGTGCCATCTGTCAAAGATCCACCCGTAACAGCTCCGCTAGCCGTTACTGTAGTAGCGCCTGAAAGTGCACCACTGCTTAACGTTGCTGTACCGTCTGTCAAAGAGCCACCCGTTACAGCTCCGCTTGCCGTTACTGTCGAGCCATCAAACGTACCGCTGTCAATATTGACGTTCGTCAACGACTGCGTGTTCATGTCCATTGGATTGTCCAACATAACAAACTGGGAGTACAAAGAATCCGTATCCATACGCAGGGAGTCCGTGCGCTGCACCAGGGTATCCAACTTGCGATCGAGCTTAACGATGTTCAACGAAGTGAACGCTCTATTGCCAATGATACTCTTGTCAACTACGGACGAATCCAGAGTGGCTTGAGCAGAAACTTCATTCGAAGAGAAAATGCCAAGCACAATAACAATAGCGGCAGATAAAACACGGGTGATAGAAGACTGATTCATCTCAGTAATAGTTTGGGTGAGTAAAAATAGGCTTTTGTGCTCAGATTTCAAAGCTTCGTCGACTTATTTTGTTTCGCATTTTGAAACAGCATCAACCATCTATCCGCGCATTACGAAGGTTTTCACCTTATCATACGTTAGACAATTGACCCTCAGCCAACAAAAAACTCTTAATACAGCAGGTTTGAGATTCTCCATAAAGCGAGAACGAAGGCATTCAATAGAACCTAGCGGTCGACTCATTGTGGAAGGGAAATTACCGGTAAACAATCCGCTACAATCCTATTTGATCTTCGCAACCGTATTTAATTGAGCTCTCTGGGATATCAACACAGCACCTACCGCGCTGAGGACGGGCAAAAACACAGGTGCCAAAATGATCGAAACGACGGGAATGGCCATGGCGATATGAAATGGCAAACCAAGACCGAATAAGGCCCATTTCTCAGACCACGCTTTCCTGAATCTCATCGAAACACCGAGCCCCCTTCGCTCCCAAATTGGATCAAATGAAGACAACCCAAAGACAAACGAACTCAGGAAAACTGAAAAGGCAAAAGCGAAAACAGAAAGAATTGGGGCCACTAAAGGAAAAAACACCAAAGTGAAGAGAACGACTCCAAAAGAAACCAATGACACTGTGATTTCTGCAAAAAAGAGGACAATGGCGAAAAGGATACTACGGAGCAGATCCCGCGCCCAAACCACCCCATTGAATGCAATCGTAACGCCCGTAATCTCCGATTCAGCTTGCTCAGAAACCAAAGACACAAGGGGGCCACTGAAGGCGAGTAAGACGTACTTCAATGTTTTGATTTCAAACCATATTGCAAGCGCCCAGTACATCCATCCCAATGCAGAAACAACGAATTCACTTACCATGGATTGCCAAGTCGTTGGGTTGCCTTCATTGGCGATATCGATGTGTGCCCACTCCATCACAGCTAAAAGCGTTTGTCCCAATCCAACTTGGACAAGTTGCTCCTGAATCCACTGATGAAAAATGTGCACACCCCACCAGTTGAACCCGAATACGACCAGGGCCAAAACAATCGCATACACATACCAAATTTGGTGTTGACGATCGCGAATCCAAAAAGGAGCCTTGAACAAAAAGCGAATCGATGATGCGATTGCGCGAAGCAGTTGAAGCATTTGTTGAGGGAGTTTCTCTTTCCATTTCAAAGCTATGATGTTTGCATCTATCCCACGAACCATTCAACACCCTCCAATCTCTCCCCAACTTGCAGTATGCGGATTCATTTCATTGCCATCGGAGGCAGCGCCATGCACAACTTAGCCTTAGCGCTTCATGACACGGGCCACCATGTAACAGGTTCAGACGATCAAATTTTAGAACCCTCGCGAGGACGACTGCATGCGGCCGGCCTTCTTCCAAGCCATGACGGCTGGTTTCCCGACAGCATTTCCAACGAATTGGACGCCATCATCTTAGGAATGCACGCACGGCCTGACAACCCCGAACTGTTGCGTGCTCAGGAATTGGGCATTGCGGTGCAGTCTTATCCCGAATTTCTGTTCAATGCTACCGCTGAACAAGAGCGGATTGTCATCGGTGGTTCGCATGGAAAGACCACCATCACCTCCATGGTGCTGCATGTCCTTCGAAAACTCGACCAACCTGTGAACTACATGGTCGGCGCGCAACTCCAAGGGTTTGATCGGATGGTATTGCTGAATCCCGATTTGAATCGCGCCATCTTTGAAGGAGACGAATACCTCAGTTCTCCGATCGACCGGAGGCCCAAGTTTTTTTGGTACCGTCCGCACTTTGCGATTTTGACAGGCATTGCTTGGGACCACATCAATGTCTTTGCTTCAGAAGAAATTTATCTCGATCAATTCCGACAATTCATAGAAACCCTTGCCCCCAATGCGACGCTCATTTGGTGCCAAGATGATCCCACATTAGCAACGTTAATGCAGGAAGCGCATCGTCCTGATGTAAAATTAATTCCCTACCAGACGCCTCCCCACTCTCCAAAAGAATCGGGAACTATGGAGGTTAGCTGGCCGGACGGCTCGACGATGACCACGGGACTCGTGGGATCTCACAACATTCAAAATGTAGCTGGAGCTCGAGCTTTGACCTCCGCATTGGGCATTTCAGCGACTGATTTTGATCGGTGCATTGCAGACTTTACAGGTGCTTCTCGGCGTTTGGAACCCTTGCACTCCCATTCCACATTCCATGCTTTTCGGGATTTTGCCCATGCCCCTTCAAAAGTAAAAGCGACCGTCACAGGAGTCAAAGCTTCGTATCCCAAACGTCCCCTCACTGCTTTCTTTGAGCTCCACACGTTTTCAAGTCTGAATCGCGATTTCTTGCCAACTTACTTGGATGCGCTGGCTAGTGCCGACCATGCCATCATTTATTATGACCCCGACGTCCTAAAGCACAAGAAAATGCCGGCATTGGAGTCCGATTTTGTCTCAGCATGCTTTGGTGAGCATGCTTCATTAGAGGTCATCGTTTCCAAAAAAGAACTTCAAAATCGTTGGAATCAAGTTCCTCAAACCAATCACACCCTGCTCATGATGAGCTCAGGTTGGTTTGCTGGTCTTACCATGGTATTTGACTGAAGGAGTTCGCCTCACCCGAGGCCAACATCCAATGCCATCATGACCAGAAAACCACCGATAAAACCAAGAGTAGCAAAATCCGTGTAGCGATCACGCTGGGTTTCCGGAATGACCTCCTCGACGACAACAAAAATCATCGCACCAGCAGCAAAAGCAAGTGCATACGGTAGAATCGGCTGAATTTGCATCACCAACAAAGCCCCCACAACCCCCGCTACGGGCTCGACGACTGCTGAAAGCTGGCCAAACCACCACGAGCGACCGCTCGAAACACCTTGACGCCGTAAGGGCATACTAACCGCCAATCCCTCTGGGAAGTTCTGTATGCCTATGCCAATGGCCAGGGCTACCGCCGCTCCAACCGTTGCGCCGTCCATTCCCAAGGCTGCAGCGCCAAAAAGCACTCCAACTGCCAATCCTTCAGGAATGTTGTGAAGCGTGATTGCCAAAACGAGCAATGTGGATCGGTGCCAATCGGTTTTCGGCCCTTCGGCTTCTTCTTTGGCAAAATTGATGTGCAGGTGTGGCGTTAGACGATCGAGGAAGAAAATAAAGAGCGCTCCCAATCCAAAGCCAATTGCAGCAGGGATGACACGCTCAAAGCCTTCACCTCCTGACATTTCGATGGCTGGAGACAGCAGCGACCAAAAACTCGCAGCAACCATCACTCCGCCCGTAAACCCCAACATTCCGTCAAACCACTTCCGGTGCATGTCTTTGAAGAAAAACACCAAAGACGCTCCCGCCGCGGTCAAAAACCAGGTAAAGAGCGTGGCAATCAAAGCCGCTTTCACCGGCCCCATTTCCGTCATGTAATCAATAATCCAATCCATCATTCTTTGCCTTTTCGACTCAATTTTTCCACCAACATATTTTGGAGGGTTTGTTTCGAAAGAGACGCTTCGCTCCCATCCGGCCAAATCAAAGTTTTGCTTTCATCAAAATCAAGACTCTTGCTCACTACCAGAATCAACCCAAGTTCAATTTTTAACCGATCCAAATGCTGGAGATACGCTTCTCCGCTGTCGACAACCCCCTTCAATTGAATGCGATCACCCACGACCGCCTTGGACGCAGGAATCAAATTGCGACCGTCGCTCCATTGACCTTGCGCCGTTGGAATGGGATCTCCATGAGGATCGAAAGCGGGGTGCCCCAGAAATGCATCCAAACGGTTGGTCAACTCCTCGTCTCCAACATGCTCAAGATCCTCTGCCCACTGGTGCACTTCATCCCAACTAAAGTTCAGTTTATCAACCAAAAACACTTCCCACAAACGATGTTTTCGAAGTGTGGACAGCGCAATTTCTTTCCCCGAATCAGTCAAACGCACCCCCTTATAAGCTTCATGTTCAACCCATCCAGCATCAGCCAGTGTGTGCAACATGTTGGTGACAGAAGCGGGGCGTGTGCTCAATTTTTCAACCAGCGACTGGTTGCTCACCGAACCAGCCTCCTCTTCAATTTTTAATATGGCCTTGAGGTAATCCTCTCTGCTAATGGTTTGCATGGACTGTAAATGTAGCTTGTTTTTAGCCCTGCCTAAAATATTTTTTATAAACTCAAACAGCGAACTTTGCCAACATGAAAACACTCTGGATTGCCCGGCATGCTGAAGCTACTAGTCACCCCCGTGATTCTATGCGACCACTTACACTGCGAGGAAAACAACAAGCCCTTTCGACAGGCAATGCTCTTTTCCATATGAGCCCTTCAGATCTGCACGTCATCTGTTCTGCAGCGAAACGCACAGTAGAAACCTTAGCTCAGTGGACCTCACGTTCAGATTGGCCGGGGTCTACCGATCTCCATGCCGATTTGTACCTCGCAAATTGTAAGACGTTGTTGCAGCACATCTGCAACACTGATGACAGGATCACGGACTTGTGCATTCTTGCCCACAACCCTGGGACTTCAGACCTCATCCACTACTTATCGAGGCAACATCATGGATTGGAACCTGGAGAAATTGTCCAAACTGCACTCAGCGTAAAATCTTGGAGTGAGGTTTCCGAGGGATTTGGCCAATTGATTCGCATCTTCAAGCCGGAATCATAAGTCTACTCTACCATGACAAATCGTATCAACTGGCGCCCGATCGCGGGCGCTATCGGATTTTTAATCCTGCTCCTTGCTCTCTGGAGGTTTCGCACGCTCTTTGGTTATTTGATGGTTGCCGTTGCATTGAGTTTTGCCGGGAGACCCCTTGTGCTGCTGGTACAGCGTATTCACATTCGAAAAAAAGCACTCCCCTCCTCGATCGGAGCCGCGATTGCCTTGTCCATGATAATCGGCCTGTCATTCGCGCTCATCCAGTTATTTGCCCCCCTATTTTCTGAGCAAGCAGCGGCCATTCAAGCCCTAGATCCAGAACAAGCCCGCATCTTATTTGGGCGAATCACACAGTGGTTGGATGACGACCTGTATCGGATTGACTTGAGCGGTAGCGGTCTTCGCAACAGTGAATTTTTGCTCAACCAAATTCAATCGCTTGTACAACTTGAGGGAGTAGGCAGCTTATTTGGAGGCCTAATTTCACGTTTGGGAGATGGGTTCGTTGCCATTTTTTCCA
Organism: uncultured Flavobacteriales bacterium; assembly: GCA_905478325.1. GTDB lineage: Bacteria > Bacteroidota > Bacteroidia > Flavobacteriales_D > Sanyastnellaceae > UA16. Next base: position 38,818 of record CAJQIB010000050.1, on the reverse strand, counting down.
TCCTCTTTATGGCTTTTTTCTTTTTGAAAGACGGTGCTCTTTTTCGCAATATTTTGGATGCAATCACACCTGATTCCATGGTCGAACGCATGCAATCCATATTAGACCGCACCACGCACTTGCTCACACGCTATTTCGGAGGACTGATTATTCAAGTCACCATCATCACGACAGTGGTATCTCTTGGATTGAACATCATTGGTGTGGAGCATGCTTTTCTCATTGGTCTACTGGCAGGTGTGTTCAATTTGGTCCCATACATCGGCCCAATGGCAGGAACATTCATTGGCCTGACATTAATCGCAACAACCCACGCGGGATCCCCATCCGCCATTCCCGCCCTGATCGGCTGGGGCTTCTCCGTATTCTTGCTGGCCCAGCTTGTCGACAATTTTTTTACACAACCGGTCATTTTTGCCAATCGCGTTCACGCCCACCCACTGGAGATCTTCCTGGTTATCAGCATTGCTGGCAGCCTTGCAGGTGTCGCCGGAATGATTCTGGCAATCCCGGGGTACACCTTGTTCCGGATCATTGCTCAGGAACTTTTTAGCGGCTTCAAAGCCATCGATCGGTTGACAAAAAACCTGCACTAACGCGGCCTGAAAACTTATTTGAACAAGATGTTCACACAAGCTTCGTCCTTTGATACAATGGTTCTAACTTTATACCCCGTATTCACTATATCGAATTCGGGAACATGCAAACAACCTCCTCTATTTCTGGCTCGTCAACAACTGTAAGGAACAGCCGGTATATTTTCGTAACAGGAGGAGTCAGCTCGAGTCTCGGAAAAGGCATCGTTAGCGCGTCGCTGGCCAAGCTTCTTCAAGCTCGTGGTTACACCGTGACCATACAAAAACTGGACCCTTACATCAATGTTGATCCAGGCACGCTCAATCCCTATGAGCATGGCGAATGCTATGTTACTATAGATGGTGCGGAAACCGACCTGGACTTGGGACACTACGAGCGTTTTCTCAATGTGCGTACGACCCAAGCCAACAACATCACCACGGGGCGCATCTATCAATCGGTTATCGATAAAGAGCGACGTGGAGAATACCTTGGACGGACCGTTCAGATCATTCCGCACATTACGGACGAAATCAAACGTTGTGTTCAAATTCTTGGTACGGAATCAACGTACGATGTCGTCATCACTGAGATTGGAGGGACCGTTGGCGACATTGAGTCATTGCCCTACATCGAGGCGGTGCGTCAGATGAAGTGGGAATGTCCGGAAGAAACGCTGGTCGTTCACCTGACGCTCGTTCCCTATCTAAAAGCGGCTGGGGAGTTAAAAACCAAGCCGACTCAACACTCGGTAAAGCAACTACTCGAATTTGGTGTTCAGCCTGATATCTTGGTTTGTCGAACAGAGCATGAGCTGACTGATGCTGTACGTTCTAAAGTAGCACGTTTCTGCAATGTTGCTCCCAACGCAGTGATTCAGAGTATCGATGCGGAAACTATTTACGACGTTCCTCTTTTGATGCAATCGGAGAAGTTTGACTTGGTCGTGTTGCAAAAACTAGGGATGGAGATCTCTGATGTCCCTCCTGATTTGAGCACATGGAATCGATTCCTCAAGCAGTTTAAAAACCCGAAACATCGCATTACCATCGGCCTCATCGGTAAATACGTTGAATTGCGAGATAGCTACAAGTCAATCGCAGAGTCTATGATTCATGCCGGGGCACACCTCGAGATTGACGTGCAAATCGACTGGATTCACAGTGAAAGTATTCAATGGAAAAACGCCGAAGAGAAGTTAGGGCACTTAGACGGCATCCTCGTAGCACCCGGTTTTGGTTCGCGAGGAATTGACGGTAAGATTGACACCGTCCGGTTTGCTCGTGAGCAAGGAGTTCCCTTTTTCGGCATTTGCCTCGGAATGCAATGTGCCGTTATTGAGTTTGCCCGCAATGTGCTTGGCCTTGATGATGCGCATTCAACTGAAATCAAAGAATACACTACGGATCCAGTGATTGATTTGATGGCAGAGCAAAAGAGCATCCAAAACATGGGAGGCACGATGCGTCTTGGCTCCTACCCTTGCTCTTTAACCTCCGATTCCCACGCGATGAAAGCGTACGGAGAGAACACCATCGAAGAGCGCCATCGCCACCGGTATGAATTCAACAATTCCTATTTGGAACAATTTGAAGCAAACGGAATGCGCGCAACGGGCACGAATCCTGAGTCTGGCTTAGTTGAGGTCGTCGAAATCGCAAATCACCCGTGGTTTGTCGCTTCACAGTTTCACCCAGAATATTCGAGCACCGTGGAATCACCTCACCCACTTTTTGTTGCCTTCTTAAGCGCTGCACTCAAGAAACAGCAATCTCAGGATGACGGAGCAACAGTGAAGGCTGAGAAGGCTGAGAAGACTGAATAGACTGCTTTAGATCATATGAATGGTGTCACTGGGATACTGATGCCGTAAAGGTCTCATCGTCCGCTCGAGCTTGTTGCACAAAAAGCAGCCCAAGAAAAACCCAAGCAACGACACCTTGTTGGAGTTCGAGGATGCTCTCAAAAAAGCCATGGGACATGATAATGGCACCGAAAACTGCCAAGTTCCACGACTTTCGTTTCCACGACTCCCGCATTAAACCTCCCCACCAAAGGAGCAACAATACGCCCCCTAGCCAACCAAGGGTGACCAGAGCTTGCCAATAAGCGCTGTGTGGGTTCATGCGTTTAAGCAAGGCGTAGTCAGAGTCTTGAGCTTCATAAACACGCACCAATTCCTGCACAACGTCTCCGGTACCGACTCCTTCAGGATGGTCTTTGAGCAAATCCCAAGAAGCTCGCCATGCTTGCATGCGCCCTCCACTCGAGCCCACTCTTCGCTTCTTCAGTTGAGGGACGGCTTCTGTCATTGAAAGGGAATCCTGAAACAGTCCGTGTTCAGCCTCCACGTCATCCAATCCAAGCAACGAAGATTGGGTCGCATAACGCATGAATTCTTGCATCCTTCCTTGATCACCTAAAATTGCACCTATAAAAAGCATGCCTGCAGAGAGCAGTACAATTCCATCCCAGCGAGCACTGCGAATTCTGCACGATACAAGCATCGCACCAAGTACGAGGATAGCCACAAGCCACCCTGCCTTGGACACCAATAAGCCTACAAACAATGCAGCCACGACCAAAAAAGGAATCCGAAGCCTGCTCTTGGCAGGCATCAAAAACATTCCCATGGTGAGATATGCCGCGATGTAGCTCGGATGAAAGGGTCCTGCAAGCCCATCATATCGCCATAGCGCAGGGTCTAACTGCACCGCTGCGTGGGCGAATCTCCAAAGCATGTAGACTCCAAGCCCAAAAAGAAAAGACTGAATAGCACGGGGAACCCACTTCCCATTCGAACTCCAACGTACCTGCAACCAAAATAAAACAGGCAGTATGACCAAGGTGGACTTCACCTCCAAAGCAAACCACCCTACCTCCATTTGTTCAGTCCACGCCATCCCAACAGCCAATCCAACAAAGTAGAGGACAGGGCCCATGGAGCCCCAATTCAAGCCTTGCTTTGAGTTGCTATTTTGAGATGGAATCCGAATGGACCACCCCAAAATGGCCATGACACCCCAAATAATCAAGGTGATTACGCTCAACCTGGGGTGAAGTGGAAGTGCACATGCCGTGAGCGCAGGCATCCATGTCCAGGCTTGTTCCCAACGACTTCGCATGTGATCGCCGGCAGTCATCGTGTCAACTTTCTAGCCTTCCTCCCAGGAGCCCTTCTTAAAATCAAAAATCGAAAGATTCCCTCCCAATAGCCCAATCCATAACTGCAATGCACGACAAAATAGGCACGAAGGATGCCCGTGATATCCCGTGCTTGAGATGATGCCGAAATGGCCGAACCGGTTCCAACGACCAACCACAATACAGCACCGCTTAACAACAACGACTCCCCCATCCCCTTCCACGCTTCGCTCCAAACACCCAACAGGTCGAACAACCAAAAAATAGCGAATACTGTCATGCCTCCTAAAAACAGCGCAGGGATTGTTTGTCTCCACGTGGTGACCGCCTTGTGTTTTTGATTGACCTTGACTTTCCAATAGCCATATTGACGGTACTGCTTGAACAGTTGAGCAAACGAACTTCGCACGTGGTAGGTGCTTTGAATGCGCGGATCAAACCAGATCCGCCAACCGGACTTCAGCATCCGATAATTCAACTCGTCGTCTTGATTGCGATCCAACATCTCATCAAACCAACCGATTTCATCCAGCGCTGCTTTTCGATATGCTCCAAACGCCACGGTGTCAACATGCCCTGCTGTACCTCCTGTCCGAAAACGAGCATCCCCCACACCAAACGGTGTGCTGAGCGCTGCTCCGATTTGTTTGGACTGTTCAGACCCGTGGACTTGCTTGACCACCCCCCCTACACACCCGGATTCCGGATGTGCTTTTAGGGCTTGCACATTGCGCAATATCCAATCATTGGACACTTCAGCATGAGCACCTAGAATAATGATGATTTCACCAAACGCCGATTCAATTCCCAAGTTCATGGCCACAGGTGTGGTGCGTTTGGGGTTATCAATCCAACGGAACCTGTCATCTTCACGTGACCAACGATCCAAAATATCACGCGTTCCGTCTTGACTTCCTCCATCGACAACAATCACCTCAAAAGGCTCATCGAGATCAACTTGCCTCTGCAAACTGACCAAGGTAGCATCGATGTATTTCGACTCATTCAAACAGGGTATGACGACTGAAATCATGCGCCTTTGTCTTGAAGTTTTGAATCCAACCGTTGGAGCTGGTAGATATGATGTCGAATGTGCTCCGCCATAAAAGCGAGCGTATCATAAAGCGATAAGTACCCCGCCTTAGGGTGTCGAAACACCTGTACGGTCCACCATGCATCGTTTGCCATGTCCTCCCTCATCCTCTGAAAACCCGATGCTCGCGACTCATTCCAAAACGCCATCAAGTCATCATCTGATGAAACCGCTTCGGCGACACTCTCCGGGGACAAGATCCCACCCGTAGGATCGTCCCAACGGATGTCCGACTTCAAATCACGCACCAACTTCACCCCTCTGCCATCAGACTCCAAGTCGAGCGCAGGCAAAGTTTCAGGTGAGGCTTGACTCTTTTTCTTCATGTAAGCAAACAGACTTGACTCCGATGCAATCAGATGTTTGAGCACCTCCTTTTTATTCCAACCATCCTCTAAAACTGACTGATGATCATCAGCTAGGCCCCGGTAAACAGCTTCAAATTCTAGCGCTGCTTTGGAAACCAAATGAATCATGTGACCCCAGGAATGCCACGGCCGGATCATTCCGATATGCGGAATATTATCCTCGAGATAACCCTCTCCAGCCACTTGAAAACCAATGGACTCATAAAATCCTATAAGGTATTGCTGCGCCGAAATCTGAACCGCATATTGAGGCCACAATCGCTGACAGGCGCGCACAGAACGCTCCATTAACTCTTGTCCCAAACCGGTTCCACGCTGGGTGTCTTTGCATGCCACACGACCAATACTCGGCACGTCATACGATATGCCCGGAGGCAACAAGCGCACAACAGATTCCGCAGCTTCACCAGGTCCTGCATCTGAGCGTTCAGACCAAAGATGGATCGAGTCCAAGTCTTTGCCATCCAAATCGGCGTAGACACAATCTTGTTCTACGACAAACACATCCAAGCGCAGTCGAATCATCGCATGCACCTGATTTGGAGTCAAATGCTCCCAGGAAGTTTCAAACCATTTCACGGAGCAATTTACAATGGCTTTTGCGTGTGATGCCCTCCGTGAAGGTGTACTTTCGCGTCCATGTCACAGAGCAATGTTTTATCGGTCGAAAACTTGACCAAAAGATTCGGAGAACGGTTGCTTTTTGAAGACATCACGTTTGGACTTGGAGCGGGACAAAAAACAGCTCTGGTCGCACGAAATGGAGCGGGAAAAAGCACCCTCATGAAGGCTATCTGCAACCTCAGCCCAGCAGATAGCGGCCGCGTGAGCTTTGCGGCAGGAGTGCATTGGGCCTATTTGCATCAAGATCATGGGTTTGATCAATCCTCCACCATATTAGACACCCTGTTCGAAGGCGACAACCAAGCTGTCAAGGCCGTTCATAACTACGCTGCGGCTATCGAGAACGGCGCCACAGGCGATGCCCTTCAGACAGCGTATGACGCCATGGACCAATCAGGCGGTTGGGATTTTGAAGCACGTGCAAAAGAGGTTCTTGGCAAGCTGAATTTGCACGACTTGAGTCGTCAGGTTGGCACATTGAGCGGAGGAGAGCAACGTCGGATTGCTTTGGCAAAAGTCCTGATCGAAGAGCCTGACTTACTTTTCCTTGACGAGCCTACCAACCACTTGGACTTGGAAATGATTCATTGGCTTGAAAAGCATCTTGCTCAAGCTAAGATGACCTTGCTCATGGTGACGCACGACCGGTACTTCCTTGAAAATGTGTGCGACAACATCATCGAGCTGGATGACGGTGAATTGTACCGATACAAAGGGAATTTCAGTTACTTCTTAGAGAAAAAATCCGAACGGCATGACAACGCCTTGGCGGTTCGCGACAAGGCGCGCCGCACATTCAAACGAGAACTTGATTGGATGCGCTCGACCCCCTCAGCACGGACCGGAAAATCCAAATCCCGAATCGATCGATTCTATGAAATCAAATCGAAAGCCAAGGTATCCCTGGAGAACGACCCGTTTCATATTGCTTTGAATCCACACCGTCTCGGCGGTAAGATCATAGAACTCATCAAAGTCAGCCAATCCTTTGGTGATCGCGTGTTATTTGATGGGCTGACACACCATTTCAAGCGGCAAGAGCGGATCGGCATTGTTGGGGCAAACGGCTCGGGGAAATCATCTCTACTCGATTTGATTGTCCAAGCTGCGGAGCCGAAAACAGGCAAGGTCGTCGTGGGTGAAACCATTGTATTTGGGCATTTCAGCCAGCATGGAGCTTCCTTTCCAGACGGACTACGCGTCATTGAAGCTGTGCGAGAGATTGCTGAATTCATGCCCTTGAAAGGAGGTCAAAAACTGACCGCCGCTCAGTTATTAGAACGCTTCTTGTTTCCCCGTTCCACGCACCACTTACACATTTCGTTGCTGAGTGGAGGGGAAAAGAAACGCTTGCATTTGCTGCAAGTCATTATGCGGAATCCCAACTTCCTCATTCTCGATGAGCCGACCAATGATCTGGACATTTTCACGTTGCAGGTGCTGGAGGAATTCCTTCTAGACTTCCCTGGATGCTTGATTGTAGTCTCACACGACCGGTACTTCATGGACCGCCTGGTGGAACACATCTGGGTCTTAGGAGAAGCTGGAATGACTGAGGTTCGGGACTATCCGGGCAACTATACACAGTATCGGATTGCTCGAGAAGAACAGATCTCGCAAGAGCGCATTGAAAAGGAAACGGCCAAAAAGCATCGTGAAAAGGAGACACGAAACGACTACTCCAATCGCCGTACATACAAGGAGAAATTCGAATTCGAACAACTCGAAGAGCGCATCAAAACGTTGGGCTTAGAAAAGTCAGAATTGGAACAAGCACTTGCTGGTGCGACCGAGCATGAGGCCCTGAGCCGAATTAGCTCTCAATTGGGCGAAGTAGCGGAATCGCTTGACGCAGCGGAAATGCGCTGGTTAGAGCTTTCCGAAAAAGATCCCAATTGATTTACTGCTGATCAAAATCCACTTCGAAGGGGCCTTCTCCCTCCAGATGGGATTGACATGTCAACACAAATCCAGCTTCCGTTTCAGAGGCTTCTAGCGCGTAGTTGACATCCATTCGGACCTTGCCTTTCGTCATCTTCGCACGGCAGGTACAACACACTCCACCAAGACAGCTGTAAGGGGCATCCAATCCGATGTCCAAAGCGGCATCCATGATGGTTTTGTTGCCCTTTATTTCCACCATGGTGGTGATTCCATCAAGCACAATCGCGAGTGACTTGGAATCACCCTCTGATTGCACCGGAACGGCCTTTTGCTCTGTCTTTTCGGCTTTTACAGACGATGTGAACAGTTCAAAATGAATGGAGTCTTCGGTTACACCCGCAGTTTCTAAGGCCGACTTACACGCCCAGATCATCTCTTCAGGCCCGCACAAGTACACCCCGTGACATTGTTGAATGTCGATTAAGTTGCTCGATAAAATGCGGGAGCACCGGTCTTCATCCAAGCGGCCGTGAAATAATTCTGCTTCAAGTGGCTCCCTTGTCAACAAATGAAACACGCTCAATCGATCCATAAATTGATCCTTAAGCTCCTGCAATTGCTCTCTAAAAATGATGCTCGCCGTGTCTTTGTTGACATAGAACAGAGTGAATTGACTTCCCTTTTCACTCATCAAGACCGACCGAATTTGACTGAGGACCGGCGTAATGCCTGAACCCGCAACAAAAGCAGCATACTGATTGGTCGCATCTGAAGACGTCTCCAACACAAAGTTTCCACGCGGTGTCATGGATTCCAACGAATCGCCCACTTCCAGGGAACCATTGGCCCAATTGCTGAATACACCGTTCTCCACGCGCTTCACCGCAACCCGTAATTCACCGTCTGCAGGCGAACTACAGATAGAGTAGCTTCTACGCACTTCTTTCCCACCGATCGTTGCATTCAACGTCAGGTATTGGCCTGCTTTAAACTCAAATTTTTCAACGTCTGAGGCCTGCGGTCTTAACGCAATGGAAACACAATCTTCTGTTTCCCGCCGAACTTCAATAACCTCCAATGAGTAAAACGCATTCATAGTGCAAAAGTAGGAGAATAGAGCGGCTTCAGAATGAATATGCATTGAAAAAACACGAGAAGAACCAACGGGGCGTGGAGCCGTATATTTGCAGTGAATCAATTCATGCAATGGACCTGAACCAACGATTTGAAGACTACATCGCCGCCGATCAAAAAATCGAGGCGAAAGACTGGATGCCAGATGACTATCGTAAGACGCTCATCCGACAAATCAGTCAACATGCCCACAGCGAAATTATTGGCATGTTACCTGAAGGAAATTGGATTACGCGAGCTCCTAGCCTGCAAAGGAAGGCCATTCTATTGGCCAAGGTGCAGGATGAGGCAGGACATGGCCTCTATTTGTATTCCGCTGCTGAAACACTCGGAGCCCAGCGTGATGACTTGATGGACGCGTTGATTGAAGGACGCGCGAAATATTCTAGTATCTTCAATTACCCCACTTTGACTTGGGCGGATATGGGGGCCATTGGATGGCTGGTTGACGGAGCTGCGATTATGAACCAAGTCCCCCTTTGCAAGTGCAGTTATGGGCCGTATGCGCGTGCGATGGTTCGCGTGTGTAAGGAAGAGAGTTTTCACCAGCGCCAAGGATTTCAAATCATGCTCAACCTGTGCGAAGGCACCGATGAACAGCGTGAAATGGCGCAAGACTCCCTCAACCGTTGGTGGTGGCCTTCTCTCATGATGTTTGGGCCCAATGACGAGTCCTCAACGCACAACGAACAGTCCATGCGATGGAAAATCAAACGCTTCAGCAATGATGAATTGCGCCAGCGCTTTGTTGACATGACCATCCCTCAAGTCGAACTTCTTGGATTGACGGTTCCTGACAAGGACCTAAAGTGGAATCAGTCAACTGGGCATTATGAAATGGGAGCCATTGACTGGCAAGAGTTCTTCAATGTGATTGCGGGCAATGGACCTTGCAACAAGGAGCGCATTGCCGCAAGAAAAAAAGCGCACCGCGACGGTCAATGGGTGCGGCAAGCTGCCTCTGCCTATGCTGAGAAAATGAGAACGAAGGTGACGCCGAATCAAACCAATGCCGCATGAGCAGTGAATCATCCAAATGGCCTCTTTGGGAGGTCTTTGTTCGAAGCCGTCAAGGATTGAGCCACAAACATGTAGGCAGTCTGCACGCATCCGATGCCACTATGGCCATCGCCAATGCCCGTGACGTCTATACGAGACGTCAGGAAGGCGTGAGCATTTGGGTTCTTCCAGCAGAAGCCATCTCGGCTTCCTCTCCTGCTGACAAAGACATTCTATTTGATCCCGCAAACGACAAAGTTTACCGGCATCCGACTTTCTACACTTTACCCGACGAGGTGAAAAACATGTAATTCGTGACAAAAGCACAACACTTTGAGTGGCTACTCAGCTTGGCTGATGATGCGCTGATCCTTGGACAACGCCTCAGTGAATGGTGCGGCCATGCACCAGCACTTGAAGAAGACATTGCATTGTCCAATGTCGCCTTGGATTTAATTGGTCAATCCCGAGCAATTTTAACGCATGCCGGACTTTTGGAGGGCGAAGGACGCGACGAGGACCGCTTGGCTTTTTTCAGGTCTGATCGTGAGTATAGAAATTTATTACTCGTTGAGCTCCCGAACGGTCACTTCGGGGACACCATAGCCCGCCAGTTTTTCTTTGATCAGTTCGCCATGATTCGATATGGCCATCTTGCACAACAAACTTTTGACTTGGAGATTGCAGCGATTGCAACGAAAGCTCTGAAAGAAGTGCGTTACCATGCGGCACATTCGGCAGAATGGATGATTCGATTGGGCGACGGTACAGACCTGAGTAAAACCCGAATTCAAGAGAGTGTCGACCGACTTTGGCCTTACATCGGGGAATGTTTTGAAGCACACCCCATTTTAGATGCAGCCATCACATCAGGAGCCATGCCCGATTGCAAAAGCATCGAGCTCACCTGGAAAGAACGTGTTTCGGCAGTCCTCGCAGAAGCCACTTTGATCCTACCCACTGATGATTGGAAGCAAGTTGGCGGAAGAAACGGCCTGCACACCGAACACCTGAGTTATTTACTTGCCGAAATGCAAGCCGTTCCGCGCTTGCACCCTGACGCCAAATGGTAACCGATCCGGTCGCAGAAGTCACGCGATGTCTTTACGACGTTATGGACCCCGAAATCCCCTTTCTCAATGTGATGGAAATGGGCATGGTCCGGGAGGTTGTTCAAGATGGGGATGTCATTGTAATTCGCATTACACCGACGTATTCTGGTTGTCCCGCGACTGATGTCATTGCCGAAGATGTCCTCGCCGCTGCGAAAGTCATCTATCCGAACAGCCGCACCGAAATTGTTCGTACTCCTGCTTGGACCACCGATTGGATTGGAGAAGAGGCGCGTTTGAAAATGGAAAAACATGGCATTGCACCGCCCACTGGTCAAAGCGCTGACAAGGCTTTTTTGCTCGGAAAAGGTCGCATCACGCCATGCCCTCGATGCAAAAGCACTGACACCCATTTAGTTAGTGCTTTCGGGTCTACAGCTTGCAAGGCACACTTTAAATGCAATGCCTGCCGTGAGCCATTCGATCACTTTAAGTGCATCTAATTTTTTGAAACCTTGAACATGCTGCCCTCGTAAGTGGCGACATGCGTTTACTGAGTATCGGAGCCCCCTGGAACATCACCATTCCAGCCCCTAAGTCACACAGGTTGGCCGACACGTACCACGTGTTGCTACGATGGATCCACCGAGGAGTGCATCCCAATTTCAAATTGGCCGCATCCTCCCTGTATCACCGTTGCGTGCGAAAGAACTTGCAGTACCGCAACACGTCATTTCATTTACTCTCGGACTCTCCGATGAAAGCGAGATTGTATTTCTTGTGCTTTGTGCGAACTCGCCCATTGATCAAGTTTACAGAATACCACAGCCAAGAGCTCAATGCGTTGGATAGCGAGCTGCTCCCGGAAATTTATGTGACCATTTCTCGGATCAAAAAAATCAAGCGTTCGATGGTTCGCTGGAACCGAAATTCCACGCTGAGAGAAGAATTTCAAGAATTCAATCAAGCATCCGCTTTTAAGCTCCTCTCGTTACTCGCCCAGGTTACCTTTCAAAAGGCTTAAGGGATTCACAACGACAGCAGGTTCTTTCAACCCTGACGCACATCATGGTGCTGCAGACGGTTTAAAGCACTGTATGGCCCCTCTTGCTTCAGCAATTCGGCATGGGTTCCTTGCTCAATGACACGCCCTGCATCCAGCACGATGATCCGGTCTGCTTCTCTGATGGTGCTCAATCGATGCGCAACAATTAGCGATGTCCTTCCCTTTGTAACCCGCTCAGTGGCACGTTGGATGAGCACTTCACTCTCCGAGTCAATGCTCGATGTGGCTTCGTCGAGAATTAGAATTTCAGGAGCCACGATGTAAGCCCGCATGAAAGCGATCAATTGGCGCTGGCCTACAGACATCATAGCTCCTCGTTCTCGAACATTTTGATTCCACCCCTCCGGAAGTTGAGCGATAAAATCTTGAGCACCGACTACCTCAGCTGCCTCATCCAATTGAGCTTGAGTAAACCGCTTGTCATGCAAGGTCACATTGTTGATCAAGTTATCAGAGAAGAGAAAAACATCTTGCAATACAACGCCAATGTGCTTTCTTAAGTTGGACAACGGAATGTCGCAGATGTCCACCCCATCGATGGTGATCGTCCCTTTTTGATGGGTGTAGAAACGCGTAAGTAAATTGACAATCGTTGACTTTCCAGCACCCGTAGCACCAACGAATGCGACCATTTCTCCAGCAGGAATATGAAAGCTCACATCCTCTAAGACCCATTGTTCCTCCTCATATGCAAACCAAACAGAATCGAATCGGATTTCACCCTTCAATTCCCATTCCTTGGCCTTCCCTTCGTCTGGAATTCGCTCATCTTGAGCAAGCAGCTTGAAGACTCGATCTGAATTGACAATGCCCATCTGAAGAACATTGAACCGGTCTGCCAATTGCCTGATGGGCCGATAGAGCATGAAAACATACAGAATGAATTGAAGCAGAATGCCCAAGGTCAAACGCTCTTCCATCGCATCGCTAAGCCCCCACCACAGAAGCAATGCTACACTCGTTGCCGAGAGCATTTCAACCAAAGGGAAAAAGACACTGAACGCCCAAATTGATCGAATGTTGGCCTCGCGATGCTCGGCGTTGATTTCGCTGAATTTTTGAGATTCTCGTTTCTCGCGATTGAAAACCTGAACAATGTGCATTCCCGTGACATGCTCTTGGACAAATTCATTCATCCGAGAAACCTGATTGCGAACATCGACGAATGCCTTTTTGATGACTTTCTGAAAAATTCGAGTGGCAACAAGCAATACAGGTATCGGTGCCAAGGCAAACAACGTCAATTTCCAGTCGATGTAGAACATCGTTCCAATCACCACGAAAAGCGCCAATAGGTCACCAATAGCATTTAAAATACCGTTTGAAAAAACATTGGCTATGCCGTCTACATCACTCACATGGCGAGTAACCAATGTTCCTACGGGGGTCTTATCAAAATACCGCAATCGAAAACGCGCAATGTGAGAGAACAACTTTGCCCTGAGGTCTAAGCTCACAGACTGAGCTACCCAATTGGCGAGGTAGGTCACTCGGTATTGCAGCAATGCCTCAACAATCAGCAAAGCCACTACGGCTAGAAAAATATTCAATAGCCCGTTGAGGTCTCCTGACGGCATGGCAACATCTACCGCCTCCCTGATCAATGCCGGCCTAATCCAAACCAAACCAGACAGCAGGACCACCATAGAACCTGTGCGAATAAACCTCGATCTATACGGACGGGCTTGGGCCAGAATCTTCAGCAAGATGCGGCGGTCAAATATTTTACTAGAACGGGTTGGTTGGGACATGGAATCGAATCTGACAGCGAAGTTAGTTCGAACCCTTCACGGATGGTTCAGCGCTTGACCAGATTGATTCCGGATAGGTGACTTGACTCAAGAACAAGCCGTTGGCGGGCGCCGACTTTCCGGCTTCAGAGCGCAGCCCACTTGCTAGTATGGCTTCCATCTCTTCGGGCTCCCTTCTTCCTTGTCCGACATCCAGTAACGTTCCAACAATGGCACGTACCATGTTCCGCAAAAACCGATCGGCACGAATTTCAAATTGCCATTCGTGCTCATTGATCTTCGTCATCCTCGCCTCGCGGACATCACAAATCGTTGTCCCTTGATCCGAACCGAGTTTGCAAAAAGACGCGAAGTCACCCTTTCGAATCAAATAGGCGCAAGCCGCTTGCATGCGATCAAAATCTGTTTTTCGATAAATACGTGCAGATTGACTCAACAAAAACGGATCTTTTCGCTGATGCATTCGGTAAATGTATCCCCGTTCAATAGCATCAAACCGGGCATGTGCCTTGGGATGGACAGGAACCATCCGATGAATGGCTATTTCAGGCGGCAACATGCCATTCAACTTCCAAGCAGCCTCATCCCAATCGCTATACCGTTTAGCTCGTTCTGTGTCTGTGGGCCAATCGCAATGGGCCACAAAATAAGAAGCATGAACACCCGTATCGGTTCGGCCACATCCCATAACGGGAACGCGCTCCCCCAGAAACTGAGTCAGCTGAGCTTCAATCTCTTGCTGAACTGAAATGGACTCCGGTTGTCGTTGCCACCCATGAAAAGGGGATCCGTCGTAAGACAGCTCAATGAAAAGTCGCATGACGTAACGCTAGCGATAGAATCAAATCAAGCCCACGACGCAATGCGTTCACTCTTGTATTCTCCAGCGAAAAGCTTCTCCTTGACCTTCGTAAAGGTTTCGACCGTATAAGCGACATCTTCAAGCGTATGGACGGCTGTTGGTATCAATCGAAGCATGATTGTGTCTTTCGGCACGACCGGATATACCACGATTGAACAGAAGATTCCATAATTCTCACGCAAGTCCAATGTCAAGTTCGTCGCTTCGCCCAACCCCCCTGCCAAGAATACAGGAGTCACACACGAATTGGTTACCCCAATATTGAACCCATTGGCTCGCAACCCCGCTTGCAGCGCATTGGCAATGGTCCATAGACGCTCTTTGTGCTCCGGTTGTGTCCGCAACATATCCAATCGCTTCTGTGCACCAATCACAATCGGCATGGGAAGTGATTTCGCGAACGTCTGGGAGCGCATGTTGTAACGCAAATAATCAATCACGTCCTCATCACCCGCTACAAAGGCACCGATGGTAGCCATGGCTTTTGCAAACGTTCCGAAATACACGTCAATTTGATCTTGAACGCCTTGAGCATCCCCCGCGCCACGTCCCTCATGACCGATTGTACCAAAGCCGTGCGCATCGTCCACAAACAAACGGAAACCGTATTCCTCTTTGTATGCACAGATATCCTTCAACTGGCCTTGATCACCTGCCATACCAAAGACGCCTTCTGTCACTACCAAAATCCCTCCTCCAGTTTGTTTGCACAACGTCCGAGCACGATCTAGCTGTTTCACGAAGCTCGTCATATCGTTGTGCTGGAAAACGTAGCGTTTTCCCTGGTGCAAACGAACGCCGTCCACCATGCAAGCATGGGACTCACTATCGTAAACAATCACATCATGGCGACTGACCAACGCCTCAATGGCAGATTGACAACCTTGGTACCCATAATTAAGTAGAAAAGCGTCTTCCTTCTGCATGAAATCAGCAAGTTGCTCTTCTAGAGCCTCATGTTGTGCTGTTTGACCAGACATCATTCGAGCTCCCATTGGGTAGCCCATGCCCCACTCAGCAGCTGCATCAGCATCCACCTTTCGAACCTCGGGATGATTGGCTAAGCCTAAGTAGTTATTGACTGACCAGACCAACACGTCTTTTCCTCTAAAAATCATACGGTTAGAAATCTCTCCTTCCAACTTCGGGAAGGTGAAATAGCCATGACTTTCACGTGCATGTTGCCCTAATGGGCCTCTGTCGTTGCGGATGCGTTCAAAAATGTCCAAAAGCTTCATGTTTGATGAATGAGCAAAGATAGCCGCTTCAGTTAATTACGAAGCGAATTCTATCAAAAGTCCTCGGATATTATCAAGAGGAGATGCCAGAAATCAACAAAAATTTAAAAACTATCCGAGAACAGCAAGAAACAGAGATTGTACATCCGTGGCATTCTATACCTTCGCGACAGAATACACTTCTCTGAAGAGCGCACCATTGATGAAATTTGAATCGCACCACACCACTCCTTTTCCTTGGCTGACCTGGGCATTCTTTTTGACGGCATTGGTTGGTCTGAATGCGAGCTGTAGTGATTACAATAAAATCATGAAAAGCACGGATTTGGATTACAAATACCAAAGGGCTCTTGGGTTTTTGGATTCGAATAAATGTTACGGAGCACTCCCCATTTTAGAAGAGGTTGTCTCCTTAACCCGAGGCACGGAGCAAGCGAGAGAGGTGCAGTATCATCGTGCTGAGGCTCATCGATGTGTCGGAGATTACTACTTGGCTCGGTACCATTTCAAAATGTTTGCAAAGACATTCCCGAATGATGAGCGATCGGAAGAAGCGCAATTCGAAGCGGCCATGTGCAGCTACTTATTAAGTCCGAAGCCCGCCTTGGATCAAACAGAAACGAAAGCCGCAATTGCAGAGCTTCAATTGTTCTTGGATCGATACCCTGGCAATGCATTGCGTGATTCTAGCCAAACTCTAATCGCTTTACTTCGCGACAAGCTGGAATTGAAATCATACGAGACTGCACGCCTCTATCACAAGACAAGTCAATACCAGAGTGCAGTCATTGCTTTGCAGAATGCTCTGAAGGAATTTCCTGACTCACCGTACCGCGAAGAAATGCAGTGGTTGATCCTGGATAGCCACTTTCAATATGCTTCTCAAAGTACTGAACGAAGGAAATTGGAGCGATACAATGATACCATCGAGGCTTTCCTTACCTTTGTCGCCCGATTCCCGGATAGCAAGTCGATGAATGACGCGCAAATGATTCAAAATCAATGCGTTTCTGAAATTGATCGGCTACAGTCGAACCAAACCTTTGAATGAACATGAATTTCAAATCGATCAAGGCTGAGAAGACCACGTTGACACGCGACAACCACGAACTGGAGGTTAGCGGCACGGGCAATTTGTTTGAAACGATTGTAATCCTCAGCAGCCGCAGCAAGCAGCTAGCGATTGAGATGAAGGATGAACTCAATAGCAAGCTCGAAGAATTCATTACTCCGACGGATTCACTCGAAGAAGTGTTTGAAAACAGAGAGCAAATCGAAATCTCAAAGTTTTACGAGCGATTGCCAAAGCCACATAGCATTGCAATCGCTGAATTGGGTCAAGACCTATTGAGCTTCCAAGAAGAGGCTGAAAAAACAGAGCCACAAGAGCTCGAAGACTAAAGCAAATGGGCTCTCCAGCCCCTTATGCGGCGCTTCACGGAAAGCGCATACTCCTGGGAATCACAGGCAGCATTGCTGCATACAAATCTGCTATTCTAGCACGAGAACTGCAGCGACGCGGAGCGACAGTTCGTGTCATTATGACTCCTGGCGCCATTGAATTTATCACGCCTTTGACGTTGGCCACGCTTACGGATCATCCCGTGTACAGCGATTTCACAGAAAACAGGGATTCAGGAGAATGGACCAATCATGTTGAACTGGGTCTTTGGGGGGACGTTTTCATCGTTGCCCCCGCAACGGCCAATACCCTCAGCGCTTTCGTTCATGGTACTTGCGATAATTTTCTTCAAGCCGTTCATCTGAGCAGCCGATGTCCTGTGTGTGTGGCTCCTGCCATGGATCTGGACATGCTTTCCCACGCTGCGACACAATCAAACATTCAACACCTTCAAGATCGCGGCGTAGGTGTCATTGAATCCGACTCTGGATTGCTTGCATCGGGACTTGAAGGCAAAGGGCGCATGCTCGAACCCGAAGCCATCGCTGACTGGATGGAACATTGGTTCAATGAGCGGGCTCCTTTGAGAAACAAAAAAGTCATCATAACAGCTGGGCCAACGCAAGAACCCATCGACTCGGTCCGGTTTATCGGCAATCACAGCTCCGGAAAAATGGGGTATGCCTTGGCCCACGCATTGGTCGTCCAAGGTGCAGAAGTACATTTAATCAGTGGCCCCGTGCAATTGAACGCTCCCAAAGGCGTTGCTTCTTTTACCGAAGTTCAAACGGCCGAAGAAATGATGACCGCTGCATCCCGAAATTTCAACGACTTTGATATAGCCATTGCGACCGCTGCAGTCGCTGATGCCCGTCCAAAAAAATCAGCAGCGATAAAATTGCATCGGAACGAGCTCCCCGATTCCATTGAATTGGAACCGACACCGGACATTTTAGCGCATTGGGGAAAAGTCAAAGCAGCGCACCAAACGGTTGTTGGCTTTGCTCTCGAAACCGATGATGGCGTAGCCAGTGCGATGAGTAAACTCAAGCGCAAAAATTTAGACTTCATTGTACTGAATAGCACCGCGATTAAAGGTGCTGGCTTTGGAACCGACACCAATCAAGTTTCCATCTTCAATCGAGACGGCAAACCTCATAAATTTGAATTGAAATCGAAGGTTGAAGTTGCTGACGATATCGTTCAACATCTCTTGAATTATCTGAATCCATGAATTGTTCCTCTTTCCGTTCGAGCATCGCTTATTGCCTTATTGCCTTGGGGATTTTTGCTACTCGACCGATTCATGCTCAAGAGCTCAATTGTCGCGTTCAAGTCATTGCCCCCCAAATAGCGAACGTTGAAGAGGCCATTTTCGAATCACTGGAAGAGTCCATCCAGGAGTTTGTAAACGGCCGCCGATGGTCAAACGATGACTTCCTGTTCGAAGAACGCATTGAATGCAACATGCAAATCACGATTTCTGAAGCGCCTTCTGCAACATCGTTCAGAGGCAGCATTCAAGTGCAGAGTTCTCGCCCTGTTTTCAATAGCGATTACAACAGCTCGATGCTTCTTGTCAATGACGGTAGTTTTGAAATTTCATGGGACGGGAGTTCAACCATTCAGTTCAGCCCCGACCAATACCGTGACAACCTCTCCTCCATACTCGCTTATTACGCCTACATGATCTTAGGGATGGACTACGACAGCATGGTCTTGGATGGAGGAACACCCTATTACCTAAAAGCGCAAACCATTGTCGCCAACGCCCAAAATGCAGGCCCCTCTGGTTGGAAAGCAAGTCAAGGGCAACAAAATCGCTATTGGTTGGTTGAAAACATGCTCTCACAAACTTTCCGACCTGTGCGAAATTGTTTGTATTACTATCACAGAATGGGCCTCGATCGGCTGTATGAAGATTTAGAACGTGGACGACTGACCATGGCCGATGCCCTGATTGAAATGCGTCAAACCCATCGCATACGTCCTTCCTCCTACAATTTACAGTTGTTTTTCCTGGCCAAGTCGGATGAAATCCTCAGGATATTTGGCCCTGCTCCAGACGCAGAGAAAACACGGCTTCTGCCTGTTTTAAAGCAAATGGATCCCGGAAATATCTCCAAATACGATAGCATCCTCGGATAGCATGTTGCATTCTCTATGCATCGATAATTACGCTCTCATTGAGCGACTGGAACTCGACTGGTCTGCGGGCCTGACGGCCATGACCGGAGAAACTGGATCAGGAAAATCCATCGTTCTTGGGGCCTTGGGATTGGTGCTTGGAGACCGGGCCGAGGTAACCGCTGTGCGCTCAGGATCCTCGAAATGCACGGTAGAAGCCACCTTCTCTTCTCTCCCTTTCGCCAACGATTGGCTGCGGGAAAATGAATTAGAGACGTGGTCGGAACTCATAGTGCGCAGAGAGGTTACTGACCAAGGAAGGTCACGTGCTTTTATCAATGACACACCCGTCAGCGTTGCACAGTTGAAGGCTATCGGCGAATTGCTCGTTGACATGCATGGTCAAGACAGCACACGATTGATGCTTCGTCGTGACTATCAAATTCGCTGGCTCGATTCCCTGGGATCCCATAGACCTTTGCTGCAATCGTATCAACTCGCCTTCACCCTATTTAAAGAGCACCAATCGACATTGTCTGAGCTTGAAATCGAACGTTCAAAACCTCAAACAGACCGCGATTACTTGTCCTATCAACTTGAAGAGCTGGCCACATTGGAGCTTGCGACCATTGATTGGGACACACTGAAAGATGAATTGTCTCTACTTGAAAACAGCGCCTCGATTCAAGAGCAATTGCATGTGACGTGGTCGGCTCTAGCTGGAGATTCAGATTCCAATAATGTGTTAAGCGCTTGGGCTCATGGAAAAAAGGCGTTGATTCAAGCCGCAAGTGTATTTCCTCCTTTGCAGGAGCTTGTCGATCGCATGGAATCTTTGGATGTTGAAATCAAAGATGTTGTGAACGAATTGGAATCACGCGCTGCCTCCATAGAGAACAATCCAGCTCGGTTGCAGCAATTGCAGCGGCGATTCCATGATTTCCAGAGAATCTCCCTGAAGCATCATGCCGAAACGGCGTCGGAATTGATTCAACTCGAACAAAACTTACAAGAACAAATCGACCGGACCGCCGATCTTGAAGATGCCTACCAAAACGCAAAAGACCAACTTGAAGCAAGCCGCGCGCAGGTGCTAGAGCTTGGCCTTGAACTTATGCATGCGCGACAAGCTGCTGCAAAAAACCTTGAAGCGGACGTGTTGAAGCACCTCGTTCAAATGAAAATGCCCGATGCTGTGTTGCAATTTGAGTTATCACCCGCTCAAGAGCCAGATCAATTGGGCATTGAACAGGTTCAGCTTTTGTTTTCCGCCAATCCTGGAGCCAAGATTGCTCCACTTGAACACGTGGCCTCCGGAGGCGAGAAAAGCCGCCTCATGCTCGCCTTCAAAGCAGCACAGACAACCACTGGACTTCCTACGATTATTCTAGATGAAATTGACACCGGTGTGAGCGGGGATGTTGCGGACAAAATGGCGAAAATGATGCGGCTTATGGCAAAAAGCCAACAAGTCATCTCGATCACTCACCTCCCTCAAGTTGCCGCACAATCCGATCAGCACTACCAAGTTTCCAAACATGTCAGCGACGCTGTCACACGCACCCACGTTGTTCAATTGAATGGTGAAGAACGCGTGCTGGAAATTGCGGCACTTCTCAGCGGGGAAACGATCTCCGACGCTGCTAGAGCCAATGCTGAGGCTCTCCTTGCTCAGCGCTAAACCTCAACTCGTTTCTTAGAAATGCCAATCCACACTGATGGAGGGCAAGAACGGCAATTGGTCTACCCGCTCACCTGTTACACGATTGACATAAAAGACGTTGTCACGACTGTACAAATTGGTGACACCCGCTGACCCTTCTAAGGTCTGTCCGTTTTCGAATTCAAATTCTCTGCGAATGCTCATATCCAATCGGTGATAAGCGGGCAAACGGCCTTCATTCAATCCCGCAAATTGAATGCCCAAATCGTTGCTATTGGAGACTACATAATCCGTTGCTATCCCATCAATCACATTGGGCGGCTGATAGAATCCCTGTGTTTGGGTAAACGGAAGGCCTGAACCCAAATTCCAGCGTGCACTGACTTCCCAATCCCCTTCTCTACCCAACCCTTGGGATACCACGAGGTTGACATTGTGCCGACGATCAAAGACAGGGTCATACCAACGGAATCCATCCCACCGATCAACATTTCCATATCCGTAAACCAACCAGATGTAAGTAAACCGCTCCTCGTACTTCAAAACGACATCGACACCATATGCTTTTCCTGTCTCTACAATAAAGTCCTTGCGCAACACTTCCGGCACATCCGCATTCGCGGCGTTATCGGCAAACAATTTATTGCGATTCGGGTTTGTAAGTTGCGTGAAATTCTTGAAATAACCTTCAACGTTCAAATTCAAACGCTCCGTCAAATCGAACTCAAATCCTGAGATCAGGTGTTGCGCCGTTTGCAAAGAATGTACGACTTCTTGAACTTCACCTTCAGACGTAATCAAATTGTTCTGAAGGTTTTCAGGTCCCGACAAGAAGCCATAAAACAAGTTGACCACATCTCGATCAGAATTGGAACTGATCACATTTTGAGAGTACAGGCCTGCTGCCGCTTTCAAGCGAAGTCGCTCAGACACCTTAAACTTGACTCCAAGTCGAGGCTCCGGACGGAACCGCGCCAGACTGCTGAAGTACTGCATCCGCATTCCCGGGTTCAAAATCAGCCTTCCCCGGTGGATACGATAATCGACATACCCCGCAAATTCAGTCGTATTTTCTATTTGCCCTACCTGCACCCCCAATGGATTGAACGTCTGGAAATTGGTCTCCATTCCGACAATTTCGAGACCGTACTGCACATCATCCTCGCCCAAGACATATTTAAAATCCAAACCGAAATTGAAGCCGTTGACACTACTAAATCGATCTTCAAGCCCATCTTCCTTCAATCTGATCTCGTACTGACTCGCCGCAAAATGACCATTCATTAGGATGGCCGAACCACTTGGAACGACAGTGAAATTACCACCAGCACCTACATTACTCCAGCGCAAATCCGACAACGCTTGGTAGCTAACCTGATCCGAAAAGTCGAATCCAAACACACTCAATTTGGAACCATTTCCTCCGCTGAAAGAAATTTTACCATACAAATCCGTGTAATTGAACGGAAGCCCCTGGCCATCTTCATTGATGTAGTCATACAAGACCTTAGACGTTTGCTCCAAGTAACTGTGCTTCATGGAAAGGATGTACGAAATCCCCCCTCCACTCTCGTTCATTTTTCGAAGCGGACCTTCCAAGGTAATCTTGGCACCAAACGGACTCGCTCCCACCATTCCTTGAATCTTCTGTTTGTTGCCGTCACGCGTCTTGATGTCCATGATGGAAGAGATTCGCCCCCCAAATTTGGCGCCAAATCCACCGGTGTAGATATCTGCATTGGCAATGACATCCGAATCAAAAACACTAAACAATCCGATGCTGTGAAAGGCATTGTAAATGATCATCCCATCCAACAAAACTTTATTCTGAATGGGTGATCCTCCTCGGATATACAATTGCCCTCCTTGATCTCCGGTGCTAATAAAGCCCGGAAGAACTTGCAATGCTTGCACCAAATCAGGCTGCCCGCCAAAGCTTGGTATTTTCTTTAAATCTGCAGGACGAATGGTCTCAACAGACATGTTCACCTTCGTTTGCTGCTCCTGGCGGTCGGCGCTGACCTCCGCGCTTCCCAAAGAGATCACCTTGCTCTCAAGCAAATAGTTTCGTGTCGCAATGCGGTCATCAATCAATCTCACTTCTTCAGCTACCGTTTCAAACTCCATGCTCGACACGACCAATCGATACGTCCCAGCAGGAACCTTACTGATGCTGTAGAAGCCTTCACTATCCGTCATCACCCCAAATGAGGTTCCTTCAAGCGATACGCTAGCAAACATAACAGGCTCTCCTGAAGCCTTGTTCTTTAAAAAGCCTTTGACTGTCGATTGACCAAACATGACCTGTGCAATCAACAAAAAACAAGCGGCACCAATAAAGGGTTTCAACTTTTGCATGGACGCGAATTTACAGAATCTAAGTCCGACAGACGCGAAGCGACTTGTTAATCCTCCTATAAAAAATTCTAAGCTCAAGACGCGCACTCACCCTCTTGGATCAAACAAGAAAGAAAAGATAAACCATGCCACACACGACAGCTCATACACGTCTGACTCATAACGTTTTGAGTCATATCCCGAGCAAGACTCAGGACTCGTTCTGACCGTGAACAATGGGATTTCAAAAATTCGACAGCACCCCGTTTTACTAAAAAATATGTTCTGAGAGATCGAAAAAATCAAGCATTCGGATTGCATTGCATTGCCATTTCACTTCTCAGACGGATATTGCGATGCAACTGAGGACTCATTATCTTCGACATGTTATCTTCGGCACACTATTTGGAACATCCCATCCATGAAACTATCACATCTCCTCTTCATTGGCTGCGTTTTGACAGCACCGGTTTTATCATTTGCACAGTACGACGATGAGGAACCACCTTTGATTCCGCAGGAGGACTTTGATGAACTCTTGATGTGGATGGTCGATGGAAAGTTTGAAAAGGTTTTGTACAAGGCCATTAGGTATACCGAAGATGACAAAACATCCAAAGAGCCCCTTCCCTATGTCTTTATGTCCATGGCTTTTTTCAAAATTTCAGAGTCCAGTGATGCTGATTTACTTGAGAAGTATTCAAATGGTCTGAAAAATGCGCTGAAATACGCTTCTAAATTTGTTAAGAAAGACAAGCAAAAAGAGCACGTCAGCGATTACACCGATTACTTCAATGACTTGCGCCGAGCCACGATGAATCAATCGGAAGTCTATGTGGACGATGAGAAATACACCAAGGCCAAGTCGTATTACAAATACATGTACTCGTTGGACGTAGAAGATCCTGGAGCTTGGTTGATGTACGGCACGGTCCTTTGGAGAACCAAAGCGAAACGCGATGCTGGCGAGTCTTGGGACTTGGCCAAGCAGCTGCTTATCGAGTATGGCGGAAAAGGGTTAGAAGACGTCCAGGTTGACTTGCTGAAATACGGAGTCATCTATACCGCTGAAATGCTCGCGGCTGAAGGTAACCTGACGGGAGCGCGGGAATGGCTCGACGCCACCGACATGCTGTTTTCTGATGACCGTGAAGTTCAGGCTGTTCGTCGCTCGATTGGAGGCTAATCCAAGACATAAACGTCTTTCAGCACCGCGGACTCACTCTGCCACGTCAATTCAGATTGGGCACGGCCCAAACCTGCACTGAAGTCAACATTTCCTTCGCGGATGTTCTTCTTCAACTGGATCAACTCCTGACGCCATTGTTCAGGTGTATCTGGTTGCACAGCAATGCCAATGCCATATTCCGATAGTAGAGATTGGCAATCTGGAAGATCATTGACCATGATAGGCAAACCGGCCTGAATGTATTCGAACAGCTTGTTTGGTAAACAATACAAATAACTGAGGCAGGTTGGCTTGACAGAAACCAATCCGACGTCCGCATCAGCACTGTATCGTGGAACGTCTTCATAACTCACTGCGGGATGCAAGTGAACCCAATCCAATCGATTTGCCGCTTCCCGAACGACAGGCTCTAAAGGACCGTAACCCATAAACACAAATTGGATGCCATCGTCTTTCATGTCATTGGCCATCGTGAGCAATTGCTCAATGCCACGATTATAGGTAAACGCCCCTTGATACAAGGCCACAAAAGCCTCAGGCGCTAGGTCAAGGGATTTGCGCAATTGCTTCTCCGAAACTATCACCGATGGATTCGCGTGAGGAACATTTCTCAAAAGTGCTATGGCAGGTAATCCGTGGGATTTGTAGCGCTCTTGATACGCGTTTAAAATGGAAGGACTCACCACAAACACCTGCTTAGCGAATCGAATGAAACGGCGTTCGAGCCAACCAACCAATTTCTTCTCTACGCTTGACTTCGCATTCCGCTCCGATTCAAATTCGTGGCAGTCATAAACGAGCAGAAGCTTTGGATTGAGAACCTTGGCAAATAGCCCCAGTACGAAGGCTTCAATGTCATTGCAATGCCACACGTCCACTTTTCGGTAGCTCCAAACAAGACGCAATGAAAGTTCTGCGAATTTGATCAGGCCAAAAACAAACCCTCTGGGCAATCCATTGGCTGTGCAACGAACACGTACCACTTGAAAGCCCGATGCGTGCATTTCTGCATTGGACAATCCCTCTCCTGAAAGGGCAACAACGGTAACATCATGTCCCATTGCCTGTAACGATTGTGAAATCTTCAACACACGGTTATCCCGAGTGAAGTTATTCAACACCACATTCGCTATGATCATTGATTTTTCAATGGGCGATTTCCCGCAGCATACATGCGCTCTATGATGTCCACAACCTTCAAACCCTCCAAGGCATTCGTCGTGATCTCCCCGCCTCCAATTAAGGCCGCTTCAATGTTTTCAAAAATGTATCCGTGATTGGCTGCCGATCCTTTGTAGTGTCCATAGTCATTGGCGGGATTGGAAGGAGGCAATTCAGGCATCGTGTAGTCTTGAATCTGACAATACTCGATCTCATTCATGTATTGACCTCCGACTTTAATGGTTCCCTTCTCCGCCAAAATGGTCACACTCGACTCGAAATTCTGATCGGCTACAGACGTAGAAAAGTGAAGTGCGCCCAGTGCCTTGTGCTGAACGAATTCAAACGTAATCAAGCCTGAATCTTCGAAATCCGTATTTTCTTGGTGTGTGAAATCGGCAAAGCGACTTTGGATTTGATGAATGTCACCAAAGATCCAGTACATCAAATCGACAAAGTGACTGAATTGAGTGAATAGCGTTCCGCCATCCATGTCCATTTTACCCTTCCATGGAATCTTTCCATAGTACCGGTCATCTCTGTTCCAATAACATTGGACTTGCACCATGTTAATCCGCCCCAATACGCCCGAATTCACGACCTCCTTGAGCCAGGCTGATGGCGGTGAATACCGATTTTGCATGACGCAAAAGACCTGTTTGCCTTTCGACAACGCCTCGTGCAAGATGCGCTCGCCGTCATGGCGGTTCAACGCCATGGGCTTTTCAATGACCACATGGCATCGCGCCTGAATGGCACGGATTGCTTGTTCAGCATGGAGTCCGTTGGGCGTGCAAATACAGACAACATCCAAGTCAGGATGGGCTGCAAGCATATCAACATCAGAGGAGTATCCTTGAGCTTCAGAGTTCACACCGCAAGCTTCAGCGGAGCGGATGTCTGCAAAAGCGACCAATTCAAAGCCCGCATGGCGTTGAATCATCTCCATGTGACGTTTTCCAATATGGCCCGCTCCAATGACTCCAAATTTCACTGTACTCATGATGCAAAAGTAGCTACACCGCCGAATCAACGGCGCATGGAAGATTGAAAAAGACGATAGCCCCACGAAAACTCGACCAACAGCGGACTTCGCTCCTCTGGAAAGTATTCAGCACCGAAAGAAAACAGACCGGCTTGCGTGTCGCAGACCAGCCAAGAGCCTGCCATATAACGCCTGCTATTTCTGCCCAAGATCACGGGTCCTTTTGCCGAGTCCTTCAACCATTCCCATAAAAACATCCCGTGGTATTCCGTTCTCCATCTAAACATCGTCTCCCCCAATTGGAGATCCACAACAGCTCCTAATCCAATGAAATTAAACGACCGATAATTTTCCAAAAACAGACTCTTCGCCCCGGGCATGGGCTCCATAGGTGTGGCCTGAACCAGCGAGGCGCGGTACGTGGACCGAACCCCTTCATCTGAAAGCCGTGCTGCTATCTTGACCCCTAAACTCAACTTCTTTTTCACGCTGACATACTGCTCAAAATCGGCCGCTAATCGGTAGAAACCCACCTGGACTGAGGATGTATCCACACGCGAAAAAAATGGATTGGCGTCCTCATATACCGCTTCATTTATTCCGTCAAAACGTTTTATCCTCAAACTCCGCGCACTGCCTTCACGCGGAAATTGCCTTGAATCCAATGAGTTCTGAATCCAATCAATGCCGATGACCCATCCACTGAAACGCTCTACGTCCGTGGTGTCTGACGGATTAAACTCCCAATTGGGGTAAGTGAAATCAGACGTTTTAAGACGTACTTGATGCAATTCTAAAACACTGCGATTGCCCGTTGGGATCAAGAATCGCAACCCGAATTCCACTTCATTAGCGAGTAAAAAACTCGGTCGTACGTCTTGAAAGAAAGTAGAAAAACTTCGGACATAATTCCAGCGATGAAGCAGGTAGTAAGGTTGAACAGCCCATGGAACAGCACCATGAAAATCAAATCGACCGGCCAACAATGCTGAACTGTACAAGGAGCCAAATGAGGTTGAAAATTTGAACGACATCGGAACACGTCCAAATCGACTGTAACTGGCCGAAGCGAATCCAAAGCTCACGGGAAGAGACGAGATATTACCGCCTGCCTCTAACCCCAAATCTCGCTCCTCCTTTACGTCAACTTCTACATCAAAAAATCCCGTTGCTGCATTGTAGCGTGCTTCAGGGCGCAGGTCACCGATGTGCTCGTCGGATTCCAATAAAAACAAGTTTCGCTTCACCGAACGGGTTCTCTCCGAAGCGACACGCCCAAGAACCAATGACTCTACATATTTCTGTTGATTGGGCTTCAGTCCCTTAAGCACCACGGTGTCAATTTGAAAAGTTGGTAAGTTCTCCTTGTATGCCAACCGACGCCCCTCCTGCCCCATTGAATCCGGCTCCCATCCCAATGCAGTCAGCTGGGACAGTATCTGAGGAATCATGGCTTGAGTGGCCTCGAAACCAGCCAGAACAGCATCATTCGAACGGTCAAAATCAAAAGTTCCTAGCTCCAAGTTAGGTTGGACCACTGCGATGTGATCGTTGGTCTCATATGACTTTGGCGGACGGGAGATCATCGCCTCTAACTGAACTGCCAAATCATCCGATTCCATGGCAATGATGTCGTCCGCGACAGAACAGCCAATCATGAAGTCGGGTTGAAATTCACGTTCCAGCACATCGATGGGAAAGTTGTTATATAAACCTCCATCATAATGCGGCTTACCGTCCAGCCAAATGGGTTTTAAATAAAAAGGAAAAGCCACAGAAGCACGCACAGCTGTGGCCAAATTTCCGCTCGAAAAAACGGTATCCCGCTTCATCACGACATCGCTTGCAACACAGCGAAACGGAATGAACAACTGATCAAATTGACTTTTCGCGTCCGCTTCAGCAGGGCCTAGCTCTTCCATCAAAGCCCAGTCAATTGGCAATCCTGAAATCAAATTGCCCTTCACAAGGCCTCCTCCACTGGCCAATTTTATTTGAATGAAACTGGGGTTCGAAGACCATTCTTTAAATCCGAATTCCCAAGGAGCCTCTCCAACAAGGCGCATTTTAAATGCTTCCGAAGAAAGCAACACGTTCATTTCTGAGGGACTCCAACCGGCTGCATAATAGCTTCCTACCAAGGCGCCGACACTCGCGCCAACGATGCAGTCTGGAACAATGCCCGCGTCTTCCAAGGCTTGTAAAAAACCAACATGCGCAGCGCCTTTGGCACCTCCTCCACTCAGGACGACCCCAATGCGAAAAGGAGCTCGGTCCGACTGACTGAATCCCATTTTGGGGGACATCAAAAAGATGGCCAACCAGCACACCATGTACCGAATCCAATTCTCACGCATAACGCGAAGGTAGGACGTGACCTCATCATCTGCATACCTTTGCCTCATGCGCATCGTGAGCCTTGTACCAAGTTGGACGGAATACCTTTTGGATATAGGGGGGCACGTCGTGGGAAGAACAAAGTTCTGTGTTCGCCCAGATGATACCGTCAAGCACATTGCATCCATTGGAGGCACAAAAAGTATCAACCCTTCTAAAATTGCCGACCTCAAACCGGACCTCATCATTGCCAACCTGGAGGAAAACGACAGGGAACAGGTTGAAGCATGCCAAGCGTTTTGCATAGTGCTACTGACCGATGTGCGCACTGTAGAAAGCGCCTGGGATGAAGCGAAACGCATTGCTTTGGCCGTTGGGAAGCCGGAAGCTGGCGAGCTATGGGTCCGTCGAATTCAAGAAGCTTGGGGTACGAAACGCCCCATCCATTCTAAAGCCGCTTATGTTGTGTGGAAAGCGCCTTTGATGATTGCAGGCAGCGATACCTATATCAGCGATGTTATGCGGTGGTGGGGCATCGAGAACGTCGGCGGGCAATGGACGGAAGGACGCTACCCTCAGCCGGAAAGCCAAGAATGGATGGAAACGAAAGCAGATTGGATCATGCTGCCTACTGAACCTTTTCCATTCAAAGAGAAGCACCTGTCTGAATTCAGCGCGAACATCGGCGCACCAGTTTTAGTGGATGGAGAAGCGTTTAGCTGGTATGGAAGTCGGATGCTGCATGCAACAGATTATTTCAAAGCATTGGTCCACACCTTGAAGCAAACACACTCGGAAAACTGACACGATGTCGGTCAAAACAGGCTGATTTCGGATCTGACAAGGCCTTTTTGTCAGTTCACGCGATTGGCTTCTGCCACACTTGACAGCCATCAAACCCATTTCCGATTGCGGCACACTCCTTGACAAGAGAAGGTCAAATCATTGCAAACGGAATCTGAACACTATGAGCAAAATCATTGGAATTGACTTGGGGACCACGAACAGCTGCGTGGCTGTTATGGAAGGCAACGAGCCGGTTGTCATCACCAACTCAGAAGGAAAGCGAACAACACCTTCTATCATTGCCTTCATCGAAGGAGGTGAGCGCAAGGTAGGAGAGCCGGCAAAACGTCAAGCTATCACGAACCCAACGAAGACCATCTTCAGTATTAAGCGGTTCATGGGCAACTCATTTGATGAGGTGAAACAGGAACGCTCACGTGTTCCTTATGAAGTGGTCAAGGGAGAGAACAACACCCCACGTGTGAAAATCGACGACCGATTTTACACGCCACAGGAGATTAGCGCAATGACGCTGCAGAAAATGAAAAAAACTGCGGAAGACTATCTAGGTACTGAAGTCACTGGAGCCGTGATTACCGTCCCTGCTTATTTCAATGATGCACAGCGTCAAGCCACTAAAGAGGCTGGAGAAATTGCGGGTCTTGAGGTCAAGCGGATTATCAACGAGCCAACAGCGGCAGCGCTTGCTTACGGCATGGACAAAAAGTCCATCGATCAGAAAATCGTTGTTTTTGACTTGGGTGGAGGAACGCACGACGTTTCTATTCTCGAGCTCGGAGACGGAGTCTTTGAGGTTCTTTCTACAGATGGTGACACACACTTGGGTGGAGACGACTTCGACCAAGTCATCATCGATTGGTTGGTTGCCGAATTCAAAGATGAAAATGGCGGAATCGACCTTTCGAAAGATCCGATGTCATTGCAACGCCTGAAGGATGCTGCAGAAAAAGCGAAGATTGAATTATCAAGCACGTCTTCATCTGAGATCAACCTTCCTTACATCATGCCCGTTGATGGTGTTCCAAAGCACTTGGTCCGGTCATTGTCTCGCTCAAAATTTGAGCAGCTCGCGGACAGCTTGGTGAAACGCACCATTGAGCCTTGCGCTTCTGCATTGAAAGCTGCAGGTTTGGAGAAGTCTGACATTGATGAGGTCATCTTAGTTGGTGGATCTACCCGTATGCCAGCAGTGCAAGATGCCGTAAAAGCATACTTCGGTAAGGAGCCTTCAAAAGGAGTTAACCCCGACGAAGTTGTTGCCATCGGAGCAGCAATTCAAGGCGGCGTTCTTTCTGGAGATGTGAAGGATGTCTTGTTGTTGGACGTTACCCCTCTTTCATTGGGGATTGAGACCATGGGAGGTGTCATGACCAAATTAATCGACGCCAACACCACGATTCCAACAAAGAAGTCGGAAACGTTTAGCACCGCGTCGGATAACCAGCCTAGCGTTGAGATCCATGTTTTGCAAGGCGAGCGCTCGATGGCCAATGACAATCGAACGATTGGCCGATTCCAGCTCAGCGACATCCCACCAGCACAGCGTGGTGTTCCTCAGATTGAAGTCACGTTTGACATCGATGCCAATGGCATCATCCAGGTCAGCGCGAAAGACAAAGCGACTGGGAAAGAACAAAATATTCGCATTGAAGCCTCTAGTGGATTGTCTGAAGAAGATGTAACCCGCATGAAGCAGGAAGCTGAAGCAAATGCCGAGGCGGATCAAGCTGCGAAAGAACGCATCGAAACATTCAATCAGGCAGACTCTTTGGTGTTCCAGACTGAGAAGCAACTCACGGAATTCGGCGAGAAAATTTCCGAAGGAAAGCGTGCGCCAATTGATGCAGCCCTTGAATCGTTGAAAGCTGCGCATACAGCACAGGATGTGGACGGATGCAAAGCAGGTATCGAACAACTCAACGCTGCATTCCAAGATGCGAGCCAAGAGATGTACGCTGATCAAGAAGGTGCAGCGGCAGCTCCAGATAGCGGAGAAGGACAGCCGACTGAGAATGCAGATGCAGAAGTTACCGATGTGGATTTCGAAGAAGTGAAATAACGTCGACAACTGACAACAAAGCCCCCGTCTCGTCTGAGATTGGGGGCTTTTTTATTTGAACTGATTGTGACGTTAGTTGTTAGCCCTCTGTAAACCGAGAACCCGCAGTACGTGAAACAAGATTCTTCATCCATGACTCAATGGCAAACGTGGTCGCGGCGAGTATTGTTCGCGATTTCCCTTTGTTCTCTCTTCTTACTCTGGCGGGTGAGCAACATCGGCTTTGATTATGATTTTGAGAGTTTTTTTCCACAGGATGACCCCGAAACGGCCTACTACCTGAGCTTCAGAGATCATTTTGAGACGGACAACGATTTCATTTTAATCGGAGTTGAAAATGACGCCGGAATCTACCAGCAAGACTTTTTAGGCGAAGTCGATCAGCTGGTCGAAGAGCTGCTGCAAATACCACATGTTGATGCCGTGCTATCCCCAACGCGTATCGAAGAACCCATTCGATTTGGGATTACCACTGTGCGAAAGCCTTTATTGAGGTGGCAAGGAACAGAACAAACGGCTCTTCAAAAACTGCAACTAGATTCAGCAAAATTGCACCTTGACGGAACGTACATCGGGAATCTCATCGCTCCCAGTGGTCAAGCGCTGACGGTTCAGGTACTTCATCAGCAGATGCTCTCCAAGGAAGGTTGCGACTCCCTGGCGCATTCCGTTTATGAAGTGACGGGGCGGTATCGCTTTGATGGCATGCACATCGCAGGGCGCGCTGCCGCTCAGAAATACTATGTCGATGTGATGCAACGAGAAGTCGTGTTGTTCGTTAGTCTCGGCATGATTCTCATTGTACTCTTTTTGTGGTTTGCATTCCAGTCCCTTTGGGGGATTTTAGTCCCTCTGGCCGTCGTCTTACTCAGTGGTCTCTGGACATTGGGCCTCATGGAATTGACCGGCAAAGCCATTGATGTCATGACGATCGTCCTTCCCACGATCATTTTCGTAGTCGGCATGAGTGACGTCGTTCACATTCTCTCACGGTATTATGAAGAATTGCGCAATCTCGCCTCGAAAGAAACCGCCATCAGGCGTGCATTCAAAGAAGTCGGATTGGCTACGTTCTTAACGACACTAACGACAGCCGTTGGGTTTCTAACCCTCACCACCTCATCCGTTGCACCCATTCGAGACTTCGGACTGTATTCTGCCGCTGGTGTTGGTCTTGCTTACGTCCTTGCCTATACTCTCCTGCCCTCCGTCATGGTGCTCCTCCCCGCTCCACGTGTTCGTCGCGATGGGTATGGGCTCTTTTGGAACCAGGTGCTCCATCGCCAATTTCGAAAAGTCCTTCAACGAGGGCGTTGGATCTTTGCCGGCACGCTTGTCGTGATTGGACTTGCTGCCTGGGGCACATCAAAAATGCAAGTTGACAATGTGCTCCTCGAGGACTTGGCTGAGGACGACCCGTTCCTTCAAGAATTCAAATTCTTTGAAAGTGAGTTTGCTGGAGTACGACCATTCGAATTAGCTATTGAAATAACTGACAACCATAGTGTTTATGACCTTGAAATTCAACAAGACATTGAAGCAATAGGAGCCTATTTAAAAGACGATTATGGCGTGGGGTCGTTGATCAGTTCTGCAGAAATATTCTCACAAGTGAATCGCTGGTCCAACGGTGACCAAGCGCAATTTCACCGCTTGCCTTCCAGCCAAGAAGACTTGCAAGCCATGATCAAGAACTTGAATCGCTTCGGTGCGGACAAGCTGTTGGCTCTCGTTGTCCACCCTGAAGACAAACTGCTCCGGATCAATGGCAAAGTCAGCGATTTGGGTGCTCAGGTCTTTCGAGGCAAAAACGAAGCGTTGTTGCAATGGTTTGCACAAAACCATCCGGATTCACCTCTGGAATTGCGCTTGACAGGAACCGCTCAGCTGATCGACCTCAACATCGCTTCGTTGGCCAAAGACATGCTTAAAGGGCTGTCCATTGCGTTCCTAGTGGTGGCGCTGATTGCAGGATTGATGTTCCGAAGTTTGCGCATGGTCGTGATTACGTTGATCCCCAACTTCATTCCTCTATTGCTCATTGCAGGCATCATGGGATGGTTTGATATTGATTTGAAATTATCGACCAGTATCATTTACACCATTGCATTTGGTATCGCTGTCGACGACACCATTCATTTTATGAGCAAGCTCAGAATCCAGTTGTCCCAAGGAAGAACTCTACCCTATGCCATCAAACGAACGTTCATCGGGACTGGAAAAGCGATCATCATTACCAGCATCATCCTGTGCGGTGGATTCATTACCCTCGGCCTCAGTCACTTTCTTGGGACCTTCTACATTGGTGTATTGATCTCCCTCACACTGTTGTTCGCTGTACTCGCAGACCTGTTGCTGCTCCCTTGGTTGATTTTACGACTCTTTTCCTGGAAGAAGAAGGAGGTATAACTCCCATATTTTGACGAACTTGACACCATGACGAAGTCAAGAAGAACCTTTCTAAACGAAGCTGCCCAAATCGCCGGAGCTTTGGGACTGGGCCGATTCGCCTGGAATCGCTTTGAAAATCAACTCAATCTTGCTGCCCCTCAGGGCCCCACACTTTCCGCCAACGCGAATTCCACTCCGGTCATGGTTTCTACTTGGAATCATGGCATTTTGGCCAACGCAGCAGGCATGGAAGCTCAAAATCAGGGAGGCAATGCATTGGACATGATTGAAGCGGCTGCGCGACTCGTAGAGTCCGATGCAGAAGGACTCAGTGTAGGTTTGGGAGGATTGCCCGACCGCGATGGGCATGTGACATTGGATGCCTGCATCATGGACCACACGGGCAATGCCGGGTCTGTCTGTTTTGTTCAAGGCATTGAACATCCTCTTTCGTTAGCCCGACGGGTCATGGAAGACACGCCGCACGTCATGCTATCGGGAGCAGGTGCGGAACAATACGCGCAAGAACTGGATTTCCCACAGATCAACCTCCTCACTCCCAAAGCACAAAAGGCGTGGGACAAGTGGCGTATTGAATCGGACTACGCTCCCGTCATCAATCGGGAAAACCACGACACCATCGGGTTGCTTGCCTTGGATCACGAAGGACGTTTGGCCGGAGGATGCACCACGAGCGGAGTCGCATACAAAATGCACGGTCGTGTTGGTGACAGTCCGATCATTGGAGCGGGATTGTTTGTGGATGGTCAGTTCGGAGGCGCTACAGCTACAGGATTGGGAGAAGCCGTCATGCGGACTGTTGGATCCTTCTTGGTCGTGGAATTGATGCGCCAGGGCTTGAGTCCTCAGTTGGCCTGTGAAGAAGCTGTGCATCGCATCATGAACAGCATGCCCACTGAGGATTTACAAGTCGGCTATCTCGCCATGGACCGCAATGGAGCCATTGGAGGCCATGCCATTCATGGTGGCTTCAATTACGCGCATACGATTGGTGAAGAGGCTGTTTTGATTGATGCGACCCATGGCTAAAAGCGCCACTCCCAAATCTGTATCGAGTACTCCTTTATGGGCATTCATCCGCATCACGCGGCCTTGGAATGTGCTCATTATTGGCGGATCGATGTGGGCCATTCGTTGCGCGTTGGTTGCTCCGAATCACGTACCAGCCCTTTCTGATTTTTCATTTTGGATCACTATGTGCATCATGATGCTACTCGCTGCAGGTGGCAATGTGATCAACGATTACTTCGACGTCCAGGAAGATGCGATTAACAAGCCCAAGAAGGCCTTGGTCGGACGGGTCATTAGCCGCAGGAAAACCCTGTTCTTTCATCACTTCCTGACCGGGATGGCCGTTGTCATGAGTGCCGTCATGTCGTGGGACGAGCGCAGTGTCTGGCCTTTCGTTTGGACTGTGGTGATGGCTACTTTGCTGTGGGGCTATAGTCCGTGGTTCAAGCGACGGTTTTTGAGAGGGAATGTGGTCATAGCACTTCTCGTTGGGCAGTTGCCCTTTTGGGCAGTCATTGGAGAAATCATGGACGCCCATTCCCATCCCTTCTTCTCCAGCAATGATGGCATTACATTGATGATTTATGCTGCGCTCAGTGCCGCTTTGACGTTCTTGAGAGAAGTCACCAAAGACTTGCAGGACCGCGAGGGAGACGCCCTAACAGGTTTTGACACACTTGCCGTGAGGTGGGGAGCCCAGCGCACTTGGAGGCTGCTAGATTGGACCCACGGGCTTTTCTGGATTCCTTTGATCGCAACCTCTTTCTTCGCTTCTTATGCCTTCGAGGTTCGTTGGATTGTTTTATGCTTTCTACTGCCCTTTGCAGGCACTCACATCCAGCTTCTACGAAGACGGCTGATTTCCATCAGTGCGTGGCAAAAACTCACCTTGTCCGGTGGGATCGTTTTTCTACTCGACCTCTGCTTGTGATATTTTCTACTGGTTTAAAATGATGACGCGCTTGCGGCCATGCTCATCGACTTCAAAGCGGTAACCTGAGGAAACCCCAAGAATCTGCCGACCAAGGGCGTCAAAGGTCCATTGGGACGGTTTCTTTTGCAATGGTGAAGGCAGGCCACACGCCGAAACCAAAGAGCGCACGTCCATGCAAATCACACCAGGACTTACACCGCAATCAAATTGCCCGGTGAGCTCCCCATTTTCAGTTCTGATTTCCACGTATCCAAACGTGCTATAGTCCGTTACAGCCCCGTATAGATCACCCGATACCGGGTCAATGACCATTCCATAGTATTCCGGCACGTTGTCCAACCAAACCGTTGAAGACATCAAATCCGCTTGGTTCGCTTGTCGAATAGCAGCTTCTCCAGAAACTTGGTAACGCAGTTGTCCGTCCGATGTCATCACAGCTGCGAGACAACCCGCATTGGTTTCGGCAACGACATGGGTCGTAGCGGTTTCGTCTCCAATCATCTTCCAACTCAAAGAAGTTGATGCATAGTCACGGTTGTTCACAGAAACAATCTGGTCATTCTGTGCAAACAAGTGAATGGGGTTTTTTCCTTCCATCCCCAAATCCCATTCAACATACTCGTCGGTGATGGGATCGTACTGCCCCATAAAACCGACTTCGTTGCCCCAATCAAACGCATTGTTGACGCCGATGTAAAGCTTTTCATCGTGGACAACCAATCCCTCCGTTGCATATCCAGGACCAGACGAAACCGTCAGTTCACCAACGGGATCCAACGTTTCCAAATCCAACCACATGAGATAAGAATCCAATTCCAGATTCATACCAGCGGCATCGACATCTCCTCGTGTGAGGTAAATCAATCCATCAAGAATGGCCAGTTGACGAACACCGATTACCGGAGCAGAAGCCATCAAATCAAATGAGTTCAAATCATAGCGCAAGACTTGGCCGTCTGCGGCAACGTAAATACTGGATTCATAAATCACGGCATCCGATACAAATCCGGCATCCTCGAGCGTATCCTGAACGACAAACGTTTGCAAACCGGGATCATATACACCCAAGGTTGCTGGCTCCATCACTTCACCTGTTTGCCAATTGGACCAGCCCTCACTGAAGACGACCACTTGATGCAGATAATCTTGTGCAATCGATTGATTCAAAAAGGCAACGGTGGCTAAGAGAATAAGTGTTTGACCGGATTTCATGCAGATGGATTTACAGTTGGATATCATGCAGCAAAACTAAGCGCACACCCACCGGCTACCAAAAGAAACAGGCCGCTTTCCCGAAAGAAAGCGGCCTGCTCTATAGAATCAAATTCAGCTATTCTGTTTAGTACGTCGTGCCCCAAGCGAGCAAGAAGTCCAATAGATCTTGCGCTTGTACTTCACCGTCTCCGTTGAAGTCAGGACATACCTGGTAGTTACAAGAGTCATCGTCCAAATTGGCGATTGAGTTGTAGTTCAAGGCATCGCCATCGGTACACCCTGTCCAAACACAATCTCCGGCATCCACTGTTGCTTCCGCATCGTAGTTGCTTGCTGTTGGATAGGTACAACCCATGTCTTCACAAAGAACCGGTGCCTCCATCATGGCGCAGTAGTCTGCTGGCGTATAGAGATCTTCCAGAGGCGTTGCAACAATGTTACACGCATTCTGAATCCACTCAACACCTCCCCACTCAGGTCCATACTGGCCATAGGCCAATAGGAAGTCAAGCAAATCTTGATTCTGTACTACGCCGTCTCCATTGAAGTCAGCGCTTATTGGTGCTGAGTTGCAATTGTCATCGGACGCGTTTGCATAGTAGTTGTAGTTATTGAAATCATCATCCAAGCAACCCGCAAACACACAGCTTCCGTCATCGTCGGTAGCCATCATGTTATAATTGGAAGCCTGGCTGTAGATACAACCGTACACTTCGAACTCGTCACAAACGCCATCGCCGTCCATATCTGTCAGGCAGATGCCCTCACAGTCATAGCCTTCAGCAGCATAGAAACAAGATCCGTCTTCATCGGTAGCATTGACATCGTAGTTACATGCTTCAGCATCTTGACAGCCAGCGACTTCGAATTCGTCACACACACCGTCAGCATCCATGTCTGCTAGGCAAACGCCGTCACAGTCATAGCCAGCGTCAGCAAACGTGCAAGAACCGTCTTCGTCTGTAGCATCCGCGTTGTAGTTGCACGCTGCAGCATCCTGACAACCTGCGACTTCGAATTCGTCACACACGCCGTCTTCGTCCGCATCAGCAAGACAAACACCGTCGCAGTCATACCCTGCATCTGCATAGATACAAGAACCGTCCTCGTCTGTAGCATCAGCGTTGTAGTTACACGCTATAGCATCCTGGCAACCTGCGACTTCGAATTCGTCACAGATGCCGTCGCTATCAGCATCGTTCAAGCAAACGCCGTCACAATCGTAGCCAGCATCAGCATACGTACAAGAACCGTCTTCGTCTGTAGCATCTGCATTGAAGTTGCACGCTATGGCATCCTGACAACCTGTGACTTCGAATTCGTCACACACGCCGTCGCCGTCCGCATCAGCAAGACAGACTCCGTCACAATCGTAGCCTGCATCAGCA
>CAJQIB010000049.1 GCA_905478325.1 uncultured Flavobacteriales bacterium | reverse complement strand
TTTCCCGAATACCGTTACTGAAATCAAGCGCTTCAGTTGCATCATCTGCAGGGATCTCCCGCAGAGACTTTCCCGCCAAAACCTGCGTTCGAATGGGGCTCTCTTTCAATTGCATGGCGGAAAGACTTCCCACGACCGTTGCACCACCCAATAGATAGGTGCTTTCTTGAAGGACAACCGCATGGGATTCACCTTCAGCACACGTCAGAAAACCCTCCCAAGATTGAAAGCCCAATGCGAGGACTTTGACCTGTTTGGGAATTGACATCTCCGTGCCTCCAAAACCACCCTGCCAGAGACCACTTAGATTGGACGCCCCTAAGGCCACTCCCTCAACGACCACTGCTGCGTTTGGAACGGCACCTTCTTTGCTGCTCACAAAAATCTCGCACTGGGCACCTGCCGCGATTGGACCTAGCACGCAGAAAAACAATTGAATCCACACCATCCTCTTCTTGACCCCTCGCTTCCGATCAGCTCCACTCACCTCTTTGCATTGAGCAGGATAGTCGATGTCTCCGCTGCCTCGAATCGATTGCATTTTTTTTTTGCAAATGTAGACAGTTTTTAGGCGTGGCTAAAAAAAATGAGCAGACACCGTTTTCGACGTGAATTCATGCCATTCGCTATGCCCAAAGAAAAGTTTGACAGGACCGAAGCACATGCGCCACAAACCCAAGCAAAACGCATGCATTTAGCAGTCCGAATGCAAACAAAACCTGATGCAGACTGTTGGTACGTTGAGTTCTCAAAATCCAGTTCAAAAAATTCTTAAACTTGTCACATTGGAATACTCACGCGAGTATCCTCTAAAAATTAAGACGACGTCCATGAAACCATTCCTCACTTTCGCGCTGACTTTTTTCGCTGGTACAATGCACTATGCCGGCGCCCAATGCGAAGCGGACCATACGATCTACTTGACGGACTTTGCATTCACACCGAGCGAATTGACCATCATCCCGGGCGAGACCATCGCCTTCATCAATGCGCAAGGAACGCACAACGTCGATGGTACCGCAGCTGGAAACCCCGAGTCCTTCTTCATAGAAGAATCCGAAGGCAACATTGATGGGTTTTGCATGGGCGTCGTCACATTGAATACCCCAGGCGTGTACGACTTCAGCTCCAGTGTCGGGGTACAGGAAGCCTTGGGCATGGTCGGATCCATCACCGTGGATGCCAACACCTTGGTGGACGTCTTGATGAATATCCAAAACGGAGATGGCGATCTGGCTGACCTCGCAAGCTGGCAGAGCGCTTTCGCGCTGAACACATATTTCAATCCTGATGGAGGTGGCGCCGACAACGGTCTCAACCTCAACGGAAATGAGCCTTACACCGTATTTGTACCGACTGATATAGCCGTTTCTGACCTCATGGAATTGATCAACCTGTCGCAGTTTGACATGCTTGCTTTCTATGACATGGTCCCCGCGCTCAAATACCACATTGTTCCGGGAATTTATATGGCTGAAGATTTGACTGACGGCATGACTCTACCGACCGCTGAAGGCCAATCGCTGACCATTTCGATGGGCGACCAAGGAGCGATGGTAGATGACGCGCTCATCACTTTCACAGACTTTACCGCGTACAATGGGGTCATCCACATCATTGACAAAATTTTAGCCCCTTCCGGATATCCCGGCGCAACGACTTGGGATGTGATCATGCAAAGCGACGATCACACCCTCTTTGAACAAGCGGTGCTCGATGCTGGACTCAAGGATGACTTCCGTGGCCAGCCCATCTTGAATGACAATGAGCCGGCCGCTGGTCCATTTACCGTCTTTGCTCCAACAGACGAAGCCCTGATCAACTTTGCTGCTGACAATGGTTTTGCCGATGTGAATGCGCTGCTTTCCTCTCAATTCATGGATGACATTGTGGCGCAATACGTCGTTCAGAACGTCTACGAAAGCGGTGATCTGTTCAACGGGCAATCGCTCGTTTCCTTGGCGAATGAAATCCTCAGTATTGCGCAAACAGTGGATGGATACACGGTCAATGACGCACTGATTACCCAGCCTGACATGCTTGCTTACAACGGTGTCGTGCATGCGCTGGGCGAAGTGAATTTTGACTTTCCAGACATTCAAGGAACCTGCGGATCTTGGACCATCAACATGTTCTCATTGGACGGCTCTGACGAACCTTGGAGCGGTGCTCAACTCGACATCTATTCCA
Source organism: uncultured Flavobacteriales bacterium (assembly GCA_905478325.1). Taxonomy (GTDB): domain Bacteria; phylum Bacteroidota; class Bacteroidia; order Flavobacteriales_D; family Sanyastnellaceae; genus UA16. The sequence continues at coordinate 15,191 of CAJQIB010000049.1, read as the reverse complement.
ATGGAACGTTGATCGCAAGTGAATCTCCTAACACATTTGAAATGCAATCGTTCAGTTTTGCGGCCAATGCGAATGCCACGATTGATATTGTGTATCGAGGTGCATACGGATCCAATTACGGGGGGTATGAAGTTGAAGATGAAAACGGTTACATCGTGTTTTCGTCCATCGGATCTCAAAGCACCTATGGTTCACCGCAAAGTGTTTACGGTTTAGTTCCTTGCGATGAAAATCCCACCACATGCGGTCTCATCGAGATTGTATTTACGGATGAGTCACAAGATGGCTGGTTTGGTGGAATCATGACGGTGATTTCCTCAAATGGCGTCACGGCTTCTATCCCGTTCAATCAAATCTACGAAGGCTTCACGGCCAAATCGGTGATGGCATCCGTCGATGCGGGACCCGTCGATTTCATCGTGAGTTCGCCCGGCTTCTATCCCGATATGTGCGGCTACATTGTCAAAGACGTCCAAGGAAACGTCATCCTCGAAGAAACCAGCCTCAACGAACCTCCTCCGAGCACTTACGGCCTCGTTATTTGCGAAGGTGAGTCGTCCAACATTGCAGATGGCGGAGAGGTGTTGTCCTCCCTTAGTGCCTACCCCAACCCTGCCAACGGCATGGTGCAACTGACAGGATTGGCCGCCGGCTTGAAGTGGGAAGCTACACTTGTCAGCGCAGCGGGCAAGTTGATCAAAACGTTCAACGGAACTGGACCTCAATCACTTGAATTCTTTGGTCTGGAAACGGGCTTCTATTCCCTCAATTTGAGAACGCTGACAGGAGAATTGAAGTCTTTGCGACTGATCCAAAACTAATTCTCAGACCTACGCCTGCCCTCTTTTGAGAGGCATCAATGGTTGATCGAGTGCCTTGTGGCACTGCTTCACAGCACAGCATGGGCTCTTCCGAGTTCATGCTGTGTTTGTTTAGCGGGGACCCAATGAGGAACATTTTTCCTTGTTGTCACATTTTCATCTAAATGGAAGTAAGACCTTTGATGGTTGAAACCGCTTACCCATGAACCTGAACTTCCGCTTATCACATCCTGGAATGTGGTGGGGCTTGGCTCTTCTCATTGGCCCCTTCTTCTTCGGTTGTTCGAAGCAGGATTTTGAAGAGGTCGAAATCACAGAAACATGGACTGAACCGGATACCATCTACTCGGTCGATTGCGAGGAGCTGGGACTCAACCTGGCCGATTCATGCACCGTTGACTTTGGAGAACTGGGAGTCGCCTCCGGCGTTGTGACCGAAGAGTGCACATGCGATGCCGAAATCAACGGAGAACAAATCACCCTATCGTTCGTTTCAGAAATGCCGTGGTACACAGCGATCACGGTGGAATCCACCCCCCCGTTCATTGATGGAGTCAGCTCCTTTACTATTTCTCCGGGGATGACACTCCAGATGTATCTCTATCCAGAGGGCACGTCGGAATGTGTTATTACGGTGACCTACACGTGTCCGGGAGGCACGATGGTTCTCCCAGACATCGTACTCACCGGAAACCCCATCAATGGGGCCGTTGGTCCACTGCTCATCGAATGCTGAGGACCGTCATGGAGTTGCATTTCCGAAATAATCTCACGCTGACGCTTCGAACGCATGGGTGAATCAGAGCGTGAAGAATTGCAGTGGATCGAAGGCTGCAAACGAGGCGATGCCGCAGCACAACGCCATGTATTTGGGACGTTATTGCCCTATCTCAAGGGGGCCGTGCGGCGTTACATTTACGATGAGGATGAAATTCAAGACGTCCTGCAAGAGGCCTTCATCCGCATCTTCAAATACATCGATCAGTTTGACCCGAATCGCGGTCGAATGAGGCCATGGGCCGCCAAGATTGCGATCAATGTCGCTATCACGGAAGGAAAACGAAGGCAGCGCATCCAAGAGCTACCAGGGCAAACAGCTTTGACTGTCTATCCATCAGCCCTCGAAACCATGGCGTTGGAAGACTTGATTGCTCTGCTCAAGGGCATGCCCAGCGAATTGTACGAAGTGTTGAATCTTGTCCTCGTGGATGGATTCAGTCACAAAGAGACGGCATCGATGCTCAGCATTTCTGCAGAATTGTCTCGACAACGTCTCACCCGTGCCCGCAAATGGGTCACGGAACGATTTGAATTATCCGGAGGTGAATTGACCCCCGTAAAAACCCCCTTGTCATGAAAAATTGGGAAGACCTATTGCGAAATCGACTATCATCCTTTCAGGAACAAGGAACGCCTGGACAGGAAGAGGCTTTGTGGAACGCCATTGAGAGTCAGATCACCGGCCCTTCTGCGGCACCTGCTGTCTGGAAGAGCTCCATGCTCTGGGTGGGCGCGGCCACACTCGTCGTGGGCCTTGCCGTCACCGCGCTCTACAGCACCTCTGAAGCTCTGGTCGAGAGCGAAGCCACCGCGACGCAATCGGCTCAAAGCAGCTCCGATGTGACCGTGAATACGGAGGAGCCAAGCGCAGAAATGACCATCACAGCGTTGGAGCCATCGGCCGATGTCCCTGGCGAAATCCGCAGCACTTCTTCTGATCCCGTTGCGACGCTGGAAACGGTTGCGTCATCATCGGAAAAGAACGCCGCTGTTGCCCCCCAAGCGGAGGTTCAGACCGTCAACCGTCCATCCACACCGGACCCCAGCGTGGCCTCCATCGCTGCCAACAGGAACGCCGCACCCTCCGAAGACTCCCGATTGCCAAACGCATCCTGGGATTCAGACAACCGGACAACGTCGAGAACCCCGACCTCACCTGAGAAACTTGCGTATTCCCCATTGGAATCCGAGAAGATTGCCATCGCATTGGTTGAAAATGAAAGACCGCAACTCCCGGCGGTCCTGCCCTTACCATCGCGAATAGCGTCCTATGCCCTATCGGAGTCCGTCATGGTCTGGCATGATAGCACCGAGCAGATCACACCCGCTGCGCCGTTTGCCATTCGTGTTTTTGGGGGACCGACCGCGAGCCAATTTGAATTTCGGGGCGATGCCCAAGCCGATTTGAACGCGTACTTCCATCGGAATTATGGCGTCGGCGGCGGTCTGATGCTGGAGTTTGAACGCTGGTCTCAATCGTTTGCCGTGGGATTGGTCTGGAATGAATTCATCAACCACCTAGACTATACCGAACACACCGAAACGGTGGTCACGACACAAGGCATCCAGTCCATTGAAATCAATGAGATCACCGGGGATACTGTGGCCGTGGTCTTGGGTGATGTTGACGGGATTTCGGAGCAAACCCGCTCGGTCATTCATCACAATCGATACCGCGCGTTTGCCGTTCCGATTGAATGGCAGCACCACCGCATTGCGGGACGCTGGCACATGGGAGTTGGGTTGGGCGCACTGCTGCAGTTTCGCAGCGATAGCCACGGAAAAATGATCAACCCTGAAGGGCTCGTTGTCACCTATCAAGACGGCGATCTCACCACATCTCGCATCCAATGGATGACCACAGGTCGCGTGTTTGCCGGATACCAATTCGGGCCTGAATGGCGAGTGGATCTGAGCTTGGGAGCAGGCGTTCAGCGATTCAACAACGGGACGAGTGCCACTTCCTCTGATATCCCCTCGTGGGAAGGCCGGCTCGTCAATGGACAACTCCAATTGGGCATCACCCGGTTCTTTACGCCGAACGGTCAATCTCGGGATTGAATGCCTTCCGAGACGTAGCTTCGTAGGTATGTGGAATGAGCTCAATCAGCGGTTGACAAAATCGTATCAATTCGAATCCTTTGCCGAGGCATTTGCCTTTTTGACGGAAGTGGCGCGGCTCGCGGAGTTGCATGATCATCATCCAACCATTCACAATGTCCATGTGCATGTCCGTTTGGAATTAACCACCCACGACGCGGGCAACACCATCACAGACCGGGACCACCAATTGGCCGCCGCGATTGACGCAATTCCCGCGAGAGCGAAATGATTCAGGACGAGCGACGCACCTGTTCGGCATGCTTGCTAGATTGCCTTTTGAGCGGTGGCAGACTGCAAGTACCGAGTTCAATAGAAGAAGCCTCGATTTAATATCTGACAGCGATTATAGGCTTGCACACCTTCGTCTATCTCTTTCTGAATTCGATCATCTCGATCTGAAAAGAAAGCCAATGCAAGCCCTCCAACAGCGGCATTGGCGACGCCAAATGACACCTGTCCTTGATCAATTGCCAAAATCCCAACCAGCATTTCAGCAAAACCAAACTGAGACGTCAGGAAATTCCAACTTCTCATCTTTTTGGCCTGTGCGAAGTGATCGCTTGCCATCGGACAGCCTAAACCTGAAATGCTCAATGCTCGACCTGGTCTCATTTTCTCCCCTTCTATTTCAATTCTATGATTCCCGACGGAGTGCATGATTTGTTGCGCCATCATTCCACTCATCGGATGAATTAAAAGTGTGACAAGGAAGAGCAATTTCAGCATACCCTTCACTGCAGATCCAAACGTATGTGAAAAATCCAGTCTATCTCGCATCACCGCAAGGTAACCTGTTTCACCTTTCACACCTCAAACCCGAAGGGAACCGCTTGTTGACAATATAGCTCACCTGAATTCGACAACACCGTTCACTACCCCCACTTCATCGTGAGGACACCACAGGTGATTCTTCGAGCCTGGACTGCGCGTCAAGAAGACATCAAGAAATCAAACGCACTGAAGCTGAACGCAGGAACGAATCAATATTGACTTTGGAGATATGCGTCTAACTCTTCACTGCTACTAATGAAGGAGAACACCGCAGAGCTATCGGACGCGCACTGCAGGAACTTTCTGTTGTAACAGAGGCATCTACGTGGCGCATTCTTTCTACTCCCATTCCACTACTTTTTCAGACCAACCGTCCTCAAATAATTTGATGAATAGCTGGCCTCGCTGTGGGTGCCTGATTTCTCGCCCCATGAGGTCTACCCTTTTAATGCATTTTCCATGGTCTTGACGCTGCGGGTTAGCCGGTACTGACATCGCTTCAGCACCGAGCGGTTGCTGTTGCGTTACGCAGTGCACCATGCCACCCCACAACACCATGTTCTGGCAATTGATGCCAATAGCTGTCCGATCGGGATAGAGGCTTTGAACGATTTCCCGAGCGACCTCGTCCATAGGGTCGTCATATTCAGGAACCAACACCACTGCATTGCCAACGTAATAATTGACATAACTGCTACGAAATCCCACGCTTTGCCCCCAGGTCGTTTGCACCGGAAATTGCGTCAAAGGAAGGTTTACTCGCGCGTACAGTGTGCCCTCGGCATTTTGAGCTTGGTCGATGATGTTTCGGTCACCAGCACTGACATACCAGTAGGCCAAGTCCGCGTTATTCATGGTGACCAATGTGTGGTCGCCTGCAAATTTCACAAAGCCATCAATGTGCTGGTCCGTGATGTCTTCTTCGCCTCCAAACTGCCCATCCAACCAAATGATTTGTTCCACCCCGAGGTATTGGCTCAAGTAGGCCTCGATTTCAGGTTCCGTCAATCCCGGATTCCGATCATCGCCTGTGATGGAGGAACGCGTGGCCATCAGCGTTCCCTGTCCATCCACTTCAATCGCTCCACCCTCTAATACCATCGCGCTCAGGTCAACGACTGGGATATTCAAGTTTTCAGAAAGCGTTGAAGGCACAACATCATCCAATGCAAACGGTGTATCTCCTCCCCAACCATTGAATCCCCAGTCCAGGACTACCCACTCATCTTCATCATTGTGAACAAAAATGGGACCGTTGTCTCGCACCCAAAAGTCATCATTGGGACAAATCTGAAAATCAACTTGCCCCATATCGATACCCGCTCCCTGAAGCAGGCTTGTGATGTGGACCACTTCATTGGCATTGTAGGCCACAATGTGCACGCGTTCGCCTTCTGAAAGAGCTTGAGTCATGGCTACCCAGCTGGGCTCCACATCCTCTGCACCCGAGCCATACGTGTAATTGTGGGGCCACTGAAGCCAAGTGCCTTCATGCGAAGACTCCTCGTGGGGCATGGTGTACTGAGCACAGACACCCAGGCTTAAGAGGCCACATAAAAGCAAGTGGAATAATCGCATGATGACTTGATTTACACGCAATTTAAGTCGCAAATCAGCGGAACAACATGGAGCTTAGGGGCTCCCCCAAACTCAAACATTTATGAGAAAGCGCGGGTGCGGAATCTATCCTTTGGAGGCGTATTTGGAGGGCGTCCAATGCGAAGAATCCCCTGGGATGACCATCAAGTAGCATCTCAATACCATTTGAAACCAGCGCAACACATCACACTCGTCAGGCCCACCCATTGGCTCATACCATACGTACTCCTCAAATTCAAAGGATGTAATTCATGGAGGAAAAGGACGAATGCCCTCCAGAGATAACTTCCTCCATTAAGTCTTTGTCGTCCTCCGCACAGGCAACCAAAGTCCGTATCGAAAATGAGCGCAACGCAGCTTTTACACTCAACGTGCTCACAGCGCTGTCTTTTCTTCCAGTGAAAGGCAATGCATCCGGTCCGCGTTGGCAAGAGGCATTGATGTTGACCCGGCACACTTGATTGACCAAATGATCAATACACCGTCCTGAAGTAGCCGCATCCGTCGTGAAAATGCTGACTTGCTGGCCGTAAGCACTTTCGGCAATGTCAGTTAATACCTCCTCAAAATCATCGAATTCTAAAACCGGACAAACGGGACCGAATTGCTCTTCACGGAAAATAGCCGTATCCCGATCGACGGGGAAAAGAATGGCGGGAAAGAACATATTACCCTGAACTTGGCCTCCCCTTTCATTTACAATAGTTGCTCCCTTCGAAACGGCTTCATCGGCATAGGACTGCATGGCTTCCACTTTGCCTACTTCCGGAAGTGGCGTAATGTCCGTGTTGTCGAAGGGACTGCCCCAAACCAAGGCGTCCGTAGCTCTAGAAAATGCATCGAGGAAAGCTTCTCGTATGTCCTTGTGCACGTAGATGACCTTCAAGGCTGTGCAGCGCTGGCCATTGAAGCTCCAAGCGCCCTTCACGCACTCCTTCACGGCTAAATCAATGTCTGCATCCGCAAATATGATGGCGGGATTTTTCGCTTCGAGACCAAGCACTTGCCTTACCCGGTTGGGTTTGGGGTGCTGGGAGATGAGTGCATTGCTGCTTTTGCTATTGCCAATGAGGGCGAGGACATCAATTTTGCCTGTTTTCATGATGGGCGATGCGAGGGTCCGGCCGCGACCAAAAATGATATTCACGACTCCCGGAGGAAAGCTCTCTGCAAACGCTTCGAGCAAGGGCGTCATTAGCAATACGCCATATTTCGCAGGCTTAAAGACACAGGTGTTCCCCATGAGCAAAGCAGGTAACAACACGCAAAACGTCTCATTCAAGGGATAATTGAAAGGACCGAGGCACAAAACCACTCCGATAGGACCTCGCCGAATTTGGGCCAGCGTCCCACTCACCGAAGTAATGTGACTCCCCTCGCGGTGTAAATTTTTATACTCTGCGACCGTTTCGTTGAGATAGATCACCGTCCGGTCAAATTCTTTCTCTGCATCCGAGCGTTTTTTGCAGATTTCCCACATCAACAAATTCACCACTTCTTCTCGCCTTGGTATGATGAGTTCAATGAATTTTTCCATCGCCGCAATGCGGACACCGGCCTCTGCCGTCGGCCAGAACCCCCTACCAAAATCATACGCTTTTCTTGCAGAATCGAGGGCCTCAAGAGCCGACGCCTCATCCATGTCGGGGGCTGAACCTAGCAATGCCCCTTTTTCATCACCCGCATCTCCTGTCAGGATGGGACTGCGAACTTCTGCTCGGGCACCCGACCATTCCAAAAGTTTTCCGTTGAGCAGATAAGACGTGTGGTGGTTGAGGGGAGGTGCAGCGTGTAAATTCATGTCTACTTAACCTCATAGACAGGCAACTTGTTTAGCGCACAGTCTAAACGTCACGAAAAAAACGAGGGCATGATCCCCTGCTGAGAAGAGCATGCAATTGAGCGGTTGCCGATGAGACACGCTGTCGGGTTCTCTGCACTTGACTTTTCTACATTCTAATCTAGCCTTAAGCAAATGCATTTCACATCCCCTCTGCACACAACTCAAGCCACAAAAAAGAGTTTGTTTCTCGATGGCCACTAATCCGAATGCAACTAATTTCGGGAAGGGAAAACTGAATCCATAAAGCGCATGTTAAAACGATTGAACCGCGAGAGAATGGAGGAGGTGGTCAAAATGAATCAAGAAATAGGGTCGAGCGTTTTTGTTTTTGAAGGAATCAAAAATGACCTTTTCTCTCCGACCAAATATTCCATTGCTAGCCTCAGCCCGGACCACATTGAATTTGACACTGTCAATGAAATTGTGAACATCAAGTTCGAGTTGAGACAAAATGGAATTGCGGGATATTTTAGACTCCACCAAGAAGATTATTGCTTGTATTGCAAATATGGACAACTGAGTTTCATGAAAAGCGGGGATGCCTTCGTGATGCAGTTTCCAAAGCATCTTCTCAAACTAAAAATCAACGAAGTCAAGGCCCATCGGCGGTTTATACAAAGATTGTATAAGGCCAAAAATCAAGAATTATAACTGCATTTCAGTGATGAAAAATCGGTCGGTATCCAATCATAGACAACGATGCCCTCGGGAATCATCCATCATTCTCATCAACTGCTTCGTCCACTTTCTTCTTGAAGTTGGACGTTTTTGATTGGGATGCATGCGATTGATTGATCATGGCCAATAACCCCCACATGTAGAGGACGAAGATGACAAGCCCCACAGCGAACATGAGCTTATTCATAGCTGATCTTTTCTATCGTTCTCACGAATTTGATTGAGCACCGCCGAGAGTGACAAAATAGAAGGCACCCAAATCCCTACAAAGATTCCTTCCAATTGGTTGCCTGTAAACCAGAGCGAAACCGAAAAGATGAATGAGACAAAAGCGAGTAGTACTGGGTAGTATTTTAAAAGGCTCTCTTTCATGGCGATTACTGGGTTTATTTACGAATTGAATTGCTCACCAAAAACTGCTGTCTTCAGTGTTTTTGGCCCCTCGAAAGAATTGGCTTGAAACTCAACCCAAAGAGCGCATATTATATTAACCGTTGGGAGGGCTGATTGTTTCAACCACTCCAAAACACACCCCTCTCCGTGCAGATCAGAGAGAGAACATCAACGATTAAAGGCAATTCATCAAATCTCTTGGCAAAGACCCGATATACGCATGCCAAAGAAGCATCAATGGTTTTTTGAGCTTCAGAACTTTGCCGTTTTTGGATGCCAAAATCCTTTTATGCACCAGCGATCAGCGGACAACAGTTCGAATCTCTCAGGGGGGGGAGGACTTGAAAATTAAATGCAAAACCTCTTCCATCCCTGCAAGCTTCCAAATTTCATCTATGCGTTTGGTTCGGTTCGGCATCCTTCCAATGTCCTTCCATCTCCGTATTCATCCAATATTTTTTTGGGCAATTACCCAAACCCTGCTAAATTGCGACTTGGGTGTTCACCCAAATACAGAATACCGACTTATGAAAGACCTGAAATACCTTTTAGCTTATACGGTGCCGCTGTCGGCTTATATCTCATTCGAGTCAACTGGAATTTGGACGTATTCGACAGTACTCTATGCCTTCATCATCTTACCTGTATTGGATGTGCTTGCAGGAGAAAGCGATGTCAACTTGGACCGTGATACGGCCGCAAAAAAGAACCTCAAGTGGATGTTCGACGCCATGCTGTATGCCAATGTGCCCATTATGTTTGGCTTGATGGTTTTTTTCTTCGTCCAAGTAAAATCAAATGTTTACGAGACGTATGAACTTGTGGGTTTATTACTTTCCAGTGGCATCGCACTCGCTACCAACGGCATCAATGTAGCGCATGAACTGGGGCATCGGTCCTCACTGATCGCACGGCTCATGAGCAAACTTCTTTACATGCCGTGCCTGTACATGCATTTTTTCATTGAACACAACTTCGGTCACCATATGAACGTGGCCACACCAGAAGATGGCGCCACTGCCCGCTATAAACAAACGGTTTATGGCTTTTGGGTTACGTCGGTAACGAGGCAGTACATGAGTGCATGGCGCCTGCAAATTCAAATGTTGAATCGGCAGCAGCTTTCCTTTTTCTCAGTTAAAAATGACATGCTTTGGTACCACTTGATTCAACCGGCTTACCTCGGTGCTATCTGGGCCATCTTCTCGTTTGAAACCATGTTGTTCGCAACGGGGGCAGGCATCCTTGCGTTCCTCTTTTTGGAAAGTATCAATTACATCGAGCATTACGGAATGCTACGAAACAAATTGGAATCAGGTCGATACGAGCGAGTACAGCCACACCACTCGTGGAATTCAAACTCGCACATCGGCCGCATTGTCCTGTATGAGTTAACACGCCACAGCGATCATCACTTTAAGTCAGCAAAAAAGTACCAAGTATTGAATAGCCACGAAGAGAGTCCAACCTTGCCGTTGGGCTACCCTGCCTCTATTTTACTGAGTTTGGTGCCCCCCCTTTGGTTTCACGTGATGAATCCGCTGGTGCCAAAACAAATGAAAAAGCATCTTGCTCATGACTAACGCAGCAACGGGCTTACTCACGGCGGGAACACTCGATTTGTTTTCCGTCAAGACACGAGATAAGTTGCTCGCAACGAGCCTGATCTTGTTCAACCAACGTGGCTTCGGAGCTGTAACAACCGCCGCCATCGCAGAACGCGCCGGCGTTTTGGAGGGGTCGCTATGGTATCACTTCCGAACGAAGAAAGACCTCCTCGCGGCGCACATCGGGCTGATTCAAAATGTTTTTGCGGTTGTAAACGCTAAGTCCGACTCAGGCGATGACGAAGTCATCATAGACGGTATTTTCCGAGCTTATGATGTGATTTGGGACTTTCGGTATCTCTTGCGCGATGACTTCAGCAGCTTATTGGAGGAAGAGGATGAGGCTTTTCACGCTGTCCAAGCAGTGAATGATTTTTTGGATGACTGGACGGAAGGACGCATGCGCCATGCGGAAATCCATGGTTTGCTCAATTTCAAAGAAAACGAAGTCGAAAATATTTCCGAGATCATCCTGGTGATTGGGCGGTATTGGATGGATTTCTCGCACAAGAAATATCCGGAAGAACAAGACGTGAAGCTCCGGCAAAAAGGAATCAAACACATCTTCACGGTGCTCAAATCATTTTTATCCGATGACGCGGTTGGGCTCATCGAAGCTAGACTAAACTAGTCTGGGTGGGCATATCAGCGTTCTCCCTTGCTTATTGAGGCAGTACCTCAGATCTCATATCAGAGCGGTATCGTATTTTGGTGCGAAACTATAAACCCTCGAAATATGAAGCCTGGATTATTTGGGGCAATCGGAGCGCTGAGCCTTACTATTCTTGTGGGAACATCGTGCAATAAGGAGAGCGTCTGCGATGAAGAAACCATTCCTCAACAGGAAGAGAACGGCAAGCAGATGCTCCTCATTGGGAATAGCTTCTTTCGACCATACGCTGAACACCTAGATTCCGTTGCTCTCGACGCTGGGTACACTGACCACCAAAGCACTGTCGTTTCCCGAGGGGGACAAAATGGATGGGCCAGCAGTTTTTGGAATGACTCAACAACCCAAGAATGCGAATTGATCAAGTCGATGCTGGATGAGGGAAATATCGATTTCTTCGCGATGACCCCCGGGCACGACCCTGATGAACCCATTTCCGGGCACAAAGCATGGATCAATTATGCCTTGCAGAACAATCCGAATATCGTGGTCGGGATATCTCTGCCCCCAGTGGATTTCCCCGATTCTTGGGACTCCACCGCGCAATCTTACGGGTACAACGGAATCGATGACTTTTACCCGGCCGTCGTGGACTACTGGCACGAGACCGTCGTCGACAGTTTGCGGTATGAATTTCCTGAAACCAACATTTTTTCCATCCCAACGGGTTGGGCCACGATTCATTTGGCTCAAATGCAACAAGACGAATTGTTGCTCGACGAAATAGAATTGTTTGGTCCCAAGCCAACGTCCATTTTCACCGATGAAAAAGGCCATCAAGGCCAAATCGTGATCGAAACCGGCACTTTAATTTGGCTCGCAAGCATTTACGGTGACAACCTGAACTCAAACGATTACGTCACCGGCTTCGAAACGGATTTGCATGGCCTCGCCTCCCAAATTATAAACGACCACGACGAAAGCTACAAGCAGTAGCTGTTGGTGGATACTTTGGCTTGAGATCTGTGGTGGACAAAAAACGGATTTGAAAAGCCAGCTTCGGTATCTAAATTCACTGCATGAACAGACTGATCCCATTCCTATTTTTGGCCGTTTTCGTGACGCTTTCAAGCTGCAGCAAAGAAGAAGGCTGCACGTATCCCAATGCATGCAATTATGACTCCGATGCCGTTCTAGATGACGGATCGTGTGAATATGAAGCTTGCTCAGGTTGCACCGACCCTGGCGCTTTGAACTACGATGCTTCTGCGGAATCTGACGACGGCGGGTGCATCTATGATCCGGCGGTGAGCACGGCCAATTGCGAGTCCAATGTTGAATTTGATTCTTACAGCTACCCGGTAGTGGCCATCGGAGGTCAGTGCTGGTTCGCGGAAAACCTTCGCAGCAGTGTCTTTCAGGACGGCTCGGAAATACCGTTCGAAGACGGAAGCAGCTTCCCCAATTTGGAGTCCCCCGCGCGAACGACTTACAGCAACAGCGAATTCATCTTCAACAACTACGGACACCTCTACAACGCTCATGCAGCTACTACCAACATCAATGGTGGAATTTGCCCAAGCGGTTGGCATGTGCCGACCGAGTTGGATTGGGTTGAATTGGAATCTTTCTTATACGCCGCTGGCCATGGAGAAAGCATGGGAGCTGCGCTTAAGTCAACATCAGGATGGGCAGCCAATGGCAACGGTGAAGATCTATTTGGCTTCAACGGAATTGGCGGCGGCCATGCTTGGCCCGATGGAGGCTTTTACAGCTACAATGTATGGGGTGCTTACTGGAGCTCTACAGAGACCGAAGCTGTGCCAACAAGCGCCAATTACCGTCAACTCGGCAATTCAACTGACCAACTGGAAAATGGATCTTATTGGTCTGTCACCGGCTGCAGCGTGCGCTGTGTTGAGGACTAAAAGATGAATCCAATCAAAAAGAAGGGAGCTTTCTAGCTCCTTTTTTTTTGGTCAGTAGCTTTTTTATTCTTCAGTGTCTTTGAGGCAGCGTGCGGACATTCCGAACCATTGACTGATTTGGTCAACGAGAATCGACCCTTGATATGCGACTCGTAGAAAACTGGACTCGTTTGGCAGACCTTCTGTGGATGTCCACAAGTAAAAGTCACCAGACAAACTGAAATAACCCGATGGATTCCTCCATCCTTGAGGGACAACATCAAGCCCAGACTCTCCTGTCCCAACTCCCCACGCTCCTTCTGCCGCCAAGTCTGGTCCGGCCAAATTTACCCCGCCATAATATCCGACAAGGTCAAGAACATCGGTTTCGGAAGGAGGAGACCATCCCGAAGGACAAAGTCCTCGCGGGTCTTGGATTGCCTCAAAATTGTACAATCGTCCGTGCCAATCCAAATTTTCTATTTCATCGCAAGGACCATAACAATCAGATGAATCTTCTCCATAAATGGAAGTCGCTCCGAAATCTGTTGAGGACCATTGAACATCATCTAAATTATCCGGTATAAGATCTCCATTCGCATACTTCTGGTTTCTTAAGTTCTCCGCAAACCAACACTGCTCCCCAATCAGCACCGTAGCATAATCATACCCGTGATAGCTCATCGGGTCGCCGCAAGTGAATTCACCCAGCTCAGGATCTACATCTTCGGCTTCGCAATCGGTAGCATAAACCGAGAGCAGCTGCATCAGGTCATTCACGCCGATGACGCCGTCTCCGTCAAGGTCTTCTTGGCAGGTTTCACTTACCATGCATTGTTCAAATTCGTAATCCCAATACATCCCTTCACCGCAACACCCAGGCCCAGGACAGCAGGAATAATCGCAAGCCTCTCCTTCACATTCGGCCAGTGCATTGTAGTTGCATGCCTCGGCTTCCATACAGCCAGAAGGAACGCAGCTGTCGTCGTCTGAGGTGGCTTCTGAGTCGAAATTGCATGCGGTTTCGTCGGTGCAGCCAGATATCGGAATTTCTACAGTATACAAAGCTTCAATTTCAGCTTCAGTTAGAGCTCTATCCCAGAACCCTACTTCATCGATGAGTCCAGTTGTATATTGATTGTCTGCTCCACCTCCTATATAAAATGCATTTGAGCCTAAATAGCAACCTCCTCCCCAATTTACAGAATTCATGTTTACAAACAGCTCACCATCCACATAAAAACTCGCTGTGCCGACACCAGACACAATAACCAAATGATGCCACTCATCATTAATGTCTAATGAAGAATAAGGGTTATAAAAGCAGTTAGAATGAAAATCTATATTGGTGCCTGAATGATTATAAGCATAAGCAAACGTATGTTGACCATAATTCCCTAACTGAAAAAACAAATCATAGGGTTGCCCACCAGCATCACCCTGAGAGAGAAGCCAAATCGACAATGTGATTTCACTTGGGTTATTTAATCCAACCAATGACCCATTGACATATGAGGAAACGCCATTAAATGATCCTGCACTATTAACAGTGCCAAAGCGATCTGTGCCAAAAGAAACGCCATTGTTTTGCCCATTGTTACCATTTCCACTCTCATCATTCGCATTTCCATTAAAAGGATACCACGCCACCAGCCCATCGGGCGGCACGTAATCGGGAACATTCTGGGAAGTCGCGTTTAGGCACACGGCGCACAGCGCCATGCACAAAGTGAAGAGTTTGGGTTGCATCACAGTCAATTTGGTATGCCTAATATACCTCAGCAACCCGCAATCCCCCCTGAATGATTAAAAGTAGCCTACCAATTGGAATTCACATGGGGCGTGGGTCATACAACGCGCGCATGTTGCCATCGGAGTAATTCGCGGCCTACATAGTGGCCTACACTTTTCTCAAACTACTATTTATCAACACTTTATAAGTACTAAAAGTTGAGCCGGGGGAAGTGTACCCCCCTTTGTCAACCTCAATGAATACAAGGCTTTCAGAGTTTGATTCCCAATGCGGCCCTATATGCGGCCCTATTTGTTGTCAACTGAAAAGATTCTGAATTCCTTGTG
>CAJQIB010000048.1 GCA_905478325.1 uncultured Flavobacteriales bacterium | reverse complement strand
CTTGGACAGCCCTACAGCGATCGTAGGTTACCGAGACGGAAACACCTGGTTCAACGCTGCAGGAACAGAAATCAACGATCCCGATATCTTGGCGGTCAACGAAGTGTATCCAGCACCGTGGTTGGTCAACGGCCCAGACGCTGAACTCAACAAGGAAGCGTTTAAGGACTACGAGCCACAGGTCAACATCATGCCGCGGATTGCATTCTCCTTCAACATCAGTGATGAAGCCGTCTTCTTTGCGCACTATGACATCTTGACCCAGCGGCCGACCTCGAACAACCGCTTCTCTCCGATTGATTATTTCTTCATTGAGTCGCGCGACAACTTGATTTCCAATCCGAATTTGCGTCCTGAGAAGACCATCGACTATGAGTTGGGCTTCCAGCAGGTATTGTCCAAGACATCGAGCTTGAAAATCTCAGCCTTCTACAAGGAGATGCGGGATATGATTCAGGTACGCAACTTCACCGGAGCTTTCCCTCGACCTTACAAAGCGTATGGCAACTTGGACTTCGGAACGGTAAAGGGCTTGACACTGAGCTACGACTTGCGCCGAACAGGAAACATTCGATTGAACACAAGCTATACGCTTCAGTTCGCGGATGGTACGGGGTCAACCACCACGACCGCCTTGGCTTTGATCAACGCAGGTCTTCCAAACCTTCGGTCAATTCAGCCTTTCAACTATGACCAGCGTCACCGCATCGTAGCCAACGTCGATTACCGTTACGGTTCTGGGACAAACTACAATGGACCGGTCGTGAACATTGGAAAGAACGCCGACGGAAGCAATCGCCAGGTGCAGCTGTTTGCCAATACGGGCATCAACTTCATTTCGAACCTCGGTTCGGGAACGCCGTATACTGCTTCTACGATTGCTACACCGATCACAGGTGAGATCAGCCCATCTACAGAAGGCTCCATCAACGGAAGCCGCTTGCCTTGGCAGTTCACCTTGGATCTCAATTTGGATAAGAACTGGGCGATCACGAGAGGCGAAGGTGCTGAAGCGAGTAGCTACAACATCAACGTTTACTTCTGGATCGGCAATTTGTTGAACACACGCAACATCAACTCGGTCTATCGCTTTACCGGTGTTGCAGATGATGACGGCTATTTGGCTGCTGCCCAGTACCAACCTTTGATCAATTCCCAAAACAATCCTGAGTCCTTCAAGAACTACTACGGCATGTATGTAGACAACCCCTTCAATCTTGGAGTGCCTCGGACCATTCGTTTGGGTGTGAAATTTGACTTCTGATTTGACCATGCGCATTACCCTCCTCCTTACAGCTGCTCTTTTGAGCACCTCGGCATTTGCTTATAAGTATGTCGGACCAGAAGGCCCCGGTGCCAACAACAGCGACGACATCGTTTCTGCTGAACCGGCAACTCGGGCCGCCGCCTGTGCTCCAGCTACCGCACTGCGCGATCTGGAATGGAACAACGTCCGTGCTCTGATTGAGACCGGCGGTTCCATGTGGCAAAACCGGGCGACCAGCCAAGCGTCCTATGAAGTTCCGAAAGGAGGTGGCGTCAGCTCCCTCTATGCAGGTGCTTTGTGGATGGGCGGTATCAGCCCTGACCAACAGTTGAAGCTCGCTGCTTTGCGTTTCCGCAACGGAAACGATTTCTGGACTGGACCGTTGACAAACGACGGTGCTGCAGAAGTGGATGAAGCGACGTGTGAGACGTATGACAACTTCTTCATCTCCACACGATCCGACGCCGAGCGCCATCGTCAGTATTTCGATTGCCAGGCGGACCCGGAATGCGATATGGAAGAGGAGTTTCCTGACGGATATGCGATTCCTTCGTATTTCTACGATTATCCTGCACACGGGAACACAGCATTGAACCAAGATTTCTATCTCTCTCCATTCTTGGATTATGATGGAAATGGATTCTACGACCCTTCTTCTGGAGACTATCCTTGGTACGATTTCTTGCAAGAAATTGACTGCAAGGAGCGTCGCCGAACGGACCAAGTTCCGTTGTTCGGTGACCGCAATTTCTACTGGATCTTCAATGATAAAGGAAACGTTCACTCGGAGTCACAGGGCGAGCCAATTGGTATGGAAGTGCGCGCGCAAGCCTTTGCGTTCTCTACGAATGACGAGGTCAACAACATGACCTTCTACAACTATGTACTGATCAACCAAGGCACACAAACACTCTCGGAAACGTACTTCGGGGTATGGGTCGATGCTGACGTCGGTACTGCGACAGACGATTACGTCGGGTGTGATGTTCAGCGTGGTTTGGGCTATGCATACAACGGTGATGCAGATGACGAGCCTTCTTCCTCTTCTCAGGGATATGGCACGAACCCACCGGCTGTTGGTTTGGACTTCTTTGAGGGGCCTTACCAAGATGAAGATTCCATTGACAATCCATTGACCAATGTCTTCACAGATGCCATCGATTCGTTGGGCATTCCTTACGAAGGGATCGGCATTGGCTATGGCGACGGTGTTGACGACAATGAGCGTTTCGGTATGCGTCGTTTTGTTTACTACAACAACTCGGGCAATCCAATCAACGGTGAGCCAAGCACTCCGTTGCATTACTACAACTACATGAACGGCATCTGGAAGAATGGACAAAAAATGGCCTACGGTGGAGACGGTGTCTCTGCTGCGACCGGCGCCAATTTGGACATTCCTGCAGATTACTTCTTCCCAGGTGATACCGATCCATTCTCATGGGGAACTGGCGGCGTCGATGTGGATCCTTGGACGGAAGTCACCTCGGGCAATCCGCCTGCTGACCGCCGATTCATCCAAGCTGCAGGACCCTTTACGTTGGAGCCGGGAGATTACAACAACATTACCGTTGGTGTCGTCTGGGCGCGGGCATCTGCGGGAGACCCCTCTGAGTCTGTAAAGTTGATGCAGATTGCCGACGACAAAGCACAAGCGTTGTTTGACAATTGCTTCGAGATTGTCTCAGGACCGGATGCGCCAGACGTGACCATTCAAGAGTTGGAGAACGAGCTCATCTTGTACATGACCAACGACAATCCGCTTTCCAACAACTACCGCGAAGATTATTTGCAGTTGGATCCAGGAATTCCAAAGTTTGATGTCGAAGGAGCCCTTTACGATACATTGACACGTTCGTACGACTTTGAAGGATACTTGGTCTATCAAGTCAAAAACTCTGAAGTCAGTCCTGCTGATTTAGGCGACATCAATCTTGCACGTTTAATTGCCCAATGTGACGTTCAAAACGAGGTCGATCTCGTGATCAACTACATCCAAGACAACGAAATGGATTTGCCTGTACCGACGCTCATGTCAAATGGAGCGAATGAAGGTATTTTCCATAGCATGAGTGTCACCACAGACGCATTTGCACAAGGAGACAATCGGTTGGTCAACCACAAGACCTACTACTTCATGGTCTTGGCCTATGGATACAACAACTACGAAGACTACAATTCCGTGCTTGGAACAGGACAAGACGTGCAGTTTAAAGCTTCACGGAAAGCTGCTGTTGGTTCTTTGCGATCGTATTCAGGAGTGCCTCACAGTCCCAACCCCGAGTCGGGCGGAACGGTCCAGCTTGCCGCTTACGGTTCAGGCGTTGAGATAACGCGCCACGAAGGCAAGGGCAATGGCCAGACCAACTTGG
>CAJQIB010000047.1 GCA_905478325.1 uncultured Flavobacteriales bacterium | reverse complement strand
AGCGGAACTGGACTGGCGGCTGTGGCGCAAACGTTTCAGAATGCAAATGCTGATTTGCCGTCTACTTATAACAGCGGAAACTGTGTAGGATTCACGGACATGAACAACGATGGCTTCGATGACATCGTTGTGTTGGACCAATCAAAGACCGTAAAGGTTTTGTACCAAGATGGTGGAGGTGCATTCACTGAAGTGGATTATGGCAGCGTTTCAAACAGCAACCAATGGGGAATGACCATAGGTGATTACGACAACGACGGACACAAGGATGTTTTTTCCGGTGGTTCGTATGACGGTGTGCACGTCAAACACATTGATGCGATGGGCTCATACTACGACATGCAGCTGGACAATGGCAACATGTTCATGCAAGCGTGCAATTTCGCAGACATTGACAACGATGGACAGCTCGATGTTTTTGGTTGTCATGATGATGCGCTGTCACGAATGTGGTCAGGAAATGGATCTGCTCTGGACTACAACCAAGAGCTTTTCGATTTGACCAATTATGACTTCAGCGATTATCCAACGACAGATCATAGTGGCAACTATGGAACCGTTTGGTGTGATTTTGACCAGGACGGTGATCTTGATTTGACCATCGCCAAGTGTCGTCAATTTGTAGGTGATCCACTCGATCCGCGTCGAATTAACCAGTTGTGGATCAATGATGGGAACAACAATTATACCGAAGCCGCCGAAGAACGGGGACTCGTCTTGTACGAACAAAGTTGGACCGTGGATTATGCTGATTTCGACAACGATGGTGATTTTGATTGTTTTTTGACGAATCATTCGACGGACATGACCTTGTTGGAAAATGATGGCAACGGCTATTTCACAGACATCACACCAGGTAGTGGGTTGGAAATCAGTGGCTTTGTATTGCAAGCGAAGATGACCGACTTTGACAACGATGGATTCGTGGATGTCGTGATGGGAGGAGGTTTACACGCCTATTTCCACAATAACGGAGACGGGACGTTTACTCAAATGACGGTTTTTGCAGCAGGGGATACCATGCACAGTTTCGCTATAGGCGATGTGAATCGCGATGGTTTTGCTGATTTGTATGCGAGCTATGGCAACGGCTACAACTCACCTGACAACGGCAATGACGATATTTTATGGTTGAATACAGGAAATGACAACCATTGGATTTCGTTTGATTTGGAAGGCATTGAGTCCAATATGGATGCTGTGGGTGCCACGGTCATTATTACAGGCGGCTTTGGTACTCAGATACGAGAAGTTCGAGCGGGTGAGAGCTATGGTATTGTGAACACATTTGCATGCATGTTCGGTTTGGGAGACCATACGGAAGTAGAAACAGTAACCATCAACTGGCCTAGCGGAACGGTGACAATATTGGACAATCCTGCGATTGATCAATACCACACCTTATTGGAAGCGCCTTGCTATACTTCGGTTTGCGTTGCAGCGGCCGGTGCAACCAATCTCTGCCCGGGAGAAGCTGTTTTGCTTGAGGTAGCCGGTGAATTCACTTCCTACAATTGGTCCAACGGAGGCGATGCCTCTTCTCTAGAAGTGACTGAAGCAGGTAACTACAGTGTAACCGTATACGATGCAGATGGCTGTGCCGCCGTTTCTGAAATTATTAGCGTATCCGTCGTAGAGGCACAAACGCCAGAAGTAATGGTGTTGGGAGAGCTTTCGTTCTGTTCAGGATCTTCGGTTGCACTTGTTGGGCCGAATGGCACAGCATGGACGTGGTCAAACGACGAATCTACGCAGGGTATTGTCGTGACGGAATCTGGAACATATGCTCTTTCCGTGTTGGATGAATGTGGCAATGAGAACATTTCTGGAATGTTTGTCGTGGAGGTCATAGACACTCCCGAAGCACCGGTTGTTGAAGGACAAGAGCTAACGGAAGCTGGTTCAGTCATTCTCATGGGAAATTCGGACAACTTGCACTGGTTCGATTCTGAGACGTCGATCGAGCCTTTGGCCGTTGGACCAACGTTCGAAACACCGATCCTTACGGAGACAACGACCTATTGGGTTGACGATCGAACTGAGAGTAATATGGTCGAGGCAGCAGGTGGTCGTGCGGAACAGGAAGTTGGACAATACCATGACAACAGCATACGCTGGTTGATTTTTGACGCCGCCGAAGATATTGTCATCCACAGTTTGGATGTTTTTGCGAACGGGTCAGGCGAGCGGGAGATTGGCGTTATTGATGCTGCGGGCAACGTGGTGTCAACGATTACCGTAGAATTACCTGATGGCGCCAGCACAGTAGTTGTGGATTTGGAGGTGCCAGCGGGCGAAGGCTATGGCTTACGATCGTTTGATGAAAATCCTCAGTTGTGGCGTGACGGTCCGGGTTCCGGAATCGAATACCCATACTCGATTGGTGATCTAGCGACGATTCAACTAAGCACTGCGAGTGGTAACAATGCGTATAATTACTACTATTTCTTCTACAATTGGGTGGTTCGAACGCCATCTGTGACTTGTGCCTCTGAGCGTACTGAAATCATATTAGATTATAGTAATCCGGACACGATTGCGGGTTGCATGTACGCCTTGGCGACGAATTATCTCGCCTATGCAACGGTAGATGATGGCAGCTGCACCTTCCATGGTTGCACGGACTCGACGGCGGGTAATTTCAATCCTTTTGCGAATGTGGAAGACGGAAGTTGCAACGATGATTGCGAACCTGCAGTCAACTGCGCTTCAGATAACAATGGTGACGGAGTCGTAAATGTGAGCGATTTGCTCATTTTGCTCGGTGAGTTTGGTTTGAACTGCCAATAATATCTGAACAAGTGAATTTGGTGAAACATGCCAGTGATGACTCGATTGACGGCGATGGCTAATGTTCCAATTTAGAAGGAGTGATCGCTGAATCATACTGAAAACACACCCCATTCTTCCTGCAAACTAATTCGGGGATAAGCGGTGCATAACTGATGGATACAATTGAGGGGATTATCCCTTTCATCCTGTAGTTTCGGAGGGATGTTTTTGATCTACGATACCGAGACTACGGGCTTGCCCCGCGATTGGAAAGCTCCGCTGACCGACAGTGACAACTGGCCCCGACTGGTGCAGCTTGCCTGGCAATTGCACGATGCCAAAGGGACGCTGATTTCGCGCGGAAACCACATTGTAAAACCCGATGGGTTTACGATTCCGTTTACGTCCGCAAAGATTCATGGGATTACCACCGAGCGGGCCGAGGCCGACGGCATTCCGTTGTCAGAAGTGCTGGCAGCGTTTGACGTTGATTTGGCGCGTGCCCAGTATGTCATGGGCCACAACATCGAGTTTGATGTGAACATTGTCGGTGCGGAATACCATAGATTGACTCAGGATCTCGAGAAACTGACGAGCAAGCCGGTCATTGATTCCAAAAACGAAGCCACCGAGTTTTGTGCGATCCCCGGAGGGCGCGGGGGACGGTTCAAGTGGCCCACGTTGACCGAGTTGCACGTAAAGCTGTTCGATCACGGATTTGGTGAGGCGCACGACGCGGCTTACGATGTGGACGCCACGGCGAAGTGTTTCTTTGAATTGTGCCGCCTCAGGGTCATCCAACGTCCAGAATTGGTGGATCCCGATGGCATCGTTTACGAAGCACCCCAGCTCGAAGCGGCCAATTTTGAGGCCACCAAGAAAACCGCCATTCAAGAGCCCAAGGCTCCTGTAGCGGCCGTTTCAGAGGATGTGCCATTTGTTCACTTGCACACGCACAGCAAGTTTAGCATCCTTCAGGCCGTGAGCACCATCCCGGAGTTGGTTCAGGAGGCTGTAGACAAGGGGATGCCGGCCCTGGCCATTTCCGATCACGGCAACATGATGGGCGCGTTCCAATTTGTCCGAGAAGCCAACAAAGCGGGCATCAAGGCCATTGTCGGCGCAGAACTCAATGTCTGCCGCGACCATGCAGATAAGTCCACTAAAGACGATGGCTATCCCGTGGTGTTACTTGCTCGAAACAAGGCCGGCTACCACAACCTTACCAAGCTCAGTTCCAAGGCCTATACCGACGGTTTTTACTACTGTCCAAGAATTGACAAGGAGCTCATCACCACATTCAAAGGTGACTTGATCGCCACGACAGGCGGTCTGTTTAGCGAGATTCCTTCCTTGATTTTGAACGTCGGAGAGGTGCAAGCCGAAGAGGCTTTTATCTGGTGGAAGGAGACGTTTGGAGAACATTTTTATGCGGAGCTCAATCGGCATGGCTTGGAGGAAGAGCAGGTAGTGAATGAGACGTTGCTTCGATTTTGCAAGAAGCACAGCGTGCGCTACATCGCGGCCAATAGCAGTTACTACACTCAGAAGAAGCAGGCGGAGGCTCATGACATTCTGTTGTGTGTCAAGGATGCCCAAAATGTCAGCAAGCCCAAGAGGTACATCGGGAAGCGTGGACGGGAGTTCCGTTTCGGCATGCCCAACAGCGAGTGGTACGTCAAGACGCCATCGGAAATGCGCAAGCTGTTTGCCGATTTACCGGAAGCCTTGGCGCTCACTTCAGAGATTGCGGAGGGGTGCGAGTCGTATGTGTTGGAGCGGGATGTGCTGCTTCCTGCATTTGACATTCCTGAGGATTTTGTGCATGCAGAAGATGCTGTTGACGGAGGAAAGCGAGGTGAGAATGCCTACCTGCGGCACTTGACTTATCTGGGTGCAGCAAAGCGTTACGATGAAATCACAGAAGAGGTCCGTCAGCGATTGGACTTTGAGTTGGAAACCATCGAACGAACGGGCTATCCGGGTTATTTTTTGATCGTTCAGGACTTCACATCAGCAGCGCGGGAAATGGGCGTCAGTGTGGGGCCTGGTCGGGGTTCCGCGGCAGGGTCTGCTGTAGCGTATTGCGTTCGAATAACCAACGTGGATCCAATAGCCTATGATTTGCTATTCGAGCGATTCCTGAATCCAGACCGGGTGAGTTTGCCCGATATTGATATTGACTTTGATGACGAAGGCCGGGGCAAGGTCATCGACTATGTAATCAACAAATACGGAGCGAATCAGGTAGCGCAGATCATTACGTATGGCTCTATGGCTGCGAAGAGCTCCATTCGTGATACAGCGCGTGTCCTGGAGCTGCCTCTTGCCGACGCGGATCGTTTGGCGAAGCTCATGCCGGACATCAGTTTGAAAAAACTATTCACGCTTGATGACAAAACGCTCAAGGAAAAACTGCGAGGAGCAGAAGGGTTGGAGCAAGTCAATGGCATCAAGGACATTGCCAAGCGTACCACACTCGAAGGCCAGACCTTGCAGACAGCGCGTGTTCTTGAAGGGAGTTTGCGCAATACAGGAATCCATGCTTGTGGCGTGATCATTACGCCTTCTGATATCACGAACTATGTTCCGATTTCAGTCGCGAAGGACAGTGACATGTCTTGCACCCAATTTGACAACGCCGTAGCGGAAGACGCAGGGTTGTTGAAGATGGATTTCTTGGGTCTCAAAACGTTGACCATTATCAAGGATGCTGTCCGCAATGTCAAGGACCGTCATGGGATTGATCTTGACCCGGATGCATTTCCTTTGGACGATGTGAAGACATACGAATTGTTCCAACGAGGGGAGACCGTTGATATTTTTCAATTCAACTCGGCAGGTATGCAGAAATACCTGAAGGAGCTGAAGCCTACCGTCTTCGGAGACTTGATTGCGATGAACGCTCTTTACCGTCCAGGACCGTTGGAATACATCCCATCGTTTATTCGCAGAAAGCACGGCACCGAGCCCATTTCTTACGATGTGGATGCATGTAAGGAATATCTCGAAGAGACATACGGCATTACGGTATATCAAGAGCAGGTGATGCTCCTTTCTCAGAAGCTGGCGGGGTTCACCAAGGGTGAGGCGGATACGCTGCGGAAGGCGATGGGTAAGAAAAAAGCGGATTTGATCGCCAAGATGAAACCCCAGTTTTTGACTCAAGGGGCTGAGCGGGGACATGCCAAGGACCGTTTGGAAAAAATATGGACGGATTGGGAGGCTTTTGCAGCTTATGCCTTCAACAAATCACACTCCACCTGCTATGCTTGGATTGCCTATCAAACGGCCTATCTAAAGGCGAACTACGCTGCTGAATACATGGCGGCGGTGTTGTCCAATAACATGAGCGATATCAAGTCGGTCACGATGTACATGGAAGAAGCGAGGCACCGTGGGGTTCCTGTTTTGGGACCGGATGTGAACGAGTCGATTTTTAAATTTCGGGTCAACAAAGAGGGAGCGATTCGTTTTGGATTGGGCGCCATGCGCGGGGTGGGAGAGGGAGCCGTAGAGGCCATCATTGCCGGTCGTGAAGATGGAGCACAGGAATACAAGAGTCTGTTTGACTTTGCTCGGCGGGTCAATCCCAAGGATGTGAACAAACGCGTTTTCGAGTCTTTGGCGCTCGGTGGTGGCTTTGATGGTTTCGAGGGCATTCACCGCGCGCAGTATTTTGCCTTGGACCAGAAAGGACGTGCCTTAATTGAACTCGCAGCGCGGTATGGAGCGGGTCATCAGGATGCTGAAAATTCAGCTCAAGCTTCGTTGTTTGGAGGGATGGAAGAAATGGAGATGCCTGAACCGGCTATTCCCGTTTGCGAACCCTGGGAACAAATGGACTTGCTCGCTCGCGAACGGGAGATCATAGGAGTGTACATCTCCGGCCATCCGTTGGATCAATTCCGCTTTGAGATGAAACACCTGTGCACGCCTCAAGAAGGATTGCAGGTATTGGAAAACATGCTTCCATTGAAAGGGAGGGAATTGCGCTTCGCTGGTCGTATTGTTGAAGCCTCGCATCGCATTGCCAAGTCGGGCAAGCCGTTTGGGAGTATCATCTTAGAGGATTACCATGGCAGTCAGAAGTTTATGTTGTTTGGAGAAGACTACCTGAGGTTCAAGGATTTCTGTGTGGAAGGTTGGTTTGTGTTTATCAAAGGAAGTGTTGAACAACGACGCTTTCGCGATGACCCCAACGACGTAGAATTCAAGGTGAAGAGTATGGAGTTGCTGGCGGATGTTCGGGAGAAGATGGTCAGCCGTTTGCGACTTCAGGTGGACTTGCAAGCACTTGACGCCGAAGTGGCGGAGGCTGTTGCCAATTTGATCGATGACCATCCCGGTCCGGTGGGATTGACTTTGGAGATCCACGATGTGGATTCTGGACTTGAAATGCCCAGCCGCACCAAGCGCGTTGCCGTTTCGGATTCTTTTGTAGAGCAATTGGAAGCACTCGTTACAAAAGGAGGAGTGCAATACCAGTTGGAGACAGGAAAATGAAATGTGATGCCGGGGCTGCTGCAGGAAATTTTCAACCAAACTTTGCAAAAAAGGTGGAAAAGTGATGGCATCTGGAGGGGGTGTTCGGTTAATCCGAATGCATTGCCACAATACCTTTGATGTTCAAACCGCGCGACGAGCGCAAAATGACCGAACAATGGCTGTAGAATTTACCAACCAGAACTTTGAAGACTTGGCGTTGAAAAGCGATAAGCCCGTCATTGTTGACTTCTGGGCAGAATGGTGTGGACCTTGCCGCATGGTGGGGCCGGTCGTCGAAGAGATTTCCAATGACTACGCAGGTCGCGCAGTTGTAGGAAAGGTCAACGTAGACCAGCATGGAGACATTAGCATGAAATATGGGGTGCGGAATATCCCAACCATCTTGTTTTTAAAAAATGGCGAAGTCGTTGACAAAAGCGTCGGAGCCGTTCCTAAAAACGTATTGGTTGAGAAACTCGAAGCGCTCCTCTAGTCTGCCCAAAACGAACTGCGATTCACAACGCATGGAAGTCCCTACTGGAAACGGTGGGGACTTCTTCGTTTTGGATGGTGCTATTGGATTGAAGTGTCATGCAGTATTCTCTATTCAACGCGGATCCAGAATCAATTCCTTCTTCTCTTCCCGGCTCTGATGCCGTAACTTGCCTTTCATGCCAGCTTCTATGGATCCTTCTTTGTTGCAACGCTTCGGCCGCCTCGAGTTAATAGCTCACCAAGCGGTGGAGGGCTTCATCACTGGTCTGCATAAGAGTCCATTCCATGGCTTCAGTGTAGAGTTTGCGGAACATCGATTGTACAACCCGGGGGAATCAACCCGTCACATCGATTGGAAGCTCTTTGCGCGCACAGACAAGTTGTTTGTGAAGCGGTATGAGGAAGAGACGAATTTGCGCTGCCAGTTGGTGGTTGATTGCAGTGGATCCATGTGGTATCCTGCCGAAGTGGACCCCAATGGCCCTGAGATGAACAAGCTGAAGTTTGCGATTCACAGTAGCGCTGCCTTGATGGAGATGTTTCGTCGACAGCGTGATGCTGTAGGCTTGAGTTTGTTCAGCGAAACATTGGAGCAACACATCCCGGCCAAGTCATCTTCTTCGCACATGCGCATGGTGTACCATGCCTTGGAGCAATTGCTGGATGCTTCAAATACCAAGCGCAATGCGACGGCTGCAGTGGAGTCTTTGCACCAGATCGCAGAGGCCTGTCCGCGCAGGTCCTTGGTCGTCATCTTCAGTGATCTATTGGATCGAGGAGGGGATGTGGATGCGATGATGGCCGCCTTGCAGCATCTGCGGCACAACAAACACGAGGTGGTAGTCTTTCATATCCTGGATGGACAGACGGAGATCGACTTCGATTTTCCAGATCGACCAACGGTATTCAAGGACCTGGAATCTGGCGATGAGGTGAGGTTGCATCCATCAGAAGTACGAGGAGCCTATAGAGAACGAATGGGGGCTTTGCGCAGGGAACTGGAGGTCCGTTGCGCTCAATACCGCATTGATTGGGTGGATGTGGACATTGCCAAGGGCATTTATCCGGTATTATCGGCCTATTTGGCCAAGCGAGCGAAGATGCGTTCGAGCCGATTTTAATTTATTTTAGGCTGAATGTATTTGATTGTGAGCCCTTTGAATCAGGGGTTCATCGACAAGCGCAACTTTTTTTAAAATGTAGCGTATCCCCAATGCGTGAGATTAGATGACTTATCTTATCTTTGCGCTCGCTGCAAATGAGCAGTGACACTGTTGTGAAACGGTCTGGTAGTTCAGTTGGTTAGAATACATGCCTGTCACGCATGGGGTCGCGAGTTCGAGTCTCGTCCAGACCGCCAACAAATTTCACGGAGCCCTGTAGGTCAATGACTTACGGGGCTTTTTGATTCCCATGTGTTTACCGGCGTGCTTACATTTATGAACAAGGGGAGGGAGTATTCTTGTTTGCGCGAACATTTCTGCTCTAGCACTTGACGAGAATCGCAATGAAAACGATAACAACAAAGACTAGCGTACTGTTGTTTGGAAGCGATTCCCAGGACTCATTTTGGACGTTATTAAACCAATTTGATTTGATGGCCCGTCTTCGATGGTATTCCACGTCCAGAATACGAACTGACCAACCGTTGAGGGTTGTCTGGTTTTCGTCTGCTTTTTTTACTTTTTCGCTGGTGCATTCTAGAAAATTAGCACAGGCCTTGATACTCTTAAATTCCTTGAACTCCTCGAGCCGTTCAACTGAAACGACAGCAGAACCCAAGCCTTTGCTTCCCAATTCCCCCCCTCGAGTCTTGTTTACGAGCTTGATTCCAGTTCGATCGGTGTAATGTTTGATGGCCAAGCGCTCGGCGAGGGTGGTCTCATAATTACCTCCGTGGTCCCAAGGTTTGTCACAAATCCACAGTACACTAAATTCCAGTGTTTCTCCTGCATTCAGGATGAGATTCTGGACGGCCTTATTGGCGTGTGTATCGCTTAAGGCATGAGTTCTGTGCATTTCAAGCCTCTGTGCGATGTTTCGGGACAATCCGATGTACGCAATGTTCTGGCCGAACAAGCCAGGCAGCGTACCTGAAATGACATAGATGCCAGGAACTTTCCAATAGCTGCCCCAATTGAGCCAAAGGTGCTTTTTCGCCTGGAAATTCAGTTTATTCATTGGACACAGTATGGCGAGAAGACCATGTCACTCCTTCTCCAACTCCTCCCGCACCTTCTCGAGCGTCTCTTTCGCCGTGGCGTTCACGCCAGTGCATGACCAAACAAGGTCTGAGGATTCACAATGAACCAACTTCAACTGAATCATTTCGTCCCCCATAAGACATCCAGATTCAACAAAAAGATAGCCTTGCGCATTTTCGATG
>CAJQIB010000046.1 GCA_905478325.1 uncultured Flavobacteriales bacterium | reverse complement strand
TGATCCATGAGGAAGTCCAATAACACCATTTCCGATTCGACCAATTTCCGTTCCATTCGGCGAAGTTACTCCTCTAAACGTCCAAAACCCCCGCGGTGTTCACTCCTCTTCTGGAGAAGCAGAACTCATGGTGTGGAAGACATTCTGCACGTCGTCGTCTTCCTCCAACTTTTCGATCAGTTTCTCTACCTCAACCGTCGCCTCCGGGTCCAACTCTTTTGTGATGTTGGGAATGCGCTCCAATCCCGACTCTACGATAGCATAACCGTCAGATTCCAGCTTGGTTTGCAACGTTCCAAAGGACTCAAACGGACCATAAATCACAATGTTATCTTCATCCAAATCCACATCTTCAGCGCCGAAATCGATGAGGTCTAGCTCAAGCATTTCAGCGTCAACTCCTTCAGCTGTTATCTTGAAAAAACACATGTGGTCAAACATGAATTCCACAGAGCCTGTTGTCCCCAAATTTCCATTGCCCTTATTGAATACACTGCGGACATTGGCCACCGTACGGTTGTTGTTGTCCGTAGCGGTCTCAACGTATACGGCAATACCGTGAGGGGCGTACCCCTCAAAGGTGACCTCTTTGTAGTCCGAAGTGTCTTTGTCCGTCGCTTTTTTAATGGCCCGCTCCACATTCTCTTTGGGCATATTCGCAGCACGACAATTCTGTAAAACCGCGCGCAAACGGGGATTCATTTCTGGATCAGCACTGTTGCCTTCTCGAATGGCGATGATCAGATCTTTATTCAGACGCGCAAACGTTTTGGCCATGGCTGCCCATCGCTTGAATTTGCGTGCTTTCCGGAATTCAAATGCTCTTCCCATCTTCGAGTTGCTCTAGTTCGGTGTAAATATCGGGCATGACCAACAATCTACAGCCATGTCCATGGTGGATCCCATTTCCTGTGTGCTCCTTGGAGTAAATGTGTTGCTATCTTTCGCACATGAGAATTCGTTTATTTCCCATTCTTTTCATCACAGCATGTATAGCACTCTACAGCTGTCAATACAATGTAGAGTCTGTTCTGTATGGCAGTTCAGATTGCCCTCCAATCGAGGCCACATATCAAATGCACATCGCTGAAATCATCGAAACCCATTGCGAGGGATGCCATAGTGGCAACAACCCCTCTGGTGGCCTCTTGCTCACGAATTACGACCAGGTGGTAGCCGCGTCAGGCTACAGCGGACTTGCAGATCGAATACAGCTGCCTTTGAGCGACCCCAATGTCATGCCTCCCAATGGCGGACTCAGTGCGTGCGACACTGAAGCACTGCTAAATTGGGTAGCTAACGGCACTCCTTTTGAATAGCCCATTTCAGCCATCATGAAAAACACCTTGACTTTTTTAGTTTTGCTGCTCTGCAGCGCTGTTTCAACTTTGGACGCTCAACAGTTTATCTCGAGAGCGGGACACGTTCGCTTTTTTTCCTCCACACCGTTGGAAGACATTGAAGCCGAAACCGTTCAAATGAGCGCCATTTTAGATGCGGGAAAAAATGGCGGCTTTGCATTTCAAATCCCCATCCTCACCTTTCATTTTGACAAAGCCTTGATGGAGGAGCATTTTAATGAAAGCTACTTAGAAAGCGAAAAACATCCTCGAGCAACTTTTGAGGGCGCGATCTTGAACTGGGAAGATTTGAATCCCACAGGCGACTGGCAAGACGTCGTAGCATCTGGGAACTTGAATGTTCATGGAGTTTCGCAAACAAGAACAATCCAAGGTCAGATGCAGTTCAATGCAGGCTCTTGGGAAATCAGAGCTCAATTTGATGTCCTCACAGCAGATCACGAAATCCGTATCCCTAAAATGGTTCGGAATCAAATTGCCGAGAGTATCACGGTGTATGTTGATGCCGTTTTAACCCCCCGGTAAATAAAAAGCCATGGTACGCTTTATTTCTCCCGCTTGGTTCGTGCTCGTTTTGGTCGGATTCCAAAGCTACTCTTCTCAAGGACAGAGTTTGCTTGACGCCCTTGACACTGAACCCACAGCACATCCTGTCACGGCAACGTTCAAGGACACACGTGTCATCAATATGCAAAGCAATGAAACGCCCGGAGCTGGCGTTTTGCATTTTGTCATTGCCCATCGATTTGGAAGAATCAACGAAGGAGCATACTCCCTTTGGGGACTTGACAATGCGAGCATGAGAATGGGCTTTGACTATGGTCTAACGGATCGCTGGACATTGGGGGTTGGACGAAGCACCTTCCAAAAGACTTATGAGGCGAGCATGAAGGGCAAGCTTTTTGTACAGAAATCTGACAACAGTGTCCCTGTGAGCGTGACCTACTACGGCGTGATTATGGCCAATGGCCTGCGCTGGCAAGAACCCGATCGAGAGAATCTGTTTTCATCTCGACTCAGCTATGTAAACCAGCTCATTGTGACCCGTAAAATCAATGATCGTACCAGCCTAGCGGTTGTCCCCTCCTTTATTCATCGTAATTTGGTTGACATCACGAGCAAGAGTCACGACCAATGGACGCTTGGATTGGGCGGAAGGCACAAACTCACGCACAGAGTCAGCATTAATTCCGAATACCACTTCCTCGTAAACGGACTCGATGAGGCAACGACCAACAGTCTGTCGTTGGGCGTAGACATTGAGACAGGCGGCCATGTATTTCAGCTTCACATCACCAATTCCCAAGGCATGTTTGAACGCGCTTTTCTAACGGAAACTACAGGAAGATGGCTCGATGGCGACCTTTTCTTCGGGTTCAATCTCAGCCGTGTGTTTTCGTAACCATAGGCATTCGTGGCATCTTTGTCTCTTTGGCATGTATTTTGTTTTACACTCTGAAAGTAACATCATGCAAACCAACACAACGCCTACGCTTCTTTTGCTGATTTTTGGAATGACCGCTTTTCCTTTTGAAGCCAAGTCTTCCGATTGGCTTGAAAGCGACTCTCTTTCTAAATCCAAAAAAAAACCTGAAAGTGAGGGGTATTGGGGTGGGATTTCCTTGAACAAAGTACTCATGGGTCAATTTCAAGGAAACTTGGAAGACTACGACGCGTATTGGGGAGCGCCTACTCACTTGGGCATGAAACTAGACCACGTCACAGAAAGTTGGAGAGTTGAATTGAATCCGTTTGAATACCGCCAACGATTCATTGGCGAATACATTGCTTTTACCACAGGGCTCGGAGTGGATTGGTGGCACGTGGGGATTGATGACGAGCGCATTTTATACTTCAATGAAGAGGAAGAACGCGTGATGTCCAACTTCATTGGCAGCGACACCCTCACAATCAACAGCAACAGCTTCGATGCAGTGTATCTCCGGGTCCCCTTCCTTGTGAGTTTAAGAACATCCCGAAAAGGAGATAAAGGCTTACACGTGGAAGCCGGCTTGGTGGGTGGCGTTCGTGTATGGAGTCAGTATAAAACACGCCATGAATTAGGAGGGATAGAAACGGAACAAATGACGAGCGACTTTCCGATCAATCCTATCCAACTCAATGCCCGGGTCGCTCTTGGCTTAGGAAACATCAGCTTATTGGCAGAGGCTTCTCTCCTTCCTTTTTTCGAAGAGATTCGCTCTCCCGACCTTCACAGCCTCTCGATTGGATTGCAGTTTGCATTCAATGGCAAGTAAAAATGAACACGCGCTGCTTGTGCGTGTTGACTCCCCGTGAAAAAACATCTACTTCTTATCGGCAATCCCGATTCCAACCCATCAGGATTCTTACTTGAATTCATCACGTGCTTTCAAGATGATATACGGTTTGACGTTCGGGTTTTAGTTCAGCAACAAACGGAAGGCACCTTTGACGTAGCCATCGAACAGGCCGCAATTGACGCCGCTGAAAGTGTTGTGATGCACTTTCCAATTTACTGGTACAGCATGCCCGCCATGCTCAAATGGTGGGTTGATTCCGTATTCACCTTTGGATGGGCTTTCGATGAAAACGGTGGCTGCATGCAAGAAAAGCCCTTTCTCAGTAGCGTCACCACCGGGTCCTCTTTGGAGTCTTATCGTCCTGACGGGAGCAATCTAAGGTCAATCTCGTCCTATTTACACCATGTAGAACGAACAGCAGAATACGCAGGCTTCAACTATCTCGGCGTTGTTGCAACCGATCAAACACGTTCAGAACACCCAAACGAGTCTGCTCTGAATCTTAAAAAAGCAATTTGCGACACCCTTGGGATCAGCGCAACAGCATAAACGATCCACTCATGGTTTCCTTGGACGGGATTGTCAGCACGTAGTAATACGTACCCTCATCTAGTCCGTCTGCGCGCCAGTTGTTGCCGTAATCTAGCTTCTGGTACACCTCATTGCCCCATCGATCAAAAATGAGCAACTGATTTCCCGGGAAAGACGATAAATACTTGAAGGTAAGCTCTTCATTTAAGCCATCTCCATTTGGAGAAAATACGTTTACAAACTCCACGTCACAGCCTACAATTTCCATTGTGGCCATGTCCGAATCTCCGCAAAGGCCTTCCAACACATGGGTCAATTCCAACACACCTATGCCTGCTGCCTGTAGATTGATTGATCCACTGTTTTGGGTTACACAGTCTTCGCAATTCGCTGACCACACACCTCCTCCCCAGAGGAATCCCGGCTGTACAAAATCAGCTGAGAGACAGAGCCAATCCGGCAAGGTCACTGTGGCATCGCGCTGTGGGGCCACTTGGACCGTTACCATGTCCTGATCGTAACAAACGCCATCCAACGTATACGTTACTTCATATGCGCCGGCTCCGACGCTTGGGTCAAATTCATCTCCCCCGATAATACATCCCGTACAATCCGAGGACCAGACCCCTCCTCCATCAGCGCCTTGCAATGGAAGGATGTCGCCTGACTCACACAATTCGGGAATTGGAGCGATGGACGCATCCACTTGGGGTTCTATGTTGATTGTTCCGATAAACGGTGCGCTGCATTCGTTACTGAAGATAAATTCAATTCCTACTGTGCCCAACTGGTCAGCGATGAATGAACCGTTGTTTGGATTCAAAATACACCCTGGACAATTCGATGACGACCACACGCCGTTTTGTCCCAATGTATACTCAGCAGGAATGTCCGCGTCGAATGTAAAACTCAACCACATCTGTTCTCCTTCGCACAAAGGGTCCGGTTCATTGAATGATGCCTGAAGTGTCGGCTGTATATCGACGACCCAAGAAGACGAGTCATTGCACGCACCGTTGGCGATGGAATACGACACATCGAGCAATCCAATCGGCGCATTGCCCACGACAAACAAGCCCGCACTGTCGAGGCATGCACCACAAGGAGCAGACCACGTACCTCCCGGCACATTGACATTGAACTGGAACTCATCCGATGTCTCACAGAAACTACCGGGAACATTGGAGGCGCCAATGGCTACGCTTTCACTCACAGCCAGCTGCAACTCCGAAACAATTGGGCAATACGATTCGGGTGTAAAAACGATGTTCCAGATATTGGATTCCATTCCCGTAGCGTCAAAAACACCGGTCAAAGAATCCATGCAGCCAAAACAGTCAGATGTCCAAAATCCGGGAATATCTGTCTCAAATTCTGCAACCTCATCCTCACACAAGATGGAAGGCCCAGAAACGATTCCTTCTAAAGGTGAAGACACTCCAATTTCCATCGAAGATTCACCCGGACACACTCCAAACGTTGTAAAGGTGACCTCGTTCAACCCCACCTCCGCTTCATCCGCAAAGAAGACACCCGTATTGGCATTGATGCATTCCCCACATGAAGCAGTCCATGCACCATAGGGCGGTGTCGCATTTAAATCAAAAAACTCACCAGAACACAGTGTCTCCGTTGACGCTGTGAATAGCGGGGTAGGCGTGATACCGATCGGAATGTTGAGCGTTTCGACATCGGCAAAACACGAGCCGTCAACAACATGAATCACTTGCAATGCGCCAGAACCTGCTATCCCGGGGTCGATGGTCAAGGTCTCCTCATCGAAACAATCTTCGCAATCCACGGTCCACGTTCCCTCTTCCTCCGAATTGGGCGTGATTTGAAACGGCTCTCCTCCCGAACAGAGTGGCGTCGGATATGAAAAACCCGCGTCTGCATCGCTTACAGCAATTACCTCCAATTCATCTGAAACCACCTGCTCATAGTCATCTGCAGTCGGAGCAGGCCCATCGTATTGATCGACGCAAAAGTTTGCAGAGCCCGAAGAACCGGATTCCAATGTATACGCGCCAACCTCTTCACCATCCGGAGATGTGATCGTCAGCACCGCATCTCCCCAACCGTTACCACCCGTATCGGTCATCACCAAACCGAAACAGCCATTGGACAGGCAAGCGGCTCCATCAAACAAGCCTCCCCCTTCAAATAAAAGCGCCCCATTGTCAGATAAAATGGCCCAGTCAATTTGCTGATTGGCTGTATAGGATCCCGCCGTTGTTACGTTGATCTCGTAGTCCGAACAAAATGTTCCAGGTGCCAATTGACTAAACCACCCTGTCACAGTCGTGGTTTGAGATGTGCAGAAATCCAAGGTGTCACCAATGCCCAAAAAATCATCTCCTTCGTACCATAGGGTGGTTCCCTCAACAACTTGAGACGACGTAAAACGCCAGGCTTCCGAGTTGGCTGACCAATTCCCGGTATTGAAGCCTGCTGGCGAAACACCGCTATTCCCTGAAGAATTTTGAATCCCGACTGCTGCACTGCCCCAACTGCAAGACGGCCGACTTCCGAGGTAAACCTCGATGACATTGGAACCTTCGTACAAGACGATTTCGGCACTCACCTGATTGCTCGTACAGCTGAATTGACACACGGCATTGAATGAAACTACAAATTCACGACACGGCGCCACGCCATAGGTCGCATAGCGCACATTGCCACAGGTCGATGGATTCAGATCACTGTAAATAGCCATAATACTATTGAGAGGCATGTTCCCATTGGGGATCGTACCTGGCGGATTGTAAGGTGCCGTTTCATTCAGATTGAATGAGATCCATCCGTTTGGCGACAGCCGGCATTGGGTGTAGTCATTGCCGTAAAAATTGAACGAGAAGCCAATCGGAACATTCGTCGCAGCCGCTCCATCATCATCGCCGGTATTGATTCCAACAGCGCCTTGGTTAAAGGCATAAGGAAGATCGTAATCTATATCCTCCACTTCGTAATCCGAGCCTCCGATTGCAACACTGGCAATACTTGGAGAAACTAATTGGATGCACGAATCAACACAGTTGATTTCCACGTCATCTCCGATGTCAAACAAACCAAACGTCTCGCACTGGGCCGAAACGAGCCCCACAGAACCCGCGAGGATCGTACAACTTAAAAACAGGACAACTTTAAAATAACGTGTAGAGCGCATGGAATGCATTTTTATTTTAAGACGATTGTCAGAGTTACACTTAAATGAACAAACCTTCGAGTCCATTGGTTGCAACATCAACATAGCCAAAGTAACTCTTTCCATGAAATTTATTGCATCGTACACAAGCCTCAGCATAATCATTGTGCTTCTCGCAACAACTCTTTGTGCTTGGAACTTCATGAAATCATCCCATCGTTATCCCCCTACCCCCTCCATGGCATCATTCTATGACCTCACAGCAAAAAATTTGGATGGTGAATTGATTTCTTTCGAGGCCTTCAAAGGAAAACGCGTCCTGATCGTCAACACGGCGTCAAAATGTGGGTACACGCCTCAATACACCGATCTTGAGGCCCTCCATAAAGCCCATGGCGGAGATGATTTTGTGGTTATTGGATTCCCTTGCAATGATTTCGGACGTCAGGAGCCTGGATCTGCTGAAGAAATAGCATCCTTTTGCTCGAAGAATTATGGCGTTTCGTTCCAAATCATGGAGAAAGTTCATGTAGGCGGTGGCGATCAGCACCCTGTATATTCATGGCTCTGTTCTGCAACTGAGAATGGTGTAGCCGACCACAAGGTTGGGTGGAACTTCCATAAATTTCTGATTGACGAAAACGGACAGC
The DNA here is from genome assembly GCA_905478325.1 of uncultured Flavobacteriales bacterium. GTDB lineage: Bacteria > Bacteroidota > Bacteroidia > Flavobacteriales_D > Sanyastnellaceae > UA16. Next base: position 8,020 of record CAJQIB010000046.1, on the reverse strand, counting down.
TTGTGGCTTCCTTGCGGAGTGGCGTTAAGCCATTGGATGAACAAATCGTCGAATTCGCTCAAGGTCAATAACAAAGAGTCGTGGTTTGAGCGCTACGGATGTAATTTGGCCGCATGCATTCCCTCAACATATCCGGACGCCTTTTGGTCGTTTTGACCTTCATTGCCGTATTCACTTCAAGTCTTGACGCTCAAATTGACTTACTGAAACCTGCAGCAATTGTGGGACACGAATTGGGTGGCCGCTTCACATTGCACCACGCTGTATCCGATTATGCTGAACATGTTCATGAAGCCGTTTCTGGTTCTCAACTGATCCAATACGGAGAATCTTTTGAAGGGAGACCTTTGGAATTACTGGTTCTATCGAGTGCCGCTAATTTGCAGAACATCGAAACCATTCGAGCCCAACATCTTGACCGCATGCGTGGCGGAACGGGTATCGCCGCATACGATGATTTAGCCATCATCTGGCTCAGCTACAATGTCCATGGAAATGAAGCTGTTTGCACTGAAGCCGCATTGAAAGTCATGCACGGTCTTGGGCAAGCCGCTCTGGACGGAGAAGACTTCTTGGAACACGTGGTTGTTTTACTTGATCCCTGTCTCAATCCGGATGGGCATGATCGTTATGCCGTTTGGTTCAATCAGTATGCGAGTAACCCTCCCAATTCAGACCCCAATGCATTGGAACATGACGAACCTTGGCCAGGAGGACGTCCAAACCACTACCTCTTCGACTTGAACCGCGATTGGGCGTGGCAAAAACAGCAGGAGAGTCAGATGCGATCCGCAGTCTACCATCAGTGGATGCCTCATGTTCATTGCGACTACCACGAAATGGGCTACAATAGCCCCTACTACTTTGCTCCTGCAGCTGAGCCTTATCATGAATCCATCACCCCATGGCAAAGAGCATTTCAAGAAGAAGTTGGACAAGCTACCGCTGAGGCCTTTGACGCTCGTGGTGAATTGTATTACACCAAGGAGTCTTTTGATCTTCTTTACCCAAGCTACGGTGACACCTACCCGATGTTTAACGGGGCCATTGGCATGACCTACGAGCAAGGCGGCAGCGGAGGCGCAGGCGTCCTCGTTAAAACCTCACAAGGTCAGCTCTTGAGCCTGAATGACCGCATCGCAAACCACGTCGAGAGCAGTTTGGAAGCGGTGTATACCAGTGCACGATTGGCAGAGAAATTGGTCGATGAATGGGGTGCTTATTACGATCGAAATCGCACGCAACCCATTGGACGGTTTGGTGGGTATCTCATTCCTAAAACGGAAGTCAACACGGCTCGTATTGAGCGACTCGTGAAGTTTTTAGACCGCCACGGTGTCACGAGCGAAATCATGACGTCAAATCAAAAATCGGTGACCGGTTGGGAGTATGGAGTCGGGCAAAAGCGATCAGTGAAACCGAAAGAGGGAGACCTTGTGATCAGTGCGTACCAAACGCACTCTGGGATCTTAGGAGTGCTCTTCGATCCGGACCCCGTGCTAACTGACTCGTTAACGTACGACATTACCACCTGGAGTGCCCCGTTTGCATATGGATTGCGCACCTTTGGATTGGATGCCCCGTTGAATGGAGCACCCCATGTTTCATCCAACATCAAACCCTTACAAAACGAGGCTTTTGGTTACGCGTTCGCCCGGACAGGAGATCAAGATTCCCCTCTGATGGCCCAGCTTCTGCATGCAGGTTTCCGTTTGCGCACAAATGCAAAGTCTTTTGAAAGCAATGGGTCAAAGCATGAAGCAGGAACGATATTGGTCCTTCGAGGAGACCACAAAGGACGTCCCCAATGGTGGAGTGAACTCAGTGAATTGGCGACGGAACATGGAGTGCATCTAGACGAGATTGCCGGTGGGTTTTCAGATGCGGGTCCTGACATGGGGTCCGATGATGTTTGGGCCATTCAGGCGCCACGTATCGGAGCGCTCACCGGGCCTGGAGTATCAAGCTTGGGTGCAGGTGAGGTGTGGTGGCATTTTGAACAGGAATTGCATTACCCGGTGACCATGCTTTCCGCTCAAAATTCTGACCCTCAGGAATGGGCGGAATTTGACGTGATCGTCTTGCCTTCGGGATGGTATAGCAATGCAAACGACTCCTGGTTGGAATCGTTGGGGGATTGGGTCCGCGATGGAGGTCGACTCATTGTTTTATCGGGAGCGATGAGACTCTTTGAAGGAGAATCCGGATGGGGATTGAACCGCTTTGACGATGACACACAAGAAGACCAAGTCCGACTGCAGTCGAGCGCCGAAAAAGCTTCAGATCGCCAACAAGCCTATGATGAAAGACAGCGTTTAAGGGCTATGCGCATCGGAGATGGATCGATTTATCCTGTTCAACTTGATCGTTCTCACCCACTTGCATGGGGCTATCCTGACTCCCCGTATTACACGTTGAGATCCAACTCGAGTCGTTTTGCATTGCTCAACAACGGATGGAATGTTGGAACGTTTGGTTCAGAGACCCAAGCTGTAAGTGGTTTTGTTGGAACACGAGCAAACCGCCAATTGGATGAAAGCTTTGTTTTTGGTTCCCAACCAATGGGCCGTGGAAGCGTAGTCTATTTTTCAGACAACCCCCTCTTCCGTGGATTTTGGGAAAACGGCAAACTCATGTTTGACAACGCCGTGTTCTTGAATGTCAATTGACTCTATCACGGGCCGAACATTTTAGCGTAGCTCTGGGCCATTTTACGCGTCTCCAACCCCATCATTTCTCTTAGCGACGCAGGCTCCAAAACTTGAGCGGCCGCTCCATGGTGCAGAATCCATTGAATGAACGGAGCATTGGGCACCAAGTTGACTTGAATGGCTACACCATTGCCCGAACGTTCGATTCTCGGATCTTGCGACGTGTGAAAAGGCTGGGTTAAGTAACGCGAAGCTGTTTTATTTTCAAACCACAACCGCATCGCCACGGGTTTCTCATCAGCATCTTTCACCACCCCTGGAACAAGGGCGAAACGTTGATCAATGTATCGAGACCACGCAAATGGAATGGCGTCCTTCAACCCTTCTGGAACATCGACCAAAACATCATCCCAACTCGTGATGGAATCAAGTGGCAACACCAAGCGAAACGCTTCCTGTGCTTCATCGTCCCAAACCAATGCTAGGACCAGCCATCCTGCCGTCTCCTCAACCAGGTTTTCAATCAGCATTGAATGCCTTTCTGAACGCTCGGCGTCAGAAGTCGTGAATCCAACACGCGCCGGCATGTTCAATTGGAGCGCCGACACGGCCCCCTCCAACCATCGCAAAGCACTTTTTTCCTGAACACGAGGAAAGATCCGTCTCTGCACGTGTTGGGATACACCGCGCCTTTTGGTCGCTTTTTTTTGAGGTGCCACTACGTCAAATCGATGCCGAAGTAAGGCCTCCATTTCTGTCCACCATTCAAACCCCTCTGCTCCGCGAAAACGAGACAAGTTCCCAAGCACTCCATGCAGCTGCGCTTTCTCTTCAGCTGTCAACGCTCCAGAACCAATGGACATTCCAAACTCTGAATAGGCATAGTACGCACGCTTGTGATCACTGTGCTTGACGATTTCAACACCATAAAGCACCTGCATGTCCGCGATGTCTTTCTCGAGCGTTCGCATCGCTATTGGCTTAATTCCCGGGGAAGCTTCCTTGAGAAGAGCATTCACGCGTTCTAAAAGCTCAGGTTTGAAAAGTCTCTTGGGTGGCTCAAGCATGTCACTTTGTGTCGGGTCTCCCCATACAAAGCAGGCATCCAATATATGATACCTCAAAAGCGCCAATCGGTTGGGAGTAGTCAAGGATGCGTTGTTCGCAGATTCAATGCGAATATAGACCAGGTTTTAATCTTTCCAGCTTCCAGGGGCACTGCATGGGACCGCACCAGGATGCCCTTCATGTCCAGCATTGGGACTACGTGAGCTCCCAATAAAGCTGCTATCATCCAACCTAGCCATTGAATTTGAGCGCGTTTTTTTCTCATTTCGCCAGCCAAACCGCCAAGTCAATCCAGCCTGTATTTGCATTGTATGCGCTTGATTCGGAACGACAAAGGCATCCTGATCAACCCCCACCCCGCCTGTGTTCTGATCGACAACAATGCGAGACCCTTGTGCAATCCCAATGTGATCTGTGGCAACAAAAATGGCCAGTGGGCCTGCATTCATGCACACCGCCAAGCCCCACGTGCCTTTTCGACTTTGAAGTACTCCCCTAGACAAAGACACCGCCAACCGCTCATTGAATTTGTGGTTGTAGCTCAATCGCCAATCAAAAAAGCCCGTGCCGTTTGATCGACCCCATGCCCCAAGTGTTCCGCGCTGGTGTGAGGTATTCAGCACCTCCAAGGACAGCCCAACACTCCATTTTGGAGCAAGCCTTTGCGTAAAACCCGACCGCGTTGTGTCGATCTCGAAGGCAGTCTCCCAGTCGTCACTTTGACTCTCCAACCAATTTTCCAAAGAATCGGCTGGCCAGGAATCCAATGAACCCACATTCTCTACAGACACGCCTGAAAACACCATCGTGGTATCCGAAATGTTCCAGTTTTGAGCGCGCGTGTTCCAATCGAGTTGTCCGACGTTCGAGACCTGGACAAAGCCTGTCCATCGATCAGAGGGTTTAAATTGCAAGGCGAAATCCGCTGCAACACCCCGATTTCCTTTTGCATTCAAATAGTCCGTGGCTTCAATCGAGTCTTCGCCATCGGCGTCAGGCAAGCCTGCGACATCCAATCCGAGACCTCCTTGAACAGTCCAAGCGTACGTATCTGGATTTACAGCCCATTGTGTCGTGTTGTCACGAGTCCCTGCGAAACTCAAGCCTTGGAGATAGGCCAATCGAACGCCGCTAGATAGCTTTTCATTCCATTGAAACTGCCATGTTCCAGCATATTCTCTGCGGTGGGAAAACTGAAAGCTCAAAGACGTAAAATCCAAAGCTCCAGATCCTGACACTGATGCGTTGGCATTGCCTGTAAAAGGCAGCAGCAGGAGGTCCTCAGGAAGTTCTAAATTGGATTGAATGTGCTCGGATACGGCCACACTCCAAAACGATCTTCGGCTGGCGCTAAAACCTCCTGCACTCAACCAATCCCATTGCAAATTGACGCTCAAATCATTGCGACCACTCAATGATTCACGGACGGCATTGAGATTCAAGCTAGCCTCTGAAGCTCCGGGAGCTTGCAACATCCAGTTTGAAGGGTCTAACATGGAATTCCCTAATTCCATGCGAAAGTTGCTCAAAAGTGGCATTCCAAAATAGCCCGCTGCAGGACGACTTGAAACATTCAGCCGCGTGTGTTGTTGCGCCAAATCCATGAAGAGGGCTGTTTGAGCATCCTGTGCAAAGAAGACGTTAGAGCATAGGACCAAGAGCCCTAAAAACACGCCTTTCAATGAGATCAAGCGCACACTCATGGGTTCCAAGTAATATCAAAATCAACGCGCACACCCAATTCAATGAGAAGCCCATCCTCAGGGTAAAACCGAACATCTTGGTTGTTTGCAGCATCCGTTGTCTCCATCATCGCCAAAACGACAACCTGACGGCAATCTTGTCCAATCAAGTCTTGAGCCATTTCGCGGTCCAAAACCCAGTCGATATTCTTTGCCTCGGGATTCAGAACCCGTCCAAAACCGGGGGCATCAGGTGAGCCCATGTTGCTGACTGAACCCGCCTCGATTGCAGTCCAAGGAGAACCGTTTACAGCCGCCGATTCAATGGCTATACCAAAACCATTTAAAAAAATAGCTTGAACACGGACGCCCACAGGCAATGCGTTTTCACAACGAAGACGCATTGTAACCGCTGCAACATCTTGCCAATCCAACGGAGGCTGAACCGCCTCCTCAAGAGCTTCTGAAATGTCCACATCCAAGGTATCGTTCCATTGCAACGCTGAAGCCCAGCCATTCATAGGCAACCGCAACTCTCCTTCAAGAGCGATGCGACTTGTTTCCAAAATAAAATGAGAAGAACTGCCTTCTGGATTAATCGAGATGGCTCCGTCGAGATGCATACTGTCTGGCATGGCGTCCATAACACTTGTCAATGAAGGCGTCGTGCCACTGTTATCAATAACATAGTAGGTCTCGGCATCCTCTCCTGGCAAACCGGCGCTTGCTATGATGGGGAAGTCTTCGATATCGGGTCCCGTCATGTATGTCGTGATCCCATCCTGTACAAATGCCAACTCTTCCCATTCGACTCCCACAGGAATTCCACTAGAATTGGACATCCACAAATGAATCTGAGGGTCTGCAAAATGGACTGAACCGTGCTCAAAGCCCTCCATAACAGGAATGGATTGCCCCATTTCAAAGGGCCAAGCGACGTCCGTAGCAAACGCTCCAAACGCCGCATCTATGGTTGCATCGGCAATCGAAACTGTCACTTCCAATGCTTCTCCTGCATTGACCTCTTCGCCAGTCCCCAACCATTCAACTTCCCAGTCAATGGGTACCCGGGGATCCGTTCCATTTAAAAAATGCACGGACCGACCATCCAATGAGACAGACTCGCTTGCGACCACGGGCAACGTACCGGTATAGTCGAGAGTCAAAAAAAGCTCAAGAGGAGCTCCGTTGGCTAGAATATTATCGGTTGAAATCCTCACTTCAAGATCCATAGGAAGATGCGAAGTCACTTGAGCATTCCAATCACCATCGCTCAGCCACAATGAATCCAACGAGGACATTTCAGACACCCCCCAACTCCAATTGACTGATGCGCCAAACGAATCACTTTCACCTGCAGGAAAAGACGAAAGCCCTTGAGCCATTGCCTCATCTAAAAGCCAGTCGAACGTAAAATCTTCTTGCACTGGATCGAGTACCAACGGCGCTGAAGAGAACACTTCAAACGGCTGCACGAACTGCAGCATTCCGTCGACATCATCGGGCTCAATTTGCAATGAGTCCAATACATCCCAGTGGTCATTCAGTTGAAGATGAACCTGACCCAATGGGACTGCCCAAGAAGGCTGAACGTCACCAACAATGGGTGAGTTTTCATTGAGATTGAATTCTTCCCGTATGCAGGAGGTCAACAGTAGCCCCATGAAGAACAACGGCAAGCCACCGCGGTTTGCTGTCTTCCTTAAGCTTTGATTGACGTACCGGTTCATACCCCGCTTACGAGAGCGAGTACCCCATAGTTTCAATGCATTGCGCTAATTCGATGGAGATCTCATTTTTTCATAGATCTCAATCCAATCTTGGGGAGTCAACTTGCCAACGAGTTGACCGATCAACTCAAATGGAATCTGATCTAGACGTTTGAAGCGAATGCAGCTCTTACCCATGTCTAACTTGGTTGAAACTGTCTCTGCATAAGCCGACACGAACCACTTCATCAGCTCTGGATTGGCATACAACCCCATATGATACAATGCGATGAAGTTCTTTTGATTGGCCAGATTGATAAAAGGCAAGGGCAGTGCTGGATTGCAATGGTATCCATCCGGGTACACTTCGTGGGGAACTACAAACCCAACCATTCCGTATGACATCATCGGCACAAAGCCACTTGGGAGGCTCCGAGCTACAGTCTCATACAATCCAATAAAGGCCTGTTTTCGTTCTTCAGGCAATTTTGAGATGTATTCTTCGATAGTCGTTGCCACAATCTTCATTGGAGTGTAGGATTTTAATCGAAATTTACTGCATGCACAATGATGCCCTACGTTTTGTATTCATGTTTATACTTTCATTGACTCAGCTTTGCAGCCAAGCACAATCAACGCGGTATACCACTGAGGAGCTCCTTGGCCAATTCGATGCGAGTGTACACCCCGATTTTTCGATTATTCCGAACACATACACACGAAAAACAAACATCTATCTCCGGAACGAAACATTGGCAGCCTTCGAATCGATGTGGAAAGCCGCAAAAGGAGATAGGGTGTCTTTGGAGATTGTGAGCGCCACTCGAAGCTTCTCAGCACAACGCAGTATCTGGAATCGTAAATGGACAGCACCGCGCTTTATGGGGTTTCAAGAAGTTGACCGCGCCCG
>CAJQIB010000045.1 GCA_905478325.1 uncultured Flavobacteriales bacterium | reverse complement strand
AAGTGACTTTTCAGAGGTTGTTTGCATGCCGCAAAGATATTCGCACGATTTTCGCTGCATGAATTTCTTGAACACAGAATTTTTAGGCAACCCACTTTTGGAATGGGGAATCGCTTTGGGTTGGGCTGTAGGAGGTCTGATTGTGGGGCGATTATTTTACCGATGGCTTAGTCACAGAATCAAAGCTGCAGCCTCGAAAACAGCGTCCAAGTTGGACGATCTCATTATCGACCAAGTTGAAGAGCCCATTGCAATGGGAGTGGTCATCTTGGGCTTGTGGTTCGGCTACGACCATTTGCATTTTGGAACGGGTGCAGATGCCTTCATGGAGAAAGTGTTTGCCATTGCTGTGGCTTTTGACATCACGTGGTTGGCAGCTCGATTGGTAGACTCACTCATTGGCAACTTGCTCTTGTCAGTCTCCGAGAAGTCAGATTCAAAAATGGTGTCTCAAATAACCCCGATTCTGCAAAAGACATTGCGCTCGACGGTCTGGGTTCTTGGTGTCATCATGGCCCTCAATAATTCAGGGTATGATGTCGGTGCTTTGCTCGCAGGAGTGGGTATTGGAGGTTTGGCTTTGGCCATGGCGGCAAAAGATTTCGTGGCCAATATTTTTGGGGGTGTCACTGTCTTCGTGGACAAGCCTTTTTTGGTCGGTGACCGTGTCCAACTCGATGGGATGGACGGTACGGTTCAAGAAATCGGAATTCGATCCACCCGCCTCATGACGTTAGCGGGTCGCATGGTGACGATACCCAACCACAAATTCACGGACAGCATCGTAGAAAACGTAACCGCGGAACCGGCACGAAAAATCCGATTGGATTTGGGGTTGACGTACGACACCACACCCGAGCAGATTGAGCGTTCAATTTTTATTCTGAATGAAATCGTCGTGAAGCATGTTGGAACGGAGGACGATACCACGATTTGGTTTAGCGGCTTCGGTGATTTTTCACTCAACGTGAGTGCCATCTACTTTGTAAAAAAAGCCTCGGATGTGTGCTTGACACCGGGTGCGATCAATTTAGAAATTCTGCGAAGATTCAATGAGGAAAACCTCAATTTCGCTTTCCCGACGCAAACATTGATTCACGAAGGCGAAATTGGATCAGCGAGTTAATTGATTTTCCAAGCGTTGATTACTTTGTTATTTAAGGCGTGAGATACTCTTCTTTTAAAGCCCTTTCAATTGAAATACGATCTTGTTATCCACTCGAATGAACCGCGCTATTGGTTTTTTCTTCTAGGCAGTTTGCTCATAGGGACTCTTCTGGTACGCTTGTTTGACCGATTGGATTCGGACCGCAAAGATGTCATGTTGAAACGTTTTGGAATCCTGCTTTTTGCAGGCAACCTCACCTTGCCGATCTACGCGATTCTAGATCCCGATCAAGCGTTGACGTGGCACCGTTCGTTGCCACTTCACTTCTGCGGCATGAATTACATTTTGATTGCGGTGAATTGCTTTGCACGCAATCGCTACCTGTTCATGTTTACAGCATTCTTAGGGACCATTGGAGGGGTGCACGGGATGCTGACACCCCAGTTGACTGTTGGGGATGCTCCGTTGGTTTTGGTAGATTACTACATGCGCCATTCGGCCATTGTTTTCTTTCCAATTGTCATGGCGCGCTCGTTTGGTTTTCAATTTGTGCGCTACGGTTGGATGTGGATTTATGTGGTCGCGGCCCTGATTTCTTCGAGTATTGGTGTGTTCAATTGGGTGTTGAATACGGTATTTGCAAGCGATGTGATGGCCAACTACATGTACATGTGGGAAGCGCCAAAAGTAGACAACCCCTTTGTCCCGAAATGGCCCTGGCCCTATTACATCTTGGCATTGCACGCAGGGCTGAATCTCAACTTGTTGGTCATCAATGTGATTTATCGCTGGAGATCGCCCGTGGCTGCCATGGCGCATTTACCTCGCTGGAAACAGTTGCTGACCTAATCACGCAGTTTTCCACGTTGTATCAACGGCGGGATGAATCCTCCTATTCCGCCGGTATCTTCGTCCCATGCGTGCTTATCTCGATCTTCTAGACCACCTCTTAACCCATGGAACGCGCCGCGAAGACCGGACAGGAACAGGGACGTTGGGGTGTTTCGGCTATCAAATGCGATTTGATTTGGCCGATGGCTTCCCGGTGTTGACGACCAAGAAGGTCCATCTGCGTTCCATAATCCATGAGCTCTTGTGGTTTTTACAGGGCGATACCAACATTGCCTACCTGAAGGAAAATGGAGTGCGCATCTGGGATGATTGGGCAGACGAAGAAGGGAATTTGGGTCCGGTATACGGTTACCAGTGGAGGAACTGGCCGAATCCGGATGGTTCAGCCACGGATCAGATCGCGAAATTGGTTGAGCAAATAAAAACGAATCCCTATTCTCGCAGGCATGTTGTGAGTGCATGGAATCCTAGTTTTATAGATGAAATGGCGCTTCCGCCCTGCCATTGTTTGTTCCAGTTTCATGTCGACAATGGTCGTTTGAATTGCCAATTGTACCAGCGCTCTGCGGATACGTTTCTGGGTGTTCCGTTCAATATTTCATCTTATGCCTTGTTGACGATGATGGTGGCTCAAGTGTGCGACTTGGAGCCCGGAGAATTCGTGCACACATTTGGCGATGTGCATCTCTATTTGAATCATGTGGAGCAGGCGAAAGAGCAATTGACGCGAACGCCTCGTGCCCTTCCGAAGATGCAGATCAATCCGGATGTCAAAGATCTTTTCGCTTTTCGCTATGAAGATTTCGAATTGACGGACTATGACCCCATGCCACACATCAAAGCCGCTATTTCGGTTTAATCCATAGCCCATGCGCGTAAGTCTCATTGTTGCGGTTGCCGAAAACGGCGTGATAGGTCACAACAACGATTTGGTTTGGAGGCTCCGTGACGATATGCAGTTTTTTGCAGTGACAACGCGCGGCCACTGTGTCATCACCGGTCGGAAAAATTACGAATCCATCCCAGACCGGTTTCGACCGCTCAAAGACCGAACAAACATTGTGGTAACACGCAATTCTGCTTACAACGCGCCAGGAGCTGTGGTTGTGAATTCCTTGGAAGCGGCGCTAGAAGTGGCGGAGAAGAGAGGAGAGGAGGAGGTGTTTATCATCGGCGGTGGCCAGATTTATCGTGAGATGTTGGCCTCTGGAAAAGTGGATCGGCAGTACATCACGCATGTGAGCGCCGCGCCGGAAGGGGATACATTTTTTGAATTGAATCACCTGGAGCAGGGGTGGTCTCGTACAGATTTAATGCGGCATGACGCGGACGACCGCAATGAGTTTGCATTTTGCGTGAGCCGCTATGATCGCAATGAGCAGAAAGCGTCATGAGAGAGGTCCTTTTGGGCATTGAGCACATCACGGACTTGCAAGGGTACGATCACATGCTGTATTTGGTCGCCTTGGTGGCTTGGGCCAGTCTTGGGGATGTGCTCCGTGTTTTACTGCTCGCCACGGCATTCACAATTGGCCACACCATCACCTTGTTACTCGCCGGAATGGGATGGTTGCACCCGAGCGGTCAATGGATTGAGTTCTTGATTCCGGTCACTATTTTTTGCACTGCGTTATGGAATTTACGGCGTTCAGCAGGCGAAAAATCAAACCGAGTAAATCGGCTGACGTATGCTTTGACGATGATTTTTGGCTTGGTGCATGGTCTCGGTTTTTCATCCTTTTTCCGCATGATGCAGGATGAAGGCGCGGGCATCGTCCTGCCGTTATTGCGATTCAATGTGGGGGTGGAAGTCGGGCAAGCTGCGCTGCTATTGGGCTTTCTTGCCTTGGCCTCGCTTGTGCAAGCACTGGGAGTGCGCCAACGAGAACAGCAGGTTTTTGTCTGTGCTGCAACGGGCGCTCTCGCCTTGCTCATGGTCATCGAGCGCAGTCCATTCTGAAATTCAGGCATGCCTGCTCGGTCCGTACCTTTGTTCCATGATGCGCGCGATACTGCTTTGGCTCATTCGAGGATATCAAGTTGTCTTGAGTCCTTTGTTGGGTTCAAACTGCCGGTTCCAGCCAACATGTTCCGCATATGCCGCGGAGTCCCTTCAGATCCACGGGACGTGGAAGGGAGCGTGGCTGGCCCTGCGCCGAATCGGCCGATGTCATCCTTGGACACCGCCTGCATACGATCCTGTTCCTCCGAAAAAATCACACCATGAAAATCGTTAAATCGCTGTTTTTTGTTGGCCTTTGTGCCATGACTTGGACTGCTTGTGGAGATGCTCCGACCAGTCTGACCTTAGAAGAAGCCAATAAAATTCACGGGCAGTTGACGCGCTTATCGGGAGAGCTTCACGATCGAATGCTGGCTGAAACGGCTGCATTGGAAGTTGAAATTGAATCGGCCATGTTGGCCGGAGACTCATCGTTGGCGTTGCAGTTGGCACGCATAGAAAGCCGAATGAATGAATGGGATGTGCGCTTCCATGATTGGAGCGAGACGGTGGTAGAAGTTCCTGGAATAGAATCGGATCATGACGACCATGCCGGTCACGACCATGGGAGTCATGCCGGGCATGATCACGACCACAGTCACCATGCCGCGATTTCTTTGGAAGGCATGAGCGACGATGAGATCTTGGCCATTCAAGAGGCCTTGTTGGCTGAATTGGAGACGCTGCAGGCGTTGTATGAAGAATCTATGCTGGCGAAGCAGGCCATTCAACAGTAAGGACCCATGTACGATATCCCACAGCGACCCCGTCGCAACCGTCAATCGGCAGCCGTTCGGGATTTGATTCGCGAAACGCACTTGACTCCGGGGCATTTGATCATGCCGTTGTTTGTGCTCGACGGCCAAGGGCGGCGTGAGGAGATTTCCGCTATGCCAGGGGTGTTTCGTCTTTCTGAAGATGAGGTGCTGAAAGAAGTAGGAGCTTGCGTGCAGGTTGGCGTGCGCTCTTTCGTTTTGTTTCCGGCTGTTGACGAGGAATTGAAAACGCCGGACGGAAGCTATGGAGCGCATCCGTCAAACTTTTATCTGCGCATTGCACGGTCGATTAAAGCGGCCTTTCCGGAGGTTATGCTTATGAGCGACGTAGCCTTGGATCCTTATAGCAGTGATGGTCACGATGGTTTGGTGGTCAACTGTGAAATTGTCAATGATGCAACGCTTCCGCTGTTAGCGGCACAAGCTGTGGCGCAAGCAAAGGCGGGATTTGACTTCATTGGTCCGTCGGATATGATGGACGGTCGCGTAGGGGTTATTCGGGAAGCCTTGGACGAGGCGAATTTCACCCAAACGGGAATTATAGCCTACAGTGCCAAATACGCGAGTGCGTTTTACGGTCCGTTTCGGGATGCACTCGAAAGTGCCCCCAAGTCCGGGGACAAGAAAACCTATCAAATGGATCCCGCTAATCGCCACGAAGCATTGCGAGAGGCGGAATTGGATGCGGATGAAGGGGCTGACTTTCTGATGGTGAAACCGGCGTTGTGTTACTTGGATGTGATCCGAGAACTTTCTGTTCACATGGACCGGCCCATAGCGGCGTACAATGTGAGCGGTGAATATTCAATGCTCAAAGCCGCAGCGGCCAAGGGTTGGATTGACTACGATCGAGCAATGCCCGAAATGTTGACCAGCATTCATCGCGCAGGAGCCTCGGTCATTTTAACCTACTTCGCTCGGGAGTTCGCTGAACGATATCAAGCAGAAAATCTCCCCCGATAGCCATGAGAACGTTTTTAACAGCCGTGTTTTTAGTGGCGGGTTTTGCAGTGCTGCACGCGCAACGCGCTCCAGACAACGTGATGATTTACAGTGGTGAGACGGACGCCTATCAACCCTGTGAGCCTTCGATTGCAATCAGTCCCTCCAACCCGGATATCCTGGTCGCAGGGTCGGTGTTGGATAACGTGCACCGATCCACTGATGGCGGTTGGACGTGGAAGACAGAAACATTGACTTCTCGTTTTGGAGTTTTCGGTGACCCGTGTGTTGTGGCCTCCCCCAAGGGAGACTTCTATTACCTGCATTTATCCAATCCCGATGGTCTTGCTTGGTCAAGCGAAGCCTTGCTAGACCGGATCGTCGTTCAACGGGGGAAGGGCAAAGGGAAGCGATGGACCAAGGGGGCTGGTATGGGATTGAACGACCAGAAAGATCAAGACAAGGAATGGGCAGCGGTGAGTGTAAGCGGCCGCTCTCTGGTGTCGTGTTGGACACAATTTGATAAATACGATAGCCCATTAGCCAGCGATAGCTCCATCATCTTGTGCAGCACATCGAATCGCAAGGCGAAGGTTTGGACGGAGCCGGTGCGCGTGAACAAATTAGCGGGTGATTGTTTGGATGGAGATTGGACGGTTGAAGGAGCCGTGCCTGATATCGCTGCGGATGGAACGATTTACGTGGCCTGGGCGCATGCTGATACCATCTGGATGGACCGGAGCACGGATGGAGGTGTGACGTGGTTGAAGAAGGACCTGCGTGTTGCTCAAATTGCCGGTGGATGGGATTGTGTGGTAAGAGGATTCAATCGGGCCAATGGGATGCCGGTGACCCGCGTGGATCGAAGCAATGGCCCCCATGCAGGCCGAGTCTATGTCAATTGGACGGATAACCGCAACGGCCCCGATGATCAAGATGTCTGGGTGGTTTACAGTGACGATGGGGGAACGACTTGGACTGCTCCCATTCGTGTCAACGACGACCCTGCCGGAGCACAGCAATTTTTCACGTGGATGGATGTGGACGATATCACGGGTTTTGTCCACATCGTCTTCTATGACCGGCGCAAGGCAGCAGCGAACTATCCAAATCCCGCAACGAAGCCGTCTTGGGATACCGAAGTCTATGTTGCTTCATCGTATGATGGGGGAGCCACCTGGCGAAACCTGTTGGTCAGTGAAAAATCGTTTCGACCCCAAGAGAAAATGTTCTTCGGAGATTACAACAACATATCGGCCTACGATGGACGGGTTCGCCCAATTTGGACTCGAAATGATCAAGGGATTTTGAGTATTTGGACCGCCTTTATGGACGGATTCGAATAGGACGAGCAACGACAGGCTTACGCCGTGCGAATCTTCTCAGCCGTGGCGGCCAACTCTTCTTGGGTCACCTTCAGTTTGGGCCGCTCAAAGTTGATGTCAGACACCGTTTGCAGCGGAATGAGGTGCACGTGTGCATGAGGGACCTCCAATCCAATGATGGCAACTCCTACGCGCTTACAAGGGATGGCTCGTTCGATTTGTTTGGCGACGTCTCGAGCGAAGATGTTGATGGATGAAAGGGTGTGGTTGTCCAGATCAAAGAAATAATCGACTTCCATTTTTGGAACGACGAGTACATGGCCTTCTGCCAATGGCATGATATCCAAAAACGCTAGAAAGTCATCGTTTTCTGCAATGCGGTGACACGGGATTTCACCGGCCACAATTTTGGAGAATAGCGAAGCCATTATCCCCGACTAATTTCGATGATTTCAAAAGGAATGACACCAGCGGGTACAGTGACTTCGGCAATATCACCAACTGCTTTGCCCAGCAAACCTCTCCCAATGGGAGAATCCACTGAAATCTTCTTAGCCGCTAGGCTAGCTTCATTTTCAGCAACCAAGGTGTATGTCACCTCCATGTTGTTCTTCATGTTCTTGATCCGCACGGTACTCAAGATGTACACCTTTGAATTGTCAATTTGGGAGTCGTCAACTAAACGCGCGTTAGCGAGCGTATTTCTCAATTTCGAAATCTTGGCTTCGAGCATGCCCTGTGCTTCTTTAGCCGCGTCGTATTCGGCATTTTCACTCAGGTCTCCTTTGTCGCGTGCTTCGCCTATTTGAGCTGATATTTTAGGACGTTCTATGGCCTCTAATTGGCGCACTTCGTCCTTCAAATTTTGCAACCCTTCGGGCGTGAAGTATGAGATGTTTGACATGACGGGGAGATTTCTTGAAAGGGAATCACCTCGAGTCTAGTGAGGTGTATTAAAAAAGAGAAAACCCGAGGAACGGGCTTTCTCTTTGACAAAGATAAGAAACAAAGTAAACTGAATCAGTGAGTTGCAGCGCTATGCAGCGCGTACGAATTCAAATAGTGATGTGGATACCGATGCTGTGATTTCCGTTGAATGGATTCGTGGTGCGGTAACCGTAATCAATTCCGATGACGCCACCATCCGAATTGGAAGGGATGTTCAAGGTGAAGCCAGCTGCAGGTCCGGTGAAAGCTGACGTGTTATCCTGTTCTGACCCAATTCCAGGCTCCCACATGTAGCCCAATCGAATTACGAGTGTCTCACGGAAAGAGACTTCCATACCCCCTCCAAACTGATCCTTGGTGAAGGAATTGGAAACGAATTGTCCGGTCAGCGTTGTACTAAAGAACGCAGAGCTTTGGATGTCATATCCGAAACCGATGTTGACCAAAGAAGGCAATTCATAGCGCTCTGAGCGTTGCAACATGGTCAACGCGAGCGGGCTGCCTTGTGGCGTAGCCGTAACGGTCAAACCATCACCTGCGTATCGCATAGGTGCACCGACATTTCGCAAGGAAATTCCGAATTTTAGGCGCTCATCAGAAGCAGAGATGTAACGAATTCCGGCATCAAAGCAGACACCAGACGCGCGTACATTCGAAATGGATTCGCCAATGATTCGCATGGTGACTCCTCCGTAGATTGAATTGGAGAAGGCTTTGGCAAAAGAGACTCCGATGTTCGAAAACGAAGGAGAGAAGGAGCCAATACCACCTTCCGGTAATTCTTCGGTCGTAATTGGAATGTCTCCAAATCCCATGGACATCACCGTTAATGCCAAAACAGCTCCATTACCGGTTGTTGTGGCAAATCCAATGGAGTTCACGCTGATGCCTGACCCTGAGAGATACTGGGTGTTGGCAAAAGCGAGTTCACTCTTCTCAATGAATGCCAATCCAGCTGTGTTGAGAAAAATGGACTCCAATCCGAATGCTGTGGCCATGTTGGTTCCAGCAAGTCCATTGGATTGTGCCCAAGGATTCACAAGCAATTGGCCTGCACCGGCCGAACCGGCACGGTCAGGATTCCCTGCTTGCGAAGCAATTGGGAGCGCAAAACACACTGCTAACGCAGCGGTTGAGAGGAGGAAGGTATTGATCTTCTTCATGGCGATTTCAAGGTCAAATCAGAAATTATCCAAGTCAGTCGGCCGCATGATTCCGAACCACTTGAGGGTTCGACTTCCGATACCAGGAACGTCGACGTGGATGATGTAGATGCCCCCAGCGATGGGAACGT
>CAJQIB010000044.1 GCA_905478325.1 uncultured Flavobacteriales bacterium | reverse complement strand
AGCTGATAAGATAAAATAATATCGACTGAACACAATATTATTAAGATAAATGAGCTCAAATTGATTATGAAGGGCTTGGATGTTGTACATTAGTATCCAATCGCTTATTCATTTGTCATGTTGTGCACTGCTGTTAAAACCAAGCAGGCGTTGCGCAGTTTTGTTTGTTACGGAACAATGCTGTTGCTCGCTTTGGGTCAAACCTCGGCCTCAGAAGGGAATACAAACTCTCTAGGCTCCACAGAGTCTGTTGTCAACGAAACCTATCGGTTTCTACAAACAGTTCAAACTCCGTTCGTTATTGCAGAACCTACGTTTGATTTTACGGGGTACCAGACGTACAAGATTTATGTAGAAACCATGAATTCCGATGATTTCGTTCATCGTGTTTATGGTGATGCCGCGCACAACGCGTCATTTTCCGCACCGTCCGGGATCTACAACAACAACTATTGCCTCGGTGCGACCTCAGGTCAAGCGCCTTCAGCTGATTTTTTCTACGGCGGTTACAATTCGCACACGTTTGATTCGTGGGTTGGAATCGGACTGACGTCTTTTCCCAATACGGTAGGAGGAGAGGTGGATGTCACTGTGCAGGAATCTGCTGGTTTGCCTTGGTCAGATAATTTTGCCTTGGAATTCATGTCCAGCGGAAACTATGGCCCGGTTGATTTTTCTTTTGACGATGTGAATACGGAAGGTGGATGGGTGCTTGAGGATTTGAATGCGACCAACGGCTTCACGGGAGATGATTATCGAGCGATTGTGATGCAAGTGACCAGTCCTGCAACAATTGTATGGACACTCAATGCAGAAATATATGTGCACGGAGACCCAAATAATGTGGTTCTTATTTCCCAGACGTTTGATGGAACGTCACTTGGTCCAGTCCTCATAGAGGGGTGTACCGATTCCAATGCGTGCAACTACTATGACTTGGCTACGGTCGACAACGGTACGTGTACACTGCCTCCTGATTTTTACGATTGCGATGATGTTTGCTTGAATGACATCGATGGAGACGGCGTCTGTGATGAACTTGAAATTCCAGGTTGTCAGGACAATACGGCCTGCAATTACATGGCGAGTGCAACGGATGAAAATAACACGTGTTTCTATTCTACTGGTTGCGAGACCTGCTCCGGTGAAACGGACGGTACAGGAACGACCGTTGACAACGACAGTGATGATGACGGGGTTTGCGATGCCGATGAAGTGGTCGGTTGTCAGGATGTAGCGGCGTGCAATTACATGACGGCCGCTACCGATGCCGGTACCTGCGTGTATGTTGACGGGGTGTGCGAGACCTGTTCAGGAGAAACCGATGGTACAGGAACGACCGTGGATAATGACAGTGATGATGACAGTGTTTGTGATGCCGACGAAATTGTAGGGTGTCAAGACGCTTCCGGGTGCAATTACAACAGTGCTGCGACCGATGCGGGCACGTGTATTTATGTGGATGGAATTTGTGAAACCTGTTCAGGTGAAACAGATGGTTCAGGGACAACTGTGGACAATGATAGCGATGACGACGGTGTCTGCGATGCCGATGAAATTGAAGGGTGTCAGGATACCACGGCCTGCAATTTTGACGTGACCGCTACAGATGAAGACGGTTCATGTGCGTATTGTGGCTGCGACAATTTGACGGGGCTTGCGCCGTATTCATTGACGATTGAAGAGCATGCTGTTGATGGCATTGCAGGGCATACGACCTACAGAGCCTACATCAACATGGAGCATCCAAACGATTACCTCAGTGCTGTTTTTGGTGAAAATGAAGCTCTAGCATTTGCATTGTCTTCCACTGCGACGCCCAATTGGTACAACCATGAAAATGGAGTTGATTTTGCGACGGATCTGAATGAAGCCTTCATTGATTTGGTCCCAGAATTGGCTTACGACAGTTGGTTTACCATTGGAGCGGAAACGACGCATGCTGATGTGGATGTGGATTTTACTGCTGGACCAGGCAATGACATTCGAGTTCCTTTCAACGCTGGAGAAGATATTTTGGTCAATGACGCATACGGGGCCACCTTCTATTCAGTCCGGTCATGCGATTTGCCTCCGGGCGAAGGTGGGAATAGCTGCTCCGAGGATCATCCAGCAATTGGGGGTTCGGACGGCCGCGTTCTGATCGCTCAAATCACAACCACAGGAGAACTTTCTGGTCAATTGGCTGCTCAGATTTTGCAGAATGGCCAGTATGGGCAGGGGGTGTATCACACTGTTCACTTCTCCTTTGATGGTGAGGGATCATTCTCGAGCGATTCGTGGTCTGGTGCAATGAATTCAAACTACCAAGATTGTGGGTGTACGGATGCGACGGCTGTCAATTATGATGAGGATGCTCTTCATGACAATAGCACGTGCATTCCGACCATCTTAGGTTGCATGGATGCTGCTGCATGCAACTATATGGCTGCGGCCACCGTGGATAACGGTGCTTGCGCATTTGTGGATGGGGTCTGTGAAACGTGTTCCGGTGAAACGGATGGCACGGGCACAATTGTGGACAACGACAGCGATGACGACGGCGTGTGCAACGCTGATGAAGTCGTAGGCTGCCAAGAGGCTTTGGCTTGCAACTACAACAGCGCTGCGACGGATGCTGGAGACTGCGTGTTCGTAGACGGTGTGTGCGAAACGTGCTCCGGTGAAACGGACGGTACTGGCTCTCCTGTAGACAACGACAGTGATGACGACGGCGTTTGCAATGCTGATGAGGTCGTAGGCTGTCAGGATGCGTTGGCTTGCAACTACAACAGCGCTGCGACGGATGCCGGAGACTGCGTCTTCGTAGACGGAGTGTGTGAAACGTGTTCCGGTGAAACAGACGGTACAGGCACTCCTGTGGATAACGACAGCGATAATGACGGCGTGTGCAATGCTGATGAGGTCGTAGGCTGCCAAGAGGCTTTGGCTTGCAACTACAACAGTGCTGCGACGGATGCTGGAGACTGCGTCTTTGTAGACGGTGTGTGCGAAACGTGTTCTGGTGAAACGGACGGTACAGGCACTCCTGTGGACAACGACAGCGATGACGACGGTGTTTGTGACGCCGATGAAATTCAAGGTTGTCAAGATGTTGAAGCATGCAACTTCATGAGCAGCGCCACCGATGGTGGAGTCGAGTGCGCATTTGCCACAGGGCCATGTGACGTATGTATTGGTTCAGCTACGGACGGTACGGGGACAGTCCTCGACCTCGATGAAGACAACGATCTTGTTTGCAACGCTGATGAAATTTCGGGTTGTCAAGACGTGCAGGCATGCAACTTCATGGCATCAGCAACGGATGCCGCTGATTGTGTTTATCCAATGGGTTGTGAAACCTGTTCTGGAGAATCGGATGGCACGGGTTCCATCGTGAGCAATGACGACGACGGTGACGGCGTATGCAATGCGGATGAAGTCGTAGGCTGCATTGCGCCATCGGCGTGCAATTACAATGCTGCGGCTACAGACGCTGGTGCATGTGAGTTTGCTGAAGGATGTGAGACGTGTTCCGGCGCTACGGATGGCACAGGAACGATCGTTGACAACGACAGCGATGGCGATGGAATTTGCAATGCCGATGAAATTGCGGGATGTCAAAATGAGCTAGCCTGCAATTATGTTGCAAATGCTACGGATGCCGGAGATTGCTACGTCGCAGGAGTGTATTACGACTGCTCGGGCGATTGTTTGAACGATGAAGATGGCGATGGTATCTGCGATGAAATTGAAGCCTTGATGGATGACGCCGAATTTGAGGGTTTCCTAAGCGGTTTTGACTTTGGTGTCGAAACCTGCGTAGGAGCTGAGTTTTGCGGTGACGGCACTGTTTGGAGCGAAGATTTCCAAATGTGTGTAGAGGATTCAAGTTGTCCCGGTGACTTAAACGACGATTTGGTTGTGGGAACAGGAGACTTGCTCCTCTTGCTAATGGACTATGGGTTCTATTGCAATGAGTAATCTAGCCTATGAAATTTGAGGATTTATTCGTATCTTAATATCTCGCCGCTAGAAACAACAACCTGCCACTCACTAAATATGGCATGGTTTCGTTGGCTTCTACGTCGAATCTCCCCTTCAAAGGTCTGCCGCTCTGGGTGGACCTTTTTTTTGCCCATACTTTGGAGAGGTTCTGGTAATCAAGGCTTTTATCGCGGTGTCCACCACTCTTTTTTTTGCATCCCCGCGCGCATCGCATCGCTGCGGGTTTATTCGCATACATGATTGATTTGGTGTGGGTTGGAACTGGCTCCGGGGAGGTGGATTGTCGATAGAATGGATACAATGCGCCAAATCCGGGCAAAAAGTATTTACTGCGAGGGTGTGTTTAGCAATTCAGCAACATCAAATTCGGATTTGTATGCGCGCGTTATTGAGCAAAATGACATGATCATTATCCAGTTATTTGAATACCAAGACCCCCGAGTGTCGCTTTGGGCTTGAGGAATGCCATGGGGAAATCAAAGTAAAACGAGAGGACACAACGGTTGAGGAATAGGATGCCTTCGCAATGAAAAGTGGAGGTGTTTATTTTACGCAGGATATAGGGCACAATTTCATAGAGCTGGTGACCAAAGGTGAAGGAGAGAAAATCACGGTCCTTGTTCGTGAGGATTCTTTTTCTGACTATGGAAGTGCGGTGTATCGGTTTTCACTGATCACCCAATCGGTCCAATAAGGCAGGAGAGCCTGCCGATGCAAGATGGGCATGGAGGCTTTTTTTTGTTACATCTCTACCTGAGAAGTGGGAATGAAAAAGAGCGCCCATTGGGCGCTCTTTCACAGTTTGAGTTTTTCTTCTTCAGAGAAGGGTCTTCACTCAGGATCGCAATATGTTCCGTAATAGATCAGGAAGTCGAGCAAGTCTTGGAGCTGCACGTGACCGTCGCCGTTCAAATCAAACGGACAGTCGTCAACGATTGCAATGCACTGACCGAGGTCGGCATCCCAATACGTTCCTTCCCCGCAAGCTCCGGAGCAGTCATCAAGGCAAGTTCCGTCTTCAAGCTGGTCGCAAATGCCGTTCTGATTTTCGTCAACTTGGCAGTTGCCGTCACAGTCAAACACTGCAGTGGCGTAATAGCAAGAGGCGTCATCGGCATCGGTTGCTTCGAGGTCATAATTACATGCGTACTCTACTGTACAGCCTAGAACTTCGTCCTCATCGCAAACACCGTCTCCGTCCGCGTCAGCAAGGCAATTGCCATCGCAGTCATTCCCTTCTGAAGCATACGTACAAGAGCCATCTTCATCTGTTGCATCGGCGTTGTAGTTGCAGGCTGTTGCATCCTGGCAACCCGCTACTTCAAACTCATCGCATACGCCGTCGCCATCCGCATCCGCGATGCAGTCTTCATCGCAGTCGTAGCCGGCATCAGCATACGTGCAGGAGTCGTCGGAGTCTGTTGCGTCAGCGTTGTAGTTGCAAGCCGTTGCGTCCTGGCAACCGGCTACTTCAAACTCGTCGCAAATACCGTCGCCGTCCGTGTCTACGAGGCAGTTGCCAACGCAGTCGTAACCGGCATCGGCATAGGTGCAAGAATCGTCGGAGTCTGTTGCGTCAGCGTTGTAGTTGCAAGCCGTTGCGTCCTGGCAACCGGCTACTTCAAACTCGTCGCAAATACCGTCGCCGTCCATGTCTACGAGGCAGTTGCCAGCGCAGTCGTAACCGGCATCGGCATACGTGCACGAGTCGTCGGAGTCTGTCGCGTCAGCGTTGTAGTTGCAAGCCGTTGCGTCCTGGCAACCGGCTACTTCAAACTCGTCGCAAATACCGTCGCCGTCCGTGTCTACTAGGCAGTTGCCAGCGCAGTCGTAACCGCTTTCGGCATACGTGCACGAGTCGTCGGAGTCTGTCGCATTTGCATCGTAGTTGCAAGCCGTTGCGTCCTGGCAACCGGCTACTTCAAACTCGTCGCAAATACCGTCGCCGTCCGTGTCTACTAGGCAGTTACCAGCGCAGTCGTAACCGGCATCGGCATACGTACATGAACCATCGTCTGTGTTCGATACCGGATCATAGTTGCACGCTGTCCCATCGATGCAGCCCTCGACTACATCAATGCAGCTTCCGTCGTCGT
>CAJQIB010000043.1 GCA_905478325.1 uncultured Flavobacteriales bacterium | reverse complement strand
GGATTCGTTGGAGCATCCGGATGTTTCCGGATTGTACCCCTGCGGTGAGGGAGGTGGGTATGCCGGAGGGATTCTCTCTGCAGCGTTAGATGGAACGAGGGTCGTGCAAAAACTAGCACTGAAGCGATCGCTGAAACAGGGGGAAATAGCAAAGCAGGCCAGTCCAATGAAGGGCTGACCTGCTTACATCTTAAGTCCTTGTCAATCAATGCATGAATTGTGCGGCACTTTCTGCAGACCAGCTGTCTCGCAAGGCTTTTACTTCGTCAAAATCGATTAGTTTCCCTTTGAAATCACCGATGATTTGTGCATTTGAAAACCCGTTTTCTTTCATCTCGGAGAGCAATTGTTCTGCTTGATCGAGGCTGGAAGTAGAGGGAGTAACAATACACAGTTCACTGGTTTGGTTGAACTTTTGAACGACATCGCCTTTCAATAGGAAGGGAGTGACTTCGTCCATGTTCAAATCGCGTATTCCTTCGGCGAGCTGTACTCGAAACGTCGGCTTGATCGCCTGATGAATCGCTGCGGCAACCGCAAGAGCTTCGTGCTCTAAGCGCTCTGTTTCGATGGTGTTGGCTGTTTTAGGGGCTGTTTTCGCGGCTTTGACAGCTTTGACTGGAATCGTTGTTTTGCTCGATCCAAAGGTCTTGAGTAAGCGCAGTTCAGCAGGCGTGCGGCCTTTCGCATCCACAGGAGTGACCATGTTCTTACTTTCTTCAGATTCAATGCGTTGAAAGACTTCTTGGAAGGTCGCTGGATTTACAGATTGAGGAGCCATGACTGCAGCCCATTGCTCTTCGTTCAAAGCAATGCCACGTTCGTTGACCCGACGGTGTGTCGAATGAGGTTCTGCATCCTTGTAGTCAGCAATCCCGTCCTTGTCTGAATCGAGTGCACAGCCATGCTTGTCAATCGGCGCTCCATCCATCGTGCCTGGGCAACGGTCCTTGGAGTCTTTAACACCATCGTTGTCGGCGTCATTTCCGAGCAGCACCAGCGCTTCTGGAAAGGCCTCTCCCTTGGGTTCAGCATGTGCTTTCCCAAGACGTATGCCAATGCCTGCTTGGGCCGTGGTCAACCAATCGAGGTGGTCTGGACGCGGGTCTAAACTCGCTTCGGCTCCCATCAAAGTTGATATGGATGCGGAAGCAAAAAGACGGGTTGTCAAATTCAAATCCAGCCCGATTTGAAGCGGGATGGCGAGGTTGTGGCTCGTTGCAGTGCGTGTTTCGAACGTGTAATCACGCATCATTGGATTGGCCTGTGCATCTGCATAAGGAGCGTCTTCAGCCATGTCATAGATCATCCCGTTGTCCCAAACCTGGTATTCCGCATTCTCTGCATCCAAGAGATCTGCAAAATTGGATTGTTTGAGCCAAGCGGCACCAATGCTGATCCAAGGTTGGAGATGCCGTTCTTGGTTGTGCGGTAAATGCAACCGCACGCCTGCACCAGCAGATTGATAGGTGCCCATTTCGTTCTTGCGGTTCGCAGCGGTCAGACCAAGCTCTCCCCATTGTGCTTGTGTTTCGATCGAAATACAAGGGCGCACACTGGTGGACAATGCCATCTGAGACGAATACGCACCCGTTCCAGAGATCTGAATGCCATCTTCCAAATTGGAAGAACCCGTAAAACTGGTTGGACCAGTGAGGAGACGAACGCTTGTTTGAGCGAACAAAGACTGCTGTTGAACACTGAGTGTTGCTGCAGTTAACAATAGGATAGATGCAATTCGCATGGGTCGAATGAGCTTAATGAGACTTTTCACATGCCTCTTTACGCGCAGACTCCCCAAAAGGTTTCAATCGAATCGAAACAGGTGTTTGTCGGACGGGAAAAATTAAGTCTCTGCGACGAGCGTTGCGGCTTCCTGGCCGCATTGCATGCCCATGGCTACACCCATTCCGCCAAGCCTTACGGCCACGTGAATGCCTGATTGAACGGCTTGTACAATAGGAAGTCTCGCTTGACCAATTCCCAATACTCCAGTCCAACGGTGGTCTACTTTTACAGACTTTGATTCCGGCCAGATTGCTTGCATCGTTTCCAATAACCGCGCTTCTAAAGCTTCAGGAGCATCGATTCCCCAATGCCTTCCGCCGCCGATTAGCAACCGATTTTCAATGGACCGCGCATAGACATACCCCGCGTCTATGTGTACGGTAGGCTGTGGGGGAAGTGTTTGCAGAGGTTCAGTGACCAAAACCAAGTTGGTAGCCGGGTGGACGTCTAGGTCATCAAGCAATTCACGGGCAAAAGCATTGGTGGTAAGCAACAGTCGTTCCGTCTCAAACCAGGTGCCCCCAGCAGCAGTCTCCGAAATCCGAATGCGCGGTTGGGAACCATTTTCGATGCCGGTTACATGGCAACCGTGCACGAGATCAATGCCGGCTTTGTGCACTTCACTTTGGAGTGCTTTCATCATGAGTCCGGTGTCGATGCACCCTTCGAGAGGGGACGAGATGACCTGTTCAATGGCTGCAGCGTCCATACCGTGCAACGGGTGCGAAGGGATGTTCTCAAACGTTTGTGTAGTGCCGGTCACAGGTGCAATCCATCTGTTGAGGTCCTCCAGCTCTTCTGCAGAAGGAACGGTACTATGTTGCTCGAAGCCCTTGAGAAACAACTCCACGCTGCCCGATTCTCGATAGCCCAAAGCCTGGTCTCCGAGTCGTTTTCGCAACAGCTGCAATCCAGTCCAGCGCTTTTGCACCAGTTCCAATGCCAATGCGTCACCTAAAGTGATGCGATCCTCGCGCAACTCGGTGGCGCTTCCAAAGCATGCAAAACCAGCGTTTCGCGTACTGCCTCCTCCACCAAAAGGGTGGCGTTCGATCACGGTAATCTTCCAATTCGGGTGCAATTCACGGACGCGCAAAGCCGCGGAGAGTCCAACAATTCCTCCACCAACAACCACTAAATTGCGGTCACTCAACCACTGTTTCGACTCCCAATAACTAAATGCCATATTTTTACGTTCATAAGAAGCCATGGAATTGCCCATGAATACCCTCAAGAGCCAAAATAGATTGAAATTTTCATTGAAGCCTTCGTCTGCCGTTCAGAAATACAGTAGTTCCCTGTTCTATGGGGTGGTATGCCTCGTCTTGATGGGGCTTTGTGTGCCTTCTGTTGCCGCGCAAGATGATTTGTTTTTGGTGTTTGGATCGGTGAAAATGGATGACACCAACAAACGGCTATTGGGCGTGAAGGTGGTTGTTTTTCAGGACGGTAACGTGTTTGACGAGCTGTTGACCGATGCCAAAGGAGATTATGATTTTGAGTTGCCTTTGCGCCATGATTACACCTTCAGTTTTGAACTGGATGGGCATAGCAACAAACGCATTGAAGTCGATGCTTCGGGCATTCCCGAGAGCACGATAGGAAATCGCAATATGGATTTGGACATGACCATGTTTCCTCTTCCTCCGGGTTTTGATGAAAGCATATTCGAAAATCCATACGGCCGAGGTGAATACGTTGCTGCCAAGAACACCGTAGTGTTTGACAACAATTACACCGTTCGAATGCGGAATAAGGTTCAAGCCGAATTTTCCCGGCTAGAACGCATGGAAGGCGAGCTTGAGAAGATGCGGGATGATTTTGATGCATTTTTGAAAAAAGGGGATCAGTCGATGGGGAAACAAGAGTGGCAGCAAGCGGTGGATTTTTACGATTCCGCCTTGGCTCTGTTCCCTGATGAAGCCAATGCACAGGCGAAACGCGCTGCGGCTCAGGTCAAATTGGATGAGTTTTTGGCTTCAGGCCAGTCGGAGGCTGCTTTTGTGGAGCTTTTGGATGCTGGAGAGACGGCTTTGGAATCGGATCGTTTGGATGAAGCCATTGAAGCGTTTGAAGCGGCGGCTGTGATGCGGCCCGATGCTCCTGAGCCGGCTAAGGGCTTGCGGGATGTGGAAGCACGGCGGGAGGCCATGGAAGAGGATGGAGCATACAATGAGGTGCTCGCTGAGGCGGATAATTATTTTGATCGGGAGCAATACGAAAGGGCGATCAAATCGTATGATGAAGCCAGTGAATTGAAGCCTGCAGAGCGGTACCCGCAGGATCGCAAGGAAGAAGCTCAAATACGCATTGACGACTTGGCTTCTGAATCCGCCTCCATTATTGAACGTACGGTGGCCTACGAGGCGCTGATTGATGATGCCAACGACTTGTACCGAGACGACGACTATGCAGCGGCACTTGTGAAATACGAAGAGGCCTCCCGTTTGCTCCCTGCTGAGCGCTTGCCTCAGCAACGCGCTGCGCAATGCCGAGAGCGCATTGCCGAAATAGAGTCTGAGGATGCCGAACGTTTACGAAGGGAGCAGGAACGTGCAGACCGCGAAGCTTCGAGCGCTAGCATGCGGGAATTGCAGATACAGTATGACGCCATCAATGATGATGCGGATATTTTGTTTCGGAATGATGATTATGCTGCGGCCATTGTCAAGTACGGAGAAGCTTTGGCTGTGTTGCCCGATGAACGTTATCCTGTGCAACGGATGAACGAAGCTCAACGGCGGATTGATGAGGCTTTGGCCAAATCAGAAGCACGTTCTTCATCGAAAGGGAAAGGCCGCGACAAGGCAGACAAGCAGGACGAAGATGATCGGGCGAGCCAGAAGGCCGCTGCGGATGCTCGAGACGCACGGGATGCTCAACGGGCGGAAGAAGCGGAGCAGGAAGCGTCCGCCGACCGTCAAGCGCGAGAAGCACAGGAGTCAGAGACTGCAGCAGCAACGGATGAAGCGGCTCTTTTGGATGCTGAATTCGACCAACTCATAACGTCTGGTGATGCGGCGTATGATGCCGCAGATTGGGATACCGCCAGCGCGTATTACTCCGAGGCGCTTGAGCTCAAATCGGATGACCGCTATGCCAGCGGTCGGTTGACTCGGATTGCGAATAAACAGAATTCATCTGAGCCTTTGGATGAAACAGACGATCGGGAGGCCCGGATGGCTGCTTTGGAGGCCGAGCGTGCTGCGGCTGATCGTGAAGCGGAACAAGCGGATGCGTCAGCCGATCAAAGTGAAGAAGCAGAACGGCAGCGTCGATTGGATGCCGAACGAGCTCGCATGGAGCAAGCCAATGCGGATCGCCAACGTGATGAGGACCAAGCGCGGAACCGTGCTCAGGAATTGGCTTCTGCGATGAATATCCAAGAAAGTGATGAGGTCGAGCTGTATTACAAAGAGGCGTTGAAAAGTGAAGAGCGTTCCCGTCAACTGGATGTGGAGAATAAGAAGTTGGCAGCGGCGGATTTGCAGCGGCAATCTGCTCTCGCTGCCAATTTGCGTATCGAAGGAGACTTGGTTGATATGAATACGTTGGAGCGCGGGCAAAAAGCCATGGTGCAGGATGCCGTCAATGCGCAGAATCGTCGTGTGGATTCGTTGAAGGATCAAGTAGAAGGGTACGAGCGGAATGCGGGTCAGTCGGCGCAAAATGGACGAGAACTGCAAGAACAAGGTGCGCAAACCGCACAAGTCAAAAAGGATAAAAGCGCTCGTTTGAAACGAAATCGCAGCCGTGACTTCGCTCTCGCTGTTCCTGAATTGGAGCAGAAAAAGCGAAACTGGCGAAACCTGTTTCGTGGAGTCAATCGGGCTGCAGCGGATCGGCGTTCGGTCAATGCCGAAAATGCAGACGATAAAACACGGCAATACCGAGAAGTTGGTGAGGGCGCTGATTTACGCTCCCAGGAGCGCTATGCGGAAGTTCGAAGAAAGGAAAGGCAAGTGAATCGGCGGTTGTCTGAGCGCAAGACTGAGGCGGATCGGAGGGCATACGACTCCCGCATGGAAGGGTTGGAAAAGGCCAATTCAGAGACCAACGACAAAGATGCGTATGTCCTTTCGGAGGAAGATCAAGAAGTCTTGATGGGCATCCATGAGGAATCCTATGACATCCCCAATGGATTGGTCATTGAGCGCACGGTGAGAACAGGAAATTTGGTCGTGCGGTATCGAAAAGTCGTCACAAAGACGGGTATTTATTATTTCAAAGGCGACCGAAGTATCACTGTCGATACCTGGAAACGGGAGACCTCGATCATACTGGATTGATGCACTTAGGTGATCCAAAAAACAAGCAGAGAAATCGCTTTTGGTTGGCCATCACCCTGACGCTGGGATTGCATGCAGCGACCTTGTTGGTTCTGTGGATTCAACCTTTGCATGGCACGAGCGCTCCCCAAACGAACTTTGTGGAAGTCGCCGTTGGTCAATGGTCTGAGGTAGATGCTCCCGTTGAGCGCACCCTTGAAGAATTCTTGAGCCAGCGGATGGAGAGCGAGGTGTCCAATTTGAGATCAGATGCTTCAAAATCAGCCTCTTCAGAGCGTCGTTCGTCTGGATCAGCGCAAGATGAACAGCAAATGGCTGCGGATGTAGAAGCCGAGTTGCGCGCCATGGAAGATGCTGAATTTGCGCGGTTGGGAGCGGAACAAAAGGATTTTGGTTTGAAAGCTGTTCCTGATGATGGTCAGCGTGAAAACATCCAGACGTACGAGGAGTGGGACAGTCGTTATGACGGACAAGTCACTGTTGCCTTCGATGTGCCCGGGCGTGAGGAACTTCAATTGGATATGCCGGGTTATCGTTGCCGCGGCGGAGGAGTCGTGGTCGTGATGTTGGAGGTAACGGCTGCCGGAGGTGTGCGCAATGTGACTTTGCAAGGAGCCAAGGTTTCTGATGCACCGGGTCATGCTGAGTCAGTTCGTGCTTGTTTGATCGAGGAGGCGTTGCGCAGTGCACGACGTTCCTCCTTTCGTGCTTCGACAGAAGGTCCCGTTTCAGGAACGTTGACCTACCGCTTCATTGCTCAACAATGAACGTTCGATAAGAACCGGAAAAGATGCGGCCAACGCGAGCGGATGCCCGTAATTTGGTCTCGTAGAGCCATCGACATTGCAATATTCCCCAGAACATCCTTTGCGCCTCGGTATCGTCCGAGAAGGCAAGACCCCTCCCGATCAACGGGTTCCCTTAACCCCGGAACAATGCGCGACCTTAATTGCGCGCCATCCTGAATTGGAAATCGTCGTCCAACCGAGTCCTGTGCGTCGCATAACCGATGCGGAATATGTGGCTGCGGGACTGCGTCTTCATGAGGATTTGAGTTCGTGTGATGTCTTGATTGGAGTAAAGGAGGTTAATGTAGAGGACCTCATTCCGTCTAAGACGTATCTCTTCTTCAGTCACACTTACAAGTTGCAGCCATACAATGCCCCGCTATTGGCTGGGGTGTTGGAACGGAAAATTCGGTTGATCGACTATGAAATGCTGAAGCGCCCCAGTGGCAAGCGGATCATCGGTTTTGGACGTTGGGCCGGGCTGGTAGGTGCCTACAATGGACTGCGTGCCTATGGACTTCAAAGCGGTCGCTTCTCATTGCCCAAGGCCATCGATTGTCGCGACTTGAAGGAAATGTTGGACCATGCCAAGTCAGCGGATTTGCCCGATGATTTTCGTATTGTCTTGACGGGGAGTGGTCGGGTTGGACAAGGAGCTTTGGAGGTTCTGAAGCACATGAAATTAAGAGGCGTGCACAAGGATGATTTCTTGCGCATGGATTTTCCGGACCCGGTCTATGTGCACTTGGAGGTGGATGATTACAATGAACGCATCGATGGCCAGCCGTTTGATTATGATGAATTTGTGGACGATGCGACGGGATACCAAAGCACCTTCATGCCGTTTGGACAGCGTGCCGACTTGTTCATTGCCGGACATTTTTGGGCCGATGGATCGCCGTTTTTATTCACGCGAGAAGACATGCGCAACCCGGCCTGGTCGGTCAAGGTGGTAGCGGACATTTCCTGTGACATTGACGGGCCCGTTGCGTGCACCTTGCGTCCTTCGACGATTGCAGACCCACTGTACGGCTACGACCCTGGAACCGAATCAGAATGCGCGTTGGATCATCCTGGTGCGATCACGGTCATGGCAGTGGACAACCTGCCATGTGAGCTGCCACGAGACGCCTCCGAGGGGTTTGGTCGTGAATTGATGGAACATGTCATCCCGTTGCTGATTGCAGGGGACGATGATGGCATCTTGCGTGCTGCGAGTGAGACGACGCTGTCTGGAGAGCTCAATGCGCCGTTTGCCTACCTCGCTGATTACGCTGCGAAAGGGGCGGGAGAACTCTAAAATTCACGCGCGGTCTCAAAGCATCGGTGCTTGCCGTACTTTTGCTCTTCGCTAAGGGCAATGGCTCGCCGCGTTGTTCTTTGTTTATGGGGCCGATTTTGGATTTGACAGCAAGATGATAGATCGGGTAAGCATGCCGAGCACTTGGAAGACCAGCTCGTTAATCTTGAACTTCTAAGTCAGAAATGACAACACTTCCTACGCGCTCGCAGCCTAATCGACTCAGTCGATTGGCCTAATTGTATCACCAAGTGATGCAACGAGCTATCCCGAAGCAACGTACGGACCCTTCCGTTGTTTCAATGGGATATCAGGCAAATGGGACTAGTTAAAGGTGTGTCCGACGCCTGGCGCGAAATTTACTGGACTAAGCTGTTAGGTGGGCTGTCTGTGGTCAGCCTTCAGTCGAAATTCAATTACAGAATAAGCATGTAGAAATCACGGTATGTCCTTGTTTGGACGGGGGTTCGACTCCCCCCGGCTCCACTTTT
>CAJQIB010000042.1 GCA_905478325.1 uncultured Flavobacteriales bacterium | reverse complement strand
GCGCATTTGGAACCCGAATGAGTCGATGGACCTTGCTGTTGCCCCGGCCATGGGGTTCCATGAAGGCGGACTATACGCCGCCCTATTTTTAGATTCAAAAAATGTGTGGGTCACAGGCGGTCGCGACGGACATCTTCGCGTTTGGAACTCCGCGGGAGAGTCCGTGATGAACATCCCAGCGCATGAAGGCGCCATCTACAGAATGCAGCGTACCGCAGATAAGATTTGGACCGCAAGTCGGGATAAGACCGTGAAATGCTGGTCTGCTTCAACGCTCCAACCATTGAGTAAGTGGACGCACCGCAACGGAGGGTGCCGTCGATCCGTCAATGCCTTGATCATTGGAGGCCCAAAGAACGAGTGGCTACTCGCAGGTGGAGATGACCGGGTAGGTCGCGTTGTCCAATGGGATGCGTTATCACCAGTGGATGGGCTCTAGGTCACATGCCTCGAGCCAGGCGTTGGTTCTACTGAACGGCTTGGAACCGAAGAAGCCTCGATAAGCCGACAATGGACTTGGATGAGGTGCTTCAAGGACTAGGTGACGGGGATGCGTTATGCGTTTCGTGTGCGCGCGCGCGCGCTTGCCCCACAAAATGAAGACACATGGACGGTCTGAATCAAGGAGATATTCCATCACCGATCCCGTTAGACTCTGCCAACCAAAATGCGCATGGCTTCCGGGGAGTCCTTCGGATACCGTCAAAACGTCATTGAGAAGTAAAACACCTTGCCGAGGCAAATGCTCCAAGACGCCTTCTTCTCTCAGCGCTTGTAAAGAAAGTGATTCAGGCCCCACATCATCCGCCAGCTCTTTTAAGATATTCCGCAAAGAAGGAGGCCAAACAACCCCTTGTGACACTGAAAATGCCAAGCCGTGGGCTTGTCCTATGCCATGGTATGGGTCCTGGCCTAAGATGACCACTTTGACAGCGCTGGGGGCACATGAGCGAAAAGCAGCAAGTTCTAACCCCTCGGTTGGATAACATACACCTTGAGAACGCGCATCTTGAAGCAAAGCCTCCACACGCTTCAACGTAGTGACTTCAAAACGGCTTTCCAATGCTTCTCGCCACGCAATGGGTAGCTGGTTAAACAGGCTTAAATCATCAAAAGACATGCACAAAAATCTGTTGTTTAGCGAGGCTTTCCAACCAATCTTTCCCTTTTCGTTGAAAACCTCTCGCCAAGAATCTTTGACATACAAAAGGAAGAAGTACTTTTGTCTTTTGCTCCTGAAGCCATTTTGAGGGAGTTTTTTCCATCTTGTACCCGAATCACATTGTCGTTAACTGACACTTCGTTGCGCAAACAACTGGAAACCAATCAAGGAAAGACCTTGTATGGTTACCAAAAGAATGCCATCAACACATTGATGGGCCGAATGGAAAAATTTCCAGAACGGTATAACGTGCTCTTCCAACTCCCTACAGGTGGAGGAAAAACCGTTATTTTCTCTGAGTTGGCCAAGCGATATATCCTTGAAACAGGAAAAAAGGTCCTTATTCTGACCCACCGCATAGAATTATGCGGACAAACTAGTCGGATGCTTACAGACGTCGGCGTCCCGAATAAAATCATCAACAGCAAGGTCAAGGAGTTGGATGATGACGAGGATTTTTGGTGTTATGTAGCGATGGTAGAAACCCTCAACAATCGACTCAGCGATGAGCGCATCGATTTTGAGAACTTGGGATTGGTCATCATTGACGAAGCCCACTATAACAGCTTCCGGAAGCTTTTTGGATATTTTGCTACTCAAAATATTTTGGGTGTTACTGCGACACCTCTCAGTTCGAACATCAAACTGCCTTTGAAGGACAACTACAACGAGTTGATCGTTGGCGAATCCATCTCAGCGTTAGTCGAGCAAGAGTTTTTGGCAGAAGCCATCACCTACAGTTACGATGTCAACTTACGTTCATTGAAAATCGGGATCAATGGCGATTATACCGTCAGCAGCTCGGAACGTTTGTACGGCAATTATCTGATGCAGGAAAAGCTGCTCTATGCATACGAAGAGAAGGCTAAGAACACGAAAACGTTGATTTTCAATAATGGAATCAACACGTCGAAGTCTGTGCAAGCCATGTTCGAGGAGGAGGGCTATGAGTGCAAGCACTTGGACAACACCCACAGCGAAAAAGAACGCCACGACATCTTGGAGTGGTTCGAAAAGAAGCAGGATGCGATTTTGAGCTCTGTATCCATTTTAACGACTGGATTTGACTCCCCTTCTGTCGAAACCATCATCTTGAATCGTGCTACCAAGTCCCTGACTTTGTATCATCAAATGATTGGACGTGGCTCTCGTGTTCTGCCCCACAAGAAGAAGTTCAACGTCATCGACTTGGGAAACAATGCCCGCCGATTCGGATTGTGGGACACACATGTGAATTGGGCCGATATTTTCAAGTCGCCCAACTCTTACATTGAAGGTCTGTATTCGGATGAAGAGATTGAGGAAGAATTCGTTTATGAATATTCCGATGATTTGATGAAACGATTGGAAGGCGGTCCAGATCCTGATTTCAACATGGCCGAAGCGTATGTTGAAGTGACACGATCAGGAGGCAGACCTAAAGAAGCCATCGAACGGAGCATCGTGCATCACGTGAGTATCGTGCGCTATTTGTGTCAGGATTTTTGGGACGCCTCTGATCTAATCAAAGAATTGGAAGGCGACATCATTTATCGCGTTCGGTTATACTCGAAATGCATCTCCAAGACTACGGATAATTATAAGAACTGGCTGAAAGAGGAGTACCTCCGAAAGTTGCAAAGTGAATTGCGTCAGGCGTATGCAGAGGACGACGTCTGACGTGTTCAGAGAGACCCTTTTTAAACGCAAACAAGTTTATTCCTTACGCTTACAAAAGCTCTATCGAGAGCGCCTCAAGCACGCCTACATTTAGACATGCCTGTTGAAATTGAGACTTGGATGGATGCCGTTCCGTTGCATCTCGGTTTTGCTGTGATTACAGCTTTTTTTCTATCGCTTTTTTTTGCCCCATTGGGTGGAAGTCCCAAATCATTGCATGTAAAAGGGTTCGTCGTGGCATCGGGGTTCGGTGTCGTTTTAGCCGTAACCAGCTGGATGTCCCAACTACTTCCGATGGCTTCGCCTTGGGTTGAGCTCACGCGTTCTGCAATGTGGTGGTCCATCCTCATCGGCCATGCATCTATTCTTTTGTATGTGCGCTTCCTTCTCGTCGCCGGAGTGCCGGGACAGACTAAAGCAGCGCAAAATGCGGTCATTCAAGAGCAGCTGCTCATTCAAAGCGTGGCCCAAGTCAAAAAGAACATTTCATTGAGAGACCGGGTTCGTCAAGCCAAGCGCAACAATCTGCGTTCTCAGATGAACCCTCACTTCCTGTTCAATGTCCTCACAGGCATCCAACACTTGCTTTTCACTGAGCAAGGCGATAAAGCGAGCGACGTGTTTCGGAGGTTCCGGAAGCTGCT
This sequence comes from uncultured Flavobacteriales bacterium, assembly GCA_905478325.1. Classification (GTDB taxonomy): domain Bacteria; phylum Bacteroidota; class Bacteroidia; order Flavobacteriales_D; family Sanyastnellaceae; genus UA16. The sequence continues at coordinate 5,855 of CAJQIB010000042.1, read as the reverse complement.
CATGCAGGGCTTTATAACAACCGACAAGAACATCATATCCATTCAACAAGAGCTTGATCACGTTGGACAATACATCGACTTGGAGTCCATACGACTGACCAAACCCATCGTTTGGAAGTCCGTCGTCGATTCGACAGTCAGCCTCCCGCACACTCCGTGTCCAAAATTCCTGCTTCAACCCCTAGTAGAAAATGCGATTTGGCATGGACTCTCTGGACTTTCAGCAGAAAACCCAGCGATTGAGTTGCACATATTTTGGGATGATGAGTCATTGGTTTTGCAAGTGCATGACAACGGAAAAGGGCTGACGAAAAAGGCGTTGACAAAAAAAGAAGACCACCAATCAAGGGGCACTGCAATCATCAAAGAGCGTTTGGAGCTGCTCAGACACCCGGGAAAACTCGAATTGAGAAATCCTACGGATCAGGACCCGTATTCGCGCGGTACGGTTGCACAAATACGTTTGCCTTTGTGGGCCCTAGAGCCCCCTCCAAAAGAGGGCGATGGTGATTTCAAAAAGGAAGACGCGGGTTTGGAGCGTCTGTGATGGTGCCGCTAAATCCCGCTTCGAATTGAATCGCCCCGGTCATGGCAATCATGGCAGCATTGTCTGTGCAAAATGACAAGGGAGGAATGTGAATCGTCCAATTCAGTTCGTCCCTTCTTTTCTCAAGTTCACTGCGCAATCCGCGATTGGCAGACACCCCTCCTGCTATGGCCACCTCTTGAATACCTGTAGACGCAACGGCCGATTCCAATTTACTCATCAAAATCCCAAGTATGGCATGCTGTATGCTGGCAGCGATGTCCGCTTTTCGTTGATCAACAAAACGGGGATTCGACTGCATTTCACGCTGTAAAAAATGCAAGATCTGAGTTTTCAACCCACTAAAACTCATGTCCAGTCCTTTGACAACAGGACGTGTAAAGACAAAGGCCAAAGGATCGCCTTCAGCTGCAAGACGATCAATCTCAGGACCTCCTGGGTACGGGAGCCCCATTAATTTGGCCATTTTATCAAAAGCCTCACCAGCAGCATCATCTAGCGTAGTTCCTATGACCTGCAAGTCCAATGGGCCATTTACGCGAACCAGCTGTGTATGCCCTCCGGATACAGTCAGGCACAAAAAGGGAAGTTGTGGTGGGTCTCCAGGTTCAAGAAAATGCGCAAGAATGTGTGCATGCATGTGATGCACGGGAATCGTAGGTTTTCCCAATGCGTAAGCCCAAGCCTTCGCAAAAGCGACTCCCACATGCAATGACCCCATCAGTCCCGGACCTTGGGTATAGGCGACCGCATCCAAATCTTCAGGAGATACCCCGGCCTCTTTCAGCGCAGTTGCGACGGTCGGAACAATGTTCTGGGCATGGGCTCTACTGGCCAATTCCGGCACCACTCCCCCATAATTCTCATGGACTGTCTGATTCGCTACAACATTGGACAGGACGTGTCGACCACGAATGACAGCCACAGAGGTGTCATCACACGAGGATTCAATGGCCAAAATGCATGAGGTATAAAGCATGGGGTACGAGAAACGAAGGGAATCACAAGTTGGTACAAAATTAGGTGCTTCTACACCAGAACTTGTAACTTCCCTTCGGATGAAAAGCACCTTACTCAAATGGCTGATGCGCATAGGCGCAACAATCTTCAGTTTGCTTTTCATCGCATTCATCGCCTTGCAATCCGAGAAAGTGCAAGCTGCTGCCGCGAGGACCTTGGCCAGCACATTTGAACAGCAACAGGGACTGACACTTGAATTTGACTCCCTGAAGATCAATTGGTGGAGCCAAGAGGTCGCCCTGATCGATTGCCGCGTTGGCGTTCCTTTCGAGGAGACGCTTCTTTTCAACTTTGCAGCCGTCAACTTGGGGCATTGGCGCTGGGTCAATGGGAGCTGGGAATTGGGGGAATTGCGTTTATCTGGGGCAACACTGGATGCCTCAGCTGTGACGCGCTGGGTGGAAATGAATGCAAGCAAAGCTCCAACCGGTTCTCCACGTGCGATGGAAGGTGCTTTGGAGCGTCTGCTCATTGAAAACTTATCCATTCAATTTCAGTCGGACTCTTTGGATGTCACCGCTATTATTGAACGGTTTGAGTGCGTGGACATTGAACTACTTCACGATTCTCAACACGCTGAACTGACCGATTTCAAAGGGGATATTTGGAGCAGCATCTTGGGTGAGGACACCTTGCATCTGGAGCATGCCGGGGGAATTTGGAACGCGAACTCCACGACTTGGCACTGGTCTGCAGGCTCTGTTGCTAGCAACCTCGTCACCATTGCTTGCGAAGCCGACGGACAATGGGATGCCCGCTCTATTTCGGAAGCACAAGCAACAGCTACCATTGAACAAGGAGTCGATTTCCCTCAATGGGCAGGTTCGTTTCTTTCATCTCAAGGAGCAACAGCACACTGGTCCGAATGGCTTGCTTTAGAATTGGAAGAAACTGCACTTCTTGGAGAGTTGAAGTTGGGATTTGAACAGCACAATGGGTGGACGGCATCCCTTCATCATTGGAGCGGCATCCCCGGAATTAAAACGTTGGAATTCGCTCAATGGAATCAGTTAGCCGCGGGAGATTGGGTCACGAGCGGCAGCATGCATGGGCTGCTAACGGCAGGCTTGACTTCATTGCAATCCACTCCCCTAGCAGTGAACACCGCTTCATGGCTCGCCCCATTGGATTCTATGCTATCTAAAAATGACCGGTGGAATCTCGTGTGGGGGTCGACAAATCAAACGATTCACGTCGCCTGTGAACTGGGCTTGAACGCGCAAGCTGAGCCGATTGAATTGGAACTGGATTGGAGCCCTAAATCGGATGCCATTGATTGGAGTGGTCAACAGCTGCCTCCTTTTCTAGACTCAGACCGTGGCTTTGGAAATCCCTGGGAAGCTTCTGGGCATCTTGACTGGACACCCCATTTTATTTCGTGGAACTCCACAATGCGTTTTTCGAATGGCGGCTATGCTACGGCCAATGCGGCTGCACAGCGGGACACTACGGACACTTCAACGGCAAAATGGAAGGCCACCGGCACCGTCATTTCACGCGAGAATCCGCTTCCTTTGGATATGTCTTGGGACGGAATGTGGTCGCCAGAAGCGTGGAATTGGCAATCACAAAATAGCTTGATGGGGTTCCAACCCCTTCTTCTATCCCAGCGCGAGGATTGGAAATTGTATGCTCAATCAGCACTTCGAGCAAGCGGGGATGGCAGCGACGCACTTTCCATGGTTTTTGAAATGAGGCAAATCAATTTGTTAGAGAAAGGCCGACCCATGGCATTCGATCGATTGGATGTTTCTGGGAAGTGGAGCCCGCTTGTTAGCGACATCACGTGGAATTCGGATTTAACAGATGGCCAGCTGAGGATAGAAAACGATTGGAAGCGATGGAGAATCTGGCTTGATGAGTTGAAAAATCAAAAAGCACACAGCCGCAAGGCCCCTCCTGAACTTCAAGCCCAGTGCCGTATCCGTTCATTTGCTCCCATTGCTACTCTTGCTCACATCCCCCTTTCCATTGATCCCGGTTCAAAACTGACCGCCTACAGCAAATCTGGCGGTGCTGAAATCCATCTGGACTTTCCGAAGGTGAAATGGGGAGACTACCAGGCTACGCGCATGCAGTTTGTCGCAAAGGAGTCTGGTCACAACGTGTTTTTAAATGCACAGTGTGACGCTGTCTCACACGAGGGTGAGCTCTGGCTTGAGGAAGCTCATTTGGGCTTTTCTGGAGATTCACTGTGGTGGGTTGATGCCTCTTGGAAATCGCCTGATTCCGACACCGCTGAAATACAGTGGTCAGTGGAGTCGACAGACGAAAATACCTTCGACCTAAACTTCACTCAATCACACCTACCTATTGGAAACCAAGTGTTTAGAATTGACTCCAAACAGCACTTACTTGTCATTAAGCAAGTCGATTCAGGAGTGGAAATTCAGTGTGAAAACCTCGCTCTTGCCTCGAATGATTGGACCATCAAAACAGAGGGAATGTACCGATCCACTGGTGAAAGCAATTGGCTCCTTGACCTTTCAGGGAAGACTCTACCGCGTTTCTACGCCCCCCCTTTCTCAGCGCTTCATGGAGAAGGCTTGGAGGCCGCTTTTGAATGGTGCCGCGTCGATGGTCGCTCTGAATTCTCGGCATTCGGCAGCGGGCAGTCACTCGGTTACGATTCATTGGACATCTACACCATCGATTTTATTGTCAACGGTGATCTCAAATCAGCTTCCTATTGGCTTTCTGCACAGACAGCGTCGGAAACTCCCATTGCGGCAAACGGAAGGGTGCCCCTGAACCCGAACGAAGCCATGCGCAACACGGTCTTCTTCGAATCCGTCCCATTGGGTTGGCTCAACACCTGGATGCCCCCTCAATCAGTCACGTGGAGCGGCGAGGTCTCCGGTGAACTCGCGATTGACGGGACGCCTTCTCTCCCTTTAATTGAAGGCTTCATCGCCTCAGACTCAGCCAAAGTATTTGTTGACTACCTCGGAAGCACTTACCGTTTAAAAGGAGAGTGCTCCGTCAAGCCCGATGAGTTTTTCTTGGATCAATGGGAGGCCCAAGATTCAGATGGCCATACGGCCCGCATCAACGGCACTGTGATGCACGAACATTTCAAGCAATGGAATTTCGATGTCGGATTGGAGGCAGAAACCCCCTTTCAACTGCTCAACCTCTCGCGAGAAGACAACGATTGGTTCTACGGGTCAGCGTATGCCACAGGAGACGTCAACGTATTCGGTTTTGATAACAACCTTCAAATTGAGGCGCGATTAAAAACCGGTCCCGGAACCCGTTTCGCACTCCCTTTAGATGGAGCCTCAGACGCTTCGTACGCCTCCTTCATTCATTTCAATCAGCCCCTAACAGCGTCCGATGACGTTCAAAAAGTCACTCCAGATCTGTCGCGCTTTCGAGTCGATTTAAACGTGGAGGTTACAGAAGACGCTGTAGCTCGAATCATCTTCGACGAAAGCGTAGGAGACGAAATCATGGGCGTTACCACGGGGGATTTGGCCATTGCAATCAATGATTTTGAGCAAATTACTATGAACGGACAATTGGAAGTAGTCGAAGGCGCCTACTTTTTTACGCTCCAGAATTTGATCAACAAACAATTTGATATTGAACCGGGTGGAACCATCTCTTGGTTCGGAGACCCCTACGAAGCCGAAATTGATTTGAATACGCGTTACGCTATCCGCAGCAGTTTAGACGGCCTATTGCCCGATGAGGCTAATTTACCCGGACGCATTCCAATCCATCTCAATCTCGAACTCCAGGGCGCTTTAATGCGACCAGATATCGGCTTTTCAATTGATTTACCCGAAGCTTCTCCCCAACTCGTATCCCTCGTAGAAGGTGCATTGATCAACGAAGATGAGCTCAATCGCCAAGCACTTAGCTTACTCGTTCTCAATCAATTCCTTAGCCCAGACCCCATTTCTTCGGGCATTGGTGGAGAAAACATGCAAGACAAAAGTGCTGCATTTATCGCAAGTCAACTGGGCCATTGGGTCTCTCAAATCTCCCCTGACATGGACATCGGATTTGATTACGCCAATGACCCGACACGCGGTAAACAAGCTTTAGCGGTTGCCCTCAGCACACGACTACTCGATGACAGGCTGCATGTTGAAGGGGCAATCGGCACCAATCAACTGAGCCAAGTTTCGACCCAAAACGTCCAATTGCAGGACATGACCATTAGCTATGATTTGGACCAAAACGGCCATTTCCAAGTCACCGGTCACACAAGACAAAACCCCGAATGGTCATCGCCCGATGGAGCCACTACACAAGGTGTAGGATTGCGTTTTCAGCGCGA
>CAJQIB010000041.1 GCA_905478325.1 uncultured Flavobacteriales bacterium | reverse complement strand
AGTTTGTGGTAAATCGCGGGGTGGAGCAGTTGGTAGCTCGTCGGGCTCATAACCCGAAGGTCGTCAGTTCGAGTCTGGCCCCCGCAACACAAAAGGGCAATCAGAAATGGTTGCTCTTTTTTGGTTTTTGAGGCATTCAAGTTCAGTCAGGTTTCTCTACGACTCCTATTTGGACGAGAAACGATAGGCGGCAGACTTTCTTTGCTCATAATCTAAGGGAAAATTAAAATTGTTTTCGTTTTCATCGCTCCGAAACATCCTTCTGCTCCTGTGAGATTAGAACGGATAAAATTTTCAGACCCGCTTGTAAAAGTTCCATAGAAGTCACCATTTTCAAGGTCATTAAAAAAGTCTGCCATGTCTCGGGATAATCCGTGAATGAGCAAGATGTAATGATATGGGATCCCCTCTTCAAGGTTGTTACTAGCTCTAAATTGAGCAATGTACTGGCCGTCTTCCCAATGGCTATCGCTAAATAAAAGAGCATTGTCTAATGCCGCTCGACCGAATTTGCGAACCTGCAAATTGGGATCCTCTGTTTTGATGTTGATCAACCTTGGGAGCGGTGCTCCAATCGTATCCACGGATCGAATCAATTGGAGCATGTATTGATCGGAGTATGTGGATGGATCGTTCAAATGAACTTCAAGTTCATCAAAGACCTTGTCACCGCTGCTCCATGTCCGAGGAGACAGGTCGTAGCTCGCTACAATGGGGCGATGTGGAACAACAGTTGAGCCTGAAATCGCTTCGAAATCTGGGGATTCGATGAGCAGATAGATGGAGTCTCCGGACTCTAATTCGGTTAATTCAGACGTGTTAATCCAGATAGATGCGGTGTCGGAGATCGCTAGAGAACATGAAAGAATTGGGGCGAATTCACCATTGCCGCTGACCTCGATGCAGAGGTCTTGCGAAGGTGTTTTATTCGGGCTGTGATGGCTTTGGGATTTTGAAATGAAACAGACGGATGAGTCATTGTCTAGCGGCAAGAAATAGGATACAGCCTGAAGGCTCTCGTTCGTTTTTGGAGAGTCGTAAGGGTTGAACCAATTGCACGAGGTCATACCAATGCAGAGCCCAATACAGAGACCGATTATTTGGCCAAATTTTAATACCATGAATAGGAGATGCTTAGGTTGGGCATAAATGGGATCAATCCAATCTCTTCGATGTATGGATTTCCATTCTCGTCTACTGAAGAGAAAGCGGAGTATGGGTTGACTCTGTTTGTAGTGTTGTAGACTCCGAGTAGAAAGTTGTATTCACCGCCGGTTGTGGGGCGCCGCCATGCAATGCTCCAGTCGATGCGTTGCAAATTCCCGAGCCGGTAGCTATTTCTGTTTTGTGGCTGATTGTAAGAAACCCATTGGGTGTAGTTCCCTCCGAGAGGCACCGTAAATCCGATGGGAATCATTTGGTCATTTATGTTCAATACCCGGCCAGAAGCGAAGGTGTAAAGTGCGGACAGCTTACAGTTTTTGCTAAGTTCGTAAGTGAACGAGGCATTCGCGTCGTGCCTGATGTCAAATGCGAAGGGAAATGGAACTCCCTGATTCAGCTGTTCGAATAACCTTGAACTCTTTGCGTGCGAATAGGAAAGCGAATAATGCAGGTTTTTGTGGGAACTCTTTAGCGAAACAGCAATACCAAAGACAGCTCCCTGTCCATTGGCAGCAATTTGATTTCCCACAATTTCATTTATCGAGTTTTCAAAATCTACATAACCAAACTCCAGAAGATTGGACATGCCGCGGGCATAGACATCAACGAAGGCTTTTGTTTTCAAGCGAGTATAACTCAATTTGGTTCCTGTTGACCACGATGTTTGAACAGGCATGCCTGTGGAGGGAGCAAGCCAGAGCTCTGGAATAAAACCGAGGGTGTTCAATGTGATCAAGTGAACATTCTGAGAGGATCGAAGGCTGTAAAGAGAAAGTGACAGATTTCTTTGAAATTCGCGTGTGATAGAGACTTGCGGGTTGAAGTGAAACTCTTGCTCTTCTGCATACGAAAATAGGTTTGTTTGAAATCCGGCCTTGAATGAAATTGCTCCCATCAGGCTTCCTTCTAATTCGGCAAAGAGCGAATGTGCTTTTACATCTGTATTTCCTTCAAATCGAGGCTGCGTTTGGGGGGTATCTTCCCAATATTCTTCAGAAAAAGGTGTGATCCTGTTTTTCTTGAATTCGTATCCAAAGTTGGTATGGAGGTCACTCGAAATCTTTTTTTCAAGGAGCATTCGCGTTGTAAACGTTTCAACGCTATTGTTAAACGCTGAAACTGAATTCCTCCAGTCGCTTTGATTCGTTTCACCAACGAAATAAGCGTTGCGATTCCTCGATATTAAGCCAGTAGTATATTTGCTTGAGCTCACATTTGCAGTAAAAATAGAGCCGTTGAGAGCATAGAAATTCCATCGCACTGAACTCGTGGAATTGCGCCATGACATCTGATTGTTGCGAAAAATCTCGGATTCCACAAAATCGACATTGTAAGACATATCGTCGGAGCTTATTAATTGCAACAATTGAACTTTATGTTTCTTAAAGAGGTAGGCCGCCTTGAAATGAAAGTCATCGAAACGATAGATGGCTTCAATAATTTTATTTTCATTAACGGTTAGCGCATTGTTGATCAGATTTTGAATCAGGATCAAATTGGAGTGGCGATACCCTATCTGCACGAAAAGCTTTTTATTGCTGAACGAGCTTTGTAATTGGCTCGAGATGGCTGAAGCACTGGCGCTTCCCTCAAATGAGTTTTCTTTGGAAAATTCTTCTTTCAAATTGACTTCAACGGCTGAGCCGAGGGTGGACCCCAACCTTGGGGGCTTAAAACCATTGTAAAGGACAACCTCATCAACACAATCTGTTTGGAGGGTGGACAATAGTCCAAATAAATGGCTTGTCCCGATCATGGCGACACCATCGACAGAAGTGGTCGTTTGATCATAATTGCCGCCCCGAATGATCAGGCCTTTTTGACCTTCTGTATTGGATTGAACACCGGGTAGGGTCTTGATGGAAGACAATACATCGGGTATTCCTATGGCGTTTGGGATGTTTTCAATCTGGAACCCAGCCAGTTTATTTGTGATGCTGGAATTCTGAGTTGTTCTGCTTTTTTCTTCAACAATGGCTTCGTCTAGCTCTAATTGCTGTTCGCTGAGTATGAATTGAAGGTTGGTATCCCTATGAAGGTATACAGTGTCAAATCGGGTCGCATAACCCATTGAAGAAATTTTTAAAGCGACCTCTCCTGTGCTTTCGATTTCAAATTGACCGTTTACATCAGAGAAAAAAGGAACCGCGTCAAATAGAATTATGGCTCCCGGGATGGCTTCCGATTTGGAGCTGACGATCGTTCCTTTGAGGCGATGATTTTCTTGCGACAAAAGCGATGTGTTGCAGAGCAAAACACAGGCCACAAGGGTGCATATACGCCTGACTTGAATCACCAATTAAGAAATTTTTTCTGAGCTTGGAATGCGCCATCTGGTTGAATTAGAAATATGCCTGTGAGGTGCGGGCGCGATTTCAGATCACCGGTGTAAACCACCCTGCCATTCAGGTCATAAACTGTGATCTTGGAATTGGCGTCAAAAGATATGTCTGAAATGGAATTCGTACCTGCCGCGTTCAATGAATAAAACCAGAGCATGCTGTTTGTGATGGCGGATAGCGCACAACCATTGTGATTCGCCGCTCCAAGGTTATATGCGACGACATCCTGAGCGCCATTATCGTTCATCCAGGATTCAACGAGCAAAGCATTTTGATGAAAGACTTCTTCGTCCTCCGTGCAATACATCATGTGAACCGGCATCTCCGGAACCCATTGATAGACGTCATTTTCCGCGGCCAGCTGCATGATGAGATTGTCGGTGTTGAAAAGGACCGTTTGAATCAATTCTTCTGGAAAAAGATCGGTGAGTTCTTCGGGGCACTCGGCATTGATTTCATCGGCAGTATGGAAGCCATCGAGCATGGGTTCAATGACAGAGGCATAAGGTTCATAGCATATTTCGGAGAATTCCTCGTAGATGCCTCCATAGACGGATTCCCACCCTTTTAGCGTATAAAAAAGATAGGCGGGATTGCTGTACGAAATCTGCTCAAAGGTGAGAGGGAGTTGCGTCCCGCTCATGTCGTAGGGGCCGCTTAGTGGTGCAACAGCCCTCAATTCAATGATGTCTTCGATGGATTCTGGGAGTGTGTTTTTGGCCATAGCCATTGCAACGTGCCCTCCTTGTGAATATCCAGAGATGAACAGGTTGCCGTTGAGGCTTATTCCCATTTCTTCACTGGATTCCACAAATGCTTCAACGAGACTCCACCCGCAATCGCTCTCACTTTCCGCATGGCAATAAGGATGGGTGATTTGGCTTTCCCCCAACCCGACATAATCAGGCATCAAAACGACAAAGCCAAGAGACGAAAACAGGTAGCCCATGTTGCTGATTTCCGGCTTGAAAGAAGGGGCATTGTTTCTTACAAAAGTGGTCCCATGGTTGAAAACAACAATGGGATATTCGGTTGTGGCAGTCGATGATGATGGGGTGAAAACAGCTCCGGACACTGCAATTTCTCCATTCAAAAAGGGCATGTCATGAGACATTCGATACATCTCAACGTCGTGATTGAAAAGAGCCGCGATCTGCCCGCCAAGCTCCAAATCGGTTATGGCATAATCAGCAATTTGATTCTCATCAAAAGAATTTAGGAATTGAAGTTCTTGACCTGCGACTTGCTCGGCAATGATTGCGGTCGACAGAAGAAAAAGTAATTTATACACGGATGGATCGTTGGCGCTTCAAACTTTGATTCCAATGGACTAGTGACAACAAAGGTATCAAATAGATCAGACTCGGATTTTCGATACAGTCATAGGCCGACGCCAATCGATTTTCCATTCCAAAAGCGATAGCGCTCATCCAACCAAAATGCAGTGATAAAAGGTTGTTTGCATCCCTATCCAATGGTCCCATTAAAGGAGTTCATACTGTCAGTTTTGAATGGAACAACGGTAAATCACAGACCCAAAGGGACTTGCAGTTGGTAGCTCGTCGGGTCATAACCCGAAGGTCGTCAGTTCGAGTCTGGCCCCCGCAACTCAAAAGAGCAATCAGAAATGGTTGCTCTTTTTTGGTTTAAGGCACTCAAGGACAGTGATTCTCTGGCCTTTTTTATTGGGTGAAATCCAAGACGAGCGAGAGAAGGCTCAGTCCGTTTGCCATGGGGTATTTAGAAAGACCCCGATCTGAGCATACCAGCTGCCATTCCAGCCGTTGGCCGAATGAATCGCTTGGTGCAAGACGCCCATCTGGAAGTTGAGTTGGGCAGAGGCTTGGTAGCCCACACATGCGAAGAGGCGATTGCGATCCCAAGGGGTATTTGTCGGATTCACGAAAATTTCATTGTAGAGTCCTAAATAGGACACTCCCGGGCCGATGCTTTCCGCCTTCAGTGGCCAGAAGCCCATGAGGCGGTAGCGGTATCGTGTTTTGAAATCGGAATGGATAAATCGCTGCTCAGTGCGGGCGCGATGCTCCAATTTCAAACGGCCAAGTCGATGTGCACGCAAGAATTGCTGCCAAATGCGATGCTCGGTGGTCTCAGGACCATCTTGAGCGCTCTCCAAGGCGTAGTTGGTGATGTGACCATAACCTGCGGTCAATGTGTTGCCCGATGCGAAATGGTAATTGACTCCTGTCCGAAGCAACAGCTGCTCCAAGTTGTTGGGGGCGACAGTGGAGTTGCGGTGTTGCACCTCCGAGTGGATACTCCATTCAGCGTTCAACCGATGGTTGCCGAAATACATGAGCCAATTGCCCCACGTATTTTGAGCTTGGGTAGCCGAACAACATACAAGCGAAAGAGCAATGAGAAGAAGCCGCATTCAGTAGTGTTTTTCTCAAAAACATGGCTAGAAGCGCTCCCGGATCAAGGACAGTTTTCCCCGAACAAAGTCAAGAATTGGAGCAGGTCTGCAGACCCAACGACCGCATTGTTATCCATGTCGAAAGGACCTGTCCAATCGTTTCCAAAAGCGCTCAGGAATAACAAGAAGTCACTCACATTGATGATGGAGTCAGCGTTGAAATCACCAGGGCAAAGACCTCCAGCAATAAAGCCTTCTCCGCCGCATCCCATGGACCACTCGGGAAACGTATAGCCTTCTGCACAATGGAACGACTGGATGCCAATTTCTTGGCCAATCAATCGAGCCCGTCCGTCATCCATGGGCGGATGAATGCCGCCCCACATGCGAGACAAGGCACTTTCATTCGCTGCATCATAATAGGTCGCCCATTGCAACTCAAAACTCACCGAAGGACCGTCTTCGAAAATCAGAAATTGATTCATCGTGACAGGCCATGTTCCCATTCCTCCCGGGAAATACTCGGAACCTGTGAGCAAGGTCAAGACTTCTGCTGCTGCGCGAGAAAAGGTGGAATGGCCACTGACGTACCCCGCAAAAGGAGGCGTTACAAAGGAAGGTCTCTGGTAGGGCCACCAATTCTTCCCCAGAATCCATCCAACTCCGGCTTCATCGATAAAAGGGACTTCTACGTAATCCGGCCCTCTCCAAGCATACACTTTGACTTCACCGATGTGTTCGTTGTTGAATCCAGCAACGGGATCGCCCTCTTCAACCATTTCGATGTAGCCATCAATAAGGGGCAAGCCCGAAGGGTGGTAATTGGACAGGGTGGTGTCAGAGGATTGTCCCATTTCGGCCATGTATCGAATAGCCGATACGGGCCGCGTATAGTCATGATACCCCTTTATACTCCAAGTGGCAACTGCTGAATCGTGCATGGCTCCCGCAAGGGCTAAGTAAGCCTTTACCGTGTATTCAAATGAATCGATTTCGGGACCTTGGCCTCTCCATCGGTATTCAAACAACGGGTTCATCATCACTTCATTTAACAAGGTGAACCAATGACCAGGAGGGGTCTCGGAGTCGGGGCCATCCGCCCAGAATTCGGCTAGGCACCGAGTGTAGTCACCTCTTGGAACCATGTTGGGAGCATACGGTTCGCCGGTGACAGGATTCAAATCATGTCCTGTAAAACCGCCTCCTCCATTGTAGAAATCGTAGTAATCTGCAAAATCTTCAACTTCGGTCACGAATGACCCATCGGATCCCAAGCCGCCCGGAGAAATGTCCCACATCACACCATCCGTAGGGTCCAAGTGAGAAGACCAAACCGAGACCATGGAGAAATTCCATTTCCACGGGTCATCGAGACCCGAAGCCACAGAAGTGGAGTCTAAAAAAACCGGTGCTCCAGGATTTTTCCAAACATCGTAGGTGCATCCGTTCCGCTCGAGCGATTCCAAGTCTGCTGAATCCAGAGAAAAGGGAGTGACCGACCCCCATTCCGGACCGACAAATTCAGGTATATCGGTGCTAACATTGCCGCTCTGGTCAATGAAAACGGTCAGCTCAATGGGTTGCCAATGGTTCGGATCTATGACATTGGGGTTGCCCGGGAATTCGGGTTGGAGGTTGGGGTTGATGGGCTCATAACACGTGGAAGCATAATCCATTGCTTCATTGGAGCCGTCTTGCAAGCCAAATGCGATAATCTGCTCAGCGATGTAATTCCCCAACGCTGACGGGCCATCATCTGTGTAGTTCGTTGATGTGATCGACGGATCATATCCCAGCTCGGCCATGCGCGAATTGATATTGAATAAGGTGATCGCCCCGTCAGGAGTTTCTCCGAAACGGTGTGTCATAATCCGATAAACAGCGTAGCTAATGGCCTCAGCACGCGCTTCCTCGATTTCTTCCGGTAATTCTGGAATGACAACCCCATCGAAAGGAGCTTCAAAGCCAGACCACGTCTTCCCCAAGAAGAAAGGTTCTGAAGATCCGTTGTCGTAAACAGACCAACAGTCATACATCGCGATGGTCGTATGCAGTAAGTTTCGAGCGTGAACAGTAGGGCGAGCGAAATCGTTTCGGATTCCCTCAAGCACCTCCTCATTCCAAATCTGAGCGATGTTTTCTTCAGCTTGCGACCACATTTTCGAGGTGCCCAGCATGCAAAAGACGATTAGAGACAGGGCATATAGGCGATTCATCAGATCTGGTTTGGCGATTCAGAGACTTCCGTAAAGATAGGTTGGGTCGTGAGAATAAGAAAAACAAACTACCTTATTCCCTCAAAATGAATACAATGAAATTTGACACTTCCCATTTACTCATTGCTGCTGCATTTGCTATGATCGGGTTTGCACTAGGGCGCGTTACGGCTCCTAAAATGGGGCGTCCTTTGGGGCCAATGCATGAGGTCCTCATGGATGGGATGCACGCAGAGGATGTGCAGGTGTTCGTCAAAGAAATGGAAGGTGGAGCGTTTCAAGGGGACACGGTATTTGCAATTCCTGGCGGGGAAGTGCACCTGACGCGTGAAGGCGAAGACGTTGAGGTGAATGTTGAGATGACAGCAGGTCACGAGGCATCACAGAATACATGGATTTCAGATGATGGCGCCATACAGGTGGTCAAGAAAGTGGTGGTCGTCTCGAGCGACGACGATTGAATGAGGAGGGGTGTTTGTCGGTTAGCACCGCTTAGCGCCTTCTAAGGTTCGGTTAGCGTTCCCATTTTTCCGTCGTGATAATCCAATATGGCCCGCTGAATTTCTTCATACGTTGACATCACAAATGGTCCGTGAGATATGACGGGTTCGTCAAATGGCGCACCGACCAACATCAAAACGCGGCAAGCGTCGAGGCTCTCAATGTGAATGCTTTCAACTTCTCCGGGGACAATCGTTGCCATGTGTCGGCCTTCTGTCCTTTGGCCATCGACAAGGATGGCTCCGTCCAAAACGTAAAGCAAGCCGGTCCACCCCATGGGAATGGAAATGTTCATGGATGAACCTGCAGCGTCTGCCTTGAGATTGGCAATGCGCAGCGGGTGGCTTGAGACAATTGGAGACTCGTGTTCATTCCAACGGCCTTGAACCAGCCCGATCTTCCATCCCGACTCATTCCAAGAAGGGGTCTCAGCCGCGGATAGGGGATGGTACGAGGCGGCATTCATTTTGACTTCGCTTGGGGTGTTGATCCAGAATTGGATTAATTCAAGCATGCCGCCGTTTTCGGCGAGTGTATCATCAGGCCTTTCACTATGAACGATGCCATTGCCCGCGTCGATCCATTGGGTGCCGCCGGCATGAATCACATGGTCATTGCCGAGCGAATCTCGGTGCCTCAACCCTCCAGCGTAGATGCATGTTACCGGACTGAATCCTCGGTGTGGATGCGGGCCAACCCCCACCTCATACGGGGATTGGTTGCCGGGAAGGAGATCTTGCCAATGGTGCAGCAATAGGAAGGGGCCAATGCGTTCAAATTGAGGGCAAGGAAGAGGTTGTTCCACATAAATAGACCCCATGGGCAGGCGTTGCGCTTGAATCACCTGGTGAATTCTGGAGGAGGGTGAATTGGAGGAAGTCGGCATGGCTGCAAAGAAAGCCGAAAGGCTCAAGAATTCAGAAGATTACGAATGCTATCTTCGCGGAGATGATTAATAAGAAAAACCAACTCAAAATGAAAAACGCACGTACTTTTTTGACGGCTTTGAGCGCTTCCATGCTATTGATTTCATGCGGCGCTGGAACAGAATCAACGGGGGCGGCTTCTACTTCTTTAGATCAAGATGCTTGTAGCTGTTTGGTTGAAATGAACGCTTCGTTGACGGAGTTGATGTCTGCAGAGCAATCCAGTGACTGGACTGTGCAAGATTGGACACAAGCCTTGACGGAGAATACATCAGCCTGCATGTTGGTGGAGAGAACTCCGGAAGAACTCAATGCGTGGAGCAAAGCGCAGCTGGCATGCGATGAATTTGCAGCATACACCACGTTGGTTGGTCAATTCAGAGAGCAGTTGATCGCAGTGCGCGAAGCGACGCGCGAAATGCCAACAAACATGAATGAGATTACCGATGGTGGTGCGAAGGGATTGTTGGATCAACTGAGCAAAGGGAACCAGTAAGCCCCTGGCCTCAGTCCTGCGCGCCTTCTGCGGATTCTTCTCCGGCAGTCATTCCCAGCTCTTGAATGAGTGTTTTTACTTCTTCTTCCGTCGCTTGCAATTGCTTTTGGCAGTGCTTGAGCAGAATGGACGCTCTTCGAATCGACTGGGTGAGGGTATCGATTGAGATGTCTTCCCCTTCGAGCACTTGCATCAATTGACGCAATTCGGCTAGAGCGTCGTCAAACTTTTCAGGGATGTCCGTTGAGTCGAGATTTGGAGGTGTCATGGCGTCTGGATTTTTGTTTTTTTGTTTTTAGCAAGCGGTTCAATGGACTGAACGGTCACGATGGCAATCCCCGTGCGGGTGTGGATTTTAAGCTCTTCGTCGACCTTGACTCCAGTGAGATCCGCAATGATTTCCCCCTTGCGACTCATCATGGCAAAGCCTCTTTTCACGGTTCTTTCCGGGTGAAGCGCGGCCAATGAGCTTTCCATTGATGCGAGCTGCTCTTTTTGGTATTGCAATTGTTGCTCTGCTCTTCTGAATGGAGCGGCCAGCCATTGATTCAATTCGGTGCTTTGTCGAAGCAAGGTCTGTTTCGACTGGCGTTCAACCAATTGACACAGGGTGTTGACTTCCTGGTGTTTTGATTGAAGCCAGCGCTCAGCATGCCACCCCAATTGCATTTCCAGCTCTCGGAGGGAGTTGATCTGGCTCCTGACGATGGCTTGACTCGACCATTGAATTTGTGATCCAAAGCGGTCGAGTTCTCTCTGCTGCGCTTCCAACCAGTGGATCACATGCTGTTGTAGCAAGGATGCAATATCAGACACATCACTTGTGGCAATTTCCAATAAACGAACAATGGAGTCGGCTACATCGGTCGGTGTTTTCCAATAGGAATGCGCCACCAAATCAGCAACGACGAGGTCGGATTCGTGGCCTATTCCTGTCCACACGGGAATGCCCATGAGGCTAATGTGTCGACACAATTCAAAATCATTGAAGCAGTCTAAATCGAGTTTTGAACCGCCGCCCCGCACAAGAACAACCAAGTCGGGGGCGCTGGCTTCCGCCGCTTGCAATGCTTCGATGAGTCCCTTGGGCGCTGCTGTTCCTTGCACGGAAGAAGCGAAAGCTTGCACATGAATGCGGCGTTGGGACGGGTGCAACAACGTTTTTGAGATGAAATCCCGGAAGCCGCTTGTCCCAGGTGATCCGACCAAGGCAATCCGCTGCGGAGCGGCGGGCATGGGAAGCCGCTTGTTGAGCTCAAAAGCGCCCAGCTCTTGCAGGCGAGACACGGTGGCTTGTTTTCTCCGCTCCATCTCGCCGAGCATGTGACGCAGGTCGACGTTTTCAATGAAAAGGGACAGCCCGTAACGCTCATGAAATTCGATGCGCGCGGTAAAAACCATTTCAGAGCCCGGAGCGAGAATCGTGGAAGCATCGTTCCCCAGTGCTTCGAGGATGCGTGCGCCATTGGACGGCCAAATGACTCCACGCATTTTCGCTCGTTGATCGCCATTGGCTTCTTCGACGAGGTCCACGTAAACCGTCTTTTGTCCCAATCCAGGGGAGATTTTCAAAATTTCCGCCCGAATGAGCCAGCTGCGATTTGCCGTGGCTCGGGCAAGAGCTTGTCGAATCGAAGAAGCCACCTGACTCAGCGAATACACTTTGGGCGGAGCCGTCTGTTGCAATGGAGTGGGTTTTGGTTTTGACGCGTGATCCGGGACGATGTCATCAAATTGATTGACTCAGAAAAGGTACGACCTCTGCGATTCATTGTACCTTGTCATCATGAAAATTTCGCATGCACTCCTCCTGGTTTTTTCCATGAGTTTGACCTTGCAGGCTCAAGAGGATACGGACGGATCCAATGTCCTCAAAATCAGTTTGACAGATTTCATTATTGGTCAGTATACCTTGGGTTATGAGCGTGTTATGGGCCCCGATTGGAGCATGAACGCCTCGATTTCAGGGGTGGGGTATGAAGTCGCTGCTCAGAATTATTCGCTGGGATATTTCTACAATGAAATCGGAGAATGGTCCACCTTGCAAGGGCAAATGGCAGCCAATGTAGAGGGTGTGGCCCTGAGTTTTGGATTGCGGAAATACAGCGCAGCTCATGAAATTAAATCCCATGGATTTTATGGAGGTGTGTTCACGCAATGGCGTCAGTGTAATACAGAATTGACCGAGGAATTGGATGATGTTCAGCCGTTTTCAGACGTTTACGGAATAGCGTATCCATACACAGTGGATCACACGGCGACGATCCGCTCTCTTGGAGTCGGCGTTGAGTTGGGCTACCACTGGTTGTCTAAGAACGGCTTGAGTTTGGATGCGTATGCGGGACCCATGTTTCGGTCCATGAGCAGAGAATACGTGTTTGAAGCGGTTCCGATGACAGAGGCGGATGCTCTCCAAGGGGTTGAGCGTCGGTTGAATTATAATTATTACTCCAGTCCTCAATTTTCGGACTTGTACAACGGAAGGACGGGGTCATGGTTTCGAGCTGGAATCACACTTGGTTTGAAAATTTGATGGACATGACTCATATCCAGAAATGGCGACTATTCGCTGTCGTAGCACTTGTTTTCTGCATCGCTTTTGGACTGTTTCAATACGCTAGGCCGTCGAAAGACCATGGCGACCAGCCCATTCAGGTGACACTTGCTGCGGCGGATTTACTTGCAGCATTCGCTTCTTCGGATTCAACGGATGCACTCGTCATTGGTCAGGTTATTGCCGTCCAAGGCACCGTCCAATCGGTGGGGGCGATGTCATTGGTTTTACTCCCCGGAATTTCATGTGCATTGGCGGCGCCATTGACCAATCCATCCCTTTATGAAGGAGCAGAAGTGAAGGTGAAAGGCCGCTTGGTTGGATACGATGCGTTGTTTGGTGAGGTGCAATTGGATTTTGCTTCTTTAATCGATTCGTGACACATGCCGTTTGTGGTGTATCCCCTACTTGGAGTCAAAGGACTCGGACAATCACGTGAAGATTGGTTCCCCGAAGTTCAGCGGATATTCAGCGATGTCCCAGAACGACAGATTGCATTGGATGCCCTCGTTGGGGCAATGGTGGATCTGAAAAAAGTGGTCGACGAGACGGTACATGTGGTATTTATTTGCACCCACAACAGCCGCAGAAGCCAGTTGGCTCAGGTGTGGGCTCAATGTATAGCAGATGACTTGGGCATCGATTTTGTACGCTGCCATTCGGCTGGAACAGAACAGACCTCGTTTCACCCGAATGCCATTCAGGCTCTTGAAGACCGTGGCTTTGTCGTGAAGCAAGTGGATGGCAAAGCCATTGAATCACATGCCGTTTATGGGGCCAACCCCGTACATCCGTTGCACTGTTTTTCCAAAACGTTGGAGGCCGAAGCTTTGCCCAAACAGGATTTTATTGCGGTGACAACATGCGATGAAGCGGATCGAGGATGCCCCTTCATTCCCGGTGCATTCCGACGCATTGCGCTTCCTTACTCCGATCCAAAGGTCAGTGATGGAACCCCGTCTGCTCGGGCTATTTATGCTGAACGTTCAAGCGAAATAGCGCTCGAAATGCTGTATGTACTTGGGCGCATTGCAGGGAGTCAATAAAGCCGGTGATGCCTGTGTTCGAGACGGCTTTAGCGGCCAAACAAGAAGAGTAGGCTGAACCCCGTTAAAAAGAGCAATCCTCCCCAGGAAAGGAAAATCATCCAACGCGGAGGACGCGCCTCCAAGGGAAAGGACTTTCGCGTCACGAGATACAAGTTGGCTCCTGCAACAAGAGGAGCAACTAAGAAACTCAGTGTCGTAGCGATATCAACCAAAATCGTAATGTCATCGGGAAAAACCAGAATCAATGTCAACGCGCCGATCGCAACGCCAACCAAGCTCAACCGTTCATGGTGCGTACGCTTTGATGATCCAGAACCCGTTAGCGTAGCGATGGACCGCGCCAACGACCTTGAATAGCCGTCTAGGCAAGCGATGCAGGTTCCGAGCATGG
This sequence comes from uncultured Flavobacteriales bacterium, assembly GCA_905478325.1. GTDB lineage: Bacteria > Bacteroidota > Bacteroidia > Flavobacteriales_D > Sanyastnellaceae > UA16. The sequence continues at coordinate 63,242 of CAJQIB010000041.1, read as the reverse complement.
CTGAGAATGCTGCCGTGGCAATGATCCACCAACTCCAGGACCCAATGGCTTCTGTGTATAGCTGCACAACTCCTGACGCAAATGCTGCGGTGCCCTCTGGAAACTCAACATGATGCGCATAAAAAAGCAAAGCGCCCAAGCCCAAAAAAAGCAGAGCCAATCCAGCCGAAAAGAGAAACCCAACATTGAACTCTCGGAGTGTATCTCGCAGCGGCGGATGGTAACCTGTTTGCTCTATGCGTTCAAGCGTCCAAATGCTATTCCATGAACTGAGGTCTACGGCAGTGGGCATCCATCCCATCAGAGCAATGAGAAAAGCCAGCCCCGCTCCGGACCACGGCGTGAAGTCAATCGGAGGAGGAGGTACGGCACTCAGTGGCGTGTGGAATAGGGCTGCGATGAATGCGCCGAGTGTGCTGATGAGCAAAACTCCGGCGATGATCTTAATCAAGGAATCGAGGGCCTTGTATTGCCCCCAGAAAAGAAGCGAAGTCGCCAAAGCAAAGACGGCGACGGCCACTGCTGGCGTCGCATTCATCTCGAGCGCGTTGGAAATGCCAAATAAATTATCCAAAAATGAGGCGGTGACAATGCCGATGGCACCCATCACGAAAAAACATGTGCTAACGGTGATGATGAGGTAGAGCAGCGCAGCTCCTTTCCCCATGGATCGATATCCTTCTACGAGCGATTCTCCAGTTGCGTTGGCATAACGGCTGCCAAATTCAAAAAAAGGGTACTTGGCCACGTTGGCTGCAACCACAGCCCACACGAGTCCAAAGCCAACCAACGCCCCAGCGCGCGTTGACTGAACCAAATGGCTCACTCCAATCGCTGTGGATGCAAATAGGATTCCAGGACCCAAAACGTGCGTCCAATGCGCCGTGCGTTTTGTCTGACTCATGGCGTTTTCTTCGCTGCATTTTGGGTGTCAAGCAGGCGGTAAGTGACCCACATGCGCCATCCTACGATGGCTTGTTCCCACTTCTTTAATCCAGCCAAATTCGTCTTTTTGCTCATTCGTGGGAGCATCAGACGGTTGATCAAGCTAAGCGCTTGCCAGAAGAATAATGGTGTTTTCATGCCTCGATCTCTTGAGTTGCGAGGCAAGTTAAGGTGGGTCAGCTTTTTTTCTCGCCTACAAACCAATCCTCTTTGTACTTAAAGAGCACATTGAAGGTCGTTAGCGAGCCGTAAATTTTCGTGATGTACTGCTGGATTTCCAATTTATCGGAATCCGCTAGTTTGGCGTTGGCATTGATTTTTGCCTCGAGAACCCGCAGGCGATCTCGGGTCATAACGATTTTATGAAAGAAGGCATCGACAGGGATTTCTTTGGCTTTGAGGTCGGGGTCAGCGGATTGAATCAGAAGATTGCCGCCATCCCATTTGTCTGCCAGCTCAACATCCTGAGGGCGGTCTTCCCCGCGCAATCGGTCTGCAAAGTCTTCCATCACATGTTCCATGGCGGTCATGATGTCGCTGAGGTCGGGCTTCGCTAAGTCCATTGCGGGCTCTAGAATTTCCATACCAGCGTATTCAGAAGCGATGGATTTTTCTCCGTGATTCTGAAAGTAGACCCTCCAAAAGTCTCCGTCTCTTCCAAAGATGACTCCCTCTCCGTGCGAAGGATGCATGATTTTTGCTCCAATTCCTGACATCATTGCAGTACTTATTTACTGGATATACTGTCCTTTTTGAAAAAAGGTTACAGCATTCTGTGGGTGTTCTTTTTCACAAGAACGTTGTGGGGATTTCATGTTTACTGCGTGAAGGATAATCCTTGAAATGAATGAAATTGCGTCCATGACCGTTAGGAGTAAAAAGAAATACCGTTGGGATCGAATTGGACTGGTACTTGGAGGTATGGTGTTGTTCAGTTTTGGTTTGGCGGCATGGGTGGCTCCCGAGGTGGGTTTGGATGCACAGGTCCTTTCTCACCCTGAGCACAATGTGACGGTTCCAGGGCCCGCCACCGTCACTGCAATACGTGAAGCTCCGGAGCCTACTGTGAAGAGTGTGAAGGCGACCGAAGAGGTTGTGCTACCGTGCAGTTGCAACAAAAACGTGCTGAAGCTGGCTAAGAATCCATACACAGAGCATCGAAGAGCGGCTCGGAATTTGCCCAACAGCTTTTTTGTCAAGGACAAGAATGAAATGAATGCGGGGAAACGCAATGGAAAGTTGGTTGAGGTCAGCGATGCGCGTGGATATCACATCAGCGCACTTTCCCATAGTCATGCCGTTTTGTTGCCCGAAGTGAAAGAACTGCTCGAAGATTTAGGGAATGATTTTGCGGATCTGTTGGAAGGGACTTCCAGCGAGGGCACGCGGATTCGGGTTACGAGTTTGACGCGAACAGTAAAGCAGCAGAATCGATTGGGAAGACGGAATTACAATGCCATTGGTAAAGCTTCTACGCACAGTTACGGCGCGTCATTTGACATTGCCTTTACGGACCGTCCTGACAATGGTGCCGACTGTTCGGCACCTACGCGGGCGATTCAGCAAGTCCTGAGTCAATATCAAAAGGAGAAACGCATCTTGGTGATACCAGAAAATGCCTGCATGCATGTGACCTTGCGACCGTAGGAGAATCCAATCCACGGGCACCATTCGATCGTCGTTGAATGCGTTCCATAAAAAAAGCCCGGAACACACAGTTCCGGGCTTTTTTGTTTCGCTCGTGTCGCAGTGTTAGAGGTGAATCACCTCGCCGTATGCTGCAGCTGCAGCCTCCATAACGGCTTCACTCAAAGTCGGGTGTGGGTGGATGGTTTTGATGAGCTCATGCCCAGTCGTCTCCAGCTTTCGCAAGACAACCAATTCGGCGACCATTTCCGTCACATTGGCTCCGATCATATGACCTCCCAATAATTCGCCGTATTTCGCATCGAAGATGAGCTTTACAAAGCCGTCCTTGTGTCCTGATGCGCTTGCCTTTCCTGAAGCAGAAAACGGAAACTTTCCGATTTTAATCTCGTGTCCAGCGTCTTTTGCTTGTGCTTCTGTCATGCCCACACTCGCGACTTCCGGGAAGCAATAGGTGCAGCCGGGGATGTTGCCATAATCGATCGGTTCAGGGCGCTGTCCCGCGATTTTTTCGACACAGGTGATGCCTTCAGCAGAGGCAACGTGTGCCAATGACGGTCCAGGAACACAATCGCCAATCGCATAGTATCCGGGGATGTTGGTGGCGTAATAGGGATCAACGACCAATTTCCCCTGGTCCACAACAATGCCAACGTCTTCTAGGCCAATGTTTTCAATGTTGGCAACCACTCCCGCAGCACTCAAAACGACGTCACAAGCGATGGTCTCTTCTCCTTTCTTCGTTTTGATGCGCACCGTATTCTCTTTCGCACCGGTTTCTACGCCCAAAACCTCAGAGGAGGTCATCACCTTAATACCTGCCTTTTTAAAGCTTTTCTCAAGTTGCTTGCTCACGTCGGCATCCTCAACAGGGACTATGCGGTCCTGGTATTCAACCACAGTGACTTCTGTTCCAATCGCATTGTAGAAGTATGCAAATTCAGCCCCAATAGCACCAGAGCCCACAACGACCAAGCGCTTTGGTTGCGTTTTCAAAGTCATGGCTTCACGGTAGCCTATGATGTTCTTCCCGTCCTGAGGAAGCGAAGGCAGGTGACGACTTCGCGCTCCGGTCGCAATGATGATGTGGTCTCCGGCAACGGTTTGCTTGGTGCCGTCTGTTGCAGTGACTTCAATCTTCTTGCCAGCAAGCAATCGACCGTCACCCATGATCACGTCGATTTTGTTCTTTTTCATCAAGAACTGCACGCCTTTAGACATGCCGTCGGCCACTCCGCGGCTGCGATTGACCATTCCCGTGAAGTCCGCTTTTGGAACATTCACTTGGATGCCATAGTCTTCAGCATGGTTGATGTATTCAAAAACATTGGCGCTTTTGAGCAGGGCTTTGGTGGGAATGCATCCCCAGTTTAGGCAGATACCGCCTAAAGCTTCCCGTTCAATGACAGCAGTTTTCAACCCCAATTGGCTAGCGCGAATCGCGGTTACGTAGCCTCCAGGGCCACTTCCAAGTACAATAACGTCGTATTTCATCTTACTTCAAATGTCAAAAAAATAGGAGGTGCCGAAAGCACCCGAGAATTTGAATACTCGGGGCGAAGTTACGGCATCACTCCGGAGTGAAAAGCGGATTTTTATTGTAGGAAAAGGTCGTCCGTCTCTGCGCTACCTTTGGGCCTTTGATTTCAAGATCCATTCCGCTTTTTTGGCGTGCTAACGCGTGTCGAAGCGATTATAAAGACTGAATCCGATGCTGAACATCGTATTATTTGGCCCACCGGGCGCTGGTAAGGGAACGCAGAGTTCATTTTTGGTTGAATCCTATGGACTGGTGCATCTGAGTACTGGGGATATATTTAGGACCAACATCAAGGGTGGAACCGAGTTGGGTAAAATGGCGCAATCCTTTATGGATCAAGGCCAATTGGTGCCCGATGACGTAACGATTCGCATGCTGGAGTCTGAAGTCAATCAGCATTCCGATGCAGGCGGTTTCATCTTTGACGGTTTTCCACGCACAACGGCTCAGGCTGAAGCTTTGGATGTGTTTTTGAATGAACGTGGAACGCCGATTTCATGCATGCTTTCATTGGATGTTGAGGAAGAGGAATTGAAGGCTCGACTTTTGAATCGTGCGAAGACGAGTGGACGCCCTGATGACGCGAATCCAGCGGTCATCCAAAAGCGCATTGACGTTTATAACGCAGAAACAGCGCCTGTGGCGAGTCATTATGCGACCCAAGGAAAATTCACAGGTGTGGATGGAATGGGTTCGGTTGAAGAAATTACAGATCGGTTGCGCATGGCCATTCCGGCCTGATTGAAATCCCCTTTCCATGGCCAGTGAAAATTTTGTCGACTACGTAAAGATCTGCTGCCGTTCCGGAAAAGGTGGCGCAGGCTCTGCACACTTCATGCGAAACCGTGTGACGGCAAAGGGAGGACCCGATGGCGGAGACGGAGGTAGAGGCGGTCACGTCATCGCTCGAGGGAACAGCCAGTTTTGGACGCTGCTTCACTTAAAATACAGCCGCCACGTCTTTGCGAAACCGGGAGAACCGGGTCGTGGTCAGCACAAACACGGTGGCGATGGCGAAGACCGCTATATCGATGTGCCCTTGGGAACACTCATCAAGGACGCCGACACCGAAGAGGTGCTTGTTGAAATCATAGAGGATGGCCAAGAGGTCGTCATCACGGCGGGTGGGCGAGGAGGATTGGGCAACGATCACTTTAAAAGCCCAACCCGACAAACTCCGCGTTTTGCCCAACCAGGGGAGGATGCTGTGGAGGAATGGAAAATTCTTGAGTTGAAACTGTTGGCGGATGTTGGCTTGGTGGGATTCCCCAATGCTGGGAAATCCACGCTGCTATCAGTCATCAGTGCTGCGAAACCTGAGATTGCAGATTATCCATTTACCACGTTAAAGCCCAATTTAGGGATGGTGGCATACCGTGATGACCGGTCCTTTGTAATGGCTGATATACCGGGCATTATCGAAGGGGCGAGTGAAGGGAAAGGGCTGGGGCTTCGTTTTTTGCGTCACATCGAGCGGAATCCGGTGTTGCTTTTCCTCGTGCCTGCTGACAGTGATGATATCGAAACAGAGTACAATACGTTGCTCAACGAGTTGGAGAAGTACAATCCAGACCTGCTGAAGAAGAAACGCATTTTAGGCATATCAAAAAGTGATTTGTTGGATGACGAGTTGAGGATGGGAATCAGTGCGGAATTGGGCAATTTGGAACATCTCTATTTTTCGAGTGTAGCCCAAATGGGCATTGTAGAACTCAAAGACGCTGTTTGGCAAGCCATGGACTCTGCTACAGTATGGTGAATGAACGTTTGAACATATCGGAAGAGGTTCAGGAAGCGTTGGCTTCGGGTCGGCCTGTTGTCGCGTTGGAATCCACAATCGTGGCCCATGGCATGCCGTACCCTCAAAATTTGGAAACAGCCAAGCACTTGGAGTCTATCATTCGTGAGGGTGGAGCGGTGCCTGCGACCATCGCCGTGATGAACGGTTGCATCCAAGTTGGGTGCGATGAAGACATGTTATACCGACTGGCCACAGAAAAGGGTGTGATCAAAGTGTCTCGACGTGACCTGCCCATGGTATTGGCCTCGGGGAAATTGGGAGCCACAACAGTTTCGGGCACCTTGATCGGTGCTGATCTGGCAGGTATTCGGGTTTTCGTTACCGGTGGAATAGGAGGCGTTCACAGAGGCGTGGCAGATTCTTGGGATGTTTCAGCCGATTTGCCGGAACTCGCCAGAGCACGTGTTGCGGTTGTTAGCGCTGGAGCAAAATCCATTTTGGATCTTCCAAAAACATTGGAATCGTTGGAAACAAAAGGGGTCACCGTTCTCGGGTACAAGACGGATTTTTTTCCCGCTTTTTTTGTGCCATCAAGCGGTTTGCCTTTGGTCCATCGTGCTGACGATCCCATGACCATAGCACGTGCGATGGAGGCGAAGTGGACGTTGGGTTTGGAGGGAGCTATTCTCGTTGCGAATCCTGTTCCTGTCGAGCATGCTGCAGATTCCAATGCCATTCAACAGGCCACGGATGCAGCCCTAATTTTGGCGGAAGAACAAGGCGTGCAGGGCAAAGATGTTACACCGTTTTTGTTGCAGCAAGTGGCCAAGGCAACGGGGGGAGAAAGTTTGGACGCCAACCGTGCGCTGGTTGCCAACAATGCCCGATTGGGTGCGGCTATTGCAGTCGCCTATGCCGAGCAGATCGGCGCCTGATTCAGTTTCAAAGAGGCCAACGGTCCAAGGCGTTGTAAATTCGCGCCATGAATAGCCCGGACTCACCCACTTCAATGGCAGATATCAAGGTTACAGCCGCTGACTTTCGGCAGCAATTGCTAGCGGATTATCGCTTGGCGTGCATGAGTCGAGAAGCTTCGCTACTGGGGAGAAAGGAGGTGCTTGGAGGCAAGGCAAAGTTTGGGATTTTCGGTGATGGCAAAGAGTTGGCACAGATAGCCTTGTCGAAAGTATTGAAGCCAGGAGATTGGCGTTCCGGATATTACCGTGATCAGACCTTGATGATGGCGCAGGGGTTACTAACCGTTAAGCAGTTTTTCGCGGCGCTCTATGCAGACACAGACCCAGCGCATGAGCCTTCATCCGCTGGACGTCAAATGGGAGGCCATTTTGCGACCCGGTACTTGAATGATGATGGATCGTGGATGGATCAAACGACACAGTTCAACAGCTCTGCTGACATCAGTCCAACGGCGGGGCAAATGCCTCGGTTACTCGGTCTGGCACAGGCTTCAAAATTATACCGCTCCTTACCCGAAGTCACGAAACTGAAATCCAATTTCACCGAAGGAGGCAATGAAATAGCCGTTGGGACAATCGGTGATGCCAGTACTTCGGAAGGTCCGTTTTGGGAAACCATGAATGCGGCGTGCGTCTTGCAGGTTCCGATGCTGATGAATGTTTGGGATGATGGTTATGGCATCAGTGTGCCCAAAGAATACCAAACGACGAAAGCGTCCATCTCGGAAGCGTTGCGTGGCATGGAGATTCAATCGGGGACGAACGGCATGGTGATTTACACAGTCAATGGATGGGACTATCCTGCTTTGGTCGCCACGTATGAAGCGGCAGAACAACAGTGTCGTGCGGATCATGTTCCTGTTCTTGTTCATGTTGAAGAAGTGACGCAGCCTCAGGGCCATAGCACCTCGGGTTCGCATGAGCGCTACAAGTCGGCAGAACGCATGGCTTGGGCGAAGGAATACGATTGCATCGAACAGTTTGGATTGTTTTTGATCCTAGAAGGAGCTGCAACGGCCGACCAGTTGGATGGCATTCGAAAAGAAACGAAAAAGGAGGTTCGCCAAGTTCAAAAAGAAGCGTGGGCTGAATTTCGTCTGCCCATCGACGCTGAATTGGAAGAACTCATTCAGCTTGTCGCGGCTGTTGAAGGACCCGAGGGTCCAACAGTCCCTAGCTTGAAAGAAATCATCCATCCCGGGCGAGCAGCGCTGCATACCGCAGCCCGCCAATTGCTGTATCGAACCATTGGTCAAAAAACGCAGGAAAGAGCATCTCTTGAGCGCTGGTCATCCGCTTATGCAGAGGTCAACCTCAACCGTTACAGCAATCATTTGATGAGCGATGGCGAGGATTCAGCGTTGGCAGTTGCACCTGTGGCCGTTGAAATTGATGCCCATGCAGAATGGGTGGACGGCCGTCAGGTTTTGCAGCAAAATTTTGAAGTTTTGTTTGCGCGCAAACCTGAATTGATCACATTTGGTGAAGACACCGGGAAGATTGGAGGGGTGAATCAAGTGATGGAGGGCATGCAAGATAAATTCGGGGCACATCGTGTTTCGGATACAGGAATTCGAGAATGCACCATCGCAGGCCAAGGGATTGGTTTGTCCATGCGAGGCTTCCGCCCCATCGCTGAAATCCAATACTTGGATTACATCTATTATGCGCTGCAAATTTTGCGAGACGATGCAGCGACTGTGCGATACAGATCGGCCGGTGGGCAAAAAGCTCCGGTCATCATCCGAACTCGCGGTCATCGCCTGGAGGGAATTTGGCACAGCGGTTCTCCGATGGGAGCGATCATCAATTCGCTCCGAGGTATGCACATTTGCGTTCCTAGAAACATGACGGAGGCTGCGGGGATGTACAATACCCTGCTCGAGGCCGAAGAGCCGGCCTTGGTGATTGAATGCCTCAATGGGTATCGCAGCAAGGAGCCCCTGCCAAAGAACCTAGGCGATTTCCGAATCCCATTGGGAATTGCTGAAGTGGTTCGTCCTGGAACGGATGTAACGGTAGTCTCTTATGGGTCAACGTTTCATGTGGCCTCTTCGGCGTCTGAGACACTTTCTAGCTTGGGCGTTGAAATTGAGCTGGTTGACGCTCGGACACTGCTTCCGTTTGATTTGACAGGAGTATGCAGTGCCTCAGTGGCCAAGACGAATCGTTTGGTGATTGTGGACGAAGATGTTCCGGGTGGAGCATCGGCCTATCTATTGGACCAGATTCTTCGTCAACAAAATGCCTGGCAGCTCTTGGACGGTTCTCCGACCACCATCTCGGCGCAACCGCATTTACCTCCATATGGATCGGATGGCGATTATTATGCGAAGCCCAATCAAGAAGACATTGTTGAAGCGGTATATGCCCTCATGCACGAATCCGACCCAGTACGTTATCCTTCATTGAATTCGCTGTCATGACCGATTGGAAGGAAGAGTCATTTACCTTGACAACCCCGTATATTGATTTGCTTCAATTGTTGAAAGCTACAGGCAATGCGGTTACGGGAGGGGATGCGAAGGCCCATGTCGTTCAAGGGTTGATTCGCGTGAACGGTGAACTCGAATTTCGGAAGCGGCGAAAATTACGGCCAGGTGATGTCGTGGAGTTTCAAGGCCGCATCCGAATCGCGGTTTTAGGCGAAGCCCAAGACGCGGCTTCTGAATAATATTGCTTTGCGTTTTACGGTTGTGGCGTTTAATTGCTTTATTTCGAAGTGGCTTAAAAAAACCATACCATGAGATTCATTGTTCTAAGCTTTTTTTTAGTGTGTTCTGTTGCCGCGATGGCACAAACAACCGTGAGAGGAAGGGTCGTGGATGGAGAGTCGGGAGAGCCTGTTTTTTCAGCAAATGTGATTTTGGAAGGAACAATCAATGGGGTCACTACAGATTTTGACGGGCAGTTTTTATTGCCAATAGCCGGTTATCCTGCGGTTCTACAAGTGAGTTTTATCGGCTATGCTGTTGAACGAGTCAACGTGCAAGGTCCTTCTGATGTGATCACGGTGCGCTTGCAACCCGATCAAGTCTTGATCGAAGCGGCGGAGGTCATCGGTGAACGCATCAGTGAAAAGCAGAAGCAGGCGCCGCTGACCGTTGAGTCAATGGATGTAATCGCCATTAAGGAAGCGCCATCGGGGTCCTTTTATGAAGGTCTAGGAAACTTAAAAGGAGTTGATGTGACTTCAGCGAGTTTGGGCTTCAAGATTATCAATACGCGGGGGTTCAATTCGACCTCTCCTGTCAGATCGTTGCAACTCATTGACGGCATCGACAACCAAAGTCCTGGGTTGAATTTCTCGTTGGGTAACTTCCTTGGAGCATCGGATTTGGATGTCAAAAGCGTGGACATCGTTGCGGGAGCGAGTTCAGCCTTTTATGGGCCAGGCGCGTTCAACGGGGTGGTATCCATGGAAACGAAGTCTCCCTTTCAATTTCCAGGAGTCAACGCGTCCTTTAAAATTGGTGAGCGCAATTTGGAAGAGATCGCCTTCCGCTATGCGGACTACACGATGAACGCAGACGGGGACCCCGTCTTTGGACTTAAGGTGAATGCTTTTCGATTTTCAGCCTATGATTGGGAAGCCACGAACTACGACCCTGTGGACGGTTCACAAGTGGATGCCTCCAACCCTGGACGCTTTGACGCAGTGAATATCTATGGGGACGAATACAAGCCTGTTTATGATTTCTCAGGAGACGGAAGCTCCAATGCGCGCGGTTTGGGGAATTTCTTCCGAACGGGCTACCGAGAGAAGGACTTGGTGGATTACAATACAGAAAACCTAAAAGTGAGCACGGCTGCTCATTGGCGATTGCGTCCAGAACAGACGTATGAGAGTCCGGAATTGATATACGGGTTCAATTCAGGCTTTGGCACCACAGTGTACCAAGGAGACAACCGCTTCAGCTTGAGGGACATTGAATTTTACCAGCACAAGTTGGAATTGCGCAAACCGGGCAAGTGGTTTGTCCGAGCATACCGCACGAGCGAGGATGCGGGCAATTCATATGACCCGTATGCCACGGCTTTGAAACTTCAGGAAACGACACGAGACGATTATCAGTATTCGAAAGTGTACTATAAGTACTGGACTGATAGCATAGCGCCGGTCATTGGTGGGAGCTACCCTCAAGGCATCTTAGACATGACCACGGACCCCATTTCTTTTTACTACGAAGATGGGCAAGGTATGGAAGACCCTACCAATAAGGACAGGACAGTCTGGGAAGGAAAGCCAATTTCTGTTTGGTATAGCCAAATGCAGGATTCTTTGTATTCATGGCACTCACAAGTAGAAGCTTGGGCAAACGCAGGCTACGCTGGCTTGCAGGATGTTTCTGAGAACCCAGTGGGCTATCTGCAACCCGGTTCTGCCGCATTTGATGCCGCTTTCAATCAGCTGGTGTCAGCAAAGAACAATGAAGGAGAGGGGGGGACTCGCTTCTTTGATCAATCGAGCTTAAGCCACGTTCATGGTGAATATATCTTTAATCCGAGCGGTTTGGAGGAGGTTCGAGTGGGAGGCAATTTCAGACGGTACACCCCGTACAGTGATGGAACCATTTTCAGCGACACAACAGAAAAGATTGTGAACCAGGAGATAGGCTTCTACTCGGGTGTCAAGAAGCGTTTCTTGGAAGACCGGATGATTGTGACGGGCACGGTACGCGCTGACAAGAACCAAAATTTTAAGTGGGTCGTATCGCCTGCAGCTTCATTGGTGTTCTCTCCGCGAGAAAAGGACTATTTGCGCATGAGCTTTAGTTCCGCTTTACGGAATCCAACATTGGCAGATCAATACCTGTATTTGGATGTAGGGCCGGCAACACTTGTAGGAAACTTGAATGGGGCTGATAGCTTGATTACAATTGGAAGTTTTATAGATTTCCGAAACAGTGCGGATGCCTCAGCAGGGCAGTATGGATTGAACCGGGACACGCTGGTCTATTTTGACATCGCTCCAATCCGTCCTGAGCAGGTGCGTACGTTTGAAGTGGGATATCGGACCACTCTGGGAGAAAAAGTGTACGTCGATGGAAGTTACTATTTCAGCATCTACCAGCACTTCATTGGCTATAACATCGGGCTAGACGCTTTATTTATTGGCAATGAACAATCTCCTCGTGCCGTCGATGTCTACCGGTATGCTGCCAACTCAATAAGCGAAGTACAAACGCAAGGGGCTGCAATCGGGATCAATTACTACATCGATAATAACTTCATGGTTGCGGGCAACTACAGTTGGAATGAGTTGGTGAAAACGGATGAAGACGACCCCATCATTCCGGCATTCAATACCCCCAGGCACAAGTACAATCTCAGCATCAGTGCACGTAGCCTAAAATTAAAATTAAGAACCTACTTGCTTCGTTATATGACATGGGGCTTTAGTGCGAACTACAAATGGGTCGAGGGGTTCATCTTCGAGGGCTCTCCGCAGTTCACAGGCGCTGTGCCAACGTTTAACCTGTTGGATGCACAGGTCAATGCGGTGATCCCTTCACTGAACACGACCATCAAGCTTGGGGGGTCTAATGTGTTGAACAACTTGCACATAGAGGCGTATGGAGGTCCGTACGTAGGACGAATGCTCTATGCGAGTCTTATTTATGACTTCAGTGACAAGGCATCCAATAAGCGCTGAATCAGCGTTTATGGTCCCTAAAATGCAGAAATAAACGCATGAGTTGTCGTGTAATCGGGACACTCTGTGGTTTTTTTCATACCTTACCTCGGAAAACCAAATTCACCTTGTGATTCAAACCAGATGAAAAAATTACTTTTCGGTACGCTTTTGACGTGCCTTGCTGTCCTTCAATTGGACGCCCAGACACGCTACCTCGATGAGGTATTTGATGATGTGACGGTCACGTCGGACATCAACTATGGCCAAAACATTACCGTCATTCCTGCATTGCAAGGTCAACCGCCTGCGATGCAACCTTTGATGTTGGATTTGTATGAACCAACGGGGGATACCGAGACGGAACGTCCTTTGTTGCTATTCTTCCACACAGGTAACTTTTTACCTCCCTTCATTAATGGAGGTGCGCTGGGAACGAAGACAGATAATTTCGCTGTTGAGATGTGCACACGCTATGCCAAAATGGGCTATGTCGTGGCATCTGTGGATTATCGCCTCGGATGGAATCCTTTAGCGGGAACGCAAGAAGAGCGAACGTTGCAGTTGATTCAGGCCGCGTACCGTGGTGTACAGGATAGCCGAACGGCTGTTCGTTTCTTCCGTAAAGGAGAAGCGGAAGATGGCGATCCTTATGGCATTGATGGAACGAAGATTGGAATGATTGGCGACGGAACAGGCGGGTACATCACCTTAGCTTCTTCGACCATTGCGAATTACAATGACATCATTTTGGATGATGCGGGCAGCCCGATCACCAAATTCTGGTACAATCCAGGAGATGGGTCATACATCCCGATGATTATCGAGAGCATTCACGGAAATCCGGATGCAACAACTGATACGTATGCTCCAGCTTCTTCTGGTGGTTTTCAGTTGTGTGCAGCGAATCATGTTGGATACAGTTCTGATGTGAGCTTCCAAATGAACGCGGGTGGAGCCTTGGGTGATTTGAATTGGTTGGACGAAGGAGATGTACCGATGGTAAGCTTCCAGTGTCCTCATGATCCATTCGCTCCTTATGAAACAGCAGTTTTGATCGTTCCTACGACCAATGAGCCTGTTGTTGAGGTGTCAGGAGCTCAAGATATTCATGAAGAAATCAATGGATACGCTACGAACAATAACGCCGTCTTTGCGGACGCAGGGTTGGACGATGCGGGTTCACCAGCCAACGGTGGTTTTGATGGGTTATTCCCCGTCCAAAACTCGTACGTTGACGGCGTTCCAACAGAGCCATATGATAGCTCTCCTTGGCAGTGGTGGGATCAAGCGACTGTTGCAGCGTATGACGAAGCAAACGGCACGAACATTTTGGCTACTCAGCTGACTTTGAACCCAACGATGGGAGAAGAAGAGGCCATGAGCTGGATTGAGCAGATTGTCGATTACAATACACCTCGGATGGGCTTGGCAATGGGAGCGGTTACGACGACGACCATTGAAGGAGGCGTTCGCTACATCGATGAGGTTTTCGATGCCGTGAATGTGGAGTCTGGAGTTGTTTATGGTGAAAACATCACGGTTATTCCAGCTTTGCAGGGCATGCCGCCAGCAGCTGAAGATTTGCTGATGGACGTGTATACACCTGAAGGAGATTCGGAGACAGATCGTCCGGTCATTCTTTACTTCCACACCGGAAACTTTTTGCCTCAGTATGTGAATGGAAGTGCCGTCGGTACGCGTACAGACAGCAGTGCCGTTGAAATTTGCTCTCGCTTTGCACGCATGGGCTATGTCGTTGCCTCTGTCGATTACCGTTTGGGATGGAATCCTTTAGCTGGAACACAAGAAGAGCGAACGTTGCAATTAATCCAAGCGGCTTACCGTGGAGTGCAGGATAGCCGCACAGCGGTCCGTTACTTCCGCAAGTCTATTGCTGAAGACGGCAACCCTTGGGGAGCTTCTGGTGACAAAATCGCCATGTTTGGTGAAGGAACAGGAGGCTACATCACATTGGCTTCTTCGACCATCTCCGATTACAATGACATCATTTTGGATGATGTAGGCAATCCGATTACCAAGTTTTGGTACAACCCGGGAGATGGCTCGTTCATTCCAATGGTGATTGAAAGCATTCATGGAAACCCAGACGCGACGACTGACACGTATGCTCCAGCATCGAGTGGAGGGTTCCAGTTGTGCATGGCGAATCACGTGGATTACTCCAGCGATTTCAATTTCCAGATGAACATGGGCGGTGCGATGGGTGATTTGAATTGGTTGGATGAAGGCGATATGCCGATGGTTAGTTTCCATGCTCCCCATGATCAATTCGCTCCTTATACTAGTGGTGTATTGGTCGTTCCAACGACTAGTGAGCCCGTTGTTGAAGTTTCAGGTGCTTATGATATCCACTCTGAAATCAATGGTTATGCCACCAATAACAATGCGGCATTTGCTGAAATCGGTCTGGCCGATCCGGCTGCTGCATTGGGCAACCAGGGATGGGATGGATTGTACCCTGTTATGAATAACTACGTAGACGGAGCGCCAACAGAGCCTTTCGACTCTGCTCCTTGGCAGTGGTGGGATGTCGCTACAACACAGATGGTGGATGAAGCGAACGGAACCAGTATTGCTGCAACGCAATTGACATTGAACCCTACAATGGGTATCGATGAGGCGATGTTCTGGATTGATCAGATTCAAGACTACACGGCACCGCGATTGGCGACAAGCTTGGAATTGGTGCCTCTTGGCCCGGGTTGCAATGACGAAGCGGCGTGTAACTACAACGCTTTGGCTACATCGGATGACGGAAGTTGTACCTACGCTGAAGAAGGATTTGATTGCGAAGGCAACTCGTTGGTTGTCTATGGTTGCACAAGCGCCATTGCTTGCAACTACAACGGCGCTGCTACGGATGACGATGGCAGCTGCGACTACAATGAGTCTACGACCATTGTTACAGGCGCTGAATCGTTGTGGTTGGTTGGTGTGACATTGACCGGGACTGAAAATGAGCCGTTCGCAGCGGATTGCGAAGCTGCAGGTGGAGTGAATCCAAACGTAGCCTTGAACGGTTTCTTCCTCGGTGACGGTACTGATGGACCGATGCATTTCTCAAATATTACAGACCAGACGGGTGGATTGCTTGCAGACCTCGTCGGATTGGCGGGCATTGCGGACATCTCTTTCTGTGGTGATTTGGTACGATTTGTGAATCCACTCAGTGGAGGAACGGCCATCTTAAGTGAAAACAACGGCATTTGGCAAACAGCTGTGCCTGTAATCGGTGCGAGCTATTTGTGGCTTGCTCCGGTGTCTTCATTCAACATGGGTTGTGGTGATCCGATGGCTTGTGGCTTCACGGATTTCTGTGATCTAAGTGTTGCTTGTGATTACACGGATACAGACGGTGACTCCGTTTTGGATTGCCAAGAGGTAGCCGGTTGTCAGGATATGGATGCAGACAACTACAATGAATTGGCTACGGATGCTGGTGATTGTAACTACAATGGTTGCATGGATGCTTCAGCGCAGAACTACGAAGCTGGAGCCAACGTTGACGACGGAAGTTGTACCTACTTGGTAACGTTCCGAATCAACATGTCCAATGAAATGGTTGCCGATGAAGGTGTCCACATGGCTGGAAGCTTCCAAGGCTGGGATCCTTCTTCTTTGATGGTTCCTTATGCCGGTTATGGCGTGTACCAGGTCGTGTTGCAATTGCAACAAGGATCGTATGAGTACAAGTTCATCAACGGCAATGCGTGGGGTGCCGATGAAAGTGTCGGTGATTGTGGAAACGGTGGAAACCGTGTCATTGACGTATCAGGTAACATGAGCACAATAGGAGCTTGCTTCAATAGCTGTGATCTTTGTGCTGGTTGTGCAGATCCAATGTATGTTGAGTACAATCCTTTCAATGGTTCAGATGATAGCTATTGTATGACCGCCATTTCAGGGGGTTGTATCTACGAGCAAGCTGAGAACTATGATGCTGCAGCAACAACGGATGACGGTTCATGTGTCTTCGATACCGGTTCAGACTGTCCTGGTGATTTGAACAATGACGGTCAAATTGGAACTCCGGATTTACTTGCTTTCTTGGCGAGCTTCGGAACTTCATGTGAATAATTGAACATCAACACGATGTGTGTGATAGAAAAGGGGAGCTTGGCTCCCCTTTTTTTTGGCACAATTCATGCTCTTGTTTGATTCCACGCTTCGAATGAAGTGTGGACCTTGAACCAAAAAAAAACGATGTGCATTCGCTCAGTGCGCAATTGTTGTTATCTTTATGAGCGCAAAACGATTTAGAATCCATGAAACAATTTTTGACTGCTTGCATGATGGTATTTGGCTTTATTGCCATGACTTCAGCACAAGACCTCACATCAGGTCCTTCCATTTCCATTGATAAAGACGTTCATGATTACGGAACGATTTCTCAAGGTGCGGATGGAGGATGTGAATTCACCGTTACCAACGCTGGAACAGATCCATTGATCATTTCCCGCTGCAAAGGTTCTTGTGGATGTACCGTTCCAAAGTGTGACAAAGATCCTGTGATGCCTGGAGCGACTTCAGTCATCAGCGTGCGGTATGATACCAAGCGTATCGGCCCAATCAACAAAAGTGTAACCATTACTTCCAATGCGACCAATGAGCCTACCAAGGTCATTCGAATCAAAGGAAAGGTTGAGGCATCTGATGTGAACAGCACAGAAGGAGCGCCGTTGAAGCCAAGTTCTGCTGGTGCGCCAGTGAACAAGGAGTGAAATGTGTTCAGAGCATGTTGAGGCATGCACAATGAAATTTAGAAGTCGTTTCTCATGATGAGGAACGGCTTCTTTTTTATCCGATTTTTGCGAAATAGAAACGAGACAGTATCCCATGGAATTGCCAACGATTTATGATCCGAATACCATTGAAGACAAGTGGTACGCCTATTGGTTAGAACATGGATTCTTTAGGTCCACACCTGATGAGCGTGAATCCTATACGGTTGTCATTCCACCACCCAATGTGACCGGTGTTTTGCACATGGGGCATATGCTCAACAATACGATTCAAGATGTGTTGGTGCGAAGAGCGCGCATGTTGGGGAAGAATGCGTGCTGGGTTCCTGGAACCGATCATGCATCCATAGCGACGGAGGCAAAAGTGGTTCGCCGATTGCGCGAAAAAGGAATTCGAAAATCGGATTTGACACGAGATGCCTTTTTGGAGCATGCTTGGGATTGGACCCATGAACACGGCGGGATTATTCTAGAGCAACTGAAGAAGTTGGGAGCGAGTTGCGATTGGGATCGGACTCGCTTTACGATGGATGAGGCGTATTATGACGGGGTCATCGACACGTTCATCGATTTGTTCAACAAAGGACTGATTTACAGAGGCGTGCGGATGGTGAATTGGGATCCGATCGCGCAGACGGCCTTGAGCGATGAGGAGGTCATCCATAAGGAGGAGAATGGCTTGCTGTATCATGTGCGATACGCCATTGCGGATTCAAATGATGAATGGTTAACCATCGCGACGACACGTCCCGAAACCATTATGGGGGATTCAGCGATCTGTATTCATCCGGAAGATGATCGATTCGTTCACTTGCATGGAAAGGAAGCATGTGTCCCGTTGACGGGAAGGCGCATCCCTATCATCTTGGACGATTATGTGGACCGTGAATTTGGAACAGGTTGCCTAAAGGTTACGCCCGCTCACGACGTCAACGATTACGATCTAGGGGAGAAACACGGTTTGGAAACCATTGATATTTTTCATTCCAACGGGACGTTGAACTCCCATGGTGGAAACTATGAGGGGATGGATCGATTTGACGTTCGCAAGGCGATTCAGAAAGATTTGGATGCAGCAGGTTTTTTGGTAAAAACAGAAGACTACACGAACAAAGTGGGGCGTTCTGAACGCACGGATGCTGTCATTGAACCGCGCTTGTCGTTGCAGTGGTTCCTCTCAATGGAAGAGTTGTCAAAGCCTGCCTTGGATCATGTGATGGATGGGACCATCGCCTTCCACCCACCGAAGTTCAAGAACAGCTACCGTCATTGGATGGAGAATGTGAAGGATTGGTGTGTGAGCCGACAGTTGTGGTGGGGACATCGGATCCCGGCGTGGTTTTATGGAGAGGAAGAGGACGCTTTCGTTGTTGCGAAAACGGAGGCAGAGGCCCTAGAAGCTGCGCGTATAAAATCGGGCAGAACAGACCTTCAATTGGAAGACATTCGTCAAGATGAGGATGTTATGGATACGTGGTTCAGCAGCTGGCTTTGGCCGATTCAGGTATTCGATGGCTTGAAGTCAGAGGAGGAGATATCCTACTATTATCCGACGGCAGATTTGGTAACGGCTCCTGAAATTATGTTTTTCTGGGTTGCGCGCATGATCATCGCTGGATATGAATACCGCGGTGAAGCGCCCTTTAAAAATGTCTATTACACTGGAATCGTTCGGGATCAGCAAGGACGAAAGATGTCCAAAAGTTTGGGAAATAGTCCAGATCCGATCGAATTGATGAACCAATACGGGGCGGACGGCGTTCGTGTGGGCATGCTTTTGACATCACCGGCGGGCAATGACTTGCCGTTTGATGAAAAGCTGTGTGAGCAAGGCCGAAACTTCGCCAATAAGATTTGGAATGCCTTTCGTTTGACCCAAGGGTGGGAAGTGGACGATCAAGTCGAGCAACGGGAGTCGTCGGCTCAGGCCATTGCCTGGATGCAGAGTCGCGTCAATGAAGTCTTGACAGAGCTCGATGCGCAATTCGCCGAATTCCGATTGAGTGAAGCTTTAATGGGCACATATCGACTCGTTTGGGATGATTTTTGCAGCTGGTATCTGGAGCTTGTGAAACCAGCATACGAAAAGCCTCTGGACCGTAAGACATACGATGCGACGGTGGAGTTGTTCGAATCCATTTTGAAGATTTTACATCCTTTCATGCCTTTTCAGACGGAAGAGATTTGGCATTGGATTGGGAAGCGAGATACGCCTGAAGAGGCGCTGTGTATCGCCCCATGGCCAACGGAAGGGTCCATGGATCAGCCGTTGTTGGAGCATTTCGAAACGTTCAAACACATCGTGTCTGAAGTGCGGAATGTGCGGAAACAAAACCAAATTCCACATCGGGACGCATTGTCCTTGCATGTAGACTCAGGTGAGGGCTACCCCGCATCGTTGGAATCGGCGTTGATTAAATTGTGCAATCTGTCGGCCATAGAGCAGACCGTGGAAAAGGTCCCGAATAGCTTCGGATTTCTTGTAGGACGCTCTTCGTTTTTCATTCCGTTTGGCGCTGCCGTTGATGTGGATGCCGAAAAGGAAAAAATCCAGAAGGAAATCCAACACATTACAGGTTTTCTCAAGGCTGTTCAGGGCAAGCTTTCCAATGAACGCTTTGTGAGCAATGCACCTGACGCTGTGGTGGTGTTGGAGCGGAAGAAGGAATCGGATGCGTTGTCTAAATTGGAGGTGTTGACGTCGAAATTGAATGATTTAGGCTAACGAACGAACACTTTAGATTCTGAGGTGTTCCTCATGTATGTGGGAAATATTCAAAACAGATCCGGCCAAGAAGTTGCAAAAGCAACATGCCGCACTTTTAGCTGAAGCGCATCGTATGAGTGCGATCGATCGATCAAAATCAGATGCATTGGTGGCCCAGGCCGCAGATGTTGAAACGGAATTGATGAAGGTGTTATCGAAGAAGGCATGAAGCAATTACTGACCTATGCGATTGTAGGAGATTCCAAAGGAATTGGAGCGTCTTTGCGTGAGCAATTGCTGGCATCGGGACACCGTGTTATTGGCGTGTCGAGAACGGGCGTGCAGCGTCCTGCAGACGAACATTCCGAGGCCTATCAAAGCCTGGTGTTCGATGCGGTGGAGCACCCTTGTGACTTGTCTTCGTTTGCGACGGAGTTAGCAGGTCTCGCATACTGTCCAGGAACGTTGCGCTTGAAACCATTGCGCGGTTTGAAGCGTGAGCATCTCGTGGAGGATTGGGAAGTCAATTTTCTTGGCGCCGTGCAAACGTTGCAAGCGAATCACAAGTTGTTGGCTCAATCGCCAAACGCATCTGTGGTGTTGTTCAGTACTGTCGCCGTGGGCACGGGCATGCCGTTTCATGCGAGTATTGCTGGAGCCAAGGGAGCAGTTGAAGGGTTGACACGATCGTTAGCCGCTGAGTGGATGCCCAAGATTCGTGTCAATGCCATCGCTCCTTCGTTGACAGATACTCCCCTCGCTTCAAGCTTGCTTGGAAACGAGGCAAAGCGTGCGGCTGCAGAGGAACGTAGCCCAATGAAACGCATCGCCTCAGCAACAGAAGTCGCCGGGTTGGCACATTGGTTATTGGGAACGCAGTCACAACACATGACAGGTCAAGTCCTTCAAATGGATGGGGGAATGAGTAGAACGCGTTAATCGATGAAAACATTGAATGACTTGGATATTGAACTGCTGCCTCAAAGGAAGCGCGGTCGTTTGATCAACAGTTTGAGTGGATTTAAGAGCGCGAATGTCATCGGAACAACGGATGGTATGGGGCATCACAACTTGGCCATGTTCAGTTCTGTAGTGCACTTGGGGTCGGATCCAGCGCTTCTTGGCGTTGTGCTGAGGCCGCCTGTTGAGCCCGAGCAGGGAAGTCATACCTATTGGAATATCCGAGAAACGGGAGTCTTCACGATCAATCATGTGGGCTCTTCGTGGTATGAAAAAGCGCACCAAACGAGTGCACGATACGGCGCAGAAGAAAGCGAGTTTGATGTCGTTGGCTTGCATCCTGTGTTTCGATGTGGCTTTGAGGCGCCTGCTGTTGAAGAGTCCCAAGTACGCATTGGATTGGAACGTGTCGATGAATGGAAGATCCCTCAAAATGATTGCCGTTTCATTGTAGGTCAAATCCGCTGGGTCGAATTTCCTGAGAAAGCCTGGGAGGAAGATGGTTTCCTTGACTTGGAAAACCTTGATGGTGTGGCCATGAGTTCTTTGGATGCATATCACAGCACCCAGCAGTTGGATCGGCTTTCTTATGCGAAAAAAGGTGTGCCTTTGACGTCAGTAAAAGGAGGCGATACACCGGCTATCTGAACGGGCTCTCCCAATTCTTGGACATAAAAAAGGCGGTCTCAAAATGACCGCCTTTTCTTTTGAGTGAAGTTCACTCCATCTTGGATTAAGCTCTCAGGTCGAATCGATCGAGATTCATAACCTTGTTCCAGGCAGCCACGAAGTCATGCATGAATTGCTCTTCGGAATCACCGCAAGCATACACCTCTGCCAGCGCCCGCAATTCGGAATTCGATCCAAAGACCAAGTCGACTCGAGAGGCAGTCCACTTCGCGTCTCCTGAGGTCCGGCCGCTTCCGTTGTACAGGTTGTTTGACCCTGGTTGGGCCTTCCAAACCGTACTGAAGTCGAGTAGGTTGGTGAAGAAGTCTGTCGTTAAGCTTTCCTTACGATGGCTTAGGATGCCCGTTTCAGAACCATCAAAATTGGCGTTGAGACTGCGCATTCCTCCAACCAAAACAGTGAGTTCCGGCGCGGTGAGGGTCATGAGTTGTGCTTTGTCGATCAACCATTCTTCTGCGGCAATGGAGCTAGCCCCTTGGAGATAGTTTCTAAAGCCGTCTGCGAAGGGTTCGAGAACAGCAAAGGAAGCAACATCTGTTTGCTCTTGTGTAGCATCTGTCCTTCCTGGAGTGAAGGGAACGGAGATTGAATGTCCGGCATTGTGAGCAGCCTGCTCAACACCGACGCACCCGCCAAGAACCATCAAGTCAGCCATGGAAACCTGAGCTCCTTGCGCGTTCTCTGAGTTGAATGCCGTTTGAATGCTTTCATAAGCTCCCAAAACATGGCCCAACTCTGATGGATTGTTTACCGCCCAATACTTTTGGGGGGCCAAACGAAGTCGACCGCCATTGGCTCCTCCACGTTTGTCAGATCCTCGGAAGGTCGATGCGGAGGCCCAAGCCGTTCTGACGAGTTGTGCTACGGACAAGCCGGATGCTCCAATGCGCCCTTTCAAATCAGCGATTTGAGTCGCGTTGACGATCGGCGCAGTGGCGGCTGGAATGGGATCCTGCCAGATCATGATTTCTGAGGGGACATCTTTGCCTACATACAAAGCGACGGGCCCCATATCGCGGTGTGTGAGTTTGAACCATGCACGAGCAAACGCGTCACTAAACTGGTCTGGATTCTCGTAGAATCGTTTTGAGATTGCCCCATATGCAGGATCTTCACGCAAAGCAAGGTCGGAGGTCAGCATGGTTGGTGCGTGACTCAGGGATGGGTCATGTGCGTCTGGAACCGTTCCAGCTCCACCGCCATTCTTGGGCTTCCATTGAAAAGCGCCGGCAGGGCTCTTGGTCAATTCCCAATCGAACTTGAATAGGTTGTCGAAATAGCTGTTGCTCCATTGTACAGGGGTGGATGTCCAAGCGCCTTCTAAACCACTTGTGATGGCATGTGCCCCACGTCCTGTGCCAAACGAGTTGTTCCATCCCATGCCTTGTTGTTCGATGCTCGCGCCTGCGGGCTCTGTTCCAACATGCTCGTCTGCGTCCGCGGCTCCGTGGGTTTTTCCAAACGTATGCCCACCAGCAATCAGTGCGACCGTTTCTTCATCGTCCATGGCCATGCGCCCGAAAGTCTCTCGAATGTCACGTGCTGAAGCCAAAGGATCGGGATTGCCATCAGGTCCTTGTGGATTGACATAAATCAATCCCATTTGAACAGCAGCCAAAGGATTGTCCAATTCGCGATCACCCGAATAGCGCTTAGAAGCGAGCCATTCGCCTTCAGATCCCCAATAGATATCCTCTTCGGGCTGCCAAACGTCTTCACGTCCACCTGCGAATCCAAAGGTTTTGAATCCCATCGATTCTAGCGCGCAGTTGCCTGTGAGAATCATCAAATCAGCCCAAGAAAGTTTCTTTCCGTACTTCTGCTTAATGGGCCACAATAGCATGCGGGCCTTGTCCAGATTCGTGTTGTCTGGCCAGCTGTTCAACGGCGCAAACCGTTGTGTTCCTGTGCCGCCGCCTCCGCGGCCGTCGGTAATGCGATAGGTTCCGGCACTGTGCCAAGCCATCCGGATGAAGAAAGGGCCATAATGGCCATAGTCTGCGGGCCACCATTCCTTGGAATCGGTCATGACCGCGTGGAGGTCCTTTTTCAGGGCATCCAAATCCAGAGAGGCAAACGCCTTGGCATAATTGAAATCTGACCCCATTGGGTTCGACGCGACTCCGTGTTGTCGAAGAATGTTTAAGTTCAATAGGTTAGGCCACCAATCTTGGTTTTGTGTGCCTCCTTTTGATCCTTGTTCAGAGGAGTGGCCCGTAAAAGGGCATTTGGCCTCTCCGTCACTGGAGGTTCCATGAGAATGGTTTGAGTGATCCATTGGTTGATTGAGTTCGTAGGCGATTTCGTTGTGGCGCTTTCAGTAAATGAGAGCGCTTTTTCAAAGCACAGCGAAGTTAAAAATAAACACGCTCCGTACAGGAACATTTGATGGTCTTTTGATGGTCAGTCGTGACCGAAGAGTTGCGGATCCATTCAACAGGGCAAGAATTGATCAGTTTGCTTGATACGCATGGCTATTCCATCTAAATCATCGAAATTTGCACCATGAAAGCTCAAACGTCAAAAGAGTCAGAGCAAACTTTGTTGCATTATGAGGTCATCGACCAAAAGCCAGATGCGCCTTGGTTGGTTTTTGTTCATGGAGCGGGAGGAAGCATCAGTACGTGGAAGTTTCAGGTCGAGGCTTTGGCTCCGCATTACCGATTGCTTTTAGTGGATTTGCGAGATCATGGAGAAAGCAAAGGCATCATGCCTGAGTTTCCGGCCTATGATTTCGATATCGTTGCCACCGATATTCTGGCGGTAATCGATTTCTTGGGCATTCAAAAAGCCCATTTTATTTCCTTGAGTATTGGCAGTGTGATTTTGCAGAAAATCGACATTGAACGGCCCGAACTGGTTGATCGCATGGTGATGGCCGGTGCTATTTTTGACGGGAGTGCTTTGATGCACTGGTTTGTGCACAGTGCGAAGCTGCTGGCATATGTTTTGCCCTATCGAGCCATGTATTGGCTGTTTAGCTTCATTGTTCTGCCGCGGCGAAATCACCGGTTGAGTCGGTATATTTTTAGACGTCAAAGTTTGAGATTAACAGCCGGAGAATATTTAAAATGGCTGGAGTTGTACAAACCATTTTTTAAGCTTGTCAGTGAATACCTGAACAGGCCCGTAAAGAAGAAAGGGCTGGTTGTTATGGGTAGCCAAGATCATATTTTCATCAAAGCGGCACAGCGGTTTGCCACGCTTCAAAAAAACATGAGGCTCACAGTCATCGAAAATTGCGGTCACGTTTGCAGCATTGAGGCACCAGAAATTTTCAATGATCTTGTCATCAAATTTCTGAGCAACCAAGATGTGCCTCATTCGGTAGAAGCGACTCCGGTTCCGAAGAGTTGGAGCGAATTGCGTGCTTTACAAAACGGGTAAGTCCGATTGAGAACAATCAGCCTGCTGGAGTCCAGTTGGCTGGACAGCCTTCCCCATGTGTTTGTAGGTGATGCAAAGCAGATGCCATGCGCAGAGCTTCATCAACGCTCCGTCCCAAGGCATAGAAGTTGATGAGCTGATGCTGTACCATTCCTGTCTTATCAATGAGAAACAGGCCGCGCAACGCGACCATGTCTGAATCGGCTGATAGCAGTCCGTCGTCTCCGTAGTCATAATCACCACTGAGGACGTCGTAGTTCGTGGAGATGGTTTTATTCGCATCGGAAACCAACGGATACTGAATGCCTGCGATGCCGCCTTCTGACTGCGGTACATTCATAAACGCCTTGTGCACGTCAGATGTGTCTGTGGAACAACCAACCACGACCGTGTCCACTGCTTTAAAGGCGTCGATGCAGACATCGAATGCCTGCAATTCTGATTGGCACAGCGATGTGAAGCTTTTCGGGTAAAAGAAAAACAGTACGTTGCTTTTTCCGATAAACTGATCCAATGAAAAGTCTTTCGTGAAGGAGCCATTGACAATTGCTGAACTTGAAAAATGCGGGGCTTTCCTTCCGACCAAATGCGCCATGATTGTGTGTTGTTAGGTTTGAAACTCGTTGCGAAGTTAATTCGACATGGCCCGTGGATTGACCTTGCGGCAATATCTTTACCGCGTGAGCATTAAAAGGAACGGATCAGATTGGTTTATCAATCGCGAACTCAGTTGGTTGGCATTCAATCACCGCGTACTGCAGGAGGCTTCGCATCCTTCGAACCCCGTAATTGAGAGAATTCGGTTTTTGGGAATCTTCTCGAACAATTTGGATGAGTTTTTTCGGGTCCGTGTGGCGAACCTGCAAAGGGTGGATTTGGTCGGCAACAAGGCGACAACCACATTGGGGTTTGATGTGAAGGAGACCCTTGCAAAGGTTTCAGATCGTGTCATTGCGTTGCAAACGGAATACAATCACGCATTTGAAATCGCCGTTTCAGACTTGGCCAAGGACAACATTCGGTTTGTGAATGAAACGGAATTGAACGAAGAGCAGCAGGCCTTTGCTGGAAATTATTTTAGAAGAAAAATCCGGACACACTTGGTGCCGATTATGATTGGAAAGGATGTTGCTTTTCCTGATTTATTGGATGGCTCGTTGTATTTGTCGGTTGGGCTGTTATTGAGTCAAAAGAAGGGTTCCAAGATGCAGTACGCCATCATTGAAGTGCCGCGTCATGTTCCGCGTTTCTTGGTTCTACCATCAGACGGCTCCGAGCAGATTGTGGCATTTATAGAAGACATTATTCGGTTGGAATTGCCGAGAATCTTTGGATTATTCCAGCCTGAGGCGGTCGTAGCCCATGCCATCAAGGTGACTCGCGATGCGGAGATTGATATGGACGATGACTTGTCTCGTTCCTTGATGGATAAAATGAGACGCGGCGTGGCACGGAGGCGTCAGGGAGATTTTGTGCGGTTTTTGTATGATCGAGAAATGCCCGCGGCCATGCTGCAAATGCTTCACGATAACTTGAGTTTATCCGAATCTGAAAATGTGATTCCAGGGAGCCGCTACCACAACAAAAAGGACTTGATGGACTTCCCGAATTTGGGGCGTGTCGATTTGATGTACAAGCGGTTGGAAACGTTGGGGCATCCACATTTGGTCCGAAAAAGCAGCTTGCTTGATCAAATCAGTAAACGCGACATCTTGATGCACTATCCGTACCATGAATTTGGGCAAGTCGTGGATATTTTGCGTGAGGCAGCGATTGATCCTTCGGTCCAATCCATCAAAATCAATCTGTACCGATTGGCGAGAAATTCACAGGTAATCAATGCTCTGATGAATGCTTCGCGCAATGGGAAAGCGGTTCAAGTGGTCATTGAGTTGTCCGCGCGTTTTGATGAAAAGCACAACATTGAGGTGTCCAATCATTTGCAGCAGGCAGGTGCAACGGTTGAGTTTGGAGTGAGTGGCTTGAAAGTTCATTCGAAATTGTTTCTGATCACCCGGCAGCGTGACAGAAAGATTGAGCGTATTGCTCACATTGGCACCGGTAATTTTCATGAAGAAAAGGCAAGGGTTTTTTGTGACTTTGCCTTCTTGACCTCCGACCCTCAGATCACAGGAGAGGTGGATCGGTTGTTTGACTTTTTCTCCAACAATTATGAGCGTCCGGTATTTCGCAATTTGATTGTGAGTCCATACAGTACAAGACGGAAATTCTCGCAGTTGATTCAACGTGAAATGGATCATGCCAAAGCGGGACGTCCGGCGCGCATCATTTTAAAGTTGAACAACTTGGTCGATGCGGACATGATTCGAAAGTTGTATGCAGCCAGCAATGCGGGCGTTCGTATCAACCTGATTATTCGCGGAATATGTTCGTTGGTGCCGGGTGTCAAGGGCATGAGTGAGAACATTCAAGTGCGCAGTGTGATTGGACGCTACTTGGACCATGCACGGATTCTGGTTTTCGCCAATGATGGAAATCCAGATTACTATTTAAGTTCGGCAGACTGGATGACTCGGAATTTGGATCGCCGGGTTGAGGTAAGCGTTCCAATATGGGACCCGCTGTTGCAAAGTGACATAGCGACTTACTTGGATATGCAGTTGCAGGATACCGTGAAAGCCCGTCGCGTGGACAAGCGCATGACCAATGCATTCATTCCAAGTAAGGGGGGGAAGGAGCCGTTAAACTCGCAAGAAGCCATGCACGCATTCCATGCTGCTCGGTTGTTGACGTGATTGCAATTTTGATCAATGATTCTTCTGCAGATTCGGTGTAATCATCGTTTTGTGTCATAAATTGGTTCATGCGTTTTGGAGCTATTGATATCGGATCCAATGCAGCCAGGCTGCTCGTTAAGGATATCCGTCAAAAAGACGGTGCAATCATTGAACAGAAGATTTCGTTCATTCGGGTGCCTATTCGTTTGGGAGAAGATGTCTTCGAAACGGGGATCATTTCGGAAGCCAAAGAAGAGAGTTTACTCAAGACCCTCAAAGGGTTTCGTTACCTCTTGGAAGCGCAAGGCATCGAGTGGTTTCGAGCGTGTGCAACCAGTTCCATTCGAGAGGCAGAAAATGGGAAGTCGATCGTTCAGCGGATTGAGCAGAATGCGGGCATCCGATTAGAATGCATCTCCGGTCAAGAAGAAGCCGATATCATCTTTCAAAATTTTAGGGGTTCCCTCTTCAAGAAAATGGAAGATGCCCTTTACATCGATGTGGGGGGAGGAAGTACCGAGCTGACTTTAATTCGCGAGGGCAAGAAAGTCCGTTCAAAGAGTTTTCAAATCGGAACGGTTCGGGCGATGAAAGGCGGTATACCCGATGGCGAATGGGATGCGGTCCAATCTTTTGTGGAACATATTCGAACCCCCAAGTCTCCGACGATTGCAGTGGGAACAGGGGGAAATATCAACCGGTATCATCGTTTGAGTCGTTTAGATCGCAATGATCCTATATCGCTTGATGCGCTGCGCGACTGGCATCAGTTGATTGAAGCATGTCCATTGCCCAGTCGCATGCGCACGTTTGGCCTGAAGCCAGACCGCGCCGACGTCATTGTGCCAGCAGGAGAAATCTACATCCGCGTCATGGAAATGACGGGCTGCGCCGAAATGATGGTCCCCAAAGTGGGGTTGTCAGACGGAATGATCCTTGGGCTCTGGGAAGCGTATCTCGCAGACAAGGAAGCGAGGAAAGTCAGCGTAGCTGAGTAAACAGCGGTCGTTAGAGATTCGCGCTGAGGAATTTCTCCACCTCAAAATGCCGCTTCGGTTTCAACACAATGGTCCCTTCCTTATCAAGTAAGAAATAGGTCGGAGTTGCGGTGACTTTGTAGTCAGCAACAACCGGACTGTCCCACGCTTTCAGTTGGCTCACATTGGGCCATGTCATGCCATTTGTGTCAATGGCCTTTCCCCAGGTTGAACGCTGCTGGTCCAAGCTTACACCAACCACTTCGAATCCTTTGAAATTGTAGGTAGCATACAAGGGTCCAATGTGAGGGATTTCTTGT
This sequence comes from uncultured Flavobacteriales bacterium, assembly GCA_905478325.1. GTDB lineage: Bacteria > Bacteroidota > Bacteroidia > Flavobacteriales_D > Sanyastnellaceae > UA16. The sequence continues at coordinate 34,212 of CAJQIB010000041.1, read as the reverse complement.
TCGCATTTGTGGCACCAAGAGGCCCAAAACATGACGAGAGTGTACTCGTTTTGCTTGCAGGTGGCCATCAAGTCCAACGTTCCTCCGTCGAATTTTGGAATGACGAAGTTGGGAGGGGTTTTTCCGACTTGTAAGTTGATGATGCCTTGTGCTCTAATGCGAATGGCATCACTTAAATCAGCGCCGCAATCTTCATCAAAGATGTAGTTGTCAAGGATGTATTGACAAATGGTCTCTTTGCCGGTGTTGTAAAAACCATCGAGCATGGTATATAAAACGCTTTCAAGAGCTTTCGGATTCGGCTCGAAATGGGCTTTCACCAGGTCAATGCACGCAAGGAAACCGCTGTCTGACCCCCCGCTATGGGAGCGCATCATGGTTTGAATGCGATCACTCAATGCCATTGAACGTATGGCACTGTTGTCTAGTGGGTCAATGTCAGAGAAATACTGCCCTTTCGACCCAGGGTATTGTGGGTTTTTCCACGACAACCATTTGGCTAGATATGTCCCCGGGTTTTCAGCAATCAATTCATGCTGGCGGGTGATGAGCTCCTGCTCCTTTTCTTTAATTTGTGCTTCTATCCGGGAGCGGAATGCGCCGGCATCCTTAATGGATTTGCGCAAGTTTTGAATGGCTCGGTTGCTGTTGAATTCCTCGCTGCTGTATGCAAACCATCCCGTGTTTTCGGGGGAGTCATTTGCTGTTCGATTGGCGCTCAATCGATTGGCGTTGAATTTGATAAACAAATCGGGTTCGTCTGGATTCAAGATGATGTTCGTGACGTTTGTCTCGCCGTTCAAACTCAATTGATAAAACCCTCGGCTCACTTCGAGATTTCCAAAATCAAATGCTTGGTTGTCCAAACGTGTGGTTGCGATTTCGAACGTGTTTTTGCCCTCAGTTTCATACAAGGTGACGTCGCCTCCTCCAGGGAAGTTGATGGTTCCATGCAAGTGCACGGTTCCCGTCTTGTCCCCTTTGTTTTGATCGTTTGTGCCATTCATGTAAGACGCAGAAGCTTTTGGCTCTCCTTGGGTGGAAGCAGCCGGAGCCTGTTCCTTGGAGTTGGTGGCAGATGGTTTTGTAGATGGAGCCTCTCCGCTGTTGCAAGCAGTCATTAAAAGACACATCCAAAAAGAGACGAGCGTCATCATTTTCATCGAGTTCTATTTAGCCTCAAATTTAACAATGAAAGTCCATTGAACGAAGACCAATCAGTCTGTTGGCTTATCTTCACTTTTTAGAACGTAGAATACCATGGACAAAGGAACGGCTTTGACACTGCTCGGATTGGACGGAGATGCCTCACAAGAAGATGTGATGGAGCGATTGGATGCGGAAACATTTGCTGTCCGCGATCACTTCATGCGCCAACCCATTGTGCCGTCCCTGTTCCGTTCGCGTGTCAATCGATTGGTTCAATTAAGCGATGTCGCACAGTCGTTGGTGATTGCCCCGCTTGGCGCTCCGGTTGACCTTCCAGACCTGCTACCCACCGGAGGCAACCTGCTGTTGTTGGTGCGGAATCACATTGAAAATATTCGTCGATTGCGGACAGAAATGGCCGCTACACTGGACCCTGATGTGCTCGCTCATTTTGGCAATGCGATGACGAATCTGCAATTGCGATACATGGAAGGATTCCTTTCGGAAACAGCGGATTGGAATGAGGATGATTCGTGGCCTGATGGAATTCCTGCGAGAGAAGAATCCGACTGGCAGAAGGTATTGAAAGCCATCAATGACGGCCCAAATACAGGGGATGCAATCGCATACGAGCGATGTCGTATTGAACGAATGGTGTCCCGAGAGTTGTCTTAATTCGGCCGAAATCACTCCCTTCCAAGAGCGACGATGGGGTCCAATAGAGCGGCTTTTCGTGCAGGATAGTATCCACTCGCTAAGCTTGTAAGAAAACTCAGGAGAATGCCGAGCCCCATCCATCCCCAAGGGATGACGAATGGTGTTTCCATGAAGGATGCGATGAGGTTTCCAACAAGCACGCCTAGGAATATACCGGTGAATCCTCCCATCTGCCCGATAATGATGACCTCGACTAAGAATTGGGTGCGAATGGCTTTTGGAGAGGCCCCCAATGCCTTCCGTGTGCCAATTTCACGCGTTCTTTCAGAGACACTGACCAACATGATGTTCATCAGTCCGATGCCAGCACCGAACAAGGTGATGATCCCGATGAATGAGGCGGCAAGCGTAATACCTTGGGTAGCCTCCTTTAACGTGGAGACCAAACCGCTGCTCATCGCAATGCGGAAGGAAGAATCATCGCCTGGACGGTCTCCACGAATCACCCTCAATATTCCAGTAGAGGTTTCTGCAAGCGGAATTAAATCTTCGGCTTTTTCCACTTGACACGACAGCGCATAGCTGCGCCCTTCATCTGAAAATTGCTGGCGCAAGCAAGGGATTGGAATGTAGCATTGGTTGTCCTGAGACATGCCAAAAGCAAGCCCCTTTGCCGCCAGCACTCCAGCGATGGAGTAAGGCTGAGATCCGATGGTGATTTCTTCGCCTATAGGGTCTTCCCAGGATTCAAAAAGGTCGTCAGCAATGTCTGCGCCGATGAGTGCCAAATGGTGCGCTGAATTGGCATCGATGGCATTGAAGTTCCGGCCTTTGTCAATTTCATATCCACTTACGCTCAAGTAGTTGGCGTCAATGCCCAGGATGGCAATATTTGGATTTGTTTGTTCACTGCCTCTGCCTACTGTAGCCTGTCGCGAGCCGAAAACTGAATACGAAACCTGCACTCCGTTCGGAGCGAGTTCGGCGAATTTTCGCGCTTCTCGATACGAGATGGGAGCGCCTAACTCAATGCGCCGTCCCCGGCTGAGTCCTCCCTCAGACTTGCGGCTGATACTGAAAACATTGGTACCCAATGAGGAAAATTGCTTTTCCACGTTGGCCTCCAATGACGACGTGGCTGTCGTCATGCTAATAAGTGCTGTGATTCCCAGTCCAATCACAGCAATGGTAAGTGCTGTGCGCAACAAGTTGCTGCGGATTGACCGCAATGCAATGAATATCATTTCACGAAGGAGTGTGTTCTTCATGTCGGTGCGAAGGTACTGCTTACATTTGCAGACAATTGTGAATCCTTGAGACAATGACTTTTGATTTGGAGATGATCCGTTCGGTGTATGCACGTTTTCCTGAACGTGTAGAAGCAGCCCGCAACGCAACAGGTAAGCCACTCACGTTGGCAGAGAAAATATTGTACACCCACTTGTGGCAGGGCACTCCTACGGGAAAGCTCGCGCGAGGGGTTGATTACGTGGACTTTGCTCCCGATCGGGTCGCAATGCAAGATGCCACGGCGCAAATGGCATTGCTTCAGTTCATGCAAGCAGGAAAGCCACAAGCCGCCGTTCCATCGACGGTACATTGTGATCATTTGATCCAGGCAAAGGCAGAAGCGGGCGCCGATTTGCAAGAGGCCATCAATAAAAACAATGAGGTCTACAATTTCCTGGAATCTGTGTCTGATAAATTCGGCATCGGTTTTTGGAAGCCAGGGGCCGGAATCATTCACCAGGTTGTTCTTGAGAATTACGCTTTCCCGGGAGGGATGATGATTGGGACTGATTCCCACACGGTCAATGCCGGAGGACTGGGCATGGTTGCTGTGGGTGTTGGAGGCGCGGATGCCGTAGATGTCATGGCTGGAATGGCTTGGGAATTGAAGTTCCCGAAGCTGATCGGAATCAAGTTGACGGGTACATTGAGTGGATGGGCATCCGCAAAAGATGTCATCTTAAAGGTGGCTGGAATTCTGACTGTAAAAGGAGGAACCGGATGCATCGTGGAATATTTTGGCGATGGAGCGAAGTCATTGAGTTGTACCGGAAAAGGCACGATCAGCAACATGGGGGCTGAAATTGGGGCGACGACATCAACTTTCGGGTACGACGAGAGCATGGAGCGTTACTTGCGTTCAACAGGACGCGCAGATGTTGCGGATTTGGCCAATGGTATTCAGGAGCACCTGACCGGAGATCCTGAAGTGTATGCCAATCCTGAGGCGTATTTTGATCAGGTCATCGAAATCAATCTGGATGAACTGGAACCGCACATCAACGGACCATTCACACCCGATTTGGCAACTCCGATCAGTCAAATGAAGGAAGCTGCGGCGGCCAATGGATGGCCCACAAAAATTGAATATGGGCTCATCGGTTCGTGTACCAATTCGAGCTACGAAGACATCAGTCGTTCAGCGAGCATTGCGCGACAGGCTGTAGAAAAAGGGATTGAAGCAAAAGCAACATTGACGATCACTCCGGGTTCGGAGCAGGTGCGTTATACGATTGAACGCGATGGCTTTATTTCAACATTTGAGGCGATGGGCGGAAGTGTTTTTGCCAATGCCTGTGGACCTTGCATTGGCCAATGGGCTCGAGAAGGCGCAGAGAAAAAAGAGAAAAACTCCATTGTACACTCGTTCAATCGGAACTTTTCCAAACGAGCGGATGGGAATCCCAACACACATGCGTTTGTAGGTTCCCCTGAATTGGTCACTGCGATGGCCATTGCGGGCGATTTGACATTCAATCCACTGAAGGATACCCTGAAACTTCCTGATGGAACTGAGGTGTTGCTGGAGGAGCCAAAAGGAGACGAACTTCCGTCAAAGGGTTTTGCCGTTGAGGATGCGGGCTATCTCGCACCAGCAGAAGATGGCAGTGGAATTGACGTTGTGGTGAATCCAACTTCTGAACGTCTTCAATTGTTGACTCCTTTTTCTCCATGGAGTGGTGAAAATATTGAAGGTGCACGGCTGTTGATCAAGGCAGACGGAAAATGTACTACGGATCACATTTCCATGGCAGGTCCTTGGTTGCGGTACCGTGGGCACCTCGATAACATTTCAAACAATACGTTGACGGGAGCAATCAATGCATTCAACGGTGAAACCAACTCGGTAAAGAATCAGTTGACGGGTGCTTATGGTGAAGTTCCTGCCGTTCAACGAGCATACAAAGCAGCAGGCATTCCAACTGTAGTGGTAGGGGACTCGAATTATGGAGAAGGAAGTTCTCGCGAACATGCGGCGATGCAACCTCGATTCTTGGGGGTGACCGCTGTATTGGTGAAGTCTTTTGCGCGTATTCACGAGACCAACCTGAAGAAACAGGGAATGCTGGGAATCACCTTTGTCAATGAATCGGATTATGATTTAATCCAAGAGGACGATCATTTTCACTTTGTGGATTTAGCTGGATTTGCACCGGGCAAGCCTTTGACCATTCGATTGGATCATGCCGATGGAACATCGGATACCATCTCAACGAAGCACACATACAACGCTCAACAAATTGATTGGTTCCGCGCGGGTTCCGCGTTGAATTTGATCAAACAAGAACAGGCTTAATGTTCTTTGTTCTTTGATCACTAAAAAGCGGCCTCTAGGGGCCGCTTTTTCGTTTCAAGAAGTTTTCACAACGGCAGTCAAGCACCATCCAGTGCAACTTCTCGTTGCCGGATTGTTATTCAATGATGGCGGTAAAGCTTCCCGAAAATGAAGTCGGAAAACCAACCAAGCCACCATTGACTTGCTCGCGAACGGCTACGTCAAAGGAGACCGTCTCGGTTCCTCCTGCATAGGCTGGGTCGATGATGATCGAACCTTCTGTGCAGATGTAGTCCCTCACAGGAAACTGATCGTCACCGTGGTTGATTTCTTGGACTAAGTGGGTGACGGAATCCTGTTGGATATAGTACACCACATCATCCAAAGACTCGAATGCCATGTAAAAGGTGAGGTCGTGGGCTTCAGCATGTGCATCAACTTCATCGGGAGTCCGCAAATCAGCTATGATATGGTACGTCCGCGACAACTGATCCGTGGTATCGGGAATGATTGCCTCAGCCATTTTAAGGGGATATGCACCACCGTTGAATTCGACGGTACCGCATGCACAGTCGTATGTCGGATTAGCAAACTCTGGGGCGTCGTAACACCCTGTTGTACACGTCAACAATATCAAAGCGAATAGTGCTAAAGCAGATGAGTTGAATCGATTCATGAGGTACATTTTTCAATGGTGAGGGTGCAAGATACGGGCAAGGATACGAATGCGCTTCTTATCGTTGCAACGGATAGATCCAGTAAGGCGTTTGTTTCGTGTGAAATTCCAATAGATCTGAAGTCCAATCGGGAAGAGCGATGGCCGTTTTGTCGTTGCCATTGAACGCGTCGACTATGGCATCCGATCCGGATAAGCGTCCAAAGGAAGAGGGGGTCCGAACAAACGGTTGTTCGGGATGGGAGGCATGCCAAGAAGCGGCATAGTTCGCGACCATGCTCAAGTCAAACCCATGCGAAGCCTCGATCCATTGTTTTCCCAAGACGTTGAAGTTTTCACCCGAGCAAATCGAACCTTCGTGTTTTGGATAGGGTGCGGCCTCAGGGATGGAGTGAGGTGTAAACGAGAAGTCTCCAGATAACTTGCCTGGGAATCCTGCGCATTCAAAGGGATGTGCCGTTCCTCTTCCAATGCTCGCTTCGGTGGCTTCGAACAAGCACAAGGAAGGGTAGAGCGCGATGGACTCATCTGAGGGTAAATTGGGACTGGGGGCGATGCTAGGGAACCAGCGGTCGCTGTGCGCATAGCCTTCACAGGGAATGACGATTAAGTCACACACGACTCCGTTGGCGAGCCAGCCTTCTCCATTGATCATTTGAGCCATTTCACCCAAGGTCATGCCGTGCAATATGGGGACGGGTATTTGGCCGACAAATGAAGTCCAATGCGTTTCCAATACAGGACCTGCCAGTTGATGTCCATGGGGGTTGGGTCGGTCCAGAACGACCAGGACAGTCCCTGTTTCTGCCGCCGCTTCCATGGCCAAAAACAGGGTGCTCAAATAGGTGTAAAACCGCGCGCCTACATCTTGGATGTCGAATAGCAACATCCGGACATCAGCGAGCATTTCCGGAGTGGGTTTTCGAAGTTTTCCGTGTAGACTAATCAAGGCCAACCCTGTTTCGGCGTCGTGTTCGTCATCGATGTGCGCGCCGTTGTGTGCGTCTCCACGAAAACCATGTTCCGGGGCAAAGACCTTTCGAATGTCCATGCCCAATGAAAGCAATGTGTCCACGAGATGCGGGGCATTTCGGCCTTGGTGCTCAGGTATCCGAGAAGTGTGATTTGCGATTACAGCCAGCGAAGCTCTGCCGCACGCTTCGTAGATGGCCTGAATGTTCTCATTTCCAAGACGGATCGGATGTGGCGGATCGGTGCGCGTTTCTGCATGCATGACGCCGTGGAGCGAATCCACTTTCCATGCAGCGGCGTTCGGGTTATTCCATTCCCTTTGCGTTAAGCCAACTTGACTGAATGCGAGGATACAGAAGGAAATTCCAAGGAAACGAATCATCTGACGAAGGTAGCAACGTAATTTGCGACTAGAGAATTGTATGCTTAGATGAAGATGAACACCACAGGAAGAACTTCTTTCTTGCCGCGGCGATTGGCAGCGAGGCTTTCCGGGTCGCAGGCGGCGGCCTCATGGTCTCGCCCCGTGGTGCAAATTGCAACAGCTGGTGTGGCTTTGGGCATAGCGCTCATTATAGCAGCGTCCGCTATCGTGCATGGATTCCAATCAGAAGTACGTGATTTGGTGGTTGGTTTTGGATCTGACATTCAAATTTTATCCCGGGACCTGCAACACCAGCATGTCATCCTCAACCGTGAGGTTGAGCAACGTGTGGTTTCAATGGATGAGGTCAAATCCATCCATCCATTTTTTACGATGCCGGGATTGGTGCAGTCTGCAGAGACCTTGGAAGGAGTCGTGGTCAAAGGCATCGGTCCAGACACCTACCAGGACATGCTGGAGCAATCCATGAAATTTGGTCGAGTCCCCACATTGACGTCAAGTGACTCGTTGGTGCTCTCGCAGGAGTTGTTGAGTCAATTGGATTTGGAACTGGGAAACCGGGTGACCGTGTATTTAATTGGAGGGCCAACAGGAATGCGGCCGAAGACACTTACGGTAGGAGGAGTTTATGAGACAGGCTTGCTCGAATACGATGCGTCATTTGTTTTTATCCCACAGGGAATTATTCAACAAATGGCGGGTTGGGGGTTGGAGGCTCAAGTGAGAATAACGCCCAATTCAGAAGCGGAAGCCCTGGTTTTTGGTGCATCCAATCCGGTTCGTTTTGAGTGGACAGGTGTCAACGCCGTCGCCGAGCGTGTGCCGTTGTCATGGCACGGGTCAGGTCCGCATGATTTAAAGGAAGTTATGGGCTTTCAGTCGGTAGAGTTGGTTGTGGCTCCTCGGTCAGTAGGCCAGGCACTCGCCGCGGATACGGTTTGGTTGCGTCCGAGTGATGCTGGATGGGAAGCGTTTCCCGCTGGTGGCGCTTGGCGCTATCGTGCCAGCGGATATGAAGTTTTTCTGAATGACCATTCCAATTTGGGTGTGTCTGATGAGGCAATCTATGCTGCACTCCCTCTGGGGTGGGGGACAGAAACGGTATTAGAGCAGGCGCCTGAGATGTTCACTTGGTTGGGCATGTTGGACTTGAATGTTGAAATTATTATCGGGTTGATGGTGCTGATTTCTGTCATCAACATGACTTCGGCGTTGCTGATTATTATTTTGGAAAGACGCTCCATGGTGGGCATGTTGAAGGCACTTGGAATGACCGATGGTCAGGTTCTACGCATGTTCTTTTGGCAGGCCGTTCGGATCATTGGAAGGGGCTTCCTCATCGGAAACCTAATTGGCTTTGCGCTCGTCGTTCTTCAGCAGGAAACGGGCTTGATTCAATTGGATCCCAAAGCGTATTACGTTGATGTAGTGCCTATTCGCATTGATCTCGCCTACATTTTTGGGATTGAATTGCTTGCGTTTATAATCTGTGCGGCGTCGATGTTCTTGCCGGCTTGGGCTTCCATGAGGATTTTGCCAGCTGCAGCCTTGAAGCTGAAGAATTGAGGCCTTTAGCGAGCGATTTGCTAAAATTCGAATCTGTTGGCATGCTTTTCATTTTCGGCTTCTTCAAGATGCCTTCTGAATGCTACCTTTGGCCCCTATGATGAGTAACTCAAAAATTCACTCAAACATTTTATCGACCATTGGCAATACGCCGATGATCCGATTGAATCGCGTCGCTTCGGAATTTCCATGTGAGGTGTTGGCCAAAGTTGAATATTTCAACCCGGGTCACAGCATTAAAGATCGGATGGCGTTGCGCATGGTTGAAGATGCCGAAAAGCAGGGTCTGTTGTTGCCAGGAGGCACGATCATTGAATGCACCAGTGGCAATACCGGCATGGGGCTCGCATTGGCTTGTGCTGTGAAGGGGTATGGCTTGATTTGCACGATGAGTGACAAGCAGTCCAAAGAAAAGGTCGATATCCTGAGGGCAATGGGAGCAGAGGTTCACGTGTGTCCCACGGATGTGGCAGCGGATCATCCCGATAGCTATTACAGCATTGCAAAGCGATGTTCCGAAGAAATTGAAAATAGCTTTTGGTGCAATCAATACGATAACCTCTCGAACCAGCAAGCACATTATGCGTCAACGGGACCAGAGATCTGGGAACAAACAGAAGGGCGCATTACCCATTTTGTTGTTGGCGTGGGAACAGGAGGAACCATTAGTGGTACCGGGAAGTATTTGAAAGAGATGAATCCCGATGTTCAAGTTTGGGGCATCGACTCGTACGGGAGTGTCCTCAAGAAATACCACGAGACAGGCGAGTTTGATGAGAAGGAAATTTACCCATACATCACGGAGGGTGTTGGGGAAGACATCTTGCCGGAGAATGTGAATTTCGACACCATCGATCACTTTGAGAAAGTCACGGATAAGGACGGCGCGTTGGCTGCCCGTGAGTTGGCCCGTAAAGAAGGTCTTTTCATTGGCTATAGCTGCGGAAGTACATTTCAAGGCCTGCGTCAATTGAAAGACCGCTTGAAGCCGACTGATGTGGTGGTGTGTCTATTTCACGACCATGGATCCCGGTATGTCGGAAAAGTTTACAATGACACCTGGATGAAGGAGCAAGGGTTTTTGTGAACCCAAGTCCTGTTGTTGATCTCCTGAAAAACAGCGAGTTTATGCCCGCTTGAATCCCAAAACGGTATCGCGGATTATGGAGATACAAGCTTCCATTTGATCTTCCGTAATGACAAGAGGAGGAGCAAAACGGATGATGTTTCCATGGGTTGGCTTGGCCAATAGACCATTGTCTTTCATGGCGACACACAAATCCCAAGCAGTCGAACTTTCAGGCGAATCATTGATAATGATGGCATTGAGCAATCCTCGTCCACGTGCTTTGACAATCAAATCGGACTCTGAAGCCAGCTGTTCCATCGCTTCACGGAATCGCTCTCCCATTGTCCGTGCATTCTGAGCCAAATGCTCTTCGTCTATCACGAGCAATGCCGCAATCCCGACTTCTGCAGCCACGGGATTCCCTCCGAAAGTAGATCCGTGTTGTCCCGGATGAATGACCCCCATGATTTCATTGTCCGCTAAAACAGCGGATACGGGATATGCTCCACCGGATAGGGCTTTACCGAGGATCAAAACATCGGCTTTGGCAAAGGTGGGCTGGCGTTCGCAAGCTCCAGCGCACGTGCATTTTCCACAGGTTGCCAACAACGCACCTGTTCGCGCGATGCCAGTTTGGACTTCGTCGGCGATAAACAAGACATTGGCTGCTTTACAAAGCGCGTGGGCTTGAACGATGTAATCGTCATCAGGTGTATTCACTCCTGCTTCACCCTGGATAGGCTCAACCAAAAATCCCGCTACATTGGGATCTTCCAAAGCTGCTTTCAACGCCGTTAAATCGTTGTAAGGAATGACTTCAAATCCCGGGGTGTAAGGTCCAAATCCTCCTGTGGCGACTCCATCCGTGCTGAAGCTAACAATCGTGGTAGTGCGGCCATGAAAGTTTTCGCTGCATGTAATGATCTTTGCTTGGTTTGCCGGAACTCCTTTGATATCATAAGCCCATTTACGGGCAATTTTGATCGCAGTCTCTACCGCTTCAGCTCCTGTGTTCATTGGAAGCACTTTGTCATAGCCGAAAAATGAAGTAACGAACTGTTCGTACTTACCAAGATTGCTATTAAAAAATGCTCGTGATGTCAAGGTTAGTTTTTGAGCTTGTTCTGTCATGGCGTTGACAATGCGCGGATGGCAATGGCCTTGGTTGACAGCTGAATAAGCACTGAGAAAATCAAAATACTGCTTGCCCTCAATGTCCCAAACGTAAACCCCTTCACCTCGGTCCAAAACGACAGGCAAGGGATGGTAGTTGTGCGCACCATGCACATTTTCTAAGGTCATAGCCTCTTGTGAGGTCTGCGGGTTTTTAATTTCCATGCCGCAAAGATAAGGACGGTGCCCTACGGTAAATGAATCACTCAGGATCCTTGTCGACACAGGGAAACGGCCGAGTCTCTGCGTTCCACAGATCAATTCCTTGAAAATGGCCTGTGATCGAAGCAACGCAGGCAATGAAAATAAAGATTTGGTGACTACTTTTGCGCCCAATTTGAACCCCAACACCATGGCGACCAACCGCACATTTACCATGATCAAGCCAGACGCAACTGGCGCAGGTCACACCGGAAAAATCATCGATCGAGTCATTTCGAACGGTTTCACCATCAAAGCGATGAAGTGGACTCAGCTGTCTCTTGCTGATGCTCAAGCATTTTATGCCGTGCATTCAGAACGTCCTTTTTATGGTGAGTTGACTGAATACATGTCGAGCGGCCCGATCGTGGCGGCTATTTTGGAAAAAGACAATGCGGTCGCAGACTTCCGCGAATTGATTGGAGCAACCAATCCGGCTGAAGCTAAACCAGGAACCATCCGTGCTGACTTTGCGGAGAGCATTGCTGCCAATGCTGTTCACGGTTCGGACAGCGACGACAATGCCGCCATGGAAGGAAGTTTTTATTTCAGCCAACGCGAATTGGCCTGATTCTCCCTTTCTTGAGAGTGAATAAAAAAACCGTTTCCGTTGGGAGCGGTTTTTTCTTTGTCCATTATTCCGTGATGTCAGGAAAGAAGGAATCCGAAAAGTTCAGCAGGTACAGTTTTTCTTGAGATCGCGTAAAGGCGGTATAGAACCAACGCAGTAACTCAACTTGAATCATGTCGTCTTTCAAGTATCCTTGATCCACGATCACGGCAGGCCATTGCCCCCCTTGAGCTTTGTGGCAGGTGAGGGCCCAAGCAAATTTAACTTGAAGTGCTTGGTAACAAGGGTCTCTGGTGATGGCCTTGTGGATCGCCGGTTTGGATCCCAAATGGATGTAATCTTGGGCAACGGCTTCATAGAGGGCCTCCATCTCTGCTGGAGGAATGGAAGGGCTATCCGTGTGCAAAGCACTGAGATGAAGACAGACTTCAAAGGCAGGCAAGTCGGGAGAGTCAATGAGACGGACTTCGGCCTCTGCAAACGGAGCTCCATACCGCTCAAATCGTTTTAGAACCTTCTGAACAATCAGGGTGTCACCGTTTGCGATGAGCGTGGTGTGATGGCCTTCTTGCGAAGCGAGCCAATAGTAGTTGTTCCTGACAACCATCAAGCGGTCGCCGGCTTCCAGAGAGTCCTCTCGCCAAAGGATGCGGCTTCTAATTTGCTGGTTGAATTGATTGGCACGTTTATTCGACCGGGTAATGATGACCACTTGGTCTTCACCGTATTGGCCGTGTAAGTCTTCAATTTTCTCTTGCAATTCGAGTCCCTCCAATCGTTGAATATCACTAAACGAACCCAAGCTCATTTGAGGAAATCCTTCTGTTTTGGCATCAATTTGAAGCCTCAATTCATGGGCATTGAATAGGATGCCACTGTCCAATTCTTGGCGAACGACATCGGTCAAACGAATCGTTGCTACGGTCAAGTTAAAATCGCGGCGCAAACGATCCTCATTCAATGCAGGGCTTTCTGCATGGCCGACTGGAGGCAGTTGAGCATCGTCTCCAACCAATACCAAGCGGCAATCTTCCCCATTGAAGACATACTCCATCAGATCATCCAACAAGCTGCGGTATTGGAAGTTCCCTTTGTCGGACGCGCCTCCTGATTCTCCAATCATTGAGGCTTCGTCAACGATGAAGATGGCACGCTCTTTTAGGTTGGGGGCGAGGCCATAAGCCGTGGAGCCATCTTTGCTCCGAACACTGCGGTAGATTTCTCGATGAATGGTGGAGGCGGATCTGCCAGCATACGTTTGCATGACCTTGGCCGCGCGTCCTGTTGGAGCCAGTAATTCGGTCGGCGCGCCCAATTCACTCAAAGCACGAACAAATGCGCCGATACTCGTTGTTTTTCCAGTTCCGGCGTATCCGCGAACAATCAATGTACAGCGTGGTTGAGGACTAAATAAGAACCTCGAAAAAGCATGAATCAACCGGCCTTGGCCAGACGTGGGTTCATGCGGAAAATGCCCAGCCAATCGGTCTTCGAATTGTTCAATAGCGGAAGAAGAGTCGGGGTTTTGGGGCATGTTTTTGAGCTCATGACGAAGGTACATCGTGGATGTCGAAGTGGAGTTTGTGACCAGACGGGATGTTCTTCGATGGCCAGATGCGTTTGACGTCCTGAATTCGTGTCGTAGATTCGCAGGCGGTAATTCATGCAATTCGAATATCCAATCGGTTCCAATGGAAAAATTCTTCAGTGAAATCAATAAGTATGTGATCTCCATATTCCTGTTTTTCGCAGGTATGGGTTTTTTAATTAAATACTTGAGTGGCGACAAATTAGAAAGTCAACCCGGAGCGATGTTGATTGCTTCATTGGCTTTGATTGCGGTTGCAGGCTTGGCGACACCGTGGGTATTAGAGAAAATGACCCGGAAGCATTATCGAATTTTAATGGGGCTAGGAACGGTCGCCTCGCTGTGGTTGGCCTACGAAGTGTTCTACAGTGTAGACGAAGAAATTGAGTTTCGCGAGTTGAAAACACGGGTGGATGCACAAACCATCCAGTCATTGAAGGACATCCGTGACGCGCAAGAAGCGTATCAAAAAGTGTATGGCACATTTTGCAATGACTTCGATAGCTTGAAGCTGTTTTTGTTCGAGCCGGTCATTCCTGTGAGTTTCAACATGGGTTCGTTTCACGATACATTGCCTGAAGGCAAGAGCGATGAGATGGGATTCATTTTGAAGCGTGACGATTTGGTCGTGATTGCGGAACAAATGGAACTAACAGAAGACGAACTGATCGATCAGATATCCGATGACCTGCTCCCATACAAGGTCCGCGATGTGATCTATACAACGTTCTTTGACGAGAACTTCAAGGCAGAAGTTAGAAAGAGTAAGCGTTTGCCCAAGGTTGCTGTGGATAGCCTTTGGTTCAATCCGTTGAGCGGTGAGCGCTTTATGTTGGAGACAGACTCGATAGAAGTCGGCGGTGTCTTACAGTCTACCATTTTGGTGAAGGACCCTACGCCTTTTGGTCGTGAAAAAGTAAAGAAGGATACGTTGCGTTTTGGTTCATTGAACGAAGCGCATACAGATGGCAACTGGCGAAACTGATGTGAGCCGGTATCGTACCTTCTTGTTGCTTGGTTGGGATGGTCGCTCGTTGCAATGGGCAAGCGGTCAGGCCGGGACCATTGATAAAGTGGGCGAAGATGCCGCTTTGGATGCAGCCGCTTTTGAAGAGGCTTGTTCGCAATTAAAAAACAAAGGATTGGGTGCTGAATCGGTTGTGTTCCATCACCGCCATGCCTTTTTCACATCGTCTCCCGCTTCGGTGTCCAAGGGGCACGAAGAGCAGCTTATGTCGCTGCATCTGGGCGCGCAATCAAGCACACAAGCCAATCAGTTTTTCCATTCAGATGCCTTTGGCGATGAACTTGCCGTTATGGAACGATGGGAGTCCAGTGGTTTAAAATCTACAGTGCAAAGTCTTTGGCCTCATGCTCGATTTGAAAGCAGCACCTTGCGCTGGATTGAAAAGATTGGCGCCGATTCGCGCAACGCTACAGGGCCTTTAATTGCCGTTGACATCGGTGTCCACCGCGCGTTGTTGGCGCGGCTTGATCAAGGCCGTCTTATGTGGGCCATGGTCACAGAAGATCTAGAAGGAGAGGGGCTGTTGTATCACATTGTCAATGCCATGCATCGGGATGGATTGGAACCGGCAAATTCGGATTCCAAAATAGTGCTCAGCGGAGAGGTCGAACGCGGAGACGCTTGGACCCTTGCTTTTGAACGGTTTTTCAATCACGTTGAAATCGTTGAGTTGGAGATGAACGTTTCAGGTATAAAAACGCAACGCTGGGCATTGCATTCACAACTGGTCACATGCGCGTAACAGGAGGTTCTTTTAAAGGCAGAAGGCCACAGTTAGTGAAGGGGTTCAAAGGGCGTCCAACGACCGATTTCGGTCGTGAAAGCCTCTTCAATCTGTTGCGCTCTCGATTGGATATCGAAGGCGCGGATGTCCTGGATTTATTCGCAGGAACGGGCATGGTTGGCCTGGAGTTTGCAAGCCGTGGATGTTCCTCAGTCACGGCAGTCGAGATGGATATTCGAGCAGTGCGCGCCATCCAAAACATGTTCCGTGTTTTTGAGTTGGAAAACAGCCAAGTCATCCGAGGAAATGCGTTGGATTTTATCAAGCGGGCGATGACGAGCTATGATGTCATTTTCGCAGACCCTCCCTTTGGACTCGATGGGCTGGAGGGAATCCCAGGGCGCATCATGGAGTCCGCAATACTGGAACCGGGAGGTTGGCTTATCTTGGAGCACGGTGAGCGAACCGATGTCTCTGAAATTCAAGGATTTCAGGAGTGCAGGCACTATGGGCATGTTCATTTCAGTTTATTCAAAAAATGATGGCAGATCATTCCTTCAAGAGAGCTGTATTTCCGGGGTCATTTGACCCCATGACCCTCGGTCATCTGAATATTTTACAGCGATCGATTTCGTTGTTTGATGAAATCATCGTAGCTGTTGGCGTCAATGGCGCGAAGGCGCCGATGTTTCCTTTGGAAAAGAGAATGGAATGGCTCCGTATTGTTTGCAAGCCTTTCCCAACGGTTAGAGTGGAAGCCTTTGAAGGCTTAACCAGTTCGTTTTGCATCGAACAAGATGCTGGGTTTTTGCTACGTGGAGTGCGAAATGGAGGAGACTTTGAATACGAGCGAACCATTGCACAAATGACCAAGGTGCTCGAGCCGAAGTTGGAAACCATCATTCTGTTTACTGATCCTGAATTTGCTCACATTCATTCCAATGTCGTTCGCGAAATCGTTCGGAACCACGGGGATGCGTCCTCTTTTTTACCGCGTGAGATTGAATGGGGTTGAGCATGCAAAGCCCAACGCGATTCGTTCGCTTTTTGAGCGTGTTTCTGCCCGTTTGTTTTTGCGGCTTGAGCGTTTCAGCTCAAACTCAAACCACATTGCAGGGGGTTGTAGGTGGGTTTGATCAGCAGAACTTGCCGAGTGTCCTCCACGTGCGTCATTTTGATGCCCCTGCGGTAGGTCTTGGGGAATGGGTGAATGTTGCGCTCGTTCATGCTGACGGGTCTTTTGAAACAGACCTCGGTAATCTGACCAGTCCGGCATTGTTTGAATTCGCGGCCCCTCCTTGGTCTTGGTTGGCAATCGTGAGGCCGGGTGAAAGCGGTGTGTTGACTTTATCTCCTTCTTCTCGTGCGAGCAACCGACTCATGCAGGTGCCGGGTGTTGTGCGTTGGAATGGAAATCATCCGAGCATCTCCCTGGATTCTCTGGCTCGATTCCAGCAAAGATTGACGAATGAATTGGTTCAGCCAATGACGGTGAAATCGTTGGGGCTTCAGCCGCTAAACAGCGATTCGCTGGAGCAGGTGTCGTCGCTTTCTGATTCCATGTTTCAAGCGGCCTGGATGAACTTGGAACGTGAGATGAAGCAGCCCGTATTTGAAGATTTGTGGTGGCAAGCTCAGTGGAAATGGCAGGTTGCCATCGGGTCGAATAAGCCAACCCTTGATTCACTTTGGTTGAGCTGGAATTCCCTACGACTCAATCGGGATTTAGAGGAATCGCTGAAATCTCCGGGTTGGATCGAGCCTTGGTTTGTCCGCTATGATCAATGGTGGAAACAGCGGCAAGTGGATGTCAATGGAATGAGCAAGGCTGTTTACTTAGCTGACTTGGATACGTTGCGCCAGTCGATGGGACCTCAATGGGATGCGGCATCGCATGAAGACTTGGCTGCGGCCTGGTTGATGAAAGCCTTAAGTGAGCCTGATGAGTTGACCTTTCGCATTTGGGAAACCATGCCGTTTCCTGAGCCATTTCGGGGTCAATACAAGCGGCTGATGGACAGCCGCAACCCGCGAAAGTCGGGCGATGCGAGAGCGAAGATTCGATGGACACTTCCCAATGGGGACCTGCAATCATTCAAGGATGTTTGCTCCACTGATTGGAAGGTGATGCTCGTCGTAAGAAACGGTTCGGGAGCAGCCTTGAGAGAACGGGAACTCTTTGCGGAAATCACCGAAAACAAGCTCTTTTCGAACATCTGTTTTATGGTTTTAAGTGTGGATGCTACGGAGTCAGATTGGCGTTCTTCCTTGTCAAAACGACGGAGTATTCAAGAACAGTTGGTCTGGTTAGGAAATAGCCCTGAGAACTTTGAATCGTTTCAAATCTCAACCATTCCACAGGTCATTGCCATCAGTCCAAACGGACAACTAAGTCGAACGATTCGCTCTTTGCCAAGCGAAGGACTTGGAGCAGAATTGGAACGCAAAATCAGAACTTCTCGGAGCAACTACTAAGCGGTTCAGTGTAGCTTTTGAACCAAGTTGGTGAGACTAGGATACGCACGCTCAAGGATGCGATTTTCAGTAGGTTGTTGATGCCATTGAACGGATGTGATGCCTTCTTGAGATTGTGGAGTTCCTGTAGTTTTCCCCCCATCGTGTCGGGCATGAAACCAAAACGTTGTCTTGAGGACAGGCGTGCCGTTTTCATCATACGTGTGGTAGGTCTTTCCCAGATCGGAGGCAATCGATAGTCCAGTGATTCCGGTTTCTTCTTGCACTTCTCGGATTGCAGCTTCTTCGATGCTTTCGAATTTTTCGACCTTGCCTTTGGGCAAATCCCATTTTCCGTTTCGTTCAATCCAGAGAATGTCGTTGGTGTTGTTTTCGACGACGCAGCCTGCCGCGAGGACTTCTCGGTACATCAAACAGTACCGCATCCAAAGAGCTTCTAAATCGTCAGAGATCAATTCAATTTGGACAATGTGTGGATGCATTCGAAGCATCTGAGCGAGATCTTTGAGACCTTTATTGTCGGGCTCATGGATGACGAAAGATGAATCCGAACCGGTCCATTTTTCTATGAAAAGGACTGGCCGATTGAGCATATAAACTTCATACATTCGCGTCATGACTTTGTCTGTGGAAAGCAAGCGTAAAGTAGCGGAATTCTTATTGCGAATCAAAGCAATACAACTCCGTCCTAATGAGCCATTTACATGGGCAAGTGGTCGGAAATCGCCCATTTATTGTGACAATCGGAAGACGTTGAGTCACCCAACGGTGCGAACGTTCATCCGTCAGATGTGCTCAGAAGAGGTCGAAAATCGTTTTGGAAAGGTGGATGGAATTGCGGGTGTAGCCACTGGAGGAATTGCTTTGGGTGCGCTCGTTGCTCAGGAATTGGGGCTGCCTTTTATCTATGTCCGATCGGGAGCCAAAGCGCACGGCATGGGCAATCATATTGAAGGGGATTTATCAGCAGTATCCAATGTGGTTGTGATTGAAGATTTAATTTCAACGGGTCAAAGTAGTTTGAAGGCAGTAGATGCTTTGCGCGAAGCAGGGATAGAAGTCAAGGGACTCATTGCCATTTTCACCTATGGTTTTTCGGATTCCGTTCAAGCCTTCGAAAAGGCAAATTGTACATTTAGCACCCTAACCGATTATCCGACGATGCTGGATCAAGCGGCAACAGAAGGATACATTACGCAAGGTCAGAAAATGGCCTTGGACAAGTGGTCGAAAGATCCCGTGGCTTGGAGTGATCAACAGAGCTAAAAGGAATGGAAATTAAAAGTCCTATCGCGCAGGTTGGTTGTACCTCTGAAGTTTTGTTTGATTTCGTATCCAACCTTGAAAACTTGGAGTCGCTCTTGCCGAGCGATCAGGTGCAGTCGTTTCAATTGGACGGTGATGTCTGCCAATTCAAAGTCGCAGGAGGATTTGATGTCGTCATCAAGAAGACATCTGAGGAACGACCTGAATTCATTCAATTTAGCTCTCAACAAGGCACTCCGATTCGATTTGGTCTCACGGTTAAGATGGAATCGTTGGATAACGGGTCGAATGTTCAAGTTGTTTGTGACGCCGATTTGAACCCATTCATGAAGATGATGGCAGAAAAGCCACTTCAAAAGATCTTTGATGGAATGGTCGAGAAAATCGTGGGTCGTTTTCCGCTAGGCTGAGATCAACGTCGCATGAGCGACACCCACCGAAGGTCTCCAGCAGATACATGGGAAGTTGTCTTTCCAGCATGGGGTCCATCTATCCACTGAATTTGCGCCTGCCCCGTTGCGTTGATTCCCAAAAACCGCCCTTGATGGATACCATCTTTCCATTCAAATGACAGCACTTCATTCCATCCAAATAAGCTGCGCTGGTACTGTTCCAGTTGTTCGGTAGAGATGGGGTTGGCTCCGAGAGATGAGAATGGGAACAGCCCGCTGAGCTCTTGCTCTAGTTTGTCTTGACACATTGGAATCGTGAGTGCTTGTGAGGAAAATGTTTGCAGAGCAACCCATTGTTGATTGGAAGAATACGAAGCGATGTTCATGCCAATCCCGATGACGATGCCATGCATATTTTGTCCTTTCCAATGATTCTCCAATAGAATCCCCGCACACTTTTTCCAGGCGCCATCATGGCGAATGAGCACGTCATTGGGCCATTTGATGCGGACTTCAGGGGCTGGGAGGGCATCCAAAGTACCTGCAATGCATCGTTTGACAGCTTCAGAGACGGTCATGTTCAGCTGCAGCCAAAAGGTGCTGTCAATGGTTTGGGCGTTGCGTGGTGTTGTAAAATGTACGGCTGCGCTCCAAGCAAGGTCTTGATTTGCACGATGTTCCCAGACTTTTCCTTGTTGCCCGCGACCCGCTGTTTGATGCGTCGTTGTGAATATGGCCGCTTGCCCTGCTTTGCTTTCGCGCAGCCAGTTCATCGCGGCATCATTGGTGCTGGAAATTTCAGAAAAATGAAATCGAAATGCATCTTCCCAATGGCCTGGCACAGTTGACGATTTCGATTCAATTGGCATGAGCCGAAAGTAACGAATTCCTAGATAGTAGAAGGGAAAATTCAATTGGCATGTTTTCGCAGCTCTTCGTCTGTTCAATGCCTTCTCGCTTCGTATCTTGCGCTTCCTATTCATAGCCTAAGACCCCGAACTTTTGGCCGTACAGCCCCCCTTGTTAGAAGCCGTTATCGAAGGACTTCAAGAAGTTAAAGGTCACCGTATTACGGTGCTTGACCTGCGAGAAGTGCCTCATGCCGTAGCCGCTTGGTTTGTCGTTGCACACGGCACCAGTAGAACCCAGGTAGAAGCGTTGGCTCATGCCGTGGAAGACATGACACGCGATCGCCTCGATGAGCGCCCTTGGTCCAAGCAAGGATTGGGCAATGGGGAATGGGCAATCTTAGACTACAGTGATGTCGTTGTCCATGTGTTTCACGAAGAAGCAAGAACACGCTATGCCTTGGAAGAACTTTGGGGCGATGCCGCTGTTCAATCCGTGGAAGAAGTTTGAACTGAAGGATCCAATAGATCATGGAAGATAACAACCAGAATACATCAGCGGATAAAGGCGGTAAAAAGCCAAATCTCAATTTTTATTGGGTTTATGCCGTCATTGGGTTTGTCTTATTGGGCATGCTTTTGCTCAATTCGGGACAAGATGGCCGTCAAATACAATGGTCTGAATTCAAAGATTACATTGAGAAAGGCGATGTCAAGAGTGTAGTCTTTGATGGTCAGCGCGCTACGATTTTGTTGCGCGATGAGGTCCGTGAGGAAATGAATGCGGACCAAGATGAAAAGTCTTTAATCAGTGCGGTATACCGTTCTTCAGATTTCTGGCTCTTCGTTCCAGCGGGCGATGCGTATCTCGACGATCTGAAACAGCTCTCGGAGCAATATGATTACGAGTACGTATTTGAACCCGTAAATGAATGGGGCCAACAGATGGTGACCTACGTGTTGTTTTTCGCTGTAATGATTGGCGTATGGGTGTTGATTATGCGTCGTTTGGGAGGCGGTGGACCGGCAGGAGGTCAACTATTCAATATTGGAAAATCCAAAGCGCAGCTCTTCGAGAAAGGCCAGGGAACGGATACAAACTTTGGAGATGTGGCTGGATTGGATGGAGCGAAAGAAGAGTTGGAAGAAATTGTGGCGTTTTTGAAGGCACCAGAGAAGTACACCAATCTTGGGGCTAAAATCCCAAAGGGAGCGCTTCTCGTGGGTCCTCCAGGAACAGGTAAGACATTGCTTGCAAAAGCGGTAGCAGGAGAAGCGCAGGTTCCTTTTTTCTCCTTGAGTGGTTCAGATTTTGTAGAGATGTTTGTTGGAGTTGGAGCTTCACGAGTGCGCGATTTGTTCAAGCAGGCCAAAGAGAAATCACCGGCCATCATTTTCATTGATGAGATTGATGCCATAGGGCGTGCACGCGGCAAAAATGCGAGTATGGGATCCAATGACGAGCGTGAAAACACGTTGAACCAACTCTTGACGGAGATGGATGGGTTTGGCACCAACAGTGGAGTGATCATACTGGCCGCAACGAATCGGGCTGACATTTTGGACAAGGCATTGATGCGAGCGGGGAGGTTTGATCGTCAGATTTATGTCGACATGCCCGATTTAACCGAGCGCAAACAGATTTTTGAAGTGCACCTGCGTCCGATCAAAATTGACGCATCGATTGATGTGGACTTCTTATCGAGACAAACTCCTGGGTTCAGTGGTGCAGACATAGCAAACGTGTGCAATGAAGCGGCTTTGTTTGCTGCTCGGAAAGGCCAGGATGAAGTGAGGCATCAAGACTTCTTGGATGCGGTAGATCGCATCATTGGTGGGTTGGAAAAGCGCTCGAAAATCATCTCGGCTTCTGAAAAGAAGACCATTGCCTACCACGAGGCGGGGCATGCGCTTGTTAGCTGGTTGGTCGAATTTGCATCTCCACTTGTCAAGGTTAGTATTGTTCCTCGCGGACAGTCGTTAGGAGCAGCATGGTATCTTCCCGAAGAAAGACAAATCACCACGACGGAGCAATTGGTTGATGAAATGTGTGCGGCGCTGGGTGGTCGAGCGGCCGAAGAAGTGATGTTCAATAAGATCTCAACGGGCGCTTTGAGTGATTTAGAAAAAGTCACGAAGCAGGCCTATGCCATGGTGACTGTGTACGGTTTGAACCCCCGAATTGGAAATCGCAGCTACTATGATAGCACAGGGGATCAATCCTTTACAAAGCCATACAGCGAAGAGACGTCTCGAATCATTGACGAGGAAGTGAGCATTTTGATTGAGGGGGCTTATGACCGTGCCAAGGAAATCCTCAGAACCAATAAAGAAAAGTTGGTGGGGTTGGCGGATTCGCTGCTCGAAAATGAGGTGATTTTCAAGGAAGATCTACTCCGGATTTTGGGGAAGAGACCGTTTGCCTCCGTTGAAGAAATTGTACCGTTGGCTCCTGTGAAGGAGCCCCTTCTTGAGGCGTCATCCCCAGAGATGATTGTGGAGGATACACCGGTATCGACTGATTCTAAAGGACCGGATTCGGAAGAAGGGGATGGCAAGGAAGGCACGTCTGATTCTGCCTCCAATCTTCCTTCTGAGAGCGCATGAAAGATTGGAGCACCATATATGTGGGGAGTTTTCTTCCTGCTGTGGAATTGCGTCGATCAGTTTTAGAAAAACACGCCATTCCTGCAGTGGTTTTGAATCAGCGTGATAGCAGTTACCATTTTGGCACCATCGAACTCAAAGTCCGTTTGGAGGATGTCGAACGGGCTTCACAGTTGATCGAAGACACGGAAGCATAAAAATGGGATGAAAGAGACCGCAATACGCAGTGTTACAGGATTGTTGTTTGCTTCGGTTGTCATTGCCGCTGTTGTTTGGAGTCTAGGGTCCAATGGCGTGTTCTGGGGTATCGTATCTCTTGTGGCAGTCGCTGAATGGCGTCGCCCGATGGTCATTAAAAAACAATTCGCGTCGCTCCTTTTTGCCATGCTCATGGTCGGTATGACCGCTGTGATGCTACTTCTTGTTTGGGATTGGAAAAGTGGCTTCAATCCGGCGCCATTGCTCACTTTCATTGGGATGATTTGGGCCAATGATACGGGGGCATATCTCGTTGGGAAACCATTGGGTAAACACAAGCTTATGCCGCGTGTTTCTCCTGGGAAATCTTGGGAAGGTTTGATTGGAGGCGTGATGCTGGCTGGACTCGTGGCGTGGTGGCTTATGGGGTGGGAATGGGCTTGGGTTGGGGTCCTCTTAGGCGTGGCAGCGACAGCAGGGGATTTAGTAGAGAGTGCATGGAAACGCAGCCATGGAATCAAAGATTCAGGGTCTATTTTACCGGGTCATGGAGGCGTTTTGGATCGCTTTGATGGTTTTCTATTTGCAGCACCAATCTTCGTTTTGTTAGTCCATTATTTTGAGATTCAGTTCTTCTTTAATCTGTTATTCATATGACGTTTCATCGCGAAGGAATTCCTACTTTATTGGTGGTTTTGATATTTGATGCTGGGCTTGTCTGGCTGGCTTCGCTGTTTTTTCCAATGTGGTTGTTGGTTTTGGTTTGCTCAGCAGCGCTCATTCTGCTGGGGCTTATCTTGAATTTTTTCCGCATGCCCCATCGTCCGGTTGGAGAGGTGTCAGACCGGCAAGTGGTCTGTCCCAGTGATGGAAAAGTGGTGGTGATTGAGGAAGTTGAGGAGACGGAATGGTTCAAGAACCGGAGGATTCAGGTGAGTATTTTCATGAGCCCGTTGAATGTGCATGCCCAATGGGCGCCCATTGCGGGTAAGGTGTTGTTATCCCGCTACCATCCGGGCAAATTTTTGGTCGCGTGGCATCCGAAGAGCAGCACGGAGAATGAACGAACGACGCATGTGATCGAGGGAAAGCACGGTGTGGTTATGTTTCGACAAATAGCAGGTGCTGTGGCAAGAAGAATTTGCTGGTATCTTAAAGAGGGTGATCAGGTCGGACCGGGACAGGAAATGGGGTTCATCAAATTCGGCTCTCGCGTGGATGTTTTTCTTCCACTTGACGCGACTGTACAGGTGAAATTGGGTGATGTGGTTGTCGGACGGGAGACCCCATTGGCTCAATTGCCAGATTGAGTGGATAAATTCTAATCACAAGACCGTGATTAATTGCTTGTTTTGCGGTACTTTTTCATCGCAAAACCCTATTTCATGAAGCATTTTACTCTTGCAGCCATGGCGATATGCCTAGGCTTTTCAGCAGTTGCTCAATCCCCTGTTGCCACAGGGAGTCAACTCTTAGACGGTGTACCGCAAATGGCCCCAGCTCTTCGGACTGCCGCGCCTATGCCCACCATGGCCATTTCCGATTTTTCAGATCGACCACAGCAACCGATGGAGGGGCAGTCGTCCACGGATGTTGAGCATTACATGTCAAGAGAATTGGTTGTAGAGCGTCAAGTGATTGGCTATACGCAATACGACTTGCAGTCCAATGCTGCCATTGATGACCGCATGGCTGGAGGAGCAGACGCTGTCTCAGCGGCGTGGACGATGAGTTTGGAATTGACTCCATTTGATGATCGCGGGACGGGATACAATTTTCATAATGGTAGTGTTTGGAATGAAATTCCATACGAGCGGATAGAATCAACGCGAATCGGCTGGCCTTCTATTGTGCACACCGCGAATGGCCGCGAGGTGGTCATGAGCCATGCCGGTATCGACACTCCATTGCACATGGCTTGGCGAGATGCCGGATCGGGAGCGTGGTCTGAGACTTCCATTGAAAGTGATTTGGAAGTTGGTAAACTGTGGCCTCGAATGGCCGCTGGAGGTGAGGACGGCAACAGCTTACACGTGATTTGTGTTTCCACACCTGAAGCCAACGGTGGAGCTGTTTTGAACGGTCAAGATGGAGCCTTGTTGTACTACCGTTCTCAGGACGGAGGAGACACGTGGGACATTACAGATATGATTTTTTCTGAGCTCGATAGTTCAGCATTTTTCTCATTCAGTGGTGACACCTATGCCATCCACGCACGTGGCAACACAGTGGCCTTCGCCGCGTTCAATGATTTTGCAGATTCGTTTGTGATGATCAGTCAGGACAATGGCGATACGTGGGAGCAGCAATTGTTAGTTGACTTCCCTGTTGATCTCTATGAAGTCGATATGGGCCTTCCTGAGATTGGAGAGGACTACAACGAAGATGGCTTGTTTCAGGAGTTCTTCAATGCGGACGGTGCGGGTGATGTGCATGTAGACACGTATGGTCAAGTGCACGTATCCTATGGATCGATGTATTACATGGATGCTGATACCATTGATGGCACAACGAGCTATTTCCCAAGCACAAATGGACTGGCTTATTGGAATGAGACGATGGGACCTGATAGTGCGCAAATCGTAGCCTATTCATACGACATTGATGAGAGTGGAACCCTCGACTTCGAAGATGAGATTGCCGCTTATTTTGTTGGGTGTGCTGCATTCCCTTCCATGGCTTCAGATGCCTCTGGAAACATGTACATCACATATTCTGCCATCATGGAGAACTTCAGCACGGGAGTCCAGAACTACCGTCACCAATACGTTATTCATTCGATGGACGGCGGTATGACGTGGAATACTGAAGAGGCTTGTGACTTGACACCTGATGTCGACTACGATCTCTACGAAGCTGTATTTGGAAGCATTGCTCCGGACGTAGTGAATGGCACGTTAGAGATTATCTATCAGCGTGATTTCGAACCTGGATTGCACGTTCGAGGAGATTTGGATCCGATCGATATCAATGACATCGTTCACCTGCGCGTTCCTGCTGACGATTTGGGAGATTGCGGTGATATCGATTTTGAGGATTGGGTCGGATTTGCTGAACCAATGGAAGCCCAGGATATCATGATGTATCCCAACCCAGCATCGGACCAAGTGGAGTTGATCATTGATCGTCCAGGTTCTCACCAAATCACGGTGATGAGTGCTACGGGGCAGGTTGTTCATGCCTTTCAGACTGCGGCCATTTTGGAGCGTCTTGATGTGAGCACATGGGCTCCTGGAATTTATTTTGTGAACGTAGCCCAAGGCGACCAGAGCACAGTTGTGCGTTTGGCTGTGCAGTAAGTACGATTTCATATAGAGAATAACGGCCTGCCCTTTTTGGGTGGGCCGTTTTCTTTTTTGTGCGAGTTGAGAGGAGTGCGCTCCGTATTAATTTTGTGCCATGCTTGCTGAAATCATTACGGTCGGAGATGAATTGTTATTGGGTCAAACGATTGATACCAATTCGGCTTGGATGGGAGAGAAGTTGGCGCTTGCAGGCATTGCGGTTGAACGGATTACGACACTGTCGGACGAGCCCGCGGCTTTGGTTGCAGCGTTGGATCTGGCGCTTGAATCCAAAGGCTTGGTGCTGATTACAGGAGGGCTTGGCCCCACGGTTGATGACAGGACGAAACAAGTTCTTTCAACCTACTTTAAGGCGCCTTTGGTTCAAAATGACGAGGTACTAGCGGACATCACACATTGGTTTTCCAGTCGAGGTTTTCCGATGTTGCCATCAAATGTTGATCAGGCACTGCTCCCTGATACGTGCGAAGTTTTGCCGAACCCACAGGGGACAGCCCAAGGAATGTGGTTTACAGTGGAGGGTACGGATCAAGTGGTCGTGAGCATGCCCGGGGTGCCGTATGAAATGAAAGGAATCATGGTGGATGAGGTGATTCCAAGACTTGTTGCTCGGTTTTCATTGCCTACCCGGTATCATCGAACCGTTTTAACGCAGGGAATAGGAGAGAGTTTTTTGAGTCAACATGTGGCCTCATGGGAGGTCGGTTTAGTGAACCGCGGTGTTTCGATCGCGTATTTACCCGCCCCGGGACAAGTTCGGGTCCGGTTGAGTGCCGTATCTGAAAATCGAGACGAAGGGGTCCGCTTGGTTGAGCAGGAGCTCTCAGATTTCAAATTGCAATGTGGTGATTGGATTATTACGGACGTGGAGGGAGAGTCACTCGCAGAAGCCGTGGTTCGGACGTTTACGGATGAAGGGATGACCTTTGCTGTTGCCGAATCGTGTACTGGGGGGGCGATAGCGGCAAGTATTACCGCCGTTCCAGGTTCCAGTGCTTGTTTTGTGGGTGGGGTCGTGTCTTACGTCAATCAGGTAAAAATCAACCTATTGGGAGTTTCTCCGGATACGTTGGAAGCGCATGGTGCGGTAAGTGAGTCTGTCGTGAAGGAAATGGCGGAAGGAGCGTTGCGTACTACTGGAGCTGATTTTGCCTTGGCAACATCCGGAATTGCAGGTCCGGGAGGAGGCAGTGAACACATTCCGGTTGGGACGATTTGGATTGCCATAGCAGGGCCAAATGGCGTGGAGGCTCGCTTGCTGCATTTTGGACAAAATCGGATTCGCAACATCGAAAAAACGCGTTTGGAAGGACAAGCGTGGCTCTTGAGGAAATTGAAGGAATATAAAAGCGCTGTCGATTGACGGTAAAGGTTGGATGAGTGGCTTTTCTTTCGTTTCTTTGCGCTCTCTAAAAGTGAAGCTATGAGCCGCATTTGTCAACTCACCGGAAAAAAGGTTATGGTCGGAAATAACGTATCGCACTCCAAGCGGAGAACGAAACGCACGTTCTATCCAAACCTCCAAAAGAAGCGTTTTTTCAACGAGACAGACGGAACGTTTGTAACGTTACGCGTTTCAGCAGCTGCGATGCGAACCATCAGCAAGTTGGGATTGGTTGCAGCGATTGCACAATCAAAAGAGAAAGGACTGTTCAACGAACGATGAAGATCTAGACAGTCGTCTGAATTTGTTGGAACAAAAAAAACCCGCTCAACAGCGGGTTTTTTTGTGGGCCTATTTTGCGTTTCTCAACGCAATCGGAATCAATTGTCTCCGAGAATCAACGGCAAGCCGTCTTTAGCTGAACCAATCACAACCACCTTGGTGTTCGGGCTGTTCGCAAGCGCTGATGTCGCTTCGATGCCTTTCCACTTCAAGAGTTCTTGGCTGATGCCTTTTGAAACAATGGCTTGGTAATCCCGAATGCCTTCGGCTTCAATGCGCATGCGATCGGCTTCTTTCGAGGCTTTTTCCAAACGGAACTCATACTCCAAAGACTCTTGTTCTTGTTGAAGTTTTCGTTCAATGGCTGCTTCCAACGTTTTCGGTAGACGGATGTTGCGAATCAATACGTCGTTCAGTCGCAGGTAGTTCTCAGAAAGTTTCTCCCGCATGCGGGCGTCAATTTCAGTTTGAATCTCATCACGGCGCGTTGTGTTGAACTCTTCAGGTAAATATTTCGCAATGACTTCTCGCGCAACGGAACGCATAGCTGGGACAACTACTTTTTCCTCGTAACTCCGACCACGCTGAATTTCGAGCAATCCCAAGCTTTCAAACTGGGGTTGATAGAATACGGTCAAGTCCATTTCAATTTTAAGCAAATTGGAACTGAGGACTTCGATGCGCTCCATGCGCTCCTTTTGACGGATCTCGTATTCATAGACCTTATTCCAAGGTGCTTTGATGTGAAAACCACTGCCCAAAGGCGTTTCAGTGGTGTCTACACCGTTACTGAAGGTGTGAAAGACCAGGCCTGCATAGCCTGATGGGATCGTGACAGTGAGGGATCCCCACAAGAGGAGGATAGGGCCGAGTACAATCGCTGCGATCATGAGACCGCGGACGCGAGCTGGGTTGGGTTGTTGTGACATGCAGCGAATTTACATGGCGTGTCCTGCACCCGAAAGGCTTTGTGCTTTTTTGGTGTGAT
Organism: uncultured Flavobacteriales bacterium; assembly: GCA_905478325.1. GTDB lineage: Bacteria > Bacteroidota > Bacteroidia > Flavobacteriales_D > Sanyastnellaceae > UA16. The sequence continues at coordinate 5,144 of CAJQIB010000041.1, read as the reverse complement.
AAAGTTGAGCGTGTTGTGAACACTCAATAACCGAACGCCCGTCGCCGCGCGACCCACTCTACAGTCAGCATAGCAATGAGGCACCATAAGATCCATTCCCAAGCGATCAAGGGGTCCAGTTGGATTTGTTCATGCAAGATGACTGAAGGCACAGCAGTTGCCTGTAAAGCGGTGATTACACGCTCTGTGCTCAGGCTGTCAAGCGCACCGCAGAAAGATCCGCCTGCCCGTTCTGACAGCCTCAGCAAGATCGCATGATCTGCAGGTTTACTGCTGAATTCTGCTTGCATCCCCTGAACGACGCACGTTCCAGTTTGCTCAAACAGTTCGCGGTCCAATTGACAAGAAGCTACCCACGTGTAGCTTCCCTCTTGTAAGCGCCCAGCATCAAGTACATACCGTTGGTTGCGCTCACTGAATGCCATCGGGTATGTAGCGCCATCTTCGGATGTTAGTTCCAGTGTTATCGTTGCTCCTAGGGCTGGCACCAACGCTGCGTCATACACCTCGGCTGTCAATTCAAACCGTTGATCGACCTCAATGGATTTCGGAGCAACCACGGTGAGGCGGTCTTTCTTACTCTCAGATCCCAAAAATTGAAGATGCTTCTGGATGAGCGTATTGAACGCTTCATGGGTTTCGTTTTGCACGTAATTGCGCATGCGCCAATTCCAAAAACCTTGTCCAATGGTAACCGCCATCCGACGGTCATTGGACGGTGCGCGAATGGCCCAACAAGATTGGTCCGTTTCTAAGTTGCCGAGTTTGCGATAAAACAGGGGGTTCCAAGCCGCAGACCATTCGATGTTGCCAAAAGGACCCTGCATAGGGGGCCATTGCTGACAGGCTGTTTCGAGTTCTTCAGAAATTTGAAAGAGTCCGAAATTGGGATTGGCCCGGACGCGGTGTGTTTCTGAAAGTCCTGTTGAGTTTTCGAGCCGAATGCCCCACTCGGGAAAGGATAAAAGGGCTGATTGGGAGGCGTCATCACTTAGGATCCACCAGCATGGCTTTTGGTTCATTTGAATCAACCGTGGCCAGGTCATTGCACCCAAAGACTGTCCCAGGATATTGTGTGCGATCAATACGTCGGCTTGCTCAATGGCTTCCAATAAGGCGTTGGCATCCTTCAGGTTGGAGGTGTGAAGCACCTTTACTTCCGTTTGGTCTTGTTCTTGGAGGGCCAAGAGAATGGCACTGACATCGGGGTGCGGGGCATCGGAGACAATCAAGACTTGGCGCTTGCTTTCCAAAACTTCCACGTAAAAAGCGGATCGGTTATTTTGACTATTGACTTCGTTTGTGGCAACACTGCAGCGAACCTCATAGCGTTGCAATCCTAAGCCATTCGCGGGCAACATGAACTCAAAACGTTCAGAGGCCTTGTCTGAGGCTGGTGTCCAGCTCATCGAAGCCAAGCTCTGCTGTCCGGAGAATACTTCAACGGTGACCAATTCGTTGGACATCCCTTGTGATTGAACGATCACTTCAACCGGGAATGCATTGCCGAGGTAAGCCACTCGATTGTGATCGACGCGGTCAATCCAACGGTCTCTAACAACTGTCGTGTCCCCCAGACCGATGGTGTAAAGGGGGGTGTTGGGCCAATGAGCACTGTACTCCGGTTGAGCGCCTCGATTGATTAAACCATCAGTGGCTAAGATCAAGCCTGCCATGTTGCGGTTTTCAAAGCGGGCCTCCAGTTCTTTGATAGCCGCATCCAAATTGGTTTGACCCCCGCGCCACTGAGCCGTGGACCATGCATTGAGTTCACGTGGATTCAATGCGTTGGAGAATCCAAACGTTTCCAACTTGACCCCAAGTTCGCTAAGCGATTCGGCCAATTCCAGGGGCCATTTTCGCAAAGTCTCCAGTACAATCGTGGAATCGGAAGTTCTTCCGATGGATGCGCTTTCGTCAATGAGCAAGATGGCCATCGGCTCTTCACGATCCAAATGGACGTTCCGAATCAACGGCTCGAGAAGTAGAAATGCCAGAGTCGTCAGTAAGGCTGTTCGAAGCAGAGCGAGCGCGATCCGTCCTCCTAAAGCCATGCCGCCTCCCGTGGCTGTCTTGGCTGTTCCTGAGCCCCGTCCATACATCCACCAAGCCGCAAGGATGGGGAGGCCAAATACGAGCGCCCATTGCCAAGCCGAGGCGTCGACAATCCATTGGCTAGGAGCAATGAAGGCAAAAAGGGGAGAAGAGAAGAGGGTAGGAAGCAAGGTGGTGGGTCAGGCTGTGATCATGCCACCATCGATGCAAATGGTTTGCCCGGTGATGTATGAACTCATGTCGCTCGCCAGGAAAGTGCACAATTGGGCGACATCTTGAGGTTGTCCGCCGCGTTTTAAAGGAATGGCATCGCGCCAGCCTTGGACGGTGGTCTCATCCAGAGCGGCGGTCATTTCGGTTTCAATGAAGCCTGGTGCGACAGCGTTGCAACGGATGTTTCGTGAGCCCAATTCCAACGCGACAGATTTGGTGAATCCAAGAATGCCCGCCTTCGAAGCAGCATAGTTGGCTTGCCCAGCATTGCCTTGAACACCGACGACTGAACTGACGTTGATGATGCTTCCGGCGCGCGCCTTGAGCATGGTGCGCAACACCGCTTTGGTCAGGGCGAAGCACGACTTGAGATTGACATCAATCACCCGATCCCACTGGTCTTCTGACATCCGCATCAGCAGGGTGTCCTCTGTAATACCCGCATTGTTGACAACCACATCAACCGTTCCGAATGTTTCGACAACAGCAGCTACGAGTTGCTCGGCTTCGTCCATCTTTGAGGCATCGGACTGAAAGCCCTTCGCCGTTCCTCCGCCTGCGGTAAGTTCTGTTTCAAGTGCGTTGGCCTTTTCGACCGAAGAGCGGTAAGTAAAAACGACGGTGGCACCTTGATGAATGAACTCTTGCGCAATGGCTTTACCGATCCCTCTTGAGGCACCTGTAATAATGGCTACTTTTCCTTTCAATAACATGGTTCGCTGTGTATTTCGTTGGGTGCTGAGGTTCTATAACAAATCCGCTGCTTCAGCGATCAACTCTGCTACGTCCTTGACAATGATTTCGCCTTCTTTGTTGGCGTGTTTCACACCATCGGTCATCATGGTATTGCAAAAAGGGCATCCTGTTGCAACGATTTCCGCCTTGGATTCGACGACGTCTTCGGTTCGGGTATGGTTGACCTCAGCGGTTCCTTTTTCTGCTTCTTTGAACATCTGAGCGCCACCAGCACCGCAGCACAATCCGTTTTGCTTGCAACGACGCATTTCAATCAATTCTGCATCCAAAGAAGCAATGACTTCGCGGGGCGCGAGGTATTCTCCGTTTCCTCTTCCGAGATAGCAAGGGTCGTGGAAGGTGATTTTCTTTCCTTTGAAAACGCCTCCATCCGCCATGCGCAATTTTCCTTGTTCAATGAGCTCTCGTATGAACTGCGTGTGGTGTTGCACTTCGTAGTTGCCCCCCAATTCAGGGTACTCATTCTTCAAGACATTGAAACAGTGTGGGCATCCGGTGATGATGCGGTTGATTCCATATCCGTTCAATATGGCGATGTTCTGCGCGGCTTGCATCTGGTACAAGAATTCGTTCCCAGCGCGTTTGGCCGGATCACCGGAGCAGCTCTCTTCTTGGCCCAATACAGCAAATGAGGTGCCTGCAGCGTTCAATATTTTGGCAATGGCCTTGGTGATGCGCTTAGCGCGGTCGTCAAAGCTGCCGGCGCAACCAACCCAGAAAAGCACCTCAGGTGTGTTTCCGTTGGCGGTCATTTCGGCCATGGTGGGAATGTGGAATGAAGTCATCTTCGGTTCGTCTGTTTCAAACATCTTGCGTCCAGTCTCCGCGACTTTCAGCAGGAAAGGCCCAAGGGGCTCCGTTGTTTTCGATGTTATTGAACATGGAGGTGATCGATTCGGGGGACTTGCTGTCCTCCATGATCAAACTGCGGCGCATGTCCAAAATGATGCCCATGGGACTGATGTTGATGGGACAGGCTTGTACACAGGCTTGGCAGCTTGTGCAGGCCCAAAGTTCTTCTTCAGTGATGTAGTGCCCGAGCAGCGACTTGCCGTCGGATTCCCATTGGCCTCCATTCGCGTCACGCGCCTTGCCAATCTCTTCGATGCGATCGCGGGTGTCCATCATAATCTTCCGTGGGCTCAGGAGCTTACCGGTTTGATTGGCAGGACACTCGGAAGTGCATCGACCACATTCTGTGCAGGAATAGGATTCCATGAGTTGTTTCCACGTCAAGTCCGTGGCGTCCTTGGCGCCGAATGGCGCAGGCGGCTCCGCTGATTCGGCTGGAGTGGCATACGGATCTGCCGATGGGTCCATCATCAGCTTGACTTCTCGCGTGACGGATTCCATGTTGTTCATGGCGCCGGCGGGCGTCAAATCAGAAAAATAGGTGTTGGGGAAAGCGAGGATGATGTGGAAGTGCTTGGAGTATGGGACGTACACTAAAAAGGCCAAGACTCCTGCGATGTGGAACCACCACATGCCCCGTTCCACCGCAACAAGACCAGCATCACTGAACCCCGCATACAACGGCATCAACCATTGGCTCACGGGGAAGGAACCTGCGTTCACGTAATGAGGCAATCCCCGCAGTTGTGCGATGCCGTCAGTGGCGTTCATGCTCAAAAATGCAAACATGAGGAGCACTTCTACGACCAAGATGATGTTGGCATCGAGGGAAGGCCATCCCGCCAATTCACGTGAGCGCAACCGGGCAATGGCCATGCCGTTTCGACGAATGAAGAAGACTACACAAGAGAGGATTACACCTGCGGCAAGCCATTCAAAGGAACCAATCAAAACATCGTATACCGGTCCTAGAGGCTCTGCGAAAATGCGGTGCGTTCCCAGCAGACCGTCTAGCAGGATTTCGAGCATTTCGAGATTGATGATCACGAAACCGACATAGATCACGATGTGCATAATGCCAGCAACAGGACGCGCGGTCATTTTACCTTGTCCCAAAGCGACCCGTGCCATGGTTTTCCATCGCTTGACCTTTTGGTCACTCAGATCCACATCACGCCCCAAGCGAATATTCTTTTGAATGAACCGAATTCTTCGGACGAAAAAGAAAATCCCTGTAGACAGAAGAAGGAGGAAGATCAATTGACTCA
>CAJQIB010000040.1 GCA_905478325.1 uncultured Flavobacteriales bacterium | reverse complement strand
CTTGTTGTTGATTCAAGACCAAATACCCTTGAAACCGCTTGAGCAAAACAGATGGGCTCAATAGGACAGGTTCTGTCTCACTATCCGACGACTCGAAGCCGGGTCCAGAGATGGTATACAAGTCGCCCTCTGTATCGGTCCAGACGCCGTGCCATGCTTTTGGGAAGGCATTCAAGGACTTGCGATTGAGAGGAACCGACTCTTGAAACGTAACTTCAGAACACCCCGTTGTCAGAGCAACGAGGGCGATGAATAAAATCGAATAGGAATGGCTCATGGAGAGGAAGTGAATCGTAACAGGATGGAATTCAGAGGATCACAATGGTTACGACCCCTGCAATCAAGCAATAAACGGCGAATGCATTGAGACGCGCACTCTTCACCCATCGAATCATCCAACGGCACGCCCACCATCCGCTGATAAATGCGGTGATAGCTCCAAGCAAATACGCACTCCACTCCATGGATCCTCCCGCGGTGGCTGGTTCTTGAATGAGATCAAGAACTTCCAAAAGTGTGGCGCCGAGGATAACAGGCAAAGCCATCAAGAAACTGAATCGCGCGGCTTCTTCTCGAGAAACGCCCAAAGCGATGGCCATTCCAATCGTTGACCCCGATCGGCTGATTCCCGGGATGATGGCCATGGCCTGCGCTAGACCGATGGCAACAGAGCGCGGTAAATTGAGAAGGCGTGCCGAAGCCCGCATGCGTTCAGACAAAAACAAAATAAGCGCCGTCACACAGAGCATGTAGCCTACACGTTGTGGTTGGTTGATGAAGGCCTCTTCGAGCACATCGCGCAGGGTAAAGGCGATGACAGCGGCGGGTACAGCAGAAGCCGCCAACCAACCAACGTACACCCGGGATTTTTGAGCGTTTTCCGCCTTTCCGTTGAACACCCCTACAATCAATTGTGCAATGTCCTTGCGGAAAACAACGAGCGTGCTGCAAGCCGTTGCTCCATGAACCAAGACGCTAAAGGTCAAATCCACATCACTCAAGCCAAACAATGATTTTCCCAACTCGAGGTGCCCAGAGCTGCTTACAGGAAGGAATTCTGTCAGGCCCTGAATGATGCCGAGCAAAGCGGCTTCCCAGTGTGTCATCGTCCTTTCAGAATCGCGTAGAAAATGGTGCCATAGCCTGTCAAAACGACGATCGGAGCGAGTGTGATCCTGCGAAAATTGAAGATGGCCTCACTGAATACATTGGGGTCTTCGGACTTGCCGCCTGACATGAGGATATACCCGATGACGAGAATGGCCATGCCGGCAATCAACCAGATGTAATTTGTTCGTGTAAAAGCAAATCCATCTGCGGATGGAGCGGTCGTGTTCTTCTCACTCATGGTTCAAATTTAGTGCAAGCTATCCAAGCGTTTGCGAAGGAATCGATTCACAGCGACAGCCGTTGAAATTCCGCCCAACGTGGCCCCTAAAACCAACAAGATTCCCCAAAGAATCAAGAGGCTGAGCGGTGAAAAAAAGGCGGCAAGGCTCGAGTTGTGCCATTGGACAGCAAACAACAAGCCATTGATGGAAGCAAACGCGAGACTTGCGGATAAGACGCCGTAGAGCAGTCCTTGGCGAATGAATGGATTGCGAATGGATTGCGGATGCGCACCAACCAACTGCATCGTTTTGATGATAAAGCGTCGGGCGTAAACGGTCAGACGGATGGTGTTGTTGATCAAAGCGATTGCTGCGAGCAAGAAAACAAGTGCGAGGCCCAACAAAGGCCAAAACAAGCGGTCCAGCGTGGATTCAATTTGTTGAAGCAATGCCTTTTGCCAAACAACCTCTTCGACTCCAGGAATTTGCTCCATGCGTTCCACCGCCAGTGTCAGTTCTTCCGTGGTGCTCCACGCCCCCTTCATTTGAATGTCCATCACATCAGCAAGCGGGATGTAACCAAGGAAATCAACAAAAGACTCGCCCAGTTCCAACTCCAACTCCCGACTTGCAGTGGCCGCATCCAGATAGGAAACCCGTTCGACGGAAGGGTCTGTCCGCAACGTTTCACGCGCGGATTCAAGTAACGTGGCATCCAACTCTCGCTGAAAGAAGACTTGAACCCGGGCTTCTTGGCGGAGTTGCTTTTCCCATTGCGAACCGAGATAAGCCATCACGATAAGCAATCCCATCATGAGAAGGGTGAGCGTCATTCCAACGGTGGTCGTCACCGCAGTTGTAATCTGCGATGCTGTGTAGCGAGGATTGGATGAGGTCGAGCGCGCCATGGATTGATTCGTGTTCCAAAGATGCGATTGGATTGCCAACGTTGTGCAATTCTCGTTAAGAACCTGCCCTCGTCGTTGTAAAACCTGTTTAGAACGAGTTTAAATAACGTATCTTTGTTTACGTAATCCAACGAGTTGCGATGATAACAGTCAATGAAAATGCGCGCGATCAAGTGCGAAAATTATTGCAGGAGGAAGGCCGTCCTGAAGGCAGTTTTTTGCGCGTAGGCGTGAAGGGAGGAGGGTGTTCAGGGCTGATGTACGAGATGGACTTCGATCATGTAATGGGCGAGGGAGATCAAGCGTTTGAAGACAATGAAGTGAAAATTGTCGTTGATCGTAAGAGTTTTCTCTATTTGGTGGGAACGGAATTGCAGTACAGCGGAGGGTTGAATGGAAATGGCTTTGTTTTTCATAATCCGAATGCCAATCGAACATGCGGTTGCGGAGAGAGTTTCTCTCTGTAAAGGAGCGTAATCTAAAGGTGCAACATGGCATACGACGGCAAAGACAAGGTATTGGAGGAGGTGACGGCCAAAGCGTACGAATTTGGCTTCACTACAGATATTGAATCGGATAAGGCGCCTCCCGGCCTGAGTGAGGAGATCATTCGCTTCATTTCGGACAAGAAAAACGAACCCGAATGGCTGCTGAAGTGGCGTTTGGAGGCGTTTGAAGTGTGGAAGAAAATGGAGGAGCCTGAATGGCCTCATTTGAACTACAACAAACCGGATTATCAAGCAATCAGCTATTACGCTGCTCCGAAACAGAAGCTGGAATTGGGTTCATTGGATGAAGTAGACCCTGAGTTGTTGCGGACTATGGAGAAGCTGGGCATTTCAATCGAGGAGCAAAAGCGACTTTCTGGTGTCGCTGTCGATTTTGTAATGGATTCGGTCTCTGTGGCCACTTCGTTTAAAGCAAAGTTGGGAGAGCTGGGCATTATCTTCTGTTCATTGGGAGAGGCAGTGCAGGAGCATCCTGAACTCGTGAAGAAGTACCTCGGTTCCATTGTTCCAACGAAAGACAACTTTTTTGCGGCATTGAACAGTGCCGTTTTCACGGACGGTTCGTTTTGTTACATTCCCAAAGGGGTGCGTTGTCCGATGGAGTTGAGCACGTATTTCCGAATCAACGAGTCCGGAACGGGTCAATTCGAACGGACCTTATTGGTGGCAGACAAAGGCAGTTACGTGAGCTACCTCGAAGGGTGCACAGCACCACAGCGAGATGAGAACCAATTGCATGCGGCGGTTGTCGAGTTGATCGCGCTGGATGAAGCGGAGATCAAGTATAGCACGGTGCAGAACTGGTATCCGGGCGACGCAGAGGGCAAAGGCGGGGTGTACAACTTCGTAACGAAACGCGGTATTTGCCATGAGCGCTCCAAAATTAGCTGGACACAAGTCGAGACAGGGAGTGCGGTGACGTGGAAATACCCCAGTTGCATTTTGAAGGGCGACCACAGCATCGGAGAATTTTATAGCGTGGCGGTGACCAACAATGCGCAACAGGCGGATACGGGAACCAAGATGATTCATTTGGGTCGCAATACGCGCTCGACCATCATCTCGAAAGGCATCAGCTCAGGCAGGAGCCAAAATAGTTACCGCGGTTTGGTGCAAATCATGCCGAGCGCGGAAAACGCACGGAACTTTTCTCAGTGTGACTCGCTGCTCATGACCGATACGAGCGGGGCGCATACGTTTCCTTACATCGAGGTGAAAAACCCGAGTGCTAAAGTGGAACACGAGGCGACCACCTCGAAAATCGGAGAAGATCAAATATTTTATTGTCTTCAGCGTGGGATCGATGCCGAGCAAGCGATTAGCTTGATTGTCAACGGATACGCGAAAGACGTTTTGAATCAATTGCCCATGGAATTTGCCGTAGAAGCGCGCAAACTGTTGGCAGTTTCATTGGAAGGAAGTGTAGGATAATGCTGAAGATCAACCAACTCAAGGCCTCTGTCGAGGACACGCCAATTTTGAAAGGACTGGACCTCCATATCGGTCCGGGTGAAGTCCATGCGATCATGGGCCCAAACGGTTCAGGTAAGTCAACCTTGGCTTCTGTCCTTGCTGGACGTGAAGAATATGAAATTGGCGGAGGTACCGTTGATTTTGACGGGCAAGACCTATTGGACATGGACGCCACGGAGCGCGCACGTTCTGGACTGTTTTTGGCCTTTCAATATCCAGTCGAAATCCCGGGTGTTTCCAACATCAATTTCATGCGAGCGGCACTCAACGGAAAGCGAGAACATGCTGGACTTGAACCGATTGCAGGAAAGGACTTTTTGAATTTAGTGAAGGAGAAAGCGTCGTTGGTGGAATTGGACGGGAAGCTTCGGGACCGTTCGGTCAATGAGGGGTTCTCCGGAGGCGAGAAGAAGCGGAATGAGATTTTCCAAATGGCCATGTTGGAACCAAAATTCGCTGTTTTGGATGAAACCGATTCTGGATTGGACATTGATGCCTTGCGCATTGTAGCCAATGGAGTGAATAGCATGCGTTCACCAGAGCGAAGTTTTCTGGTGATCACCCACTACCAGCGTTTGTTGGATTATATCGTTCCCGATTTCGTCCACGTTTTGGTGGATGGAAAAATTGTCCGAACGGGCGGCAAAGAATTGGCATTGGAACTGGAGGAGAGAGGGTATGATTGGATCAAAGAAGGCGTCGTCTCATGAGTACAGCGTTGAATAAACAACCTCAACTGGGTCCTCAACGCCTTCCAATGCACGCTGCAAGCCAGACAAAGGGCTTGGAGATGGAGCGTCGTTTGCAGGCGTTGTTTCCAGACTGTGTCAACGAAGCCGTTGATGCCTTGCTGACAACGCTGCCTGTTCCACATCGACGTTTGGAGCGTTGGAAATATGCTGCCGTCAACGGGTTTTGGGCTGAATGCGCGCGCAGTCAGACCCAGACACTTGCTGCTACTGCATTGGATCCATTGCCGGTTCCAGGTTTGGATGCCTACCGTTTGGTCTTTGTGAACGGCTGCTTTGATGCGGCATCGAGTAGTTTGCCCGTTGCAGAAGGCGTGACGTGTATGCCCTTATCGGATGCAGAAGCAAACGGCCATGAAAAGCGGATTCTGACCGACATGGAACGTACGGATTGGTTTGCGGCGTTGAATGGAAAATACGCTACCGATGGGGTCTTCTTGTCCATCAAGGACGGTGTGGCATTGGACCGCCCGTTGGTCATTCACCAGCGCCAAGAAGGCGTCGGTAACCCCACTTTTTTGCGGCATTCCATCCACCTCGGAAAACATGCAGAGGCGAGCGTCGTTGTATGGTCCTCGTCTTCTGACGATGCGTCTGGATTTGTCAATACACTGACCACAGGGGTGGTCGGTGAAGGAGCTACATTGCGCCTGGATAAAGTACAGGATGAACCGGGCACCGTGCATCATTTGGCGATGGAGTCAATTGACCAAGCAGCCAGCAGCCACTTCCGTATTCAAACCGCTACGATTCAAGGATTGTGGGTTCGAAATGATTTGGCCATAGCGCTCAATGGGGCTGGAGCAGACGCCGTATTGAACGGGGCGTTTCTACCGAACAAATCAGAAATGGTTGACAACCATACAACGGTGGATCACCGGATGCCGCATTGCACAAGCTCGGAAAGCTATAAGGGCATCTTGTATGACAAAAGCAAAGGGGTGTTCAACGGGAAGGTCTTTGTACGTCCAGATGCGCAACAAACGAATGCGTACCAGCAAAACGCCAACATTCTGGCGAGCCGTGAAGCGGTCATGAATGCCAAGCCGGAATTGGAAATCTATGCGGACGATGTGAAATGCAGCCACGGTTGTACCATTGGCCAATTTGATGACGACGCTTTGTTTTATGCGCAATCTCGAGGCATTGGTGAGGCGGAAGCCAAGTCCATGCTGGTGCATGCCTTTATAACGGATATCCTCGATGGGTTTGCGGTAGAAGAGGTGGCGCTGGAGGTTCGACACCGTCTTGCCGAAAAGCACAACTGGAATCGCTGGGATGACCCCAGTGACCACTAAGGAAACGCCATGCTGAATCCCGCGCACATCCGATCTCAGTTTCCCATTTTGAGCCGGGAAGTGAACGGGCGTCCCCTCGTGTATTTGGATCATGCTGCGTCAGCGCAGAAACCAGTCGCCGTTATTGAAGCGCAGCGGGAGTACCTCATGCACTTGCATGCCAATGTGCACCGCGGAGTGCACAGCCTATCGCAGCAGGCTACGGATGCGTTTGAAAAGGCACGCGAAACTGTTCGGGGGCACCTCAACGCGGCATTCACAGAAGAAATAATTTGGACCGCAGGAGCGACGGACGCCATCAACCTGGTGGCCCAGTCGTGGGGAAGAACACACATCAAGACCGGCGATGTCATCGTGGTCACGCGCATGGAGCATCACGCCAACATTGTTCCCTGGCAGATGCTTGCAGAAGAAAAGGGTGCCAGACTGGAGGTTGTTGAAATCCATGAGACGGGTGACCTGATTGAAGCTGACTTTCAGTTGAAACTGAAAATGAAACCAAAACTGGTGGCGTTGTTGCATGTGTCCAATACGCTTGGAACGATCAATGATATCAAGCGTTTGACACGGGACGCACAAGAGGTTGGAGCAACGGTTCTAGTGGACGGTTGCCAATCGGTTCCCCACATGGAAGTGGATGTTCAAGACATTGCGAGTGACTTTTATGTGTTTTCAGGGCACAAAACATACGGGCCCACAGGAATTGGGGTGTTGCATGGAAAAAAGGAACTGTTGGAATCCATGCCGCCTTGGCGTGGTGGAGGCGAAATGATCGATACTGTGAGCTTTGAGAAGGGCACGACGTACGCTGGTGTGCCGCACAAGTTTGAAGCCGGAACTCCTCACATTAGCGGTGCCATTGCTTTGGGAGTGGCGCTGGATTGGATGCGCGGCGTCGGAATTAAAGCCATTGGCGACCACGAAAACACATTGGGAGCTCAGGCCCGCCAGTTGCTCGGAAAAGTGGATGGCCTTCGCTTCATTGGGACATCAGAAGACAAGACGGGAGTGGTAAGTTTTGTCGTGGATGGTGTGCATCCCTATGACATTGGAACACTGCTTGACCCCATGGGGATCGCGGTGCGAACGGGCCACCACTGCACACAACCCTTGATGGACTTCTATGACATTCCAGGAACGGTCAGGGCGTCATTTGGGGCGTACAACACCTTGCAAGAAGTCGATGCATTGGCCGCGGGTGTGGAACGCGCAGTGCGCATGCTTCGCTAACTTTACCGCATGTCCGATTCCACTCCATTGCTCCAACAGCGTCAAGAAGAAATCGTTGAAGAATTTGCCTACTTCGAAGACTGGATGGAGAAGTATGAGTACTTGATTGAATTGGGCAAGGAGCTGAAGCCATTCGATGAGGCCGATCGTACCGATGACAATATCATCCGAGGGTGCCAATCGCGGGTATGGCTTGCTGCGCAGAGATCTCCAGATGGAACGTTGTTGTTTGGAGCGGATAGCGATGCCATCATCACAAGAGGGCTGGTAGCCTTGGTCATTCGCGCCTTGAACAACTTACCTCCAGAAGTGATAGCCGGCGCTGACCTGTGGTTTGTTCAGCGCATTGGTTTGGACACCCATTTGAGCCCAACGCGCGCCAATGGACTGTTGTCCATGGTCCAACAAATGAAGCATTACGGCATCGCCTTTCAAGCGAGATAACTCCGAGAGGGAGTAAAAAAAGTGACGCCTTCCTGTGGATTTGTTGACTCAACAATTCTTGCAGGTCTTGAAGGATGCTCAAATCCACGGCGTCACTTCCAACCAAAACGGTTGAAAGTGAAACGCCATCAACGCCCAATGGGTTGCATTGCCAAGCTTTTAACGTGCAAACTCTAGTGAATCAATGGCTAAGCGAAGTTGTTCCACGGTCTGTTCAAAATCGGCGAGCGCGTCCTCTTTAATTGGAGTTGATGGAGGGAACTCCTCGCGCAAGTGATCCACTTGCTTTCCGTTTTTCCAAAAACGAAAACAAACGTGGGGACCTGTCGCTAGTCCCGTTGATCCGACGTAGCCAATCACTTGACCTTGCCGCACCCTTTCTCCTACAGAAACTGCGCGTTTCGACATGTGGAGATATTGCGTTTCGTAGGTGCCATTGTGCCGAATCTTCACGTATTTCCCGTTGCCTTTGGTGTACGAAGATTTACTGACGACGCCGTCACCGACAGACACAATGGGCGTGCCTTTGGGGGCCGCGTAATCGGTGCCGAGATGCGCTTTGGTGCGGTTCAATACCGGATGAAACCGCTTGAGGTTGTACCGGCTAGAGATGCGGCTAAACTCCACAGGAGCTTTCAAGAAGGCTTTTCGCAAACTCTGTCCTTGCTCGTCGAAATAATCCATGCCCTCCCCTTGGTTGAAACGGTACGCTGGTAGGTCTTTACCACGGTGTTGAAAATGGCAGGCAACGACACGCGGCATCCCTTTGGGTTCTCCTGCGACATAGGTCCGTTCATACAAAACGTCAAAAGCGTCCCCTTTCTGCAAGCGTGAAAAATCCACAGTCCAAGCGTACACACTGGCCATGGCCAATGCGAGACTTGACGGCGCACCCACGCGCTCTAAATCAACATACAATGCCTGCTCTATAACGCCTTTAGCGCGCTCGATGATGGTGTCTGTGGGGAGCTGCGCTAACTGAACACCGAAAGGGGCCTCCAGTTGGAATTTTGCATAATCAATGGCGTTGCGCTGGTAGATGAAATAAGCGGGAGTCGCCGCAGAGTCATTGCGAAACGCGAGCCACCAAGCGTTGCCGGACTTCATGGACCGCACATCGTAATCGGGTTGACTCGCTTCAGCAATTTGCACGATCGCCGAGGCAGATAACCCTGCCGGCGAAAGAAGGTGCGAAAGCGATTGGCCGCTTCGAACGGTCCCTGAGTCAACGGCGAAGTGTTCCCAGATCAATCCGAATCGTTCCACCGGCTGATCAACCGTATCGGGAGCATCCGAATGAGAAAATGGTGCGATGTCATTGGAACCGCATTGAATCAATGTGATTGCAATGATTCCAACACACCAGCGCTGCAACCAATTGAATTTCATGATAGGCCAAAGACTTCGCGTTTGACCCAGCTTTTCCCCCAATTCTCGAGTTCTTCTGAGCTCCACAATTCCGGGAAGAAAATCCGCTTCTGAAAACGCGGAGGCAGGTATTTCTGCCAGTTGGTTCCGCCTGTAGCAGCGATGTCCTCGGGATCTTTCTGGAGATATCGGACGGCGCTTTTGTAGTGGCTCAGGGGCCAGTTGATGTTGACATTCACATCCAACCAACGCAGTGCCTGGCGCAATTCGTCTGTTTGTTCGTGAATGGGCAGCTCTGACCACAAAGCCCGGGCATTGACGCCGTGGGCGTTTTCGGCCAACTCCAATAAAACCGAGCCGTACTTGTCTTCAAATTGCTTGAGCGTCAAGGTTTTCTTCCCTGTTGCCAATTCTACGGCTCCCGCCTTCCAGTAAATTTTCTCGAATAAATCTTCTAAATCACCCGGACTGTGAGCGACATGGGCATCGCGGTGGTCTGGATGAAGGAGGCGGTCAAAGCTGGTCGAGCGGATTTCAATCATCCGATACTGGGCACTCTGAAAACCGCTCGCCGGCAAGAGGGACATCCGGAATTTCAGGAACTGATCGCGGTCCATCCCATCGACCATGATTTCGAAACTGTGTGTTAGGGCCTCGAAATAGCGGTTGACGCGTCGAATGCGTTCCAAAAAGGGAGCACTGGTTCGAGGTGCTTCTTCAGCGAGTTGCTCCAATTCGTGCAGCACCAACTTGAAATAGAGCTCCGTGATTTGGTGGTAAACGATGAAGATGGACTCGTCTGGAAACGGCGTGATGGGATGCTGTAAACTCAGTAACGTATCCAGGTTGATGTAATCCCAATACGTTAGAAAATCAGCATGCAGCAACCCGTCGAGGTACGCTGACAGGTCTTGTCCCATGGCGGCGTACTTCGCTTCTAGCGCCTCCAGTTTTTGGAGGATCGCAGGGTCGAAATCTTGGTTAGATGGCATACGGCAAATTCGGAAAAAAACAGGCCTCAATCGCGCCGTGATGAAGGATTTCTTAACCCACTGGCGTGTGTCAATTCCATTTGGATCGTTCCGAAGAGAATATTGGACTGAGCCAACAGCGGAATATGGTTGGCGTCGTCGCTGATATAGACCGATAAATCATCTGGATTCCGCCAAATGCGACCGGTTTGGATGACAGGATGAAAGAGGAGACAAGGCCATTTTTCACCGTTGACTTTCTGTTCCACCTTGCCACTGTATACAACCTCAAGTTCCAACCACTCTTCGTCCATGAAAAGCGGAACCCGTGCGGTGTCGCCGGCCTGTAGGTTGTCAAAGTCTAAATTTCGCAGTGCGAAAATGCTGCTGATCATATCGTAAGCAGGGCCGGGAAGCTGAAATACGTGTTTTTTGACTGGATTCCCGCGCTTGGACGTCAAGGTTCTCACGGATTGGTTGGACCAGTCAAACCGGTAATCTTGATCAATGGTGTAGCCTCCTTCCTGCACGTCACGGATAAAATGCAGGGGATATCCCGTAGCGGCGTCAATGGTGGTGCGGTAACGATCGTCCACCTTGAAGAACCAACTGAATGTTCCTGTGGATCGTCCACGCGCGTCAATCAACCATTGTGGACCGTTGGGACCGCGTCCCGCTGCTTTCAGTTCGATTTGGGCTTCCGCGGCATGAACGAAACCATAACGGAAAGTGTATTCTAAGCGCTCTCCAGGACCATAAGCGCTCGTTGGGATGCTGACTTCGGGGAAGTGAAGTGTGGACAAGGTGTCCGGGTTGACTTCGGGGAGTTGAATAGGGCTTTGAGCGTTTGCTGGAGCGCAGATGACGAGGGTCATTCCGCAGGTGAACAGACGCAAAAGGAGAGATCCGAACGCAAGGATGGGGCCAAATAGCCTCATTCAACCGAAGCGATGCACTTCAATTCAATTGCAATGGGCGTTGGCAAGCGATTGATGGCTACCGTTGTTCGGCATGGTTGAGTTGCTGGATCCGGAAAATACTCGGCGTAAATGCGGTTGAACGTAGAGAAGTCGCGGTGCATGTCGACCAAGAATACCGTGATATCGACAAGTTGACTCCACTGGCTTCCATTTTGCTCCAAGATGGCTTTGACATTCGCGAAAACACTATGTACTTGAGCTTCAAAGTCAAATGTTTTGAAGTTGCCGTTGTGGTCCAACTCCAAGCCGGGCACCATGCTGTCATGCACATCACTTCCTGCAATACGCGGGCCGACGCCACTTAAGAAAAGGAGGGAACCGACCTTTCTAGACATAGGATACGATCCAACGGCTTTGGGCGGCAAGGGGTGATTTGGAGTTTCCATGGTGTGAAGATAACGAAGCGATGGCTTGCCCTCAGATTGATGATGATGAAGCTTTTTTTTAAAAGCACACGCAATCATTGCGATTAAAATCAAATAAAAATCGACGAAAAAAGAAATATGAGTGCTCAACCTCGTATTTTTACTTTTATGAATTGTTTTGTTAAGACAGGTCGATTGCTTCTTTGTGGAGTGCTCTTTTGTTTTGGGATGGAATTGTCTGCTCAGACTCCTGGTCAAATATTTAGGTCAGCAGAACCTGCTGGGGCCGCGATTCTTGATCCCAATGGGGACGGATGGATTACAAGTTCGGGGGCGACGTACAGTGACACAGCATTGCTTGTCGATGAGTCAGCGGAATTCGAACAATCTTGGACGGTTCTTTGGCATTATGAAAATGAGCCGAGCAGTGATTTACAAACGGGGAGCGATTGTGGGCCGACAGAGTTGGTAGACAACTACAAGACTGGACAGCATGCGGCGTATTATCGCATTATTGACCCGGACAATGTGGATGGGAATGGGGATGAGATGTTGGCTTTTCGCATTCGAGTGAATCAAGATCCTAACAATGCGGCTTATGGATATAGTTTTTTGCTCGACACGGACGGAAAGTTTGGAGCATCAGGACCCAATCAGGACCTGGATTATCTTGCAGGCAACCCGGGGTTTGAATATGAAATATTGTTTGCATCTGGTAATTCAGGAGGCGTCGAAGTCAACGATGTGAATGGCGTTGCCGCAGGCAATGCAGTTACCACGTTGGTCAGTTATGGAGATGGCGTTCGTGATCAAAGATCCTACGCTATTTTCACCAATTGCGAAGACCCGAGCAACACATCGGAAAACCCCATATTCATTGATTTTTACATCAACTTCTCAAGTTTGGGAGGGGGTATTACGTCTCAAACGTCGTTGCGCATGGTGTTTGCCTCGGCCTCTTCAGCAAATACGGCATTGGGTGGCTCGGCAAGTGATATTGGAGGGGTGAACGATTCGAATTACCCGGATGACGATTCTATTTTTGAGTTTTACATCGACAATGTTCCTCAGTTTAGTTTCTCCTCCGGATACGCAGCGGATAATACTCCTCCGACGATCACCTCTGCTGCCACGGGCACGGATCTGGCAGAGAACTCGGGCGCTGGCCAAACGATTTACACGATTACGGCAACAGATGACGTAGCCGTTACGAGCTATGCCATTGCTGGCGCGGACGCGGGGTTATTGTCGGTCAACGCTGCGTCGGGGGTCGTCACGTTGGTTGCAGACCCGAATTACGAAACGAAGAGCTCCTACAGTTTTAACGTCACAGCAAGTGATGCGGCGACCAACACGAGCGCTGCGACCACGGTGACATTCTCGATTACGGATGTAGTATGTGAAGACCCAACGGCTTGCAATTACGGCGACGTCAGCAATCTGGCCTGTACGTTTGCCACTGCCTGGTATGCTGACGCGGATGGTGATAACCTTGGAGACGCTTCGGATTCTCAATCGGGGTGCACGGCGCCTTCCGGATATGTCGCCGACAATACGGACAATTGTGATAATACAGCGGCCTTGAATTTCGACGCAGGTACGTATGGCAACGTCGCCTGCAAATTGTTTGCAGTGACGCCAACAATGAGTGCGTGTGATGCTGCCGCGAATGCGACGTTGGATTTATCTACGCTGCATAGCGAAACAGGAACGTGGACGTATGCCCTAGACGTCAACATTTCCGGCTTTGCTTCGGCATCGCTGGTGGGGAGTACCTTGACGATTGACTATAGCGGTGCGAACACGGGTTCGGGCACGGTAGAGTTGACCGCGACGGACGGGACCAATACTGGAGACATCGACGTTACCGTGACCGAATCGCTCTATCCGTATGTCACAAGCTTCATCGTTGACGGTGCCGCGACACATGGCTCATTGGATGGAGGCTGGCAAATTGGATTTACGGGGGCATATGGCGCTCCGGTAACCGTTCATTACTACCATGCTGCTGTCTTCGGATATTCGGGCTCGTCGTTCCTTGGAACGCTAGGATATGGAACGGAACAAACGGGTTCAACGGACGCATCAGGCGATTTACTGACGTTGCCGCAAGCAACGTATTGGATCTCGGGGTACACGAATATCCGAGGGTGTTTCAATCCGGAGCCTGCTACCGGACCCGTACCGACGGTTTCGCCATCGCTACGACACGCTCCTGTGCCAACAAAGTTGTGATGGATGTCGGGGTTTTACGGAACCCTGAACCAGACTCACTTTTAGCGCGCAGTGTCCTCGAATCGTGATTCGGTGGACTTCAGCCATCCGTTTGGTATCTTCGTCTCATGCGATACCAAGCCTTACCTGCAGACCTCTATACGCGCAACCGGTCAAACTTCATGAAGGAGATGAAACCGCGTTCCATCGCGGTATTCTTTTCCAATGACATTTATCCAACTAGCGCAGACGGCACGATGCCTTTCAAGCAGGCAAGTGACATCTTTTGGTTGACCGGGGTGGATCAAGAGGAAGCCGTTTTGTTGGTATTTCCGGATGCCCACAATCCCGCGGATCGTGAGATTTTATTCACGTTGGAGACCAATAAGGAGTTGGCCATTTGGGAAGGAGCGAAATTGGACAAGTCCCAAGCGAAGACGCAAACGGGGATCGGCCAAATTCAATGGGTGGCTGCGTTTGAAAAGACGTTGCAACGCCTCATGGCCGAAGCCGATGCGTTGTACCTCAATGACAATCCGCACACCCGTGCGAGCAAGGTCGTCCAAACACGCACCGATCGGGAGAACGCCGCGTTGAGAGCGACGTATCCCAACTTCGAGATTGAACGTTCAGCGCCCATTCTATTCACCTTGCGGGCCCTGAAGTCGCAAGAGGAAATTGAACAGATGCAGCGCGCTTGTGACATTACAAAGGCTGGATTTGAGCGGGTTTTGCAATTCGTCAAGCCGGGTGTGATGGAATATGAAATCGAGGCGGAATTCATGCATGAGTTCTTGCGACGCGGCTCCCGTGGTTTTGCCTATACCCCCATTATCGGGAGTGGATTCAACGCGTGCGTTTTGCACTACATCGAAAACAGCATGGAGTGCAAAGCAGGAGATGTCATCTTGATGGACGTAGGCGCTGAGTACGGAAACTATACCGCTGATATGACGCGTTGTGTGCCGGTGAGCGGAAAGTTTACGGACCGCCAGCGCGACGTGTACAATGCGGTGCTTCGGGTCATGCGTGGGGCGATGACCTTGTTGCGACCAGGCATCAGTTTACAGGCGTATCACGTGGAAGTGGGTGCACTCATGACCAAGGAATTAATCGATCTCGGACTGATCACAACGGAAGAAGTGGCCAACGAGAATCCTGCTTGGCCGGCTTACAAAAAGTACTTCATGCACGGGACCTCTCATTTCATTGGACTCGATGTGCACGACGTCGGCCACTGGCACAAACCCATTGAAGCGGGCCACGTGTTCACCGTAGAGCCGGGCATCTACATCCGGGAAGAAAACCTAGGGATCCGCCTCGAAAATGACATCCTGATCACGGAAGATGGCTTCATCGATTTGATGGGGCACATCCCGTTGGAAGCGGATGAAATTGAGGCGATGATGGCCGGGTAAACGAGCGTTTTTATCGCTCAGAGGTTCACCTGAACCAACGAATCGAGGAAAGCCCCGGTGTCTTCATCATAACCCATATTGCGGTCAATGATCTGGCCATCGCGGCCGATCAAGAACCATGTGGGATATGCGACGATGGGGTATTCCGTTGGGAGTGAATCCAAGATCAGCTGTGGCACGTCGAGTTCCCGACGGTCGAGGTAGCGCTTCACCGTTTTGGCATCCTGGAATGGGTTGACGCCCAACACCGTGAACCCTTCCGGACCAAACTCCTCCTGCATTCCGGCTAGATGCGGCAATGCCCGCATGCACGGACCACAACCGATGTACCAGAAATCAAGGTACACGAGTTGGCCGTTCAGCGCCTCCAAGCTCACCTCCTCTCCTTCTAGATTGAATCCAGTGAGCACGGGCGCGTCATCCCCAATCGCAGGCAATGACTCCATGGCCTCCTCAAACCAGTTTTCGCTTCCACCGCCGCCCGCAACTGCAGGGTCCACGGGCGCAGGTTCCTTCGCCCATTCGGGAGCCGTCCAATTTGAAATGGCTTCGGCAATGGCGGGATCATTCACCCCTTCCCATGTCCAGTCGATGGTCATGTCGCTGCCGTATCCCATGTCACCGCGGTACCAAGATTCCTCCCAACGCACAGGCAATCCATGAGGCGCTTGGAAGACCCAGCGTTTCGAGTCTTTGGAATCGGGATGAAAATCTTCGGCGGTGGAATCTGGAATCGAAGTACGCGTCAAAATGAATTGCTCTGGCGTAGACCGCGTGGGGAGGACATGTTCCCACAGGACGATATTCAAGGAATCGCTTACTTGTTCTGCCCACCAGGTGCTATCGGTGAGGACGGTGGGCAATGAGAGGGAAGCGTAATAGTTGCCGATTCCGTTGCCATTGCTCTGTTGTTGTGGATCCATAGGATCTGTGAGTATCGTACTATCACGTTTCGTGTGTGTGATTTCGTTGGCCCACAAATGACTCCAGTAGGCGGTGGTATCGCCATCTTCGATGAAAGCATCTTTTAAGTTCCACGCCATGTCGAACGCAGAATCGTTGGCGCTGTGCGATCGGATCCATTGCATGGAAATATCTCTGCTCCAATGCGAGTTAGAAGCCTCCACGTCGTTGTTCATGAGCGCTTGAAATTGCACATTTTCGACTTGCATGATGGCTTCGCGCACATCATTTGCATCGGTGAAAACAGGCTCGGGCTGGCTGCACGCCAACAGTGCGAGCGGGGCAAAAAGTAGAATGCGATTCATGCGGCGAATGTACAACGGTCGCAAACTCTACAAAAAAATCAGCCGTGCATCGTTTCTTTTTTGCCGTATCGCTCCATGATTCCGGCCTCGTAATCGAGAAAGGCTTGCCACCGGGATTCCACATCGACCCCATTGGCATACTTGCGCGCAAACCCGATGAAGGTCGTGTAATGGCCGGCTTCAGAAACCATCAGTTCATGATAGAATGCGGCCAATGCAGGATCGCTGATTTTTTCGGACAACATCTTAAAACGCTCACAGGAACGCGCTTCGATCATGGCCGCAAAAAGCAACCGGTCGACGAGTTGTTCTTCTCGTGAGCACTTGCGACGGATGAACTGCAACAACTCACCGACATAGTCGTCTTTTCGCTCGGGGCCGAGCGTATACCCGCGTTCTTTGATCCGAGCGACAACCATGCCGAAGTGCTCAATTTCCTCCTGGGCAATCTCCGTGAGCGCCTCCACCAAATCCAAGTATTCCGGAAAGCGCACGATGGTGCTGATGGCATTGGATGCCGCTTTTTGCTCGCACCACGCGTGGTCAGTGAGGATTTCGGAGATGTTGGTCTCCACCAAAGCGACCCAACGCGGGTCGGTGGGCAAACGGAGTCCGAGCATGGGAGAATTGGAATCGCTCATGATGTTGCTTTGAGTCGGATGAGGCTTCCCGTTGGGATCATGTGTCCATCTTTTCCTTCGAGGCACAGCTCTCCCACTTCGGAAGAGGCGGTGGGCAACAGCCGCGACCACAAAGTTTCCAATGCGGTGGGTGAAATACCTGAATACGTGTTCATGATGATGAATCCGTTCGGCGACACAATGTCGGCGACCGCTTCACACAGGCGTGTAAGTTGGTCTTCGAGCCGCCACTTTTCGCCTTTGGGACCGAGTCCCCATGTGGGCGGGTCGAGTACGATCCCGTCGTATGTGTTGCCGCGTTTCTGCTCGCGTTCGGCAAACTTGAGCGCATCTTCGACAACCCAACGAATGCCATCGAGCCCGCTCAATTCCATGTTGACGCGGGTCCAGTCAATAACCTGGCGAATGGCATCGACGTGGGTCACATCCGCACCGGCCGCACGGGCCGCTATGGAAGCGCCTCCGGTATAGGCAAACAAGTTGAGGAAGCGATTTCCGGGCTTGAGGTGCTCAGCGATGTACTCCCAATTTTGGGCTTGTTCCGGAAACAGCCCTACGTGCTTGAACTTCGTCATCTCCAGTTGAAAGGTGAGGTTCAGGCGATCGCTTTTGTAATTCATGTTCCAACGGTCCTTCGCAGAGCCGTGTTTGACCCAGTAGCCCGTAGACTTTCCGGTGGGCTCAAAATGGGCGTTGGCCCGGTCCCAATCCGCCACTGTCAAGCGTCTTGGCCACATGGCGCCTGGGTCGGGCCGTTCCAAGACGACGGGTCCAAACCGTTCCAAACGGGCTCCGTCACCAGAGTCGAGGATTTCATACTCAGCCCATCGAGAGGGCGACCAACGTTGATAAGTGCGTGTAGACATGCGGGAGCAAAGGTCGGAAATGCAATTCGATTCGAGGCATCTTTGTATTCATGGCCTCACGGACCCCGCCCAAACAACTTCGCAAAGAAATCCTCGGTGTTTTCAAGCGACAACCCAACAAGCCGCTCAACCACAAACAAGTGGCGAGTACTATGGGAATCATGAACCACGACATGCGTCGGATGGTGATGACGATTTTGGAAGAAATGGGCAAAAGCGGCCAATTGGAATCCCTCGGAAAAGGCAAGTTTACCCTCGCGCAAATGCAAGAGGAACGGGTGACCGGAACGATTCAAGTGACCAAATTTGGCCGAGGCTTTGTGATGATGCCTGACGGGAAAGAAGTCTCAATCTCGAAAGGATTTACGGGCACTGCTTTTTGGGGTGATACCGTCGAGGTGGATTGGATCCGGCGGGGAAAACGCCACACTCCGAGGGTCTCACGCGTGGTGGAACGGCTGCGCAAGCAGTATGTGGTTGTTTTGGAACAAGTTCGGGAATACGCCTTTGGCTACCCTTCGGACCAGCGCCTCCATGCCAACTTCTTCATTCCGGCGGCCAATCTCAACGGCGGTAAAAATGGTCAAAAGGTGATCATCGAAATGGTCAGTTGGGACGATCCCAATGAGGGCCCGATCGGGAAAGTGGTAGAGGTCTTGGGGATGCCCGGCGATCACGAAGTTGAAATGCATGCGATTTTGGCCGAATACGGATTGCCGTATGCCTTCCCGGATCACGTCACCGCTGCGGCGGAAGCGATCTCGCACGAGGTGCCGGCGGAGGAGTTGGCGCGACGACGTGATTTCCGCGATGTGACGACCTTGACCATCGATCCAGCAGACGCCAAGGATTTTGATGATGCGTTGTCCTTGAAAAAACTACCCAACGGCCATTGGGAGGTCGGTGTGCACATTGCCGATGTCACCCACTATCTCCAACCCGGAACGGTATTGGACGAAGAGGCGAGGCAGCGTGCGACGTCGGTCTATCTCGTGGATCGCACCATTCCGATGTTGCCTGAAGTGCTGTCCAACGACCTGTGCTCGTTGCGTCCCAATGAAGACCGCTTGGCCTTCAGCGCGGTGTTTGAGTTGGACAACAAAGCCCGCATTCAAGGCGAGTGGTTTGGCCGCACGGTGATCCACAGCGACCGCCGGTTTGCCTACCAAGATGCCCAAGACCGCATCGAATCAGGCGAGGGGGATTATGCCCAAGAAATCGGAACGTTGCAAGACCTCGCGGTGAAGTTGCGTGCCCGTCGATTTGAGGATGGCGGCATCGACTTCAATACCGAAGAAGTGAAATTTGAACTGGATGAAGCGGGCAAACCGTTGCGCGTGGTCATCAAGCGGATGCTCGAAGCCAATCGCCTCATTGAAGACTTCATGCTATTGGCCAATGTGCGGGTGAGCCGCTTTTTGGCCCACCCCAAAACCACGGAGGGCGGCGGTGAAAAACCTTCCCGCACGGCGGTTTACCGCATCCACGATCGGCCCGACCCAGAGAAACTGCGCTCGCTGCGCACCTTCGTCGCGAAATTTGGCATCGACATGCCCAAGATCACGGGCGAAAACGCGGAATCAGCCTTGCGACACCTGCTCCAATCGGCAGCCGGGAGTAACGCCGAAAGCGTTGTCAAAACCATGGCCATCCGGTCCATGGCCAAGGCGGAGTACAGCACCCAAAACATCGGCCATTACGGATTGGCTTTCCCGTATTACACGCACTTCACCAGCCCCATTCGCCGTTACCCGGACGTGATGGTCCACCGGTTGGTGCAGCACTACATTGACGGCGCACAATCCCCGGATCCCGGATCCTTCATGGGCATGTGCCAGCACGCGGGCAACATGGAAAAACGAGCGGCCGAAGCCGAACGCGCCTCCATCAAATACAAGCAGGTCGAGTTCCTCATGACCCGCATCGGCGAAACCTTTTACGGCATCGTCAACGGCGTCGTCTCCAAAGGACTTTTTGTTGAGATTGAAGAAAACAAATGCGAAGGTTTTGTCCCCAAGGACGCCCTGCCCCATGACCACTATGTCTACGATGAAGACATCCAAGCGCTGGTCGGCGCGCGCTACGGGAAATCTTACGCCATGGGCGACCGCATCGCCATCCGCGTCGTCGCTGCCGACTTGGCCAAACGCCAGTTGGAATTTGATATTCCGGAGGTGTGAGGGGCGCCTGGAGTGTTTCGATACGAGCGGCCGACAATTGACTGAAACTGACGCAATCCGGCAAAGGATTTGCATCGTACGCGTGTGGCAAGGAGAAAAATGGAAGTTGTTGCGCATCTCGTTGGTACAATAGGCATCATCTCAGCGCTGAACGAATTACCTTTGCGGCCGAGAGCGCGCCCATAGCTCAGTTGGTTAGAGCAGTGGACTCATAATCCATTGGTCGTAGGTTCAAGTCCTACTGGGCGCACTTCTTTCCTTCCTCTTCTTGGCGCGGGCTCCGGAGGCGACACGCTAGACGCTCATAAGGCAAGAGGCATGGCCCCGTAGTTCAATGGATAGAATAAGCGTTTCCTAAACGTTTGATCCGAGTTCGATTCTCGGCGGGGCTACTAAAGTGATTCTAAAGAATTCGTGTTCAGCTATAAAAGAGGATATA
>CAJQIB010000039.1 GCA_905478325.1 uncultured Flavobacteriales bacterium | reverse complement strand
TGATGGGATTGGTTGTCAATATTGGGTCCCAGCCTAATTTCATCAACCTCTACCATCCTGGTGGCTACCTCACGTGGCCGAATTCCGAGAATGTGATGGAATGGGAGTTCACGGATTCACAGGGCAATGTGCTGCATGAAGAGACACGTGTGGATGATAATTTTGTGTCCTTTGACTTCGATATGCCCGTCACGGACACAATGTATGTTTCTGTTTTACTGACCAATGATTCCGCTTTTCACAACGGCAATCCAGTGGCTTGTCTCGTGGAGGATTATCTGTTTTGGGAAGCTACAGAGATCATTCCTGGATTCGTTCAGTCCAGTTGGACTCTCGGAGGTAGTGTCGGTGTTGATGTGAGTGAACCTGTCGAGCCTCCGTGCAACCTCCAATATGACGGTGATGGCGATGGAACCGTTACCGTGGTAGATGTGCTCGGGCTGCTCGCGGAATTTGGTCAGACTTGTGCGGAGCCGTTTTCCCTTGTGGGGCGCTGGCATCCGGAGGGGTTTGAAGGCAATACACTCTACGAATTTACCGAAACGCTGCGTTACACGATTTATGCAGAGGACGGTACTTTCGGTGGCATCGAGGATGCCATTCCCAACCCCAATCCTTGGCACATGGAGGGAGATTCTGTGGTGATTGATCTGTTCTTCGGGAACGCGCTTCAGGGGCTACTCACTCCCTCGTGCGAAGATCAGATGGTCACCATGACCCAGGCCAATGGCATGACGAGTACACTCATTGGCGAGGGAGTTGATCCAGCCGCGGACTGTGACTGAATTCAAGCCGGAGCAACAGGTTGCTCACTTGCCTAAGCCAAAAAACATTGGGCCATTGCATCGCAGCGGTTCTATCCGCATTCTAGACCGAATGCACTCAGGAATTGGAGCAGATCAGCAGTGGATACAACGCCGTCCTGGTTGATGTCAGCGGGGCAGTCATCTTGGCAATCACTGAAAGCGCAAGTTCCGTTGTCCCACGTCGCAGAACCATCATAATTGGTCGCAGCTGTATACGTACATCCGCCACCAGGCGTTTCGAAATCCAAGGGGCAATGCTCTGGTGGAAACAAGCACGATCCGTCTTCAAAAGCAGCATTGGGATCGTAGTTGCAAGCTGAGCTATAGGTGCATCCCCCGTATTCCAATATCGGGCAGGAAAACAGGCAGTCGTCCATGGATTCGTAGAGGGCGTTGGCGTAATTGACACCGCCGACCGAAGAACCGCATCCGCTGATGTAAGAGCAATTGCCATTGACGATCCCTATCCCAATGACCATGTCGCAAAACCCGAAATCAACCCCAGCGAGGTCGGTACACGGCTCGACTTCGATCATGAAGGGTTCGATTGTCAAAGTTGCCTGCTGGTTGACCGTGTTTCCGCAGCCGTCGCTGGCCATGAACGAGACGGTCACGTAGATGGTTTCTTCGCAGGTGATCCACGGAATGGCATCGAAGTCATTGGACCACGTTACGGTGTTGCAGGCATCTTCGGCTTCTGCTCCAGCAAAGCCGTCGGCCCAATCAAACATGGCCATTTCGGCCTCCATGGGGTCGCTGCAGCCGATGGTCATGTCCATGGGCGGGACCGTGATCACCGGCGGTGTGGTATCCACCACTTCGATTTGCTGGGTGCCGGTGGTGGAATTGCCACTCGGGTCCGTTGCGGTAAAGGTGCGGATGTAGCTCATCGTCCCTGCGCACGGCCCTGGAATGGATTCGGTGACCTCGGTCAATTCAACTGAACCGCTGTTATCACTTGCTGTGGCCTGTTCAAATTCAAAATCGTCACCGCATTCAACCAGAAGATCATTGGGGACATTCAGCGTTGGTGGAATGTTGTCTGCGTTTGAGCACGGTCCCGATGTCCACATGGTCACTCCGGCCGTGACCATGGCAAGGCACGAGTTGTTGTATGTCACATTGTTGCACCCACAAACCGGAGCATAGATGAACGGACAAAACGCCGTGGGATCAATCAAACTGGGATCGATGCAATCTTCCTGCGCATGCACGCCCAGAGATGGAACCAAAAAAGTGGCAAACGCTATGGCAAAAATCGCGACGAAAATTTTCATGATCTAAATGAATGCTTCTGCTAAAAGTAATGCGAACCGTCCGAGATGCTTTCACGCCAAAAAGGGAATTTACAGTGCAACCCTTGTATCGTTCCATAGTCAAGAGCTCCCGATGGGCTACTTTCAATCCCTCTCGCATCTTTAATAGAGGCGACGGTAATCACGGTCGTTTCAGGAACGTGAATCCTTTCGAGGAGCGGGAGCTTCGAATCTGAATGATGAACACGCCCGGTTGCAGTCCCGAAACATCAATGGAGGTGAGCTCAAGCGTGCGGCCGGACTGATATGAT
This sequence comes from uncultured Flavobacteriales bacterium, assembly GCA_905478325.1. Lineage (GTDB taxonomy): Bacteria > Bacteroidota > Bacteroidia > Flavobacteriales_D > Sanyastnellaceae > UA16. Next base: position 17,447 of record CAJQIB010000039.1, on the reverse strand, counting down.
CGGCCGTGAATGTCAAAGATCTCCCACGTTGATTCGCCACGAGGCAGTCCAGAAAACCAGAGGCGTTCTCGTACAGGGTTTGGGTAGACGGTGGGTTGTTCGACCGAGAGGCTCGAAGCACCCAAACTGGAGTTCCATGTTAAAGAAGCGAGGACGGCTCGTGAAGCGGTCACCTTGCCATGTCCCCAAACATCGTCTCCGGCAACGGGCAGTGTCCCCGTGTCTTCGTCCTCGCGGGCGGTCGATTCTAAGATGGAACGAATGTCAGCCGGTGTCAACTCAGGATTGGCTTCCAACATCAATGCCACCACGCCCGCTACTGCGGGACCACTCATGCTCGTGCCAGAGAGCCGGGCAAAATCGTATTCCGTCCCATCAAACTCAACTGTGTTGGTGATGCTGTAGCCGATGTCGCGGAAGGAACTCAAGGAAGACTCGACACTGACGCCCGGACCGGAAACATTGGGTTTGAGCCGTTCGTCCAGGGTTGGGCCGTAGGTGGAAAAGTTGGCCAATGTGCCGCCTACTTCCGTTCCCACGGGGTTCAGATATTCCGAGGCGTAAGCCCCCACGGCGATGACGCTGTGGCCACAAGCGGGTTGTTGGATGCCGTAGTACGGATCGCCACCAAGCCAACCCGATTGAGCGGCTTGGAAGTCCTGCCCCCAGTTGCCCACATCATTGGTCAGGTGCGTGTGATTCCAGGCATGCACACGACCGCTTTCACCGGTTACTCGCATTAAGACCGCGACGTTGGCGCTCCCTTTGTGGATGCGCATCTGCATGAACGGTCGGCCGTTGGCCGGGTGCGACGGCTCCAATACCACGTCATAAACGATGGTGTCATTGTTGACCACTACAAAAGTGTCCAGCATCAAGGGTCCGTCGGAAGTGTTGTACATCGGGCTTTCGCCTACAACCGTGGATAAGCCAACGGTCAGCTGGAATCCCATTTCAAACGACTCACCCACCTCGCCCCACAGCGTGAGGTTTTGGCCCCAGGCGTTGGGATTGGAGGTCAGCGGGTAAAACTTAACGCGGGAACGGATGGTGTCACCGGGCGCTTCAAACGTGTGGTCAAGGTGGAAGTCCACGTCGCCATTGTTGCCATTGGAACTCACAAAAACGACTCCTTCGTCGGACAGGGCATCGATGAATTGGTTGCTCAGCCCACTGCCGTCAGGCGTTCCCCATTGTGGCAAGCCCCAGCTGTTGTTGATGACCAACCGCTTCCCGTCGGCTTCCGCGACGCTGTGCATCCATTCATAGGCATCCAAAGCGGAAGACTCATCCACCATCAATGTGGCGAACAAGAATTCGGCCGCAGGCGCCATGCCCTTCAGTCCAATCCCAGCGCCACTGCCCCCTGCAATCCCAGCTACATGGGTTCCATGTGTAGAATAGCCGTAAACGTTGGAGGTGTCGCTTCCCAACAATTGGATATCAAATGGGGATTCTGCTACGGTACCGTAGCCATAATCACCGGGCGTTGGCCCAGCTTGCCGGTATTGGTCCCACACCGCGCGGATTCGCGAGGTTGAGAGGGTCGTATCGCGAAACATCGGATGCGTGTAATCGAACCCCCAATCGAGCACGCCGATGAGCACGCCTTCGCCATGATACGGTTGCGGAAGGTTGAATCCGGCATGCACGCTGTCTACGCGCGTTCCGTAGCGGGCTTTGTTGACATCGGGTACCGCTCGAGAGGCGAGTTCTACAAGGTCCATGGGCGTTTGCCAGAGCGCGTCGAGCGCGTAGGCATCCACTCGAAACGACGCGATTCCTTGTCGGCATGCCCCTGCGGTCACCGCTTCTTCAGCCGCCGCCCAAGCGCGCCATTCGGATTCCGAAACTCCAGGAGTCAATCGTCCCAAGAAACCCACGGTGGCCTGACCTTGGACTTCAGCTACGGGGTACGCTCCAGTCGCTTGCAAAAGGCTTTTTGTGTCGTCATTTTCCGCAACAAGAGCGCTCAATTCTAATAGGGCTTGAAGATCCACTTGAGCCATATTTTGCGCAGAACTCGATGCAGCAATCAAGACCAAGAACCCTAGGAGAGACAATCGAAAATTCATAAGGCGAATGTAGCGACTCAATAATTATTTTTTGATTCAAAGCAAGGTCCGTCGCTTTTCGTTAGCTACCACCCCGAATGAGACGCATGCCCTGCCCTGAAACGCCGGGAGCGACATGGCATGTTGTCGATCCAATTCAATCCATGAGAAAGCAAACGACTTCTGCGCATCAGGCACAAGTCGAGACTTAGAAAGAATAGTTGAACTCAAGAATCATTTCGACTGCAGGAGAGTCAGCTGAGAAGCCAATGGATTCGGGCCATAAATTGAGCGAATCAGTAAGGATGAAATCAACTGTCGAAATGCTAAAGGCAGCCAAGAGTTCTGGTGGTGATGCGACCTCGTTTGAGTCGATGCCGTCTATTTCCAATAGATCGATTGTGAAGGAGTCTCCCATGTGGAAGTGGTTGTTATAAAACGGAAAGGTGGTCTCATCGATGGTTATTTGTCCGCCTGAGGCATTGGCGTGCACAGAGGATTGAACGTAGTCACCCCAAGGCAGGTGCAGACCGACGGCGAGGTCTGGCCAGCATCCAGGAACGGCTTGCGCTGAATCCCAGGCAGTTTCGTTTCGGTAAATCGGATAATGTGGGATGTGGATCTCGGTGATTCGAATGTCTTCCGGTGAAATCGCTGTTTCACAATGAGCTCCCGTGTATCCATCTTCACAAATGCACGTGCCATGGAGACAGTCGCCACCATTGAGGCATTCGATGCCTTCACACGGTCCATTGTTTGATTCTTTGTCGCATCCAAGGATGAGGAATGTTAACAAAACGCCCTGTAAAGTTATTGATGTACCTCGATTCATTGCTTGATGTATAATTGACACGATGTATATTTGAACTGAAAATCAACATTAAAGGTATGCAAAAAGCGCTTCTTTACTTAGCATTAATCGTCCTCGGCACATCGTGCATGAGCGAGAAGTACATGGTGTCACCGCCATTTACCACGGTCGATAACATCGCAAAAGTGGCAGAGGGGATGTCCACGGCCGATGTCAATGCCACACTGGGAATCTCCCCTTATGAAGTTTTGTCAAATGTCGATGGAGGCGTATGGATGTCATACCATTACCGTGTTCAGGAACACATCCTTCCGATTACATCCCTGGCGCAGGGAATGGACCAAGTTGGCCCGAATAGAAAGCCAGAATCAGTTGATGACTTATCAGCGCAGAACGCGGGTGCTTTGCAATTTGGCGATTGGGGGACATTGTACGTTCTATACGTGGATGGTGTCTTCAAGTCTTCAGTATCTGAAAAAGGAATGCAATTGGGCAATGAACTTCAAATTGTAGAAGGCAGCATTCGGAATCATGCGCAGGATTCACGGGTCTTTATGTTGAAAGACAAACCTTACACCTCATTGGAAGATGCCCTCGTTTCCCCGAGTCAAGTCTCACGTAAGGAACGCAAAAGGACTAAATCAAAAGATAATTAAATAGGTTGGATAAACTGAAATAATATGACACACTATATCAAAGCATTTGCGTTCATTGCAATTATTTGCTCTGGCGTATTCGAGCTCAATGCTCAAGTGAAAATTGTTTCTGGCAATGAAATGAGTTTCACCGATAGCACGGACCGGAACTCTTACCGTTCAACAGAAGCCGGGGATATCGCAATTTTATTGACTACGAATATTAACAGCGACTTTTATTTTGATGAGGTCGGTAGTCCGATTCTTGAGCACGAAGAGACGGTGTCAGAGGACTTTCTTCAGCGAATCGCACCGGCTTTCCGTTATTACATTTCTGCCAGAACTAGCGTTTCTGCGGGCTTGTTGCTTTCACGCACTAGTCAGTTGGTCACAGGGGAAGATGAAGCTGCTGCGGGGTATGAATTCGCGAACCTCGAACAAAGATACAAATCTCGTTCGGTCTCACTCAGACTGTCTTACGACCGTTGGAATAAGCCAGTCTATTTTCGAAAGTTCAATCTAGACTCATACTATGGCATGGGGATGAGCATTGGGCGCAGCCGATCTATCGAATCAAGAAATGAAGACTATGGCAACGGTGAGTTCAGCTATGAAACCAGAAGTACTCCAAGTGGTGTGTTTGGTTTGGAGTTGTATACGGGTCTAATGCTGAGGTTTGATATATTCTCGGTCGGTGCTGAATTTTTAGGACTGGGCTTTGATCGACAATTTGGCTTTGGTGCTTCTGAAGTCACCTATTCATACGATTTTGATGAAGTGACAGATTCCGGAACATACTGGATTGGAGGTGACGGAATGCCAAATGAGTTTTTAAACCAGCAATTTTCCTCTTTGAGTGCGAGAAGCTCTAAAATGTCGATGTACCGTGGTGTTCGACTCTTGGCTGTGTTGCACATCAATTGATTCTGTTTGGGAATTAATAAGTTTGAAAGGGGACGCTCAAAGCGTCCCCTTTTTTATTAGGTACTAGTTCCAATGAATTGATGGATTTTCCGAAAATCTGGAAATGACAACGAAAGAAACAGGAGTGCGAAGTGCAATCAATAAACTGCTTTACCTTCAGTGGACAGAAAACTTGAGCCATGGCAAAACACATGATTTTCCCCACAACACGTTTTTTGTTGGTCTGTGCATCGGCGATGCTCTTGATGACAGCAATTCCATTTCATGTTGCCGCCCAGGAGAGCCCCGATTTGTTCACCATTTACTTGGTCCGGCATGCCGAAAAACAATCCGATTCGAATGATCCACCGCTCACTGCGTGTGGTATTCAGAGGTCAGAAAGTCTGAGTGCTTTTTTTGAAGCTGTGCCTCTTGATGTGGTCTACAGCACAGACTACAAACGCACCCAGAGTACGGCCGTACCCACAGCGCGTGCCCAGGGATTGTCCATTAAATCGTATTCTACGCAGGCACTGGAGGAGATGGCGGAGCAATTGGTGCGGAACGGACAAGACGCGTTGGTCGTTGGTCACAGCAATACGACAGGCGTGCTCGCGGGTCTCTTGGTTGGAGAAGAAATCGGGGCCTTCGATGAATCGATTTACAACCGGTTGTACCAGGTGGTCATTTCAAAAGAAGACACGCGACTCCATGTCTTCCATACCGCCTTTGACTGCGCGGGACGTTAGCGCATAAAAATCCCCGCAGCCGTTTCCGGTGCAGGGATTTCACAAGAACTCAACTTCGATGCTGATCATCAGCGGTGTTACACTTTGATCACCTTGAAGTTCTGTTCAAATGTCTGAGTAAAGCATTTGACGAAGTATGTGCCGGGAGCATAGCCATTGAGCGAAATCGTCTTTCTATTACCGCCGTTCGGTATGCTGCTCGTTTCGAGGACTCGGCCCAATCGATCCAACACCATGATGTGCAACGGCTCATCCCATGTGCCCGAAGACTCGATTTCAATATTGAATTGATCGCTTGTGGGGTTGGGGTAAATCGTGATCAAGGTGTCGTCGGCCACATCCTCATCAACAGTGACAACGCCGCTAGGGACAAGCAATCGTTCAAATTCATAAGCACACACACTGAGGTTGTCCGTTACGACGACATTGTATTCGCCGACGGGTAGATTCATAAATGTACCAGACGTTGCAAAGTTTTGTCCGCCATCAATGCTGTATAGGTATGAACTTTCTCCAGACAAAGCCGTGATCACAATCGAGCCGTCCGCAGTCAACACGGAATAGGGGTGAGTGACGATGATTTCCAAATCTGTAAAGTCGCATACGTCCACAAAAATGGTTTCCATGTAGGTACAGGTTCCGCTTTCGTTTTGAACAACGACATCGTACGCTCCTGCACTGAGGCCTTCAAATGTGTTAGCACTGCCGAATGACTGTCCGGCGTCGATACTGTATTCAAAATTGTCCGCCGCAGTAAATGTCGTGATGGTGATGATTCCGTCATCCGCAGATGATGATGAAGTGTGTTCAACATCGATGTTGGCCAAAATTTCACAGCCATTGTCCCCGGCGCAAAAAGACTCGACGGCTTCATCGTCAAAATCGCCATCGTTGGAAACGATGATTTCGCCTTCAGAATTCCACACTTGGAAATACCCCTGTCCGTAGCCACAGCACATACCATCGCCATATGAATCAAATACATACAAGGTGAGACACGAGCTAGAACTGATGCAAATTTCCTCTGTGTATTCGTCAGCACCTCCACCTAAGTCGCCTTCAGATACGATCTGTCCCGATCCCACATCGATCATTTTCCAAGAAGTTTCACCGGGATAATTGTCCGCGAGGAAATAGAGTGTGAGAGTTTCAAAGTCCACCTCCAAATCGGCGCTTGTTGTCGCTGTGTTGTTGCTGGCGTTTCCGTCAGAGACTCCGTTGACGTTGGTGATGGCCAACTGAATGACGTTGCTAGTGGAGAGGAAGTCGTCTTCTATGAGGAAAGACAAGCTGCCCTGTTCTTGGGAAACAATGTCCACATCTTCCTCTAAGACCGCCATCACTTCGTCATTGACCAAGATCAGGATTTCCACAGATTCAATGGCCTCTTCACCAAGGTTGGTCAGCACCACACTGACACCCATTTGACCATCGCATGTCGAGTTGACCTGCCCAATGGCAATGGATGCGTCGAGCGCGTGGATGTGACTGAGAACGAAATCAAGTGTGTCGTTGTTTCCATAACCATCGTCCGGGTCGGATACGACACCCGTGATCATGTAATCACCTGTGGCTGAGAAATCTTGTGGCGTAGTGAATTGAAATTCAGCGTCGCTGAAAGGCTCAATCACATCGGTGATGTTCATGGTTTCCATCAACTGTCCGTCCACAAGCAAGGAGAGATCGAAATCACTCATGTCATTCAATCCCGTGTTGGCCACCCGGATGGTGACCATTTCTTCTGTTCCCAAGGAGGAGGAAGCCACCGGATCGATGAACTCTTCAACAGCCAAGTCGTCGTCGGCTTTGATGCCTGCCCAAAATGACACCCACGGTCGTGCTTGTTTGATGACCAATTGGTCTTCGGCCGTGACCTTGTATTCAATGTCCATTCCGAACCCTTCGATTCCCTCTACGCCGTAAAGCACGGCAAACTCGTCATGGATGACGTTCAGGTATTCCCTGAGGAGGTCGAGGTGTTCTAAATCCATAACCAGCTCTCCAGGTTCCACTAGATTGGACAACCTCAACACCACAAACCCAGCCCCCTCTGTCGGATCTTCGTAGAGTAGAATCTCTTCAGGAACGGCATTGGGATCGGGATTTGTAATCAATGACTCACCCACTTGGGTGTTCAAATAAAACGTCCCTTGACTATCATAAATGGGGTCTAGGCTGATTCCAACTCCATTGGACTGTTCCTCCTGAAAATTGGGATGGCACAAGACCCCCATGGCGGCCATGAAATGATCTACGCGGTAAAAATCACGTTCTTCATAGGCTCTAAAATTCCACATGCTCGCATAGACCTGCTTGATGGACTTTGAGATGTGTCCTTCCTCGGGATATTGGGTCTTGGACGTGTAAAGTCCAGCGCCGCTAAACCCGGGTAAATCTTCGTTGTTTGTACTCGATCGGCATCGAACAGGCGTTCCCACAGGGAAGGAGTCGTGCATCTCTTGCAAAGCGTCCATCATCCAAGGCGGCATCGGCGCGTCTTTGATGTCGTCTCTAAAATCACGCAAACGGTCTTCACGAAAATCAATGTCATAAATGAAAGACGGGTTGGTGATCATGACTTCTGCCTCTTCATAGAAGTCATTGTACTGCATGAATTCGTCGTAGAAATAAAACGGAACTCCATAGCCATCCGGAATGGTGCCTTCAGGGAATCCGAACGTTCGCATTGTGGACACGTTAGCACATTTTGCACCGAGTGCCGAGGACATATCAAAACTGATATCATCCAAAGGTAAAATCTCAGTGATGCTCAAATCCCGTTCAGGAATTTGCGGGTCTGTCGGCCGGAGATCTTCGTACCAATCGTTGACCTCATCCAGTGTCGCTTCCCGGATGAAATAGGACTCCGCCTCAACGCGGTAATAAATATAGTTCCCTAAAAGGCTCGCGATGGAATCGATGGAAAGGGGATCGGCGATGTACGCATTGGGCACATTGTCTTGAATGGCCCGCAGGTTCACATGCGATAAGGGTGTTTGAATGACGGACGTCATAATTCCGCCCACTCGGGGAAGTGAGTTTGGCAAGGCATCGTACAAAACGATGTCCCGTGAGCCAGGGGTCTCATCGAGCTCCATGTGTCGAAAGAAACCAAAGCCTTCAGCTTGGTGCAGGGGGATGTAATCCACGTTTCCAAACACGACAGACTCCAGCACTACGTCGATTCCGGAATCTTCATAATCGTCTGCGTAATCGTCGAGGTAATCATCTTCATCATTTTCACCGATAAAGTGGTTCATGTTGTTTTGTACAAAAGGCATGCTCGCCATCAGCAGCTGGTAGGTCCTCTGGGTTGCCTCGAAATCGTAAGCATTTCCGAAAGAGAAGTTGAATGAATACCCACCAATGAGTCCATTGGGATTGAGCTGTATGGGATTGAACACAATCTCTCCAGAAGAATCATCCCCTGTGACATCCGCACCAATGGCGTTCCAAAAGCCATAGTGAACGCCGTGGGTATTGCTATTGATGAAATACACTTTGGGCTCAGGGGTGTCCCTGTCGAGAATTCCGAATTTCACATACAACTGGTCGTCTAGAAATGGCGCCCAACCCACGTTGTTGACATCGGCTAGATTGAGAAATGTTTCGGCATCGGGGATGGAGGTTGCTCCGTTCACGAAATCGACGGCTTCCGCAAAATTCAACGGCGCGTCGGTTGGCATGTTCTGGAATTCCGTGATATCGTCAATCCCATCTCCATCGATGTCTCCAGGGTTGGAGGCGTCGTATTCCCAGACGGTATAGTTTTCCAAAGGGTATGCGGTACCAGGTTCTGAAATCACCATCGTGCCATCCACGCCCAGGGTCATGGAAGAGGTCCACTCAAAAGAGGGGCTGTGCTGTGCTTGTAAGATGTAATATTTGCCTGACTCCCCTTCGATGGAGAGTTGAACTTGACCGAATACATTGACTGAATAGTTGTCGATGGGAACGGCGACTTGCGCAATCAATTGGCTGTGAAGCACAACTGAAAAAAGGAGAATAAGGTGATGGAGGTATTTCATTTCAAGCGTTTCGGTTCGATCAAGGTGGTGGTACAAGGTCGCATCTTTTTTTTAACTCGTATACGTCCTGAGTGGTTGCATAGATCGCAGCGGTTTTGATGCGATCGACAATGGCATCCAATCGTGCTGGGTTGCTGATCTGTATTGATTGCAATGTGGCGCGGCCTAAGCTTATTTCCTTTGACATTTGTCACAAAGCCGCTGTATTCGTTTCGCTTTAAAAGGGTCGTTGTGCAGGCGCATTCGAAGAAACGGGAAGTGGCTCAGCGTTCAACCCGTAATCACAGAGGCTATGGCTTTGCTAACCGTGAGGTGTTGAACTGAATTCCAATGGAGACTGTCTTGAAAATCGTGGTCCAATAACCTCGCTACATTCAGGAAATGAACTCCTCGATTGCGCGCTTCTCGTTCGATAAGTTCGGGCAAATCGCGCGCAGTTTGGGATGCGCCTACAAACCATTCAGGTAGTTTTTGACTGGCTTCATTGGCGGAGGTCGGAGCGCAAACGAGCAATTGCGGGCGATGCGCGGCGAGGTATTCGCTTTGGAGCACACCATCGCATAGCAGCCCCACATTGGCCGCAATTTGCTCAGCGGAAGAATTGAAATGCGTTTTGAGGTCATTTGTGCCGAGCATGATGATCACCCAATCAAGTGGGCGATGAGCTTCCAATAAGACCGGCAAGATCTCGAGACCGCTCCGAATGGGTCGCTCGATTTCATTGTGTGCCGTGGTGCGTCCATTGAGTCCCTCTTCGATGATCCGGTAGTTGTCCGAGCCGAGGTTTTTTTGGAGAGCACCAGGCCAACGCGTTGCAAAATCGTAACGCGAGCCGTCGATGGGGTCGTATCCCCACGTGTTAGAATCACCGAAGCAGAGAATGGTTTGCATGGGTAGAATGCTAATCGTGAAGATACACCTCTGAACTACGGGGCTGTCGCGGCGCTTAAACGGGGTTAAATTCTCTGTAAATCTTGAGAAACTTCAGATCTTCGATGAATAAATCAAGCGCAAGACGAATTACTCTTCCTCTGGCTCTCCGGTCACCCGAATGTTTTGGGTGTTGTCATACTGGATGTTTCCAATGAATGAGTTGACTCCGATCGATAAATCGGCACCGCCACCAGGTCTTTGGTTGAGCTGATTGCCTGCACCTCCTACCATGGTTGCCGACGAGCTCCCAGCATTTGTGTTTCCGTTTCCTCCAAAGATTGAGCATGTTTGATTCACGTCACCCAGCGAGTCAGGTGCCAACGTATTGCCATAACCACCCGATATAACCCCGCAATATCCAGCATTCAAATCCGCAAATCGACCACCTACGACCACTGAAAATCGAGTATCTGTCGAGTCACTGCCAATGTGATTCCATTGCCCGCCTACAATGACGGTTTCCGAGCCGTGATTGTCGTTATTTCTACCGCCCACTAACACGGCATCCCAATCATGTGATTCATTATGAATCCCCCCTAGCACAACGCTTCGTTCGCCGTAGGCGATGTTTTCAGCACCGGATACTGTTGCAGAGCGAGCGCCTTCAAGAACGTTGTCTTTACCTGCCAGAGCAGCAGCGTATATCGCTTCTTCGGCAATGCGGTTGTCGTTTCCGGATATCGCAGCACTGTAAGCGCCATCCACTTGACTGCGCAACCCTGCCGCCGCAACTGCATAATTCGCACTGATGGTGTTGTCCCGCCCGCCAATGGTTGCTGAATAAAGGGCGTTGTCCAAAATAACATTATCGGTTCCTGCAATGGTCACGCCGTATGCGCCATCCACTCGATTGCTCGCTCCGCCGATGATGGCCGCATACCGATCGGTAGCGGTTGCATTGTAACCGTGGAGAATTCCGTGATTGCTCGAGTAGGCATGTCCTTCGCCAATCACAAGGTTATGAGATCCACCGCGTCCAATCGAATCGATGTACTCCGTCTCGCCGTTCATTCCGATGATTAGATTTCCGAGTCCGTTGTGGCTGTATGGAGAAACGCCATTCGAAAGTTGCAGATTGGCTCCTTCCAAATGGAAGGTTGAAGAGCTGTCAATAAACGACAAATGCGCTGCCAATTCCGGTAGAGCTTGAGCCTCCAATGCCTCCACCTGCAGTTGCAACGCCTCAATCGTCTGCTGCATCGTCAACAGCACCTCAGCCAGTGCCACGCCGTCAACCACTATTTCACCTGGCTGAAAGTTTTCTCCAAAAATGGACAACACAGGCAGCAAGTCTGTAATTCCAATGAGCTCATCATAGTCTGCATCTGGATTGTAGGGGTAAACAATCGCCTCCTGAGAAGAAGCATGGTAGCAGGTCAAAAAGGCAAAAAGGCTGATGAGAATGGTTTTCATTTGGTAGAGCTTGGTCTAAAAAAAATAGAGGTTGGTCAAATTTAAATCTTGATTTGCACGATTGTGATACACAAAGGGTACATTTATATACATGATTCAAAACTTACTGTCGGACGTCATAAAGACATCGGGCATCGCGGTTCATACCCGCGGTGATTGCGAGCTTCTCTCCGCATTGATTTTGGAGGAGACCGATCAATTTATCAGTTACAACACGTTACGCCGCTTGTATGGATTGGCAGCAAGCCGCACTCCTCGTCAGCAAACGCTCAACACCCTTGCTAGATTTTGTGGCTACGGCGGATATCGAGAGTTTTGCGGTGTGCAGCCGAAATTGAGTCTGTGGAAACAAAAAGAAGAATTGTATCAGATTCTTGCTCAAAGAGAGCCCCAAGAAGCCGTCACCTTTTTCGCTCAAATTGAGAATGACCTGGTACGACTTGAATTGCTCTTGTGCGCATTCCGAGAGTCCTTTCTCTCAAATCAAGACGATTTCATCATTGCACTGTTGGATGCAGATGCATACGAGCTCAACAGGTATCCTTACACCTACCAAATCCACACGGCCATTGCCATGGGACTGGTCATCCGTGACCATCCCGTTGCCGATCGAGTTAAGTTGCTATCGCATCCGAAGATGGTGGAATCCATCTACCTGAGGCTCATTGATTACTCGTCCTTGAACGGTTATTATGGGGAATGGACGCAACTGCTGGCCGTCCAGCCGATTTCTTTGGAGTGTGAGGTTTTCATCGGGTGTCTTGAAAGATTAAAGGCCGTTTTGAATCAGTCGGAAATCGTTCCATGGGAATGGACTGAGCTCCCGTGGAAGGATTTACATCCGGCATTGCGAGGCCGCATCTTTACCGTTCAGTTCATGGGGGATCAAACACACACCTTTGATTTCTTTTGGCTCAAAATGTTCGGCTCACTCGATAAAACTGACTTGGAGTTGTCAGCCTTCATTGAGCCGAGCACATTTGCCGTAATAATGGGGCATCGGCAACTGGCTGCATGGCTGATTGAAAAAATTCAAATCAACGAAGCAACGTTGCATCAATTTCAACAGCATGATTTGCATGTGCATTTTTTAATGCAAGCGATGCATGCAGTATTTGAGGGAAACAGCAAAGGAGCGCACTTCTGGATGTCACGATTTGACGAAACCGAATTGCGACGACCATGCTTTTATGATTTCCTTCTATTCCCTGTCCGACGGCTACAAGCGGAACTCAACTGTACAGCAGATAGGTATCCTCTAGAAGTCCAGCAAACGGTATCCCGTCTTGGACACACGTGGTTTTCCAAAGACTTGTGGCGCACCTTCTTTGATTGATCGTTTTGTTGCGTCTGCTTAGCACGGCCAAATGGACTCCCGCCATGGGAGAAGGAGGCGCAATGCTTGTCTTTCCCCTTAGTTCAACGCGTATGTTTTCAGTCCGTGACACTTCCGACACGGATGATTTGCGACGGTTGCCCGGCGACGGTTGCCCGAATGAAGAAGGATCCCGACAGACGAGGGGTATCCCAGATTTCGCCGGCAGCAATCGGTTGAGTCGCCAAGGTCATCCTTCCCAGCGCGTCATATCCTTCAATGTGACATGCTGTGTGCGCTCCCAATGATCGGCCGGTGCTGTATATGAAATCCTCAGAAACGGGGTTGATTGTCGCAGTACTGGTTGATCCTCCAGAGCATTGGTTGGAAAAAAAGTCCCAAATTACTTGAGTCGATTGAATGTCGAAACTGCCCCAAGATCCAAACCATTCGTGGCCACCTCCGTTGACTCGATAATGGTGGAATTCCTGGCCGCCTGGCGCTCCGTAGTGCCGAATGAAATCGACGGACGTCAGGTCCACAACTTCTTCGTTGGGCATCGGGGTTTCGTACGTGAGGGTGGTTCCCATTAAGCCCGTCCAGAGGTCCATGGTTTCCTCCATTCCGGTGTCTCCCCAATAGAACGGATCGTTGGTGCCTTCGGTATAGGATACCGTGAGATCGTTGGTGCCATGCAGGTGCACTACCGGTACCACTGTCTCGGGGTTGCAGGTTTGGAAATCTGAGGCACTCATCAAGCCGGTAACCGAGCCGATGGCACGGAAGGTGCTCGGGGCATTGCAGGCCAACGAATAGCTCATGAATCCACCATTGGACATCCCGCAAACGAAGGTGCAATCTGGACTCAAATTATGGGTGGTTTGTAAGTGTTCGGCGAGTGCAACGAGGAAACCGAGGTCGTCGGTATCGCTGATGCCCAAGTTGGCATTCCAATGCGGCACGCCGAAATAGTCCAAGGTGCCTTCGGGATAGCAAACGGCGACGCCTTCGGCAGCGGAGATTGCCGACCACCCGCTGTAGCTATAGATCACTGCGGGGCCGCTTGTATACCCGTGGAGGACAATGACCAGCGGTGCCCCGGGTTCGATGTTATCGGGCAATTCCAGGAAGTAGGAGCGGTCTAGGCCATCATGGAAAAAAGTTTCTTGGGCCATCACTACACAACTGACCATCGTCAGGAGTAATCCGAGTATTCTAGGGAGCAAACAACGCTTGGAGCAATCACTGTTCATGGCGTGGAGTTTTGTCAAATATGGCAATTCTATCACAGTAAAGGAGTTTTTAAGAAGAATTCATGCGGTGTAAGTGCAGCCGTGGCTGAGATTGTAAGGGAGAAATCAGAACCGGAGGGGAAACGGGGTTGATTGGAATGGCCCTAAGCTGGGGTGATTCACGATTGAAAAAAGAGCGCCTATTCCTGCTCAAAAAACAAAAAGTAGCCTCCATTTGAATTTGGTAGGGTAGAAATTAATCTCCAGCCCGCTTCGTTTTGCTCATCGAGCACACCTTGCATCTTGGTAGCATTGTTCATCAGGCTAACTTTGTAGGAGACGACTTTGTTTTTCATGTCTGTAGTATTGTAAGTATATCATGGAAATAGAAAAAGCTTTCCTGCCCTTACGGGCAAGAAAGCTTTCATTTAACTATTTTCAAAGGATGCAGTCTCCAATTACTCTACTTCCACGTGAAATCCTGTTTCCATGGCATTTCCAGCCCCGTCAATTGCAGTCATTTCGAGGTGGTATTCTCCTGCAATAGCATCTGCAGCTAGCTCCAATTCAGAATCAAATGATCGCTCAGTTGAGTTGTTGGGCTCGAGGTTTAATTCCCAGATGATGGTCTCATCAGATTCGCGCACAAAAGAGATGTGGGCTGTTGATAAGCCATCTGAATCTGCGACCATTCCGGAGAGAGCGATAACAGAACCCGCGTTCCACAAGGGCTCTCCAGACCAAGTGGCTGGGTCGATGCCATTCACGGTAGTCAGCGTGAACTCAGGGATGTATTCATTTTCGATGTGCAGTTGGGTGACAAGGTCAGCCGCCGCATTTCCAGCCTCATCAATTAACGAGACGACCACGTCCCAGACGCCTCGTGTATCGAGAGGGATGTCCAGTGTGATGGAGTTGGTGCTGCTTGTTCCTGAGATGGAATTGACTTCAAGAACTTCCCATTCGGTACCACTATGCAAGACAAATCCTTCGTCCGATTCGCCCTCTTCGTGGGCATGGTCCGCTGCGTTGTGAATGTCCCATCGGACTTCGCTTAGGCCTTCATTATCGCAGAATAGATCTGTAATTTGAATGGTGTTTCCTGCCAGCGCTTCGATTTCGTCCACCAGAACGCTCATTTCAGTTCCTGGTTCGGTGCATACAGATGGCTGTTCTGTATCTGTTTTGCCACAGGCAGAAAACAAGATGGCTACGGAAGCCAAGGCGATGGTTGGGTTTGGAATTGTAAAATTCATGATGTGTTGTTTGTTTAGTTGTTTTTGTTCAATTGCTTCATCGATGTGACGAAGCTTATTTGCATCCAACGCCCCTGCGCGACAAGACCAAGTGCGCGATATGCGCTGGTATGGTCGAGCCATGCAGTGTTGAATATATTGTGGATGTTCATTGACCAGGTGCCGGCTTTTTGTTTGAAGCACCAGGCCAATTCCCATAGAAGAGCACCTTCTGTGGGAGATTCATTCCGTGCCGTTAGTTTGGCATCAGCAATGGCGCGATATGCGACTTTCAATTGATGGTTTTTTCCCAAGTTGCGTCCAATGGTGGAGTAGACTTGAGCCGGTGTGGTAAATGGAAGGCCTAAACCCGTTGAAATGTCCCATTGTCCCAAGAGTGACCCGTCAGCAGATGCCAACCAAGCACCCTGCGAAGTGCTCACAGAAGCTTCCAAGCCGGTTCGGAAGGCGTTTACGGCGGTAAACGTGTAAACTTGGCCGGCATGAGAAATGGGAGCAAAAGTGGCACTTGGTCCAAGAGCAATGAAGTCCTGATGCAAGGCCGAAAACGCTTGAATGCGCCATTCGAATTTTGCTGAACTTCCTTTTGAATGCCCTTGAAAGCGGGCTTCGATGGACTTTTCAGATTGCAACAGTGGACTTCCTTTTTCGAAACGGAATGTGCCATGGTGAATCCCATTGGCACCCAATTCATAATTGCTTGGCGCCCGAGTGTACACTACGACCGAGGCTGTTCCTGTCCAGTCTTTCGAAATCGGTTCAAAATTCACCAACCAAGAAGCCATGCCTCCTGGAATCAGTCGTTGCAGCGGGTCGGCGCGCTGATCTGCTCCGACAACCGTGTTAGAGGCATCGTAAAGCGGTTCCTCATGACCTCGTTGTGCAGTGCTCACAATGTCAGCACGCAAGCCAAATTGATGGGGTCCGATCCGTTTCTCTCCAAGCACTGAACATCGGAGTCGATGATGGCTGGGCAGCAAGAACTCCCACCCCGATGTCGCGACAGTAAGTCCTTCAAATTGTACTCCGAAGGTGCCATGCGCTCCCCGCCATGCAGATTCCAAATACCCCGTCCATTCTTCCAATGACAAACTCAGATTTGAGCTGGGCTCTGGTCCCCACCCATGAGCATGTGGCGGCGCCAATTCCAATCGTCGATTCCAAGAAACGGAAGCTTTCACAGATCGTGACGCTCCGTTTTGCCCTGCAGGAGTTTTCCAAATGCCTGTAGTTTGCAGGCGAGTGGCATGTTGCTGCGGGATTTCGACCAGGAAAAGTGGCGAATAAGCCTCAAGATCACCTTGCCTTGGAACACCCACAATCCCGGGGAATAGTCCTTGGATCACATCGGAAAATCGCATGTAACCTTCTGCGCGTCCTCCGCGATGTGTTGGTCTCTCCGTACCGACTGTTCCGTGAAGGGAGCGGCCTGCTGTATTTGGCAGAACGTTATCCGATAAAGCATACGATCGACCGAGGTACGTAAAGGATGCTTGCGGAATGTTTTGATTCCCAAAGACAGAGCCTGAGGTGCCGAAGTACCAAAACTGATCGTCATTCTGAATTGCATGGAGAATGTGGCTTTTTATGCGTTGATCTCCTTGTCGAAACGACGACCCCCAGGATGTCATCGACCCTGCATATTCTAATGGTTTTGGAGTTGTTAATCTCAAGCCACCACCGACGGATTCAGGGCCCATCCAGAGGTGTCCCCCGCCGGGAACCCATTCCATTGAACCATAGAGCACGGGGTCGGCAAGGATGCCGTGATCAGTGCCCCAACGACCGCCTTGCTGAGGAACGCCGTCTTCGAGCAAAGCGACTCGAGATCCGAGCAAACCACGAATGACGGGTTGTACCATTGCATCTCCCAAATCAAGGCTCTGGAGCCCGGGCGTTTGATCCAAGGCCCGCATTAAGTCAGGTCCTGAAATTCGCAGCGCTTCCAATTCAGGGGAGCGCGTTGTTTCAATAGCCACTTGGTCCAGATGAACCTCAAGGGGTGTCAGCCAAATGTCGATATGGTCACGGCCCCTAGCGGAAACCGTTGAAGTTTGAAAGAAAGAAGCAGTGCATGTGATGGAGTCGATACCAGAAGGACAAAGGATCTGATAGAAG
>CAJQIB010000038.1 GCA_905478325.1 uncultured Flavobacteriales bacterium | reverse complement strand
TTCAAGATCGGAAGCGTTGCCTGCACCGTCGCATTCAACCGTCGCGTTCATCGCGTCCGCAACAGCAGGGGCTGTCGTGTCTTCGATGGTGAACGTCGCCATGGTTGTGGTTGCATTGCCGCAGTCATCGGTGGCCGTGAAGGTCACCATCGCTGCACCCGTTGCGCCGCAGTCGTCGCTCAAAGCGTCGAAGTCATTGCTCCAGGTGACACCGCCACAGGCGTCCGTTGCTGAAGCGCCGCCGTTATTGGCGAGCCACTCTTCTAGATCAGAAGCATTGCCTGCACCGTCGCATTCAACCGTCGTGTTCATCGCGTCCGCAACAGCAGGTGCTGTTGTGTCTGAGACATTGATGGTCTGCATATGAACGTTCGTATTTCCAGCGCAATCCTCAGCGGTCCACGTGCGAATCAACACGTAAGAGCCTGTGCAAATTTCATCCGACACTGTTTCGACGAAGCTCACACTTGGAGAGTCGTCACAGGTATCTGAAGCAGTCAAACTAACTGCAGCGGGAACGGCATTGCACTCCACCTCCATTGCCTCTGGCAATGCCTCAACAAATTCAGGGGCCGTTGTATCCACCACTTGAATCTCTTGGATGGCAAAAGAACCATTTCCTGAACAGTCCACGGTGTACCACGTTCGCGTAATGGTATACGTTTCTGGACAATCTCCCGGTGTTTCGATCGCATCAAAAGCAACCTCTACATCGCCATCGCAATTGTCCATCGCTGTGATTTCCACGGGCAATGGAATATTGTCACACTCTACGGTTGCATCCAAAGGAATCGCCTGATTCCATTGTGGAGCAGTATCATCATTGACCACAATGGTGAATTGATGCTGGGTCATGTTGCCGCAAAGATCATGCGCCGTCAAAGTGACCAAGTGCTCATAGTTTCCGCAAGCATCGGTGGAGAGGGTATCACGTGTTTCCACGATGGTAACCAGACTGCAGTTATCTGATGCTTCGAGAGCATACGGCATTTCAGCACATTGATTGTTCTGGTCCATTGGAGCATTGACAAACACAGGTCCTGTTGTGTCATTGACTTCAATCGTTTGAACGAATACACTCGCATTGCCGCAGAAATCTGTTGCTGTCCACGTTCGCGTAAACGAATACGTTCCAGCACAAATTTCGATTTCTGGAGAATCCTGGTATTCAACACTTACATCAACAGAAGGACCACAATTGTCACTCGCTTCAGGAATCCCCGTAGCTGTCGGTGATGTTTCCGCCATGCAGTCTTCTCCTGATTCTAGCTGAACCAGTGCCTCAGGCAAAGAGGTAAACTCAGGTGCGATTTCATCATACAATGTGACAAATTGCAATGCTGACGTACTGTTACCACAAGCATCCGTCGCTGTCCATTCACGCATCCACGTGCCAGGACAACCTCCTGAGAACTGAATAGCGTTGATGCTATAACTCACATCACCGCAGTTGTCTGTTGCTGTCAAAGGCATCTGCATCGGATCCGTAGGATCGGTTAAATTCTCACATGATGTCGCTGTGAACTCATCATGGGATTGGAATACCGGTGCCGTTGTATCCAGGACTTGAACCGTTTGAACGTGCTCGGTTGTGTTACCAGAACAATCACTTGCAGTCCATGTCCGCGTTAAAGTGAATGTGTTTTCACAAACAACCGCTGTTGTTTCCTCCATAAACACAACGTCAATCGCGTCGCAGTTGTCTGAGGCTGTCAACATCGCTGCTTCAGGAATCGCATCGCACTCCACCGTTTCATTGCCTGGCAAAGCCTCTACAAATGCAGGCGCTTCGGTATCCGCTACAACAATGGTAAACTGTTGCTCTGAACTGTTTCCGCACTCATCGGTCGCAGTTAACGTGACCAAATGCTCATAGTTACCGCAGGCATCAGAACTGATAACATTCCGAGTTTCCACAATCTCAACTGATCCGCAATTGTCTGAAGCGGCATAGTCATAAGACTGCTCTTCGCATTGATTGGTTTGATCCGAAGGCGATTCGGTGAAGACCGGTGCATGGGTGTCTTGTACCTCAATAATCTGAACATGATCCGTCATATTGCCACTGCAATCACTCACAGACCAGGTTCGTGTCAACGTGTACATCTGAGGGCAAGAGCCCACTTCACTGGTTTCAACAAAGTCTACAGAAACGTTGTCATCACAGTTGTCTATTGCCGTAAGGGTAACGGCCTCTGGGACCATGTCACATTCCACTGTTTCATTACCAGGCAAGGACTCTAGAAATACCGGGGCTTCATTGTCAAGCACAACAATCGTAAACTCGTGGGTTGCACTGTTGCCACAATCATCTGTCGCTGTCAACGTGACGGCATGCTCATAGTTTCCGCAATCATCCGAACTGATCACATCCCGCGATTCTGAAATCGCAACCTCACTGCAATTGTCTTCGGCAGAAGCGCTGTATAGCTCTTCTTCACACGCGTTGGATTGGTTCGAAGGAACCACCGTAAAGACCGGAGCAGTGGTGTCCTGCACTTCAACCACCTGAACATGATCGGTCATATTGCCGCTACAGTCTCCAACCGTCCAAGTGCGTGTCAACGTATACGTTTGTGGACATGCACCCAATTGGGTTGTTTCGACAAACGCAACCGAAACAGCCTCGTCACAATTGTCATTTGCTGTCAATGTGATCGCAGCAGGAACCGCATCGCATTCTACCGTGACATTTCCAGGCAATGCCTCCACAAACGCAGGTGCTGTTGTGTCTTCAACTTCAATGGTTTGAATGTGATTGCTGACGTTTCCGCTGCAATCAGCAACCGACCATGTGCGCGTTAGCGTATACGTACTCGAGCAAGCGGTCGAGCTGACCGTTTCTCCTTCATACGAAAATATCAAAGCTTCATCCGTATCCTCACAATTGTCGGTTGCAGCAAGAGCTCCTGAAGCGAGTAGATCTTCCAGAGACTCAACAGCAGGCACCGCGTCACATTCCACTAGCAAATCGGCCGGACCAACAACAATTGGTGCCTGATCGTCATCTCGTGTGATTGTTTGCACAACCGTTTCGGCTGCATTGCACGATAAATCAACAGCCGTGTAATACATGACCACTTCTTCCTCTCCACACGACGCCGCAGTAAACGTAGCGTCCTCGGCCAAGTCAACAATGATGTCTCCCGAGGCGCCTCCCGCAGGAACCCCCATCAAGGTCCCTTGCCAAGCAAACCACCCTCCGAATCCGTAATTGCAGTTGTGGCTATTGCCTCCCTGACCCAATTGGAATCGTTTGTTTTGGCTAACCGGCATGTGATTCAGCGTGAGCAAATCTCCCTGGTATTCGCCATGGCCAACCAAGTAACTCTGGTTAGCTTTCAGGGTATACACCATCTCAATGTCAGCCTCGCAACCGAAGGAAACAAGGTATCCATGTGCAGGATCTTCATCCAACCACTCCTGCCCCTCCTGCCCCATATCAAAGGAAACGAACACGTCAAAACGCTGATTCGCATTGAGTTCATTTACAATGGACCCTGTCAATACGGCGACGTTGTTATCGTAACGCATCAATTGAAGTGGATTGTCCGCGTCTTCAACAAAGAAATCGCTATCCGCTACGCCTTGAGCAGAAGCTCCATACAATCGGAATGCACCATCAGGACCATTGCCCAGCGCTGTGGTCGCATTGTACGCGATCGTTGCCCCTGTGATGTTTTCTGCTAACAAGCAGACCAAATCCAACGCGTCAACGGAGCAAATTGATTCGACCGAAACAGTCTCATCACAATCCGTTGGCAAGTCCCCTACACAATCGACACTATAGTCGTCTGCATTATTGAATGTAAAGACTTCAGATCCGTCGCAAATACCATCACCATTGGCATCGGCTAGGCAGTTGCCAGCGCAGTCATAGCCAGTGTCAGCATACGTGCACGAGTCGTCGGCGTCTGTCGCGTCAGCGTTGTAGTTGCAAGCTGTTGCGTCTTGGCAACCGGCTACTTCAAATTCGTCGCATATTCCGTCGCCGTCCGTGTCTCCGAGGCAGTTGCCATCGCAGTCGTAGCCGGCATCGGCATAGGTACATGAGTCGTCTTCGTCTGTAGCGTTAGCATCGTAGTTGCAAGCCGTTGCATCCTGGCAACCGGCTACTTCAAATGCGTCGCATACGCCATCGCCGTCCGTGTCTACGAGGCAGTTGCCAGCGCAGTCGTAACCGCTTTCGGCATACGTACAGGAGTTGTCAGCGTCTGTCGCGTCAGCGTTGTAGTTGCAAGCCGTTGCGTCCTGGCAACCGGCTACTTCAAACTCGTCGCAAATACCGTCGCCGTCCGTGTCTACGAGGCAGTTGCCAGCGCAGTCGTAGCCCGCATCGGCATAGGTGCACGAGTCATCGGCGTCTGTCGCGTCTGCATCATAGTTGCAGGCCGTTGCGTCCTGGCAACCGGCTACTTCAAACTCGTCGCAAATACCGTCGCCGTCCGTGTCTACGAGGCAGTTGCCAGCGCAGTCGTAACCGCTTTCGGCATACGTGCACGAATCATCTGCGTCTGTCGCATCGGCGTTGTAGTTGCAAGCCGTTGCGTCCTGGCAACCGGCCACTTCAAACTCGTCGCAA
>CAJQIB010000037.1 GCA_905478325.1 uncultured Flavobacteriales bacterium | reverse complement strand
AGCCCAACCCAAAGCGATTCCCCATTCCAAAAGTGGGTTGCCTAAAAATTCTGTGTTCAAGAAATTCATGCAGCGAAAATCGTGCGAATATCTTTGCGGCATGCAAACAACCTCTGAAAAGTCACTTCAATTGGGTCCAGCGCTAAAAATCGGCGTGCTTGGAGGTGGTCAATTGGGCCGAATGATGATTCAATCTGCCATCGACTTAGACGTACGTGTTGAGGTGATGGATCCTGCTGCTGACGCGCCTTGCAGACACCTCACTCACCGTTTTGTGCAAGGGGACTTGAACGATGCCGATGCGGTGTTTGCCTTTGGAAAAGACCTCGATGTCATCACGATCGAAATCGAACATGTTTCTGTCCCCGGACTGCGGCGTTTGGAGCAACATGGGGTGCGCGTTGTCCCAAAACCGGATCATTTGGACGTCATACAGGACAAAGGGACACAAAAAGCGTTTTTCGAACAACATGGAATCCCAACGGCACCTTTTGTACTCGTTGAGACCGCCTCTCAAGCAGGAGACAAAGGGTTTCCGATTGTGCAAAAGCTCCGCAGGGGCGGTTATGATGGAAAAGGAGTTCAAATACTAAAGGATCTCACAGACGCCACCAGCCGTGCCTTTGACGCGCCGTGTGTCCTCGAGGATGCCGTCGACATCCACAAAGAATTGAGTGTCATTGTTGCGCGCAATGCTTCTGGTCAAACCGCTAGCTTTCCTGTGGTTGAGTCGGTATTCAATCCAGAAGCCAACTTGGTGGATTACCTCATTGCTCCGGCCGACATTGGAACCGATACCGCGGCAGAAGCACAATCCCTCGCATTGCGGGTTGTCGAAGCCTTGGATTTTGAAGGACTGCTGGCCATTGAACTGTTTTTGGATCAAACAGGCCAACTTCTCGTCAATGAATTGGCCCCGAGAACACATAACAGTGGCCACCACACCATCGAAGCCAACCGGACTTCACAATTTGAACAGCACTTGCGTGCGACACTGAACTTGGAATTGGGGTCGACCGCACCGGTGCTCCCTTTTGGTGCCATGGTGAATTTAGTTGGCAGTCGAGAAGCCATGGGAACACCGGTATACCGCGGACTGTCCCATGCCATGAAGCAACCTGGAGTTCATCCGCATCTCTATGGGAAGTCTCAAGTCAAACCGTTTCGAAAAATGGGCCATGTCACGGTTACTGCTGAGACCCGAGCTGAAGCCATCGAATTGGTGATGGTCCTCCGTGAACAATTGGCCGTGGATGGAATGTCTGATTGAACTGCCAATAGCAGTGTCCGTTCATCTTAATTTTCACCTTGAACCCCGACTTCGCTTTGGCGTTGTCCTTTTTTTTTGACGCATGTCAGACCGTATTGCCATCGCCGTGCTCACTGGAGGCTATTCCGGCGAAGCTCATATTTCAAGGGAATCTGCTGCATTGGTGATGCATCACATCGATTCAGAGCGTTTTGAAGCGACCCTGATCCACGTGGACACCGACGGATGGTGGGTTGAAAAAGACGGGGGGAAAGCCCCCATGGATATCTCCGAATTGAAAGGGGGTGCGACTCCTTTTGCCGGTGCATTCATCATGATCCATGGCACACCTGGCGAAGACGGGAAACTCCAACTCGAATTGGACGCACTGGGGATTCCGCATACTACAGGCAATTCAGAAAGTGTTGCTCGGACATTCCACAAAGGCCATACCAACGCCTTTTTGAAAGACCGAGGGATTCAAGTCGCCGTGTTTGACACCATTGCACCCGGCCAAGCCTGGAATGCAGCATCGCTCGTCGCTAAACTCGGACTTCCGTGTTTTGTCAAACCCAATGAAGCCGGTTCAAGCCTGGGAATCAATCGCGTTGAGCACGAACGTGACCTCGATGCAGCCATTGCCTATGCCATGCGTTTTGGAGAAGGCGGCGTTTTGGTTGAATCGATGCTTGAAGGCCGAGAGTTTTCCGTTGGTATCATTCCCGATGAGCAAGGGAAACCCGAAGCATTGCCGGTAACAGAAATTCGCACCTCGCGCCTCTTTTTTGATTACGAGGCCAAATACTCAGGAGAAGCGGAGGAGATTACCCCAGCTGATTTAAACACGAAAGACCGGATGCACCTCCAAGAGCAAGCAATCGATGTATACACGTCAATGGGATGCCGCGGATTGGCGCGTGTGGACATGATGCTCGTTCCAGGTCAACGTTGCTCCATCATTGAGGTCAATGCCGTTCCTGGCTTGTCCGAGTTCAGCATCATTCCTAGACAGGCAGAAGCCTTTGGGCTTTCGAATCAGGAACTGATTAGCCGCATTATCGATCACACCATACTGGCCGACTGAGGTCTTATGCGGTGGGGTAAAAAAAAAACATCCAACAACAAAGAGGGTCATCCCGTTGGACGACCCTCCCCTGTTGAATGAAAACAAGTAAACTGTTATGAAGCTAGGCTTCGACCGGGTATACGGAGCGAGTTCAAATAAGTTACAAAAGGGTTCAGAAAATTTTAATGAGCAGGGAAAATAAGGCCGTAAAGACTTGTTTATCAGCGCTTCACTCGTTCAGACTGGTCAGACACGAATGCCTTCCACCCGCTATACCCCGCTTGCATGCGAGGAGAAGACAATTGAAAATGGTGGCACAACGCCGCTGCCAGACCATCTGACGCGTCTAACTCCTTTGGCATCGAGGCCAGGGGAATGTTCAATGTTCGAGCGACCATCGCGGCGACTTGCTCTTTACTGGCACTTCCAGATCCGGTGATGGATTGCTTGATTTTTCGGGGAGCGTATTCAGAAACAGGAATATCCCGAGACAACGCAGCAGCAAGCGCAACACCTTGTGCCCTTCCCAACTTCAACATCGATTGTACGTTTTTGCCGAAAAACGGGGCTTCCACAGCCAAATGATCCGGCGCATGCGTTTCAATCAAGGCGAGACACCGGTCAAATATTCGCTTCAATTTCACCGCGTGATCAGGATATTTAGAAAGATGCAAGGCACCCATCTCCAACATTTCAAGTTCCTTGCCCACGCATCGAATAACACCATATCCCATGATGGTGGTACCGGGATCGATTCCTAAAATGACTTGTTCCTTGATGTTTTTAGCAGGTGGCATGCGTCAACGAAGGTACATTTGGAATACTGTTTCTTCATGCGTCTCACTTCACCCTCATCAAAACGGCTCTTCCGGAGCACCTTACCGTGGATCTCCACAGGTGCCATCGTGGCATATCTGATTTGGGAAACATCCCAGCATGAAGCGTGGAACGCACATTCTTCGGACCTCATCCCTTCCCGCCCGTGGTGGTTGGTGGGGTTGATTTTGGCCATGCCGTTGAACTGGCTCCTCGAATCCTGGAAATGGCACCGCTTACTTCAGCGGACCGGGCCATTCGCCGATTCGTTCCGCGAAGTTCTCATTGGATCATCATGGGCTTTCATCTCCCCGAATCGCGCGGGTGATGTCGTTGCTCGGGTGGCCCTCTTGCCGAAGGAAAACCGCACTCAGGGAACACGGGCATTCCTGACCGGTGCCTTTGCGCAAATGTGGATCACCTTGTTCATGGGCACTTGCGCTTGGTGGGTTGTCACCTCCGACGATCCCAATCACATCGCAATGCTCTCTTCGTGGACCCTCGAACTTGGCCTCATCCTCAGCGGCCTTTCTCTATTGACCTTGTGCGTGTACCTCCTTTGGAAGTGGCCATTGGGATGGAATCGACTCGCGTTGGCCTCATCGCTTCTGCACTCTGAACCGGTCCCCTTGGCCTTGCGTCTTGAAACGCTGCTTTGGAGTGCTCTGCGGTTCCTTGTTTTTGCAGTCCAGTTTTTTGCAGCCTTGCTCGGATGGGGAATCTCCTTGAATGGACTGCAAGCGTGGTATGTCCCGCTCGTTTATCTCGGCAACATGATCATCCCAAGTGCAGCACTTTCTGAAATGGGCACCCGGGAGGCGCTGACCATTGCACTTTTTCAACCGGACGCAAGTCAATGGTGGGCCGTTGTGCTGGCAGCGTTTTCTGTTTGGATCGTCAATCTAGGCGTGCCTGCAATGGCCGGAACAGCACTCTCTTTTCGTCATCAAAACAGCGCCTCATGAACGCGGCATTCACCCACTTCATTTGGATTGTCGTCTCCAGTTGGTGGGGCCTCTCTTTGATCATCATGGGTTTTTATGCCGGGGCCGTTCATCTTTGGATCAAGCGTTGGAGACTCATTCCGCAAGGAGAGGCGACCCCTCTTGATCCGGTCCGCTCAGGATTAACCGCAATCATCCCCTGCCGCAACGAAGTCGGCAATTTGCCCCAACTCATTGCGGACCTGCGGAAACAAACCCACCCCGTCGAGATCCTGGTCGTGGATGACGGAAGCGAAGACGGGACAGCCCTTGCCGCAGTAGATCTTGGGGCAACCTGCATCAGCAGTCCAGCACCCGGTAAAAAATCCGCGTTGATTGCGGGTATTGCGCAAGCCACAACCGAATGGGTCGCCACGCTTGATGCAGACGTTCGGCTTGGCGAAACATGGGCACAGGCCATGTTGGAAGCTGCCGTTGGTCAGGAAGCCACAGCCGTGGTCGGTCCCGTGACTCTGGGACCCAACCGCTCGGCTTGGGATCGTTTTCAAGCGTTGGAATACGGGGCGATGATGGTGTGGATTGGCGGGGGCGTACATTCCAAGGGCTTGGCCATGGGAAGCGGAGCCAACTTGCTGTTCAAGCGGAGTGCCTACCCCTCTGATTTTCTAACACCTGCGATAGCCTCTGGGGATGACACTTTTGCGTTGGAAGCCATTCAAAAACAACAAGGGCACCTCGTTTGGCAGGGTGACCCGCGCGCAGGGGTGCTGACTGCAGGAGTCCTTTCTTGGCGGTCGCTTTGGACGCAACGCGGTCGCTGGGCCTCCAAAACGACCCGGCTCGATGACCGGGAAACCATCTTCATTGCCGTGCTCATCGGAACGGTTCAATGCACCTTATTGGCGTGGACATTGGCCAGCCTTGTGCTGCTCAACCTTCCTCTGGGACTCGCAACCCTTGCGCTATGGGCTGTTAAAATGATGCTTGATTTTCGCTTGTTGAAACAGGTTAATTCGGCCTTCAAAATCCATGCGCGAAAACAAGATTACATCACCTTCGCACCGCGCTACCTGATTATGGTGTTAGGGGCATGGGGACAAATCCTCCGCGGAAGAGTGGTTTGGAAGGGACGGCGCATTTAACTTGCTCGCATGGCTTTCCCAGCACTTCAACCCTTCTTACGTCATCGGCCTGCCGTCTTCGGTGCCCTGTGGATTGCATGCCTCGTTGTTATTGCTGTGGGGGGTGCTTCCCTTCGGCCCGATTCGACTCCCCACGCCAACATGCAGCATCTTGAATGGGCCTTGCTCAGTCCAGGTACCAGCATGGAACATTCCGATGGGACGGTGCAGGATTTTGTTTTAGGCACCGACCGCTATGGACGAGACTACCTCAGTCGCTTGATGGCTGGATCGGCTATCAGCTTGAGCGTCGGCGCAATCGCTGTCCTTATTTCCTTGCTCATCGGTGTTTTTTTGGGTGCTTGGGCAGGCTATCGTGGAGGGAAGGTCGATGCGGTGATCAGTTGGCTCATACAAGTGGTTTGGACCCTGCCCACCTTGCTGATGGTCCTGGCCATTACCCTGGCTTTCGGGAAAGGCTTTTGGCAAGTATTCGTTGCCATCGGATTGACCATGTGGGTGGACGTCGCTCGGGTGGTTCGCGGGCAATTCATTTCCTTGCGAGAACAGGAATACATCGAAGCAGCGCAATCGCTTGGATACTCCAATTTGCGCATCATGTTTCGTCACATGTTGCCCAACGCCGCAGGCCCAGTGATCGTGGTCGCTGCTGCCAATTTCGCCGCTGCCATCCTCATCGAATCTGGATTGAGTTTTCTGGGATATGGAGCGCAAATCCCCATGCCAAGCTGGGGCAATCTCGTCCAGGAACATTACCACCTCATCACCGGTCGCCATGCCTGGCTCGCATTGCTTCCCGGAGGCCTCATCGTCAGTGTCGTGCTCGCATTCACGTTTGTAGGCGATGGAATGCGAGAATGGCATCAATCGGAAAATTGATTCTGCTGCCCCTCTCACTTCCCATTCGTTCGTAATTTACCCCCATGAACTCACCGCTTGATTTGCACGCTAAAATTTATATCGCAGGGCATCGCGGCATGGTCGGGTCTGCCATCGTGCGGTTCTTAAAAGCGCGGGGCCACACGAGCATCGTCACGCGAACGCGGCAAGAGTTGGACCTCATCAACCAGGCAGCGGTTGATGCTTTTTTTGAGCAAGAAAAGCCCGCATATGTCTATTTGGCCGCGGCGAAAGTGGGTGGAATCCATGCCAACAATATTTACAGGGCACAGTTTCTCTACGAGAACCTGATGATCGAAGCCAACATCATCCATTCCGCATGGAAACACAACGTGACCAAGTTGCTTTTTCTCGGATCGAGTTGCATCTATCCAAAGCTTGCTCCACAGCCTATGACCGAGGATTCATTGCTCACCGGTCCGTTGGAACCAACCAATGAGCCCTATGCCATCGCCAAGATTGCCGGGATCAAACTGTGCGAAACCTATCGAAATCAATACGGTGCGAATTTCATCAGCGCCATGCCGACCAACCTGTTTGGGCCAGGTGACAATTACGATCTCGAAACCAGCCATGTGCTACCGGCTTTGTTGCGTAAAATCCACACGGCCAAGGCAACCGGCGCACCATCGGTGCCTCTTTGGGGAACCGGCACCCCCAAAAGAGAGTTTCTACACGTGGATGATCTCGCAGCGGGTTGTGTGCATTTGATGGATACGTACAATAGCAGTGACTGGGTCAACATTGGAACAGGAGAAGACCTGAGCATTCGCGAGCTCGCAGAGATGATTTGCAGCATTGTGGGGTATGAAGGCACCTTGGATTGGGACACCTCCAAACCGGATGGTACTCCCCGAAAACTGATGGATGTGAGTCGAATGAATGCTCTCGGATGGAAGGCAACCATCGGATTGCAAGAAGGCATTGAGCGGGTCTATGCGGAAGTTCAAGACACGTTTGAAGCCCCATGAAAAAGGGATCGGCTTTGCACCGCGCATGCCGCAGGTCTTTTGGGTTTAGCCTGGCCGTATTGACTCTTTGCGCATTCTTATGTGCTCCTAAAATGCAGGCTCAAATTGTGCAAGACGCGAACGGGAACATCCCTGCTATTCGGCATCCCGAATCCATTCAACCCGTGATTGGAAACGCCTGGCAACAATTGCAGCGAAGGCATTTATTTGACTTTTCTGACTCCATCAACTCCGTTGTAGTGGACCCTGTCGTTCAAGCGCATTGGGGTCAAACCCAAGGCCTGGAATCTGATGCCATTTGGAACAACATTCGTGGCGCACGATTTCGAGCACGGATTGATGGGATGTGGTATGTCGGAGGCGAATTGTTAGAGCGGCAAGGCGTTGCGAGCCCCATGCTCGGTCATTGGGCTGCACAAAACAGGATTCCTGGCTGGGGACGATCGAAATTGGGCAGAGACAATGGATCCAACACGGCCGACGAGGCCTATTACGACGTGTCGCGTGCGCGCGGTTGGTGCGGATGGAGCAACTCCACCTGGTTTGTTGATGCTGGTATTGATGCGCTGCACATTGGCGCAGGAAACAGCAGTGCCTTTTTATCGCTCGAGGCCGCTCCTGCACCGTACCTCCGTCTCTCGCGTAAAACAGGAAATCACCTCAGTTCAATTTGGCTCACACGGTGGATTGGAACCATCCGAGGACCTTTGGGAGAAACTGCTGAATCGTTGCTCAATCGCTCTAGCGCGTTGTTCGCCGTGCAAGCGTGGCAAGCACATCCCCGGATTTTGGTGCAGGGGGTGTATTCCTTTGTTCGAGAAAAAGAAGCGTCGAAAGCGTTGGGCCATTGGGATGGATGGGAGGAAGGCGACGCGTATCATGCACAACGGCACTGGGGGGGACTCGAATTGCAACTCCAAAATTCCAAGAAATCTTCAGTGCCTTGGACCATCTATCTGCAGAGCGCCTTGGATCTTATCCCTCGGCTAGGACAAGTAGAGTCCGGAATCAATCCAACCAATACGCTTACCCACCTGATCGGTTTTAAGGTAGAAGGCGATGCCCTTGCTTTTCGTCTCGAATACGTCAAAAGAGAACATGGCCATTGCAAAGCGTGTCTTGTTGATAGCTTAAGCACGGGGGCATTCGTTCCTGCAGGTCCAGACAGGGCATTGCTCGAAAATGGCGGAATTTCTGTCCAAAACCCGTGGAGTGAAGCCCTTCGTATGGATGCACTGTGGAACCCAAAGGGTGGATTTTCCCTTCGTTTGCATGCAGAACATAACGCGTCGTTTACATGGGCGACACCTGAAATTGCTTTTGTTCTCCAGTCGGCTTGGCCATTGAGTGCTTTCGCATCCTATTCAATCGGAACAAGTGACCGTTTCGATTCGACTTTTCGGTACTGGCAAGTGGGGGTCTGCTCCGGCTTGAGAAGGGACTAAATGCACCTATTCGGCTGGAATTATCAACAGGTTTGCCATAGGACTTTTTAGAGAGTCTTGAAATTAGGGCCACTTCCTTTCGTAACTTACCGATGAAATGATAGTACTCGTCGCTATTTCCTCGTTTTTCATGACGCTTTTCGGCATGCCCACCCTCATCAAGGTGGCCAAATTGAAACAGCTCGTCGATGAGCCCGGAGAAGACCGCAAAGTCCATCATCGCAGTGTCCCTACAATCGGTGGCGTGATGATTTTCATCTCTGTCTTTTTCAATGTTTTATTCTGGGTGGGATTCGTGGACGCTGAAGCCAGTTTCAATTTCAATGCGCAGCCATTAACAATGGCCTGCCTCGTTTTGATTTTCTTTACGGGACTGAAGGACGATATCATCGGCATGTCACCCAGCAAGAAATTGATGGTGCATCTCTTCATTGGGATTGCGTTGACCACCATCAGTCAATATCGAATTGAATCATTCGGAGGCTTGTTCGGCATCAACGAACTGCCTGAAATGCTAAGCATTGGATTTTCCATTTTTGTGTACATCGTCATCGTCAACGCTTGGAATTTGATTGATGGTTTGGATGGTTTGGCCGCGGGGTTCACGGTCATCGCCATGAGTGCTTTTACGTTTTGGTTCCTGAGCGTCGGGGCTCAAGCGGAGGCCCTCTTATCCATAGCAACCGGGGGAACTATGCTCGCTTTTCTGGTTTTTAATTTCGCCCCAGCACGGATCTTCATGGGCGATTGTGGCTCCTTGTTTGTCGGTGTGATTGGATACGTTCTCGCTACATCTGTAATGAGCACTCCCACCGAGGCCATACCGGACCACCTGCTTTTGGTTTCCAAAGAAGTGTTGGTCATGGGAATCCTCGCCTTTCCTCTCGTCGATACCTTGCGGGTCTTTATTTTGCGCGCCGCGAGGGGCATCTCCCCTTTTCACCCTGACCGAAATCACCTGCACCATCGTTTGATGATGCGATTCGGAACGCACCGCAAAACGGTATTCGTGGTCTATGGGTATTCAATTTTCATGATTGCCCTGGCTTTTTCAACCCCCTTGTTGCGTGGAGTTTTACCCGTCGAGATTTTGTTTTCGGGACTGTTGATCATTGCATCCGGTGTGTTTTACCCCACACTACGACGGACCAAAATGGACTACCACCGCAGTCTAGCCGCTGAGACTATTCCCGTTGAGGGCCAAAAGAAGAAGACGTCGACTAAAGACGCCGAATTAAAGCGAGAAGCGTTGGCTTGATTATCTTCGGGGCCATGGCCCCATTCTCCTGCACTTCATTTCCTTCGATTGCGTCATGGACTCCGGAGAAGAAGTCAGCCCCTTTTGTCTTGGTCTTCAGTTTACTTTTCGTTCAATCATTGTTCGCCGCTGGTCATTCAACTCGAGGGACGCTGGACTCTTCGTCATGGCATCCGCTCGAACGTTCTTTGTCCGACCCCCTGGTTCTTCGGCATGCTTCCAACTCAGCAACTAGCAGCACCGCAGACTCTTTCATCGAATGGAGTGCGTACGCGACCGTTCAATATTCTCCCGGTGCACGCTTGCAGGGCAGCTGGGTGCAATTGCCTACCGCTGGCGGGTTGGGATGGGTGACCGGACTGGATGTATTCGGAAAGCATCATAAATTAACCTGGCAGGCCAACCTGGATCATTGGCGGGTAGCGGGGGTGCGCGAAAGCGATTGGAACGAAGCATGGCAATGGGGGGTCTGGGATGGAATGGGGCGCGCTTGGAACCCCAACGCAGCCGACATCGCTGTCCTCAGAACAACCGGTCATCTAGCGTATCAAGTGAGCCCTTCAGTCCAACTGAAGTGCGGACAAGAACCGCATCACTGGGGTCAAGGATGGAGGTCCTTGTGGATGGACCGGCAAGCCTCCCCATTGCCCTTCGCGAGCCTGCAGGTGCGCCTCAAGCGCTTGGAGTACACCCACCTGATTGCACGAACGCAGCACCTTGGAGTCGGCAGTCCCCCAGCGATCCCTACAAATGGCAGAAATCATCCCGGTTCGTATGCGACACGACGGGGTGCTTGGATGGCGGCGCATGCCGTCGAAGTTGAATTGGGTCGGGGCTGGAAAGGAGCCCTTTTCGGCGCTGTCACGTGGTTAAACAATGATAGCGGATACACCCACCGTTTTGAGGCCGCTTACGCGCTTCCTTTCATCTCCTTTCGCCCAACGGAGTATGCCGTTGGGTCAGCCGACAATGCTATAATGGGGGCTTCTCTCAGTTGGGCTCCCCGCTGGGCAGATGAGCGCCTTCTTTTCTACAGTCAAATCGTGCTGGATGAGTTGGTTGTGAGCGAAATACGCTCGGGCGACGGTTGGTGGGCGAACAAATGGGGTGCTTTAGGCGCAATTCAATGGATCAGCCCGAATCGGATGTGGCGATTGGTGGCGGAGGGAGCTGCAGTGCGGCCTTTTACGTATTCCCATGCGTCAAACGTGCAAAGTTGGACCCACCGAAACGGGCCTCTAGCGCATCCTGCGGGAAGCAATTTTATCGAAGGTCGCCTCCACATGCAATGGAAACGCAATGATTGGAAGGTGCGGTTGGGATGCGTTTGGATGCGGCAGGGAATGGACGAACCGACGCCTTTGGGAGTTACTCCCAATTTGACCGTTGGCGCCGACCCTCTCAATTCTTACATAACCCGGCCTGCCGATTATGGCATCGATCTTATTTGGGACGGTGGCGGACTCATTGACCAGGCGGGAATTCAAGAGAATTTGCGCTGGTGGGGCGACATCGCATTCTCGCTTCCGCCTTTGGAAGGCCAGGAAGTCTTCATTCGTGGCTTTTTAAGGAATGAGACGATGGCCCAAGCAGCGCCCGATTGGTGGAGAATTGAATTGGGAATTCGGTTGGAGAATATCCTCGAAGAGCGCAATTGGTGAGTTTGGTTAGAGATCGGAAATTCATCGAAATTCATCGAGCGGGTCGCCCTACTTTTGCATCGATTTAGAACCCATGCCCGATCGCATCAAAGACATCGCCCTCCTCTTTAAAATCCGTTTGGGATTTTTTGTTGTGCTCTCAGCCATTCTTGGCTGGTTCATGGCCGTAGACACGATTGATTTAACCGCTTTTCTGAGGCTATCGATCGGAGGCTATCTCCTCACAGGAGCTTCCAATGGCCTGAATCAAATCATCGAAACACGTGTCGACGGACTTATGG
The DNA here is from genome assembly GCA_905478325.1 of uncultured Flavobacteriales bacterium. Lineage (GTDB taxonomy): Bacteria > Bacteroidota > Bacteroidia > Flavobacteriales_D > Sanyastnellaceae > UA16. The sequence continues at coordinate 24,100 of CAJQIB010000037.1, read as the reverse complement.
CACGCACATCCAATCGTCCCCTGCCTACGGGCCGGATGTCTGCAAAGGAAGCTTGGATATACAGCATCCTTGCTGCGGCGATTGGCCTGGGTTGTCTCTTTTCTTTGAATGCCTTGAGCGGATGGTTAGGTGTCGCTGCCTTGGTCAGCTACGCGTTTATTTATACCCCGCTCAAAGGACGTACGGCCCTGAGCGTGTTCGTTGGGGCCTTCCCTGGTGCACTCCCACCCATGATTGGGTATGTTGCGGCTACAGGTGATTTTGGGATTGAACCCGGGTCCCTCTTTGCTGTTCAATTCATGTGGCAATTCCCTCACTTCTGGGCCATCGCATGGCTCGCACACGACGACTACTTGAAAGCCGGCTACCAGCTGCTTCCATTCAATGGAGGCCGTACAAAGCGAAGCGCCTGGCAAATCGTGGCCTACACCGTTTTTTGCATTCCGGCATCACTTCTTCCATGGGCATTGCCCAATGGCAGTCCGATGGTCGGCAACTACGCCCTGATTGTGGCAATCCTGTGTGGCATCATGTTTCTGGTGCCTGCCATTCAACTCTATCGTACGCTAGATCTCAAAGCCGCTCGGCGCTTGATGTTCGCTTCGTTCATCTATTTGCCGGTGGTTCAAATTGCATATGTTTTGGACAAGCTCTGAATTCATGATTAAGAACACTACACCCGCACCTTCCAATCGTCGCGATGTTTTCGATGGCGTCGAACCCGCCGTACGCGAGCGAACAAAGAAAATGTTGATGTATTTCATCATTTTCGCCGTGGTCATGCTATTTGCTGGCTTTACCAGCGCTTACATCGTTTCCAATATGGGCCAATACTGGGTCAATATTGAGCCCACCTCTGCATTTTGGGTCTCCAATGTCCTCCTGGTTCTCTCCTCCATTGGCCTCTGGTCGGCTGTCCGGAGCATGCGAGAGAATCACAAACAACGTGCGGTACTTGCTTTGGCTTTTACGTTGATTTCAGGCATCGGATTCACGATTAGTCAAGCCGAAGGATGGAAGACGCTCGCCGAGATGGGACTGGGATGGACCACTACGGACCATGAGTCCGGCCTGGAAGCCTACCGATGGAATAGCATTGAGTCGCTGCTCGAAAGTGATGCTATTTATGGCCAAGACTATACGATTTCACGTGGTGGAGAACCCCTTTTGTTTGACGCGTCGAAAAATGAATTCTACGCGTCGAATGACGCGCTCATGGTACGTCCAATCACGCGTGATGTGGCCCGAACGTCCAATTCTGGAGCTAGCTACCTGTGGATTCTGATTGCAGTGCACATTCTTCACTTGACTTTTGGGTTTATTTATTTGGTGATCAACGGCATTCGCGTTGTTCAAGGAACCATCCACGCAAAAGATGTTGTTCAGCTCGAAAGCCTGAGCATTTACTGGCACTTCATGGGTGCCCTTTGGCTTTATCTGTTTGTTTTCCTCTTCTTTTTACACTGACCAAATAGGCTAATTCCGGCTCTTTCCCCTCCACTTTTGACTCTGTTTTCATGGCCTTCTATTTTGATTGGTTCTCGATAGCATAAAAAAGGGTGGACTGTATGGCTTCAATTGCATAAATTTGCCGCCAAATTGCACCCATGGGAGGAGAATCGACAAAAGTGATTTCGAAAGAAGAACTTTGGGGAGGCGGACAGTCTCCTTTCAGCGTCAGTTACGGTAAAATGATGATGTGGTACTTCCTCGTATCAGACGCTCTGACGTTTGGAGGATTGCTCACCGCGTATGGCTTTGTTCGAGCCAGTAGCGAAGACCCTTGGCCGATTGGCGAGCAAGCGTTTCGCTCATTGCCATTCATCGAAGGGGAATACCCGTTGATTTATGTGGCTTTGATGACCTTCATCCTGATTGTCTCGTCCGTCACAATGGTCTTGGCCGTTGAAGCGGGCCATCGCAATGACAAATCAGGCGTGATCAAGTGGTTGGGATTGACCATCATTGGTGGGTTTTTCTTCTTGGGATCTCAAGCGTGGGAATGGTCTCACTACATCCACGGAAGCGGAGGCTCTTTTCTTTTGAATGAATCCGTTGAAGTCACATCAGATGAGGGGCAAGTTTTTTCTCTGAACAAAGGCGATGTGGTCTACATGGATCATCACTTTGGTCATTTGGCTGAGCCGTGGATTGAAGGCGAACCTGAAGTGAGTCTCATCAAAAGTGATCACGGTGTCAAGTTGGTTGAAATGGGCGCACACCCGCATGAGGTGGAGCTGCACAGCTTGACGCTCAACAAGTACATCAACAACGAATCACAAGTGAGCGGTGATGACGCAATGAAGTTGTGGAACGCACGCTCTGAAAGCTTTTCATTCGGTGCGAACTTGCACGACAATGAGTACGCCTCGCAGCAGGCCTATGCAGACTTCTTCTTTTTCATCACCGGATTCCACGGATTCCACGTCTTCTCAGGCGTTGTGATCAATATCATTGTTTTCATCATGGCGTATCGCGGTGTCTTTGAACGACGCAAGCACTACGAAATGGTTGAAAAAATCGGGTTGTATTGGCACTTTGTTGACTTAGTGTGGGTGTTTGTTTTCACCTTCTTCTACCTCATCTGATTGCCCTTCACCACTTCGCAAACGTACAAACGACTCCCATGGAACGCGACGACCTCATTGTAAACGACAGCTACGCACTTAACGCTCACCATAGCGAAGAAGAGGGGGCCAAAATCCGCCGAAACACCTGGAAAGTCACTGGTATTTTGACCCTTCTGACCACCGTAGAAGTCATCATGGGCATCTTCTTTAAGCGGTCAGAGGCTTTTTCATGGACCATGATCAAGTGGACGTTTATCATTTTAACGTTGGTCAAGGCCGCTTATATCGTGCTTGTCTTCATGCACCTTGGTGATGAAAGAAGCAATCTTAAGAAGGCTGTGCTAGCGCCCTACATGCTCTTCATTGCATACCTGTTGTTCATTGCCATTACCGAAGGATTCGGGCACTTAGGCAATTTCAACGCTTTTCACTGATTTCCGTCTGCGCTCGTTGAACCTCGAGCTACCGAGCGCGGTTACATCTCCTCATGGAGTCACTTAAACGAACCGCGCCTTGCCATTGATCTCCGCCAAAAAACTGAAGCAGTCTCTTTACTTAGCTGCGATTATGTTGGGGCTTCCACTTGCTGGATTGCTCATCTTAGGGATTGACGGAGAACATCATTTCAGTACCCTTCCGTACTATGCCGAAGAGGGACTCATTGAAACGTGGAGTCCTGAGGCCCGGCGTGTAAGTGCTTTTTCCTTGATCAATCAGAACGGAGATGCCTTTCATTCCGATTCATTGGAAGGCACGGTTTGGCTTGCCGCATTTTACTCGACCCGCGCACCCCATGTTGCTCAAATGACGAAGCAGCTGCTATGGCCAAATTTTCGTTACCGGGCAGAAGATGATATCGCCACGATTTGCTTCACCCTCGATGCGGAACACGACCAACCCGAAATACTGCAGGAGTATGTCTCACGCAACACCCGTTACAATAGCCACAGTGGCAAGTGGCAATTTCTCACAGGGGACCAAGAGGTCATCGACCGCTTGATTTCAGAATCGTTCATGATTCAACGAGATCCTGCGGAGCCCGACAACATCGCCACCTTGTGGCTCGTCGATTCCAACGGCTACTTGCGCGGGGTATATCACGCAGCCTCAGAAGATGCTATTAAAGATGCCGTAGAAGACATTGCACTGCTGCAAAAAGAGATGGATGAAAAGGCTTATGCTCGCAAAAAAGCGACTAAAAAAGCCCTTCAAGCGCCACCCCTGCCCGTCTTAGGCCCTGAAGACCACACCGTGCCCGCATTTGTTTTTCTGGACATGGACAGCCTTGAGTTTTCCCATCGAGACATCAAAAACCGGTTGCGAATCGTTGACTTTTTCTTCACTCGTTGCCCGACGATTTGCCCCATGATGAGCAGTCAAATGGCCCGGATGCAAGACATCCTGAGAGAACGGGACATGCAAGACGACGTGCTATTATTGAGCCACTCCGTTGACCCTGAGCACGATCGTCCTGAGCAGCTTCGATCATACGGAGAGCGCATTGGATTGAATCCGAATCAATGGCAGCTCCTGACCGGCGAGAAGGCATCCATCTATGCCATGGCGAAGGAGGGTTATTTCCTCACTGCTTTGGAAAGCGATACGACTGCAGGAGGTTTTTTTCACAGTGACTTATTTGCATTGGTGGACCGTTCAGGACAGATCCGAGGCTATTACGATGGCACATCTACAACTGAGGTCGATCAACTGTTGGACGATGCTGAACAACTTTGGATCCTGAATCAATGACCATGTTAGAAAAAGAGAACGCGGTAAAGCGCTTTGTTTGGACGGTGGCCGTGGCTATTCCTGTTGCCGTCGCCTTGTTGTTTTTCATTCCACCAGCTGAAAATTTATCAGAGGAAACGCGGCAGGCATTGTATGTTCTTCCGCAGATCAACGCCTGGTTCAATGGCACCGCATTTTTCTGTTTGATTGGGGCGTTGATCGCCATCAAAAACAAAAACGTACCGCTTCACCGCGCGTTCAACACGGTCGCACTTTCGTTGAGCGTGCTGTTTTTATTGAGCTACGTCGCATTTCATCTAACAACTGAAAGCACACACTATGGAGGAGAAGGCTGGCGGCGGACGGTGTATTTTACCATCCTCATTTCCCACATTGTACTCTCCACCGGTATCATACCGTTGGTTCTGTTTACGTACTATCGTGGACTGCGCATGGAAGTCGCTCGCCACCGGAAATTGGCACGCATCACATGGCCCATTTGGCTGTACGTCACCGCAACAGGTGTGCTGGTTTATTGGATGATCTCCCCTTATTACCCCATTGGATGAACGCCAGAAATCTCCTCTTCAAATCCTTGATTGTCGCCGGACTCATTTTGATCCTTCCGGGCCTGATGGAAGGACAATGTGTTATGTGTAAAGCAGTTGCTGAAGACAGTGCTTCAGACGGAGGCCTTGGCGCAGGACTCAATCGAGGTATTTTGTATCTGATGGGGATCCCCTATGTTTTGTTATCTGCGCTTTTCTTCGTAATTTATAGAAGCTGGAAATCCAATTCCGCCGCTTGAATTACACCCCAATGACCTCAACCACATCGAATTTTCACACCCACTCAAAGGAGGTGTTTTGTTTGATTGGAATGCTGGTCTTGTGCCTTTCCTCTTGGAGTCAATTTACCGTAGAACGCAGTCCGTGGCTTGACGGTCCAGAAATCACAGACGAACCCATCAACCAACGATGGGCCGTTTCAAATGATGAGACCAATGAAGCTTTGCACGTTGAACTCATCGTTGAGGGGATCAATCCTCGAAAGATCGTTCGGTTGGATGTCGATCGCGCCTTGGAAGTGAGCCTCCAACCGTTTCGACGTTATACACGCATTTGCGTTGAGCCAGACTATATGCTGCATACCGATCGCATTTGGGCAGATCCGGCAACGACCATTGATACGCTGCGATTGCGTCCACTGAGAATGGGCTTGGAAGTCGATTTAGAGCCCATTGAATTCACTCCCGGGGCAAGTCAGATCTACCACACGTCCATTCCCACGTTGGAAGCCTTGTATGCCTTCCTTGTCGTCAACCCCACTGTGGACATTGCAGTAGTAGGTCATGAACACCCGTCTCCAACGACTTCTGAGACCGCTTTTGAAAGCCGGGAACGCGCGCGAGCAGTTTGGGAATATTTGGTCACCAAAGGGGTGAGTCCAAATCGGCTCGCTGTGGAAGGTGAAGGTAGCAGCCGTATGCGCTTTCCGGAACCAAAATCCATCGAAGAAGCGGAGGCCAATCGACGGGTCACGGTGCGTGTCACGCACTATTGACGCCATCGATAGAACTCCCGTCCGTTGCTGTAGATTTGCACCATGCAAACACCGGTTTCCATCACTACAACTGCGACCACTTTTCATAGGCTTTTCATGGTCTCATGCCTTCTTGTGCTTGGCCTGTATTCAACTACAGTCCGAGGACAGGAGCCTTGGACTCTTCAGCGTTGTCTCGATCACGCCTTTGAACACAATCTGCAAATCAAGTTAGCCGGCCTTGGAGAAATTAGCGCTGACATCGGCACCCAGTCCGCCAAGGGTGCCTTTCTTCCCAACTTGAATGGGAACGCCTCCCACGGCTATAATTTTGGCCGCACTGTTGATCCGTTTACCAATCAATTCGTAGAGTCATCGCGCATTCAATCCAACAGTTTTGGACTGTCGACTGGACTGACCTTATTCAACGGATTTCAAAACTACCTCAGTCTGAAGCGGTCGTATCTCGCACAACAAAGCGCCGAAGCGAATCGCGAAGTTGTAGAGAACAACGTGGTGTTGACCATAGCCGGAGCTTATTTAAACATTTTATTTCAGGATGAGTTTGTGCGTGTTGCCGAAATCAATCGGACAGCGACTGAGCGCCAAGTCAACCGCATGACCCAACTGGTCAATGCCGGTGCAGCTGCGGAAGCGGATTTGTACGATGTCCAAGCACAACTCGCTGCGGATGAAGCCACCATTGTGAGCACGAGCAATGCCTTAGGCTTGGCGAAACTCAATTTGGTGCAATTGCTTCAACTTCCCGCCTCTGAAACGGCAACCTTTGAGGTCGTCCGACCTTCAAATAGTGATTTGGAACGCAACAACTTGCCCGGATCACCCAAAGCAGCCGTCTCGCATGCGCTGAGTTCGTTTCCGGAAATTCGTCAAGCGACACTCGGTGTCGAAGATGCCGAGCTTGGCTACCAACTCGCCCGTTTCGCATCACTTCCTCGCATATTTGCCAGCTACAATTTCGGTTCTGGTTATTCCGGAGCCGCCCGATCAATTGATGGAGAGCCCATCATTACCGATTTTACATTGGGTAATTTGGTCTTCGAAGACGTCCTCTATCCCATCATTGCTCAACAAGAAACCTACAACTTCATTACGACTCCTTTTCAGGATCAAATCGAGCGCAACTTCAACCAAAATTTGTTCTTCTCCATGAGCCTTCCGATTTTCAATAACTTCAATGTGAAATCGGGGCGGGAACAGGCATCGGTCGCAATCTTCAGTGCCGAGTATCAGTTAGAGCAGACGCGACAGACCCTGACCGCCAATGTGGAATCCGCTTGGGCTGACGCACGAGCCGCGAGCCAAAATGCCGTAGCGCAAGAAGCCGCTTTGGTCGCCGCAGAAAGAGCATTTACCAATGCAGAAAAGCGATATGAAGCCGGTGCTTCCACCGCAATCGATTATGCCGATGCGCGTTCTTTACTTGACAACGCTCGGGTGAACACACTTCGAGCGAAGTACGATCTCGCTTTCAAAAGCCGCATTCTCGATTTCTACATGGGACGGGCCATGACATTCCGATAAGCCAGACACCATGAAATTCACGAAGAAGTTTTGGATTATTCTGAGTGTCGCACTCGTTGCATTGCTCATTGCAGGGAAGTTTTACGGGGGGAAAACCGACCTTCCTCAGGTTGATGTGGAATCCGTACAACTCCGCGACATCGTTGAACGTGTATCGGCTTCCGGGAAAATTCAACCCGAAGTCGAAGTCAACATCACCGCGCAAGTCAGCGGACAGATCACCGCACTTCCCGTTAAAGAGGGAGACGCCGTGCATTCTAGCGATTTATTGGTGCAAATCAACCCCGATTTGTACGAAGCGGCATTGAATCGCGCTGAAGCAGCCTTGAATTCCGCTCGATCCAACTTGGCCTCCGCTCGTGCACAAGCGAATCAAGCAGACGCACAGTATTTCGCCGCAACCCGCAGTTGGGAACGCACGCAACAATTGCATGCCAGCGGCGTCATTTCCCAAGCAGACTACGACAGCGCTGAGGCAAATTTCCGGACTGCTGATGCCACGCAGAAGTCCGCACAAGAGTCCATTCGCAGCGCTGAGTTTGCCATTTCAAGCGCCTCTGCTTCTGTCCAAGAAGCCCGCGATAATTTATCCCGGACTACACTCACTGCTCCGCAATCTGGAACGGTTACAGCGTTGGTGAAAGAAATTGGGGAGAGTGTTCAAGGCAATGGGTTTACAGCGGGAGAAGTCGTCATGAAAGTGTCGGACTTATCGACCATGGAAGTCAATGTTGAAGTCAATGAAAGTGACATTGTCCGAGTCGGGCTCGGCGATATGGCCGAAATCGAAGTGGACGCCTATCTCAATGATGTCTTCACGGGCGTGGTTACTGAAATTGGAAATACCGCTCTCAATGCGGGACTCAATGGGTTCTCCATGGACCAGGTCACCAACTTCTCTGTGAAAGTCCGCCTGCTTCACGACAGCTACGCTCATTTGCTCGCCGACGACTCCACCTTGGTCTCTCCTTTTCGCCCAGGGATGAGCGCCAAAGTGGATATTTTGACACGACAGGAGAGCAACGCCATTTCCATTCCCATTCAAGCGGTTACCACCCGTGAGAACGACGATGACGAAGGCGTCAGTATTCTCGGTGTGTTCCTCTTGAGCGATGGAATAGCGGTGTGGACCCCGGTTACTTCTGGGATTCAAGACAATCGCAACATCGTCATTCACGCTGGATTGGACACCGGGGCGGTTGTGATAACGGGGCCGTATGAACGGGTGTCGCGTACGTTAGAGGATGGGGACGCCGCAGAAGCAGCACCCGAGAAACAAGAAGACTGAAACGTGTCCAGTATGCCGCTCATCCTTGCCATAGAAACCGCTACCCTTGCATGCTCTGTGGCCGTTTTTCAAGGAGAGAAGGTAATCGCCCATCGCCATGACATTGGCCCTTCTTATGTCCATGCCGAACGCCTCTTGCCCTTTATTGACGACGTTCTGCGTGATGCCGGCATTGCCAGCAAAGAGTTGAGCGCCATAGCTGTTTCTGCCGGCCCAGGTAGCTACACGGGGCTGCGCATTGGAGTTGCAACAGCCAAAGGGCTATGCCATGCATTGGAGATTCCTTTAATCGCGACAGACACGCTTGAGTCTTTGGCTTTTCAAGCGAGCCGCATGACCACACGCCCACCGGATGCAGTCGTTGCCGTTTTAGACGCGAGAAGGGACGAGGTGTACACCGCGACATATGCCCCAAACGGTTCGGGTTGGACTGTAGTAGAGCCTACACGTGCTTTGATTTTGGAGCCGCACGTGGGTTTAGATCACTTGTTCCCATTCGCAGCAAACCATTCACATGTTGTGGTGATTGGGGATGCCGCTCAAAAAACCCAACGCTTGCTAAGCTCGCTCACCGATTCCTGGTCGTTCATCGAAGGACATCCCAATGCAATGGATACGTGCGCACCGGCAACCCGGCGGTTTGTACATCGCGAATTCGAAGACCTCGCCTACTTCGAGCCACGTTACCTGAAAGAGTTCATAGCGGGAACACCCCGAGACCCTCTAGGTCTGCGTAACCGTGCTATTGATTCCCCTCCCTCGTCATGAAGAAATCCCGTCGGTATCCTCGAATTTTGTGGGTTGGCTTCTTGCCCCTTTTGCTGTGTCAATCCAAGTGCAACGATAGCGACCAGTTTATCCCGTATGTCCCTGTGGATTTCGAAATCAACATCGATTTGCCCGCATACATAGACTTGTCCGTCCCAAGCGGCCACATCGCCGTGAGTGGCGGCTCGCAAGGCCTCATTTTATATCGCTACACATTGGACCAATTCGTCGCATTGGATCGCCATGCAACGGCTGACATTCCCGCAGGCTGTCAAGTTCAAGTCGAAGAAGACGGACTGATTTTGACCGACCCTTGCAGCAATGCACAATGGCTCATCATTGACGGGTCAGTTGTCGATGGCGATGCCTCGGTGCCCTTGCACCGCTACGCTACGTCTTGGACTCCTCCCATCCTCCGGGTCTACAACCCCTGAGCATCACGCCTCTTTTTGGCGCATTCGTTCAAGAAGGGACGGCACCAGTACAATGAGGAAGGAAGGCAACGGCGATTGCAAAAACGCCAGGAATTCATGCGAAACACTGTATCCCGCTTTCCCTCGAACTGCGATCATGAACACCCCCATGATCAGTCCGGCCATCCCATAAATAACGACCAGCCAAGGCCACCGATGGAAGTGGCCCGTTGTCTTCAAGAAAAGACCGTCAAAAACAAAAAACACCAGGAGGATCAATAGACTCATGGCCCATTTCAGCGCGTTCAACTCCTTCAAAGAAAACGCATGAAATCCGTCCCAAGTCCCGCGAATAACATAATAATGCAAGCGCTTGGGTTGACTGAGTTGTTTCCACGCCATGGCACGACTCGACGGCTCCAAATCCACGATTTCAGGGTTCCGTTCCAAAGTCTCGATGTAATGATTGAGATGCACCTTCGCAAGTTCTTGGTAAAAACCAAAAACGAGCATTCCCAGTAATACAACGATCCACGTTGGCCGTTTCCAGGGCAAGATGGGCGCTGCCGTATTTCCCCTCATGATCGTGCCGTAGAGCGCTTCCAGCTCATGCCGTTTTGTTGCGTCGCATAGACATACCACAACGCAAAAATGATGCTATAAACAAAGACTGTAAACGTGTAGTCATGATTGAATTCCATTGCTGAAGGCCAATACAGTTGAATCATCAGCAAGCAAATAATACGAAATGCATTGGCCGCGTGTAAAATGGCAATCCCGAAAGGAATGAACCACACCTTCCGCGTCCAACGCCCTGGAAACGACGCAATGAAGATGGCAAACAGAGCAAATAAGACCACGCCATCGCACGATGGCCCCACGAACACTCCGGCTGCGCCTTTGATTCCAACTCGTGTTCTGAAGGCCTCGTCCATAATTTGGAATTGCGCATTCAATCCATATCCCAGCCATTCCAGAGCCCACTCGGTGATCACGATGAGACTCTCGGTCACATACTCATCCATGAAGGTCGCGGGCTTCAGAAATTCCTCATAGCTCAGGTGCCACACAATGTATCCGCCAAAACCCAACACTAGAAAACGGAAAACGTCCGGCTGTGACCGGACGAATTCTCTAAGCTGTTGGATGGCTCCCATCCGAATGATCAATAACGATACAAGTCCGACTTAAACGGACCATTCACTGGAACACCAATGTAATCGGCTTGTTCCTGCGACAAGGTTTCCAATACGACATTGATTTTGTCCAAGTGCAGCCGTGCCACTTCCTCGTCCAAATGCTTCGGCAAGGTGACGACCTCATTTTTGTACGCTGCCGCGTTGTTCCAAAGCTCCAATTGTGCTAGGGTTTGGTTTGTAAATGAGTTCGACATGACAAAACTCGGGTGGCCCGTCGCACATCCCAAATTCACCAAGCGGCCTTCCGCCAATAAGATGATGTCCTTTCCGTTGAGGTTGTACAAGTCGACTTGCGGCTTGATGGTATCCTTGGTTGCGCTTTGGTGATTGTTCAACCACGCTACGTCAATCTCATTGTCGAAGTGACCGATGTTGCAAACGATGGCCTTGTCCTTCATCTGCTCAAAGTGCTCTCCACGAATGATGTCTTTGTTGCCTGTGGCTGTAACAATGATGTCACATTCCTTCACGGCATCCACCATGCGTTTCACTTCATATCCATCCATGGCTGCCTGCAAGGCGCAAATGGGGTCAATTTCAGTCACCATGACACGACAACCTGCACTGCGAAGCGAATCTGCCGTGCCCTTGCCAACATCTCCGTATCCTGCAACAACAGCAACTTTTCCAGCCATCATGATGTCCGTGGCGCGACGAATCGCATCCACCGCAGATTCCTTACAACCGTACTTGTTGTCGAATTTTGATTTCGTCACTGAATCATTGACGTTAATCGCTGGCATCGGCAATGTGCCGGCCTTCATTCGATCGTACAGACGCAAAACACCTGTGGTCGTTTCCTCGGAAAGACCGTTGATGCCCGCTCCTAGTTCAGGGTATTCGTCAAGAACCATGTTGGTCAAATCGCCACCATCGTCCAAAATCATATTCAATTGCTTGCGATCGTCGCCAAAAAACAGCGTTTGACGGATGCACCATTCAAACTCTTCCTCCGTCATACCCTTCCAAGCATAGACTGGGATGCCCGCTGCGGCGATTGCTGCGGCGGCATGGTCTTGCGTTGAGAAAATATTGCATGAAGACCAGGTCACATCTGCACCCAAATCCACAAGGGTTTCAATCAAAACAGCCGTTTGAATGGTCATGTGCAAGCATCCCGCGATACGTGCACCTTTCAGTGGTTTCTCACCTTCGAACTTCGTCCGCAATGCCATCAATCCCGGCATCTCGGCTTCCGCCAGTCGAATCTCCTTACGACCCCACTCGGCGAGTGCAATGTCTTTTACTTTGTAAGGCAATTTCTCTGTTGTCAAACTCGTGCTCATGCTTTCTAATTTCGAAAGTTAAAATTACAAAGAATGAACCGGTCTGAGACAAGAAGGTTCACTCACCATTTGATTTATACTTGCGCTCGATGCCAGTCATTCACCCATTCTATGAATCAACCGCCCCAAACGCCGTGGCCGTAGCCGTTCAGACGAACTCGGTTGACTTGAAACATTGGGCGAAAAATCAAATCCGGTTCCCAAAGCGCGATGTTGTTTGTATGCCCGCCCATCGCCAATTGGAGCATTTCTCCGTGGATCACGCTTTGCAACGCTTGGGGCTCGAGGCCGCTGACGTTCACGTGGTTCATGATGACAATCTAAAACCCCACATTGAGCGTCCTAACTCAACGGCCATCCATCAAGCCATCAGCATAGCACATCAAACGGATGGCGATGTGTGCCATGCGTTGGTCGCTTTGGGCTCTTCTCCCATCGGATGTGACATCGAATGCGAGCGAATTTCGTTACCGCAGATCGCTCACCGTGTCATGTCAACGGAAGAAGGCGATGAACATTCCTCTCTTGCCCAACTTTGCGCCATTTGGACGGTGAAAGAATCCATGTTCAAAGCACTGGGGCCTCAACTGGATTTCCGACGAGATCTCCGCGTCATTTTACCCCCTGATTGGAATCCAGATATCGAGACAACGTGGACTATTGAAGGCCTCGTCCGAGGTCATCGATACGCGTGGGAAATCTGGAACCGGGTCTCACCCATCACCAATGCCCGGATTTGGATGTGCTGCGGACCGATGATCGAGCCGTTGACTCTGGGCGATTCTGACACACCAAAATAGCGGGCACAAAAAAAGGAGTTCGAAAACTCCTTTTTTGGTCTATTGACTGTTCAATGCCTCGTGGAGGCACAACATCCTTCACATTCAGCGCTATTAACGCTCAATGCCTTTGTGGCGTCGTTCTGTACTCACCGACAATTTCTTGCGGCCTTTGGCCCGCCGAGCATTCAATACATTGCGGCCATTGGCAGAAGCCATTCGCTTGCGAAAGCCATGCTTGTTACGGCGCTTGCGTACAGAGGGTTGAAATGTCCTTTTCATGATGCGTCAGTGTTTCGGTGGATTTAACCACCCAAATTCGGGACGGCAAAGATAGTCACAGATTACGTGCTTCCAAATTGGATGACACAAAGATTACAAAGTAAACGCCGAATCGGACGTAATTTTGGCTCATGGCGAAAAGCGGACGGCAAAACTCCCCTCAGACGGGCTCGGAGAAGGAAAATGAGACGGTGCGAAAATTCAGTTGGAAAAACTGGGGTGCCTTAGGAAAAATGGGCAAGTACCTGCGGCCTCATGCGTGGGGGTATGCTCTTGGCATTCTCATCATAAGTGCCAGCGGTATTTTAACCTTGCTCGTGACCCGCTTGTGGGGCCAGCTCGGTGGAGTTGGGACCATGGGCGATGGTCCAGCTCAAGTCGAGTCGCCCATGCAGGCATTGAACATCGACATGACCAACTTGTCGAGCATTGGGTGGACCATCTTGATCGTCTTGTTTGTTCAAGCAACACTCAGCTTTGCCCGGGTCGTTTTGTTTGCTCGCATGACCGAAGACATGATGCGGGACATGCGAAGTGATGCATTCGAAGCCATTGTGCGCATGCCGATGCGCTTTTTTGACACACGCCGTGTGGGCGATTTGAACAGCAGAATTTCATCGGACATCACGGCCATACAGGACATTTTTACCACGACAATGGCAGAATTGCTCCGGCAGATCATCATCATCATTGGTGGAATTTTGGCCTTGTTGTATTTCTCAGTGACATTGACGCTTCTCATGTTGGCAACGCTGCCCGTCATGATCATCGCGGCAATTTTGTTTGGACGGTTCATTCGGAAACTGTCCAAGCGCACCCAAGACCAGGTCGCAGAGTCCAACACCATCGTGCAAGAGACCCTCACGGGCATTATCAGCGTGAAGAGCTTTGCCAACGAAGCATTGGAGTTGGTCCGATACGGAGTCAGCATTCGCGACATCCGCACACTCGCTTTGAAAGGAGCCATTTGGAGAGGAGCCTTTGCCTCCTTTATCATTCTATTCATCTTCGGAGCCATCACCCTGGTCATTTTCAAAGGAGCAGACCTCATGGCGAGTGGAGGCTTGGCGAGTGAGCATTTCTTTACCTTTCTATTGATGACGGGATTGGTCGCTGGATCTATTGGCGGCATTGCAGCACAATTCTCAGCGCTTCAAAAAGGACTGGGAGCCATTGAGAGCTTAATGGAACTTATGGATGAGCCGCAAGAGCCGGTCGATACGCGCTCTGAAACGCTCGTTGATTTGAAGCTTGAGGGACGCGTCCAATTCAAGAATGTCCAGTTTCATTATCCCAATCGAGAGGACATCAATGTGTTGAGTGGTGTCGACCTGGACATTGCTCCAGGAGAACGCATTGCTTTGGTGGGACCATCGGGAGCCGGGAAATCCACCATCGCGTCCCTTCTTTTGCGCTTTCATGATCCTGTCAGCGGTGACATCCTCATCGATGGAGAATCATTGGCCTCCTTTCCATTGACTGCGTATCGGAAACGGGTGGCGTTCGTTCCTCAGGAGGTCATTCTTTTTGGAGGAGATATCCGGAGCAACATCGCTTATGGCAAACCCGATGCCACAGATGCTGAAATCATGGATGCTGCTGATAAAGCCAATGCCAAGGAATTCATTGACTCATTCCCTGAGGGCTTTGAGACGCTGGTAGGTGAACGTGGCGTCCAACTTTCTGGAGGACAACGACAACGCATCGCCATTGCGCGCGCCATTTTGCGCAATCCCGATATTTTAATCCTGGACGAAGCGACCAGCGCACTTGATTCGACCAGTGAACTGGAAGTCCAGAAAGCCTTGGATGTTCTGATGCACGGACGCAGCAGCTTGATTATCGCCCACCGACTGAGTACGATTCGCAGTGCCGATCGGATTGCCGTCATTGCCGACGGAGCCATCCAAGAATGGGGAAATCACGAGGATTTGATGGCCGCACAAGGCACCTATTTCAGATTGGTCGAAAACCAAGAGATCGGCATGACTTGAATAAGCTCTTGCGGAATCGTATATTTCACTTCACACAAGAGTACCATGAAAAAGGCATTGATCACGGGGATTACAGGGCAAGACGGCGCTTATTTGACAGAATTACTCTTGGAGAAGGGCTATGAGGTGCATGGTGTAAAACGCCGGGCTTCCCTGTTGAACACGGACCGCATTGACCATTTGTATCAAGACCCGCATGACACGGGTATTCGTTTGAAGCTGCATTATGGAGATTTGACAGACTCAACCAATCTGATCCGAATCATCCAAGAAGTGAAACCCGACGAGATCTACAACCTCGCGGCGATGAGTCACGTAGCCGTGAGCTTTGACACACCGGAATACACGGCCAACGCAGACGGCATTGGCACGCTCCGTATCCTAGAAGCCATGCGCATCCTGGGCATGGAGAAAACGTGTCGATTCTACCAAGCCTCCACCTCTGAATTGTATGGATTGGTGCAGGAAACGCCCCAAAGCGAAACCACTCCCTTCTATCCGAGAAGCCCTTATGGCGTCGCCAAATTGTACGGGTTTTGGATTGTCAAAAACTACCGGGAATCATACGGTATGCATGCCTCCAATGGCATTTTATTCAACCACGAAAGCCCATTGCGCGGAGAGACGTTTGTGACCCGGAAAATCACCCGTGCCGTGGCTCAAATTCACTTGGGCTTATTGGACCGCTTGTATTTGGGGAATTTGGATGCAAAACGCGATTGGGGGCACGCCAAAGATTATGTGGAGGGCATGTGGCGGATGCTGCAGCAGGACACGCCCGATGATTATGTTTTGGCTACCGGCCGTACTGTGCCGATTCGCGACTTTGTGAACATGGCATTTGCTCATGTTGGGAAGACGCTAGAGTGGAAAGGTGAAGGTGTCGACGAACAAGGAATTTGCAAGGAAACGGGAGACATCTTGGTTCAAGTGGATCCGCGCTATTTCCGTCCTGCGGAAGTGGATCTACTCGTAGGTGATGCATTAAAGGCCAAACGCGTCTTGGGGTGGGAAGCGACCTATACCCTGGAAGAATTGTGCAAGGAAATGGTTGAATCCGATGTTGCTCTTTTTCAGCGCAACAAATACTTGAAGGACGGGGGGCACGATGTGCTCAATCAGTACGAGTGAACCCGTTGGAGTGGACTCAGCGTTTTAATAGCGATTCCATCACGCGAAGAAATTCCTCAGCGACGTATCGTCTTTTAAATTTACGAACCTCCGTCCAATTGTGGGAAGATTCCTTGGCGCCCTCAGTGTAGCGCTTCAATAAGGATACGTTGAAGGCATCCATCTCGGCTTCTTGACCCACGCGTTCAAACGTCTCTCCTGCAAAACAAGTCTGAAGGATTTGGGCAACATCCGAGTCTTCTGCCCCGATATACACGATAGGCACTCCTGTGCGTAAATATTCATAGAGCTTTCCGGGAACGACTCCATTGTACTCCGTCCCGTCCGGACCAACTAGCAGCAATGCATTCGCCGTTTTCTGCGCAGCCAAAACCGCTTCGTGGGCCATCATCCCTTCAAAAATGATAAAAGGATATCGTTGCTCCAACTGCTGTTGATAAGGGTTCGAAATTGCGCCAGCAATTTGGATTTCTATAGACGGGAAGTCATCACTCAATCTACGAATCGATTCAAAAAAGGCCTCGATGTGGTAGGATTCAATCAGCGTCCCGCTGTACATGAAACGAAATACCACCCCCTTCTCCGCGTGTCGCTGCTCGACCTCATCTCCATCATACCCATTTGTAACGACGGTAAATTTATCGCGTTCCGCTGGCAACACCTTTTCTGACAGGAGCTTCTTAAAGCCGGGAGTCACTGCAACGACAGCATTCGCCGAACGCAGTACCGCCAGTTCCATCCGCTTGTCCAAAAACCGGCTCAATACACTATGCTGCAGCTTCTTGTAATAAAAAATATCCGTCCATGGATCTCTAAAGTCCGCAATCCAGCGAATCGAACGGACCTTTTGCAAGGCAAGACCAATCAAATGGACACTTTGAGGTGGACTCGTAGTCACGACAATTTCAATCCCCTGCTCATCGATTATTTTCTTAGCGGCATTGACCGCATTTCGATTCCACGTCTTCCTTGGATCTGGAATGAACAGATGACTTCGAATGAATGTGACAGCCTTTAACCAGAGACTTGAATGCGCTTCAGAAGAAAAACCCGTTTGTGGAACCTTACTTCCTAGGAGCTGCTTGGCCAACACAAATGGGTTGAAGGCACGAACGTGACTGACCTGCACTTTCGGATTCACTGCGAATTCGAGGGAAGAATCGATCGTTGGGTAGTGAGCCGACTTAGGATCCAGTGTCAAGACGTACACCTCCACTCCCATATCGGCCAAGTGACCCGACATCTTTAGCCAACGCTGCACAGCCATGCCACCAGAAGGGGGCCAATAGTAGGTGATCAGCAGGAGCTTCACTGAAGTAGGGGTGTCAACTTGGGTCATCGATTCATCGTGAAAATAGACGAATTCAGTACCACCGCCAAAATCACGTAACAGTCATTTTCATTCGTTTGGCTGACGCCATCCTTGTCAATCATTCCGTATCTACCCCTCCGCTCCAAAACCCTTGCAATCGATTGAGATCCAAGTGAGCTGAGCCCCATTCCTGCTGGGTACGGAGCACCTCCATTTCTGCGCGTTGCACGCCCAACTGCAATTCTCGAAAATCCAATGAATTGATCGCTCCAAATTCGAACCGATCCGCCCCCATATTGAGCAATGACCGTGCATTGTCTGCCATACGAACAGCCAATCCATAGATCGATTCCTGCGCATTCATCCGGTCTACCGCAGTTCGCGCAAAAACCACCATTTGGCTCTGTTGATCCGCGAAGTCCAACGCTGCCACTTCTATTTCAATTTTGGCCTGTTGGATGGCGCGTCGCGTCGCTCCTCCATTGAATACATTGAAGTTAAGCGTCAGGTTGGCCGCGAGATTGAGACTCCTCCCTTCACCTGACAAATCACCTGCAGCAAACGTGCTGCGTTGATCACCAAAACTCGATGATACCTGCAGCGTTGGATACAGTCCCCCTTCAGCTTGTTCCAATCCCACCCGTGCCAATTCACGAGACAGCAAGGCATTGCGGATCGCCGTCGCATCGTTTAAAACGGCTGATTTCAGCGTCTCCCATGAATCATGTGCCTTGGGTTCATCCAATTCAGACGTCAACTTCCATCGCTTTGATTCCGAAACTCCCACTAGTCGATTGAAATTTTGTAACGCGGTTTCCCTTGCCAGGCCCTGTTGAATCAAGGCCAAGCTATCTGCAAAAACTGCGTTTTGAATCTGCAACCGATCAAAAGCGCGCGCACCTCCAAACTCCTGTGCTGTTTCCAATCGAATCAAGCGTTCCGCCGAAACGGCCAAGGAATTGCGCAGTACCGCTTCCATTGCCTCTTGAATGAGCATCTCATCGTATGCGCCAAGCACCGCAACAACAGTCTGCTCAATCACGAGATAGAGCTGGCCCTCCGCTTGCTCCGCCATGACGTCAAGCGCCTGTTTGTTCGCAAACATGCGCATTCCATCAAAAATGGTCCAATTGAATTGCGCCGTTGCGTTTAAAGATTCCGACTCGAGCCTTTCTTGAATGAAAGATGTGGGGTTTTCACGTTGATCGCTCACCACGTTCGATGCCGTCGCTGTCACGCCAATCTGGGGCAAGGCCCCAGCAGCTCCCCAACCGGTATTCACACCAGCGGTCTGCGCCTTCTTTTGAGCCAATTGGATACCGAAGTTTTGATTCAATGCGAGCACCAAGGCTTCTTCTTTACTTAAGTCCTGAACCGTTGACTGAGAAAACACCGAGAACGTCAAGCCGTGTGTCACGAGCAGTCCAATGACTGCAATTTGTAGCACGCTCCAATTCATGATTTCAGTGTTTCAGTGTCCATAGCAAGTTCCTCTCGAATGGCAGGTTCAGCCGCCTCGATTCCCGGCCAATTGCCTTTTTTCACCCACACCCACGTGCGGTGGAACGGGTTGATCCATTGCAAGTAGATGGGGAGAAGTACCAGAATAATCACCGTAATGAAGAGCAATCCAAAGGCCACGGAAATGGCCATGGGAATTAAAAATTGCGCTTGAAAACTCTTGTTCAACATCAATGGGGCCAAGCCAGCTACAGTCGTCACAGACGTCAGGATGATGGGGCGGAATCGGCTCATTCCAGCCTCCCAGATGGCCTCTTTGACCAGTAAGCCTTTCTTGAGGTTTACATTGTACGAAGCCACGAAGACCAAGGCGTCGTTTACGAGAATTCCAATGAGTGCAATCATGCCCAAGATGGAAAACAAGCTGATTTGAGCGCCCAAAATCCAGTGTCCCAAACTGACTCCAACGAAGCCAAAGGGAATCAAACCAAATACCGCCAAACCTTGCAAAGGTGAGCGAAAGGCCAGAATGATGATGAACAACATCAGGGCGAAGATCAACGGCATCACAGCGCCTATGCTCGACTGCGATTTGGCCACTTCCCGATTTTGTCCTTCGTAACTCGGCGTTACCGAAGGATAACGCGCCAGGATCGGTGGAAGCACATCTTCTTTGATGGCGGTATTGGCATCCGTTGCGCTCACCCAAGGTCCCGCCAAATCAGCAGAGACTTGGACTTCCCGTTGACCGTAGAGGCGATTGATGGCGGTGATGCCCCGACCGACGACCACGTCTGCCAACTCATTCAAAGGAATCCTTGAACCATCGATCGCTCGAATTCGGAAATTCTGCAGATCGTTCAGTGACGCCCGATCTTCTTCATCCAATCGGACCCACACCCGCACCTCATCCCGTCCGCGCTGCAAACGCTGTACCTCCGAACCATAAAACCCTTGTCGCACTTGGGACATGATTTCTTGACGGGTAAAACCGAGCTGATACGCCATGGGTTTGAGCAAGACTTCTACCTCTTGCATGCCTTTCTGGTTGTTGTCGATGACATCTTTGAGGTCTTCGCGTTGTAGCATCGCCTCTTTGAGTTCGACCGTGGCTGCGATCAATTCGTCAATATTGTTGCCCAACAAAGAAACCGAAACCGGCCGGCCAAAAGGCGAGAAGGCAGCAAAGCTCAGATTCTCCGCCCCGACAATGGGCCCTACACGCTCTCGAATCATCGATGACACATCGGTGCTCTTCATGTTGCGCCGTTCACCGTCCAACAACTGCACATTGATCAATCCATTGTGCATGGATGGTCCTATTCGTTTGTCCACAGCCACCACCATTTGCAAGGAGTCATCCCGCTGTTCAGAAAGCTCCTCGTTGACATCCCAAACGACCTTCTCAATGTGATCCAATTGCGCCTTTGTCAGCTGGTCTCGCGTGCCCGACTGCATGGTCAGATTGATGGTCAAGTTGTCGCCTTCAATGAAGGGGAAGAACGTGGTCTTCACCAGACCGGAACCGATCAAGCCTGGAACGGATATCAAAAACACAGCAAAAATGATGCAGAACATGACCCACGGTTGGCGCAATGCAAATCGCAGAATCGGCGCGTAAAACCGATCGCGCAATCCATTCATCAAATCCCGCATGAAGCGCTCCAATCGATTGGGCTTAAAGTCCCGCCGCAACGCTTTGGAGTGGCCAATGTGTGCCGGTAAAATCAAGGCGCCTTCGACCAATGAAAACACCAAAGTCAGGATAATGACCTTCGCCATATCCCGAAAGAAATCCCCGAGTTGACCTTCGATAAAAAAGAAGGATGAAAAGGCCACAATGGTTGTAATGATCGCAGCGAATACTGCGGGCAACACTTCCAACGTACCGTTGATGGTCGCATCCAATCGGCTGGCGCCGCGTTCATAATGCTGGTAGATATTTTCGGCAATGACGATGCCGTCATCCACAAGGATTCCAATCACCAAGATCATTCCAAACAAGGAAATTACATTGATGGTCACTCCCAAATGAGCAGCGACCAAGAACATGCCCATGAAGGAAACTGGAATGGCCAACGCCACCCAAAAGGCGACCCGGACATTGAGGAACAACGCCAAGAACAAGAGGACTAAAAAGAAGCCAATGACCCCGTTGTTGACCAACAGATCAATCCGTTGATTCAATACCGTACTCGAATCCCGGATGACCTCCAAACGGGTTGCATCGCCTCGGCGATTGTATGCCGCGATGTACGTTCGCACATCTTCAGCGATGTCCAAAATCGATTCGGAATTGAGGTTGTTGACGGTGATCACAGCCGCGGGTTCCCCATTGAACCAGTTACGAGACGGATCGTTTTCCGCCCAACGGTCTTCGATGACCGCCACATCACTGAGCCTCACCACACGACCATCCCGGTCCGCCCGAATCACAATATCCTCAAGACCTTGAGCCTCGTACGTCCGGTATCGACCTCGAATGATCATCTCCTCGTCTCTGAGTTTGAGGCGACCTCCTGTGGTTTCCAAATTGGAATTTCGGACAGCAGCGGCTACTTCCTGAATGGAAAGATTCATCTCGCTCAGGCGGTCCTGCCGCAAGCGAATCTCAATTTCTTCATTCGGAAAGCCACTCAACTGAACTCGGGAAATGCCCTCCACATTGCGCAACTCCCGTTCAATACGACGCGCCTCTTCCTTCAATACCTTCAAGTCATCGACACCGACCACTGCGAAAGAAATCGCAACGCCGACAGCATCTTGCTTAAATACAATGGGGGGCTCCATGCCCACAGGGAAACTCGGAATGCGGTCTACAGCATTTTTGACATTCTGGAGAACTTCATCTGTTCGGTCTTCTGAAATGACGGCAATCGTGATGTTGCCGGCATTCTCATTGCAGACCGATTTGACCTGGTCAATGCCCGCAATGCCCTTCAAATTCTCCTCAATTTTGGCAATGATGCCTTCTTCAACCTCCTCAGGTGATGCGCCCGGATAGACCACTTGAACCTGAATGGTTTTTGAATCGGTTTCCGGAAAGAAGTTGGAACGCGTATTGGTCAGACCGATGAATCCTCCGGCCAAAATGGCAATCATGAGGAGATCGCCGGTCAAGTTGTAACGGACGAAGTATTGGATCAATCCGCGCATCATTCGCCAGTTTGTGGTGCAACAGGCATGCCCTCAAAAGCAGTCGTCAGCACCTCACCTAAAAGCCAATCCGACCCTTCCAATCCTTGAATCATCGACTCGCTGCGCGAACTGAATACAACATCAACGGACTTGGCCACTAGCCGTTCATCTTGAACGACAAAGATGCTTTGTCCGGTTTGGATCCAAGCGTTGGGAACGACCACAACATCCTCGATCGCTTCGCTTTGAATGACTCCTGACACAAATTGGCCGTCGCGCAGTTGGGAGCGGGTTGCCTGGGTTGAAAGGGAGCGACAAAAGACCGTAGCTGTTTGCGTCGATGGATCCACCATGCCTGAAATCCGGTGAACTTTCGCTACCCCGATGGTTTGACCATTTTCATCCTGAAACAAGACCGTATCACCGCGTTGCACCGTCGACAGATAGCGCGCATGCAGGGCCGTTTTGACTTCGAAATCATTTTGTCCAATCAGAGAACCGGCAAACTGTCCGGCGCGAACGAGCCCTCCCGGTTGTACCGTCGTAGCCGCAACAATCCCATCAAAAGGAGCCAAAATGGTATACTTGGACAGCCGTTCTTCTGCAGACCGAATGGCATGATAACTGCTCAATATTCCTCGATTCGCAACAAACAAGCGCTCACGATTTGAACTGGAAGCGGGTAGGATCGGCAACGTTTTTTCCACATCCATCGAATCGGAAAAGGCAGACCAAGCCTTACCGCTTTCCGGGAAATCTGCATGCAAGTCAGCCAATTGATTGGACAGTAGCTGCAAAAACTGACTGCGCTGTGAAATCAAATTCAATCGGGCTTCCCGATCATCCAACTGCATCATCGTTTCTCCTTGTTGGAACGCGGTCCCCTCGCGAAATTCCTTCCCTCCCAATTTCAATGTTCCGGTCACTTCCGCCAAAATCTCTGTGCGATAGCGTGCTTCGACACGGCCCTCTATTGGGATAAGCGGCACATGGGAGGCAATTGCGACAGGCACAACACGCACAGCTCGAGCCGGAGTAGGACGGTCGGATACAGGCAATTCCTCCTTGAGAGAAATGAGCCCTTTCATGATGACCACGCCCACAACGAGTATGGCGGCGCCTAACGCAAAGCGCAAAGCGCTCTTCAGAAATGGATGCATAGGAAGCTGAAAATATATGAGACCAAATTTCGCTCAAGAACTCCCGGAACGAACTCCTCTCCCGCCAAAAGATTCAAACGTCCTTTGGCAGATAAGTCAAGAGTACCTCCATCACTCCGTCCGGTTCCATCCAATGTTCCGTGTTGGGAGGAATGCTACAGACACTGTCCTTTTCAACCTCAATTCGATCCTGTCCTACCTGAATAATACCGCCACCTTTGACCACACGACAATGCTCCCACTCATCATGAAGGTGGGTCCGTCCATTCCCGTCAAAATGCAAGAACTCAACAAGCGGTTTACCGTCTTGTTCAGCCAACAACTCCATGAAACCAAACGAGGTAATACGATGGGATAACGGGTTCCGAATCATGGCAATTTCAAGGTCAAATCAGAAATTATCCAAGTCAGTCGGCCGCATGATTCCGAACCACTTGAGGGTTCGACTTCCGATACCAGGAACGTCGACGTGGATGATGTAGATGCCCCCAGCGATGGGAACGT
>CAJQIB010000036.1 GCA_905478325.1 uncultured Flavobacteriales bacterium | reverse complement strand
TTAAAGCAGCCCGTCAATGATCGATTCGACCGTATGTCCTTCTGCTTCTGCCTTGTAGTTGCGGACAATCCGGTGCCGCAAAATCGGCAGCGCCACGGCTTGCACGTCCGCGATGTCAGGACTGTATTTTCCGTTCAACGCGGCGTTGACCTTGGCACCAACGACCAAATATTGCGAGGCCCGCGGCCCGGCGCCCCACGAGAGGTACGCGTTGACTTCCGCCGTGGCACGTTCGCGGCCTGGGCGGGTTTTACCGGCCAATCCAACCGCGTACTCCAGCACGTTGTCGGCGATGGGCATGCGGCGAATCAATTGCTGGAAATACAAAATCTCCTCTCCGGAAATGACCGGCCGGACCGAAGTCGTGACATCCGAAGTCGTGGCCTTGACCACGCTCAACTCTTCGGCATGCGTCGGATAATCCACCCATGTGTTGAACATAAAACGGTCGAGTTGCGCTTCAGGCAACGGGTACGTTCCTTCTTGTTCAATCGGGTTTTGTGTGGCGAGAACAAAAAAGGGAGAAGGCAACGGATAATTCTGACCGGCCACCGTCACCGACCGCTCTTGCATCGCTTCGAGCAGGGCGGACTGTGTTTTCGGCGGTGTCCGGTTGATTTCGTCGGCCAGCACGATGTTGGCAAACAACGGCCCCTTCATGAATTGGAATTGGCGCTGTTCGTTGAGAATCTCCGATCCCACGATGTCGCTTGGCATCAAATCCGGCGTGAACTGGACGCGGTTGAATTCCAGTCCCAAAGCCTGTGCGATCGTGTTGACCAAAAGCGTTTTGGCGAGCCCCGGAACACCCACAAGCAAAACGTGCCCGCCGGCAAAAATCGCGGTGGTCACCTCTCGGATCACCTGATCTTGTCCGACAATGACCTTCCCAATTTCTTGGAGCAATTGCTGTTGTTTCGTGTTCAGCGCTTCGAGCGCTTCCTTATCCGATGCGTACATGGGGGCTTGATCTCAGGTGTTGTCCGCATAGCTATCTAAGCGGCAAGCGTAAAGATAGAACATGCGGAAAGAGCAGCTAGGCATTCCTCGTTGAAATGCCGGTATCATTCAAGCCAAATGATCGTGGTTCGGTTCTACTGTTGAGGAGGGAACGAGGTGAACCAGGTATTCAAAAAGCGCCTCCATTTGCGATTGAAGTAGTTGTTTTTAGGCTTCATCAGTTGAATCGTGTAGTCGAAGAGATAGGAAGAAGTTGTCCCTCCGTAAATTTACGAGTGCCGTTCAATTTTGTTTCGCGGGCTCGAAAAAAGTGACGCCCCTTGCATTGTTAATAAAAACACATAGAATCGTTTGTGCAGCAAATGTGCAGCAAAAAACGACATTCCCCGGCGGGGAGCTATCATCAGCGCTTCCAGAGCTGGCTCACCTTCCGCAACGGCTTGAAAAACAAGGTCCAGGGGTAAGGCGTAAGCTCATTCATGTGCCATGCCTCGCGGTCCTCTCGATTGGCCCGCCAACGGTTACCGAGTGAGGCGTTGCTCAGTCCTCCCACCCGCATGCGTACCAAGATGGACGGCAAGTAGGCCGTTGTGATGCCGGACTTATACAAGAAGCGCAGCATCAACTCGTAGTCGGCTGCTGATCGCAGTTCGAGGGAGAAAAGGCCGTGAGCGTCGTACACGGATTTTCGAACGAAAAAGGTGGGGTGCGGTGGCATCCAGCCGTGTAGGAATGCCTTGCGATTGAATGGGCCGCTGTTCCACGTTCGTGTCACCTCAGTCGGGTCGTTCCGGTCGACGTAGACCAAATCGCCGTAGACGGATTCGGCCTGGCTGCTTTTGAAAAGGGCTGCAACCCGCATCAAAACGTCGTCAGAAGCATACAGATCATCGGCGTTTAGAATCCCCACGCAATCCCCCGAGGCCAAGGAAACTCCCTTGTTCATGGCGTCGTAAATCCCTTTGTCTGGTTCGGAAATTAACGTGAGACGGTCTTGGTAAGGCGCTAAGATTTCCAAGGTCGCATCCTTGGAAGCCCCATCGATGACGAGGTACTCCAATTCGAATCCATCGCGACGCTGGGATAAAACGGATTGCACAGCGTCTTCGATCGTGTCGGCCGCATTGAAGGCGATTGTGATGATACTGAGCTTCATGGCTGCGTGGAACGCGAACGAGCGAATTAGCGACGGTCCATGGTGGACCATGCCGTCCAATCCTGTTGGAAGGTGCAGTCACTGTATGGTGCGTCAATCCGCACATAGGTGTCGTTGATGGCTTTGCGCATCCAGTCGTTGAGCTGCGTCTCGCGCATGGAGGCTTCAACGATGTTTTGGAAGTAGCCAAAGTCTTGGGATGGATTGGCTCGGTGGGCTGGAACGCGCTCTTCGAGCTGAACGGCAATCCAGTAGCCTTGATCTTCATCGTCTAGCAATTGAATGGCGTCGGAGACTTCGCCAGGAGCCATTCCGTTGAGCAAGAAGAACAAGTTGGGGTCCAATTCATCCGAGCCGAAGAGCGTGCTGCCGTCACGCGGATTCACTACTAGACCGCCTTGATTGCGCGAGCTTTCCCGCGTAGAGTTTTGCAATACGGCGTCGGAAAAAGAGATTTCTTGGGCCCGCAAATCCTGCATCAACTCATCAAATTCCGCCCCCATGTCATCGAGTGCGATCGGGTCGATTTGGGCGGACATCAAAACGTGACAAGCAGAGAAAACCTGGCCGCGACGGTCGACGGTACGCAAGAAGTGAAACCCATAATCGGTCTCAAAAACCGGAGAAAGGTCTCCAATCGGTGTGTCAAAAACGGCTGCTTCGAATTCCGGTAAGAACTGTCCGCGAGGGATGTCTTCATAGCAGCCTCCTTTGTATTTGGAGCCCGGGTCTTCCGAGTGGCGGGAAGCGGCCAGTGTCATGCTCAGTTGTCCCGTGGAGACTTGAGTTCGAATCGAGTCAAGGTTGTTTCGAACTCCCGCTTTTTGGGCTTCCGTGATGGATGGCTGCATCATCAATTCCCGATAGCGCAAAGCCTCGGGTATCAGCGGGAGGCTGTCCGTTGGGGTGCTGGAAAACAGCTGCTGTACCTCTGCAGGCGTCGCTCGAACTTGTTGGTTGATTTGGCCCTGCATACGCCCAGCGAGAAGCTGTTCGCGAACAGGGTCCTCAAATTCAGCTTTCCACTCGCTAACCGATTGTCCGTACTCGGCTTCAAAGGCCTCGACAGACCCAAACATTCGGATGTAGTAAGCGAGTCGACGATCGATTTCATCCATGATCTCGCCATCGGACACCTCCAAACTATCGAGCTTAGCGTGGTGTACGAGGAGCTTCTGAAACAGCAATTCGTTCAGCAAATTGCAACGCTGCAGTGCGTTGAGTTCGTTTGCTGACTTCCCCTGTTGAGCGAGCTGCGCTTTTAGGGCAAAAGCTTGCGCTTCTACCTCGCTTTCCAGCAAAATACCATCTCCAACTACGGCGACAATGGCGTCTAAAGGAGTGAAGTTGAGGGGTGTGGTGGTGTTGGCAAGGGTCGAGTCTTGGCCGTGCAGATTGGTCGCGCTGGCGGCTATCAGGATGCACCAGGCCATCCCGCGGAGTTGATTCTGAATCGTTGATTTCACGGGCGCAAGTTAATCGCTTTCGAGATGCCTTGGGTGTACGTTACGACTTGTTAGCGTTCGGACGGATTTGGTGCCGATTCCAGAACCCTAGAGCGTTGAATATTGAAGTGTTTTTTAAATCCTATCGCCTCATTTCATATGCAGATTATTTTATTTTTATTCTCAAAAAAAATAAAATTCAAGGGAATGAGTGTGACTCGTGTCACTTCCGTACATTTACGGCACCATTTCGCTGATTTAAATCATGCTAGTATTTACAAAAAGCCTTTCTGAGTATTCTTTTGGTGTCCAATTTGCATGGAAAAACCGAGAGTTGAAGTTGGTTGTGCTTGCAATATTAGGAGTGATTTTTTCGGCTGTGGCCCCTGTGGGAGCCCATGCTCAGACATTTTCTGGAACAACACTTTCTCCGGGAGATGTGTACATGACCATCGGAAATGAGGGGAAGAACAATAAGGCGACGTGCAATCTGGGTTTTGTTTTTTTAGTCGATGTAGCATCAGGAACGAAGGTCGCATTCACACGAGAAAAGTGGTTGGGAGGCGTTGATGATACAAGTTTTGATGCGGAGGATTTAGAAGGATTTGTTTGGACTGCCCCCATTGGAGGAGTGACTGCAGGAACGGAAGTTGTCTGCAGGGGTGTCGGCGGTTTTGCGGATGCTTCTATTGAGGGTACCGCGATCAAAGCGACCACGGCTAGCCCCATTTCATTGGTAACTTCTGGCGAGGATTATTATACTGGCGGTGAAAGTTGTGGTTCGTGGGTTGCGCTCAACGGTGGGGTTGAACACCACATTCATGGAGATCACTTGTGGTTGTTTCAGCCGGCAGATGAATTGGAAGGGGATGATTCTGATTGGGATGTTGATTGGAAGGATATTGGGTATTCCGATGTG
This sequence comes from uncultured Flavobacteriales bacterium, assembly GCA_905478325.1. GTDB lineage: Bacteria > Bacteroidota > Bacteroidia > Flavobacteriales_D > Sanyastnellaceae > UA16. The sequence continues at coordinate 30,050 of CAJQIB010000036.1, read as the reverse complement.
CGCATGTTGAGTTGTGTTGGAAAGGATTTGGATAAGTCACACGGCAATGGCCCGGGAAATACCGCAGTGAATACGCTGCTTTACTCCGCGAACAATTCGCCGAATGAATTCTTCAATGATGATTACTCTGCTCAAGCAGCGCCTTTCGGGAAGCACCAGTGGAGGTTCAATGCAACAACGGCAGCAACAGTAGCGGGGGATAATTTGATTCTTTCTGGCAATGTGATGGGAGAAATTCAAGGCCTTCTGAAGAGTTCAAATAACTATTCAGAGATCAGCACATCAATAAATGATATTGATGATGACCAACTGCCTGTGGGCAATTTGTCCAATAGCATGGGGCTTTTGTGGACAACGGCTGTTGTCACGGAAGGATCCTCTACGTTGGATGTTACAATTAGCAATGCGGATATGACGTTCGTGGTGGATAAGCCTGCGGTCAGTTTGCAGAATCTCACCATCACCAATGGAAAGTTCGTGGCATGTGATGGGTCAGGTCGATGCACCTCAGCTTCGGGCGACATTTTATTGGATCCGGCGAACACGTGTGTTTTCAATGGTGGACAAGGAGTTTTTGAGTTCAATGGGGATGATGAACAAACGATAGATGCCAATAATTCTTCAGACGCTTCAAGCTCCAAAGTGCAATTCAAAGGCATTCAAGTCACGAAGGGCAAGAAGTTGAAGGTGAAAGGCCATGTGAAGATGAAATCGGGCGGCTCTCTTCTGTTTGATGACACGGTGACGGGTGATCAGTTGGAGTTGGACGGAACGGTGATATCCTCATTGACATTCCAATCGGATGGCACACAGGGTACTGCGGCTATTGGAGCCTGTGATGCATCGAATTTTGAAGACGGCGTCGATCAGACCTTCACCTTCGAACGCTTCATCCCTTCGGATACGGACAATTCGTGGGTCAACATCGGCGCGTACGTGACCGGAACGACGGTTGCAGACTGGACCTCAGGCGTCTCAGGCATGTTGCTGTTCGAATACAATGAGGCCTCGTATGGTTCGCAGGCAGCGGGTTGGAACTACTTGTGGGATGGTACGGCCGTATTGACACCGGGCAACGGATACATGGCGCTGGTTCCATCAGGAGTCTCAGGCACAATCAGTGTCACGGGCAAGTTTGAAATGGGAGATGTAACGCTTCCTTTGACGTTCACCGATGATCCCAACCAGAGTGATGTGACGGTAGATGGGTGGAACCTGGTTTCCAACCCATACCCGGCACCGGTGAACATGGTTTCGGTGTTGGCTCATACAGAGAATGCGCTTGTGACCGCGTACTACTTGTTCGACAACACCGGAGCAGGAAGCTATGTGGAGACTTTAGCTGATGGTACGGGTGGCGCGCCGACAACATTGGATGTTGGCCAATCCATTTGGGTAAAGGTTGACCAGAACACCTCGATCACGTTCAAAGAATCGGACAAGGTGGTAGGCACAAGCGGCACGTTTGTGCGGGAGTTGGACCCTTCTTTCCAAGGCTCGATCGGTTTGGGGATTGCCAACGATTCTGAGCAGTGGGCGCACGCCTTTGTTCGCTTCGACGAAGCAGCTACGGCAGCTTTTATTCCAAGCGAAGATGCGTTGCACTTGAACACTGAGGTCCATAGCGATTTGCGTGTGTGGATGGAGGCCGAGAACGGCGAGCACTTGTCAATCCAATCAGCAGGTTCTTTGGAGAACACGCCGTCGTTGCCGTTGCATGTGACATCTGGAGCGGGAGGCGATGTGGTGTTCTCGATGGTAGAACAGGAAACGATGCCGGCCAACCTGTGCGCCGTGATTGAAGATACTGAGACGGGTGAACGCGGGCAGTTGGGCATGGATGCGTTCGTGGTGAACCTTCCTGCCAACACGTTGTACGAGGAGCGTTTTGTGTTGCACTTCAATGCGATGCCAAGCCTGTCCTTGACGAGCACAGTATGCGATGGTTTGGATGTCACAGAACTCGAAGGCGAGTGGGACGCGTGGTCGTTGACATGGTCATCGGATGACGGCACGGCCTCAGGTGAGGGCATGCCGTACGATTTGGCCAATGGCGATTACACGTTCACGTATGCCCTGCCCAGTGTGGCGTGTGCCAACGAAGTCGATGTGGAGGTAAATGCCGCGTGTTTGGGTGACTTCAACCTGAACGGCGAGCGCGACATCATCGACTTGTTGTTCTTGTTGGCAGGTCTTCCCGGCAACAACGGCGCTGCGAACATTGACTTCGAAACTGCGGATTGCGATTGCGACGGTGTGGTCACGGTGTCGGACATGCTGACCTTCCTGACCGTGTTTGCCTCGCAGTGCGACTAAGCGAACCGATCGAGGTCTACTCCAGAATCAATTTCTGGACGCTCCCTTTTTCCCAAGCTTGAATCAAGAGCTCTTCTTCCAATTGGAGGAGGAGCTCTTGTTTTTTACCGTGTAAAATCAGCTCTAAAATGGGCATTTATGAAAACTAAAAAGAAGCCGTTCAACTCCATTTTGCATGAAAAGGGGGCAACTTGGAGTGCTTTTTGAGTTTATTTCCGATGGATAAATTTGTTTTAATCTGCGTTTATTTATGTAATGAGGAATACGGAATGGGTTTTAAAATGACTGACTATCAGTCTTTTCGTGAAAAAAAAATATTGATTTAGTTTCCGAATGGGCTAGAACATTTTTGGGATTTCAGCGGTTATACCGGCGAAAGGTCTAAATGCTTGTGTAACGAAGGTCACATTCGTATCTTCACTAACCCAAATTGTCTTTTCTACACTTTCCTTGGATATGTTTCCTGTTGAGTGCAAAAAATCGTTCTTATGATTGATTCGAAACCTCGTCGAGAAGGCGTCCGCGTTTTTCTCTCCCATTGTTTGTCTACCCTTCTTTTTTTGCTTCTCTCGAGTCAAGTCACGGGGCAACAAACGATTTGGTCGGAAGATTTTACGGGGGAGACGGGGTCAAGCACCACGACGCTGACGGGTGATCAATGGGTGGCGACAGAGACCACTTCAGGATCGAGTGGTACGATGTCCATCACAAGCAGTGCATTCCGATTTCTGGGCAATTCTTCGAATGGGACTTACACCTGCACGTGGGTGAGTGATCCCATTTCAATTGGAGGGTACACAAGTATAACGTTGTCCTCATACTCAGATGGCTCCGGTGGTACTTCTTTACCTTCCGTCTCCATGTCCAATGGTACATACAGCAGCGGTTCATTCTCGCCCGATGGTGGTGCGACGACTACGGTAATAACCTATTCGTTTTCAATTGCCAAGAACAAATACCGAACGCTCGACAACATTGTTTTAACCGGAACCGTTTCGTGCACCCCAACTACCTGGTACGCCGACACCGACGGAGACGGTTTGGGCAATCCGAGTTCGACAACATCCGCTTGCAGTCAACCAGCAGGATACGTCGCCGATTCAACCGATCTCTGCGATGATACATCAGCCTGCAACTACGACGTGAACAGCAACGCAAATGCCTCCTGTTTAACAAACGACGCTTGCGGCGTATGCGGTGGAGACGGCGTAGATGTAGACTCGGACGGTGTGTGCGATGATGCGGACAGTTGCACAAATACCACCGCGTGCAACTACCTGGCGAACCCTACGGCAGCCTGTTCCTATACTCAGCAAACGTGGTACGAGGATGCGGATGGCGATGGCCTTGGTGATCCAGCGGTTTCGCAAGTGGCCTGTGCCCAGCCAGCAGGTTATGTCTTGGACAATACCGATTCCGACCCCAGCTTGAATCCAAGCGATTACTCCGGGACGATTTTGTATCCCGGCGATGTTTATTTTTCGTTTGCTGCTGATGCCTATTCCGGAATTGGTGACGACTATATTGGTTTCACGGTTCTAAAAGACATTGAGTCGGGAACAACTTTATTTTTAGTTTCAGAGTGGCAATGGACTGGGTCCTATTGGGGGACTTTGAGCGGAACGAGCTCGGTGATTCGATGGACAGCGCCGGCTGAAGGTGTTGTATCGGGAACCGAAGTCATTCTCTTTGATATTGATGCTTCACCATCGAGCGGAATCGCTAAATGCGATGATGAAAATGACCCCATTGTTCGAGCTTCTGGTAACGCAACTCTTTCAGGTGGCCAATCTTGCGGCACCTTTGAGCACTTGAGTAGTGGAAGACAAGAGTTCAACTGGGCAACGGAATTTTCGTGGATATTCCAGCCAGACATCGATTGGAACACCAACCTTACGTACGGAACAGCTGAGCTCGACGGGAGCCTGCGCCACCTCACTTGCTTGGGCTTTGATTTGAATTTTGGTGGCAATACAGGTGCGGGAACACTGATTGAAGGGTCAGATTGGTCCGCATCGATGGATGAGGCATACAGTTACGAAAATGCCAACTTCAATCAATCAGCAGCTTGGGCTTACCAAGGTGGTGCTTCTGTGCTACCGTTTGCGGCGAGTGCCAGTGGCTTGGTGACCCAAGTGATCGGAGAGGGCGTGTCATTTTCAGCTGCCAACGGCGCAACTCCCACTTATTCAAGCATAGTCAGCGATTACAGTGAGCTTCCATATGAGCCGAATGGTTACATTAGCCTCTCAAACAGCGCAACTTGGAATGGCTTGGCAAACGGACCTGGAATTGTCAATCCTTCGGGAAATTCGGCTTTGGATATTGTTGTGGATAGCGGAGTATCGCTCACCGTAGACGCCGCTTCCGAAGTCGCCTGCAATGACATTACGGTCACTTCCGGAACCTTCGCGAGTTGTGACGGTGCAGGTCGCACCTTGGCTGCCTCTGGCAGCATTGCATTGGGCACATCTGGAGCGTTCGAGGGAGGGCAAGGTACGCTCAAGTTATCGAGTCTGACGGAGCAAACCATCGATGCGAACAATTATGCAGATCCCAGCAGTAGCCGTTTCCAATTAAAAAATTTGGTGGTTGAAAACAACAAAACGGCAACCTTGAAAGGTCACATCAAGATGAAGCCAGCGGGAGCTTTGAAATTTGATTCGGGCGCACAGACGGACAAGCTGAAAATTGATTCATCGGTTTCCTCCAGCCTCACGTTCCAATCCACGACCGATGGAACCGCTGCCATCGGAGCCTGCGAGTTGGCCAATTTCGATGACGGCGTCGATCAGACCTTCACCTTCGAACGCTTCATCCCTTCGGATACGGACAATTCGTGGGTCAACATCGGCGCGTACGTGACCGGAACGACGGTTGCAGACTGGACCTCAGGCGTCTCAGGCATGTTGCTGTTCGAATACAATGAGGCCTCGTATGGTTCGCAGGCAGCGGGTTGGAACTACTTGTGGGATGGTACGGCCGTATTGACACCGGGCAACGGATACATGGCGCTGGTTCCATCAGGAGTCTCAGGCACAATCAGTGTCACGGGCAAGTTTGAAATGGGAGATGTAACGCTTCCTTTGACGTTCACCGATGATCCCAACCAGAGTGATGTGACGGTAGATGGGTGGAACCTGGTTTCCAACCCATACCCGGCACCGGTGAACATGGTTTCGGTGTTGGCTCATACAGAGAATGCGCTTGTGACCGCGTACTACTTGTTCGACAACACCGGAGCAGGAAGCTATGTGGAGACTTTAGCTGATGGTACGGGTGGCGCGCCGACAACATTGGATGTTGGCCAATCCATTTGGGTAAAGGTTGACCAGAACACCTCGATCACGTTCAAAGAATCGGACAAGGTGGTAGGCACAAGCGGCACGTTTGTGCGGGAGTTGGACCCTTCTTTCCAAGGCTCGATCGGTTTGGGGATTGCCAACGATTCTGAGCAGTGGGCGCACGCCTTTGTTCGCTTCGACGAAGCAGCTACGGCAGCTTTTATTCCAAGCGAAGATGCGTTGCACTTGAACACTGAGGTCCATAGCGATTTGCGTGTGTGGATGGAGGCCGAGAACGGCGAGCACTTGTCAATCCAATCAGCAGGTTCTTTGGAGAACACGCCGTCGTTGCCGTTGCATGTGACATCTGGAGCGGGAGGCGATGTGGTGTTCTCGATGGTAGAACAGGAAACGATGCCGGCCAACCTGTGCGCCGTGATTGAAGATACTGAGACGGGTGAACGCGGGCAGTTGGGCATGGATGCGTTCGTGGTGAACCTTCCTGCCAACACGTTGTACGAGGAGCGTTTTGTGTTGCACTTCAATGCGATGCCAAGCCTGTCCTTGACGAGCACAGTATGCGATGGTTTGGATGTCACAGAACTCGAAGGCGAGTGGGACGCGTGGTCGTTGACATGGTCATCGGATGACGGCACGGCCTCAGGTGAGGGCATGCCGTACGATTTGGCCAATGGCGATTACACGTTCACGTATGCCCTGCCCAGTGTGGCGTGTGCCAACGAAGTCGATGTGGAGGTAAATGCCGCGTGTTTGGGTGACTTCAACCTGAACGGCGAGCGCGACATCATCGACTTGTTGTTCTTGTTGGCAGGTCTTCCCGGCAACAACGGCGCTGCGAACATTGACTTCGAAACTGCGGATTGCGATTGCGACGGTGTGGTCACGGTGTCGGACATGCTGACCTTCCTGACCGTGTTTGCCTCGCAGTGCGACTAAGCGAACCGATCGAGGTCTACTCCAGAATCAATTTCTGGACGCTCCCTTTTTCCCAAGCTTGAATCAAGAGCTCTTCTTCCAATTGGAGGAGGAGCTCTTGTTTTTTACCGTGTAAAATCAACTCGGAAACACGGTCTTGAACGACTTCAAAAGGAGCGACACCATCGATCAGTGCGTGTTCATGAAACCGGATGAAGTAATTGCGCCCATCGGCATCAAACGTGATGAGCTTCCTATTGGCGAGTTGTTTTTCGGCACGATACAACTCAATAGGAACCTCCTGAATGAGATCTTCGAGGTACCACCAGGTTTCCCGATTCAACGAATGGATGGCGGCGTGCTCCACACACCATTGTTGCAAGGGAAATGATGACGCAGTATCTGGGGCCATCAAGGCGGACTTGATGAAATCCAAATGGAGATCATCGTCATCTGGCAAATGCACGAAGGTGGCACGCACAGCATAGTCCATCAGCATGAATAAATCCTGGTGTGCCATATAATAGGCGAGCGCCTCTTCCTCAGGAACCTCCTGCTCCATGCGTTGTTGGACATAGCGCTCCTTGTAATGGTGCAAAAGCAGCGCATTGCGGTAGGCCTCAATTTCGCGTTCAAACGTTTGTAGATCCTCGGGCAAGCGATTTTCAGCTTCGTGTACGACCACTTGTTCTCGAATCCATTGATCGACATAGCGTTCCGCCATCAACGCGGAGTCGGCGGCGGCTGCATTGTTCGGAATGTGATCGCAAATTTCTTGCAGAGGTAACGCATGCTCGAAAGCCGTGGCGACAAACTGCTCGGTTGGCTTTTCGGGTTCATCCAATTGTGCGCACCCGAAGAGTAAGAGTCCACCAATGATCCCGCAAAACCCCGAGGCGAAAAACCCATCCACTCGGATCGGTTGATGTTGCAAAGATCCCCTTTGAAGCGGGCGAAAGATGCTGGAGTCAGTCCGCAAGAGAATGGAGCAATGATCGGTTCACTTCGACCGCTGTCTCACTGCGCAGAGACTCGATCCATTCGGCTTCGAGTTGATCTTGGTACGCAGCGATAACTTGTCCGCGGGCTTCAGCCAATGTTTTTGGCTCGGGTTCTCGAATTTCCCGAACCTGGACGAGGATGACCTCGTCTCCACCAGCTGTATACTCTACAAACGTCGCACCCTTGGATGCCATGACCAACGAACCCGAAAGGTGATCGGCTAAAATACGATCGGCCCAAGGGTTTTCGCCTTCACTGAACAGGCCTTCTTCCAATCGATAGGCCAAGGAATTAACGGCGTTAGCCTCTTCGGCAATAGGGAGGAGGGACTTGTTCTTTTTGATGGCCTTTCGGACCTTTTTTGCCAACGCGGCGTCCGCCAAAATAAAGGCGCGTATATCGGCTCGCTCTGACCACATGAAGTCGGAGGACGTCGCAGCGTGAAAGGCTTCAAGTCCAGTTGAATCTTTTACGGCACGGCTCCACACTTTCTCGTCCGTCAACTCAAAGAGAAGAATGCCATCGTGGTATTCTTCCATCAACAGACGAAATGCATCGTGCTTGTCTTCCAAACGCACATCTTCATAATCCAAGAGCATGTTTTCAGACCACAGCTTCAATTGCTCGTCAACGACAGCCTTTCCGCCGATCGAAGCGTTGCGAATTTTGCTCGTATTGAGGTGGTCAACGAAATCACCAACGGTTGCCGTTTCACTTCCAATCGTGAGTAGCGTTCTGGACCGATCAGTGGACGTCACACCTGTGACGGGATGGTTGGGGTAAAACACGCTGTCTTGCCTGCTGGCCAGACGATAGAGTCCCTTTAAAGAGCTTGTCTGAATTTTAACAGCGTATTCGGCTTTGAGATTCTCAATGAAAGACGCGCGTGTCAATTCACTGCGGCTATCGCGGCTGACTTTTTTCTCAATCTCTCTTTTGGACGCTTCAAAGGAAGCGGGTGCGCGGTATTCCAAACGTTTGATGATGTGCCATCCGTAGGAGGTTTCAACGGGTTCAGAAATTTGGCCGTCTTCGGCTAATCCAAATGCAGCATCTTCAAATGCTTCAATCATCTTCCCTGTGCCAAACCAAGGCAATTCTCCTCCTTTACTGGCCGAGCTGGCGTCTTCTGACATTTTCAAAGCGAGTTCATCCCATGGAATTCCTTTCTGGAGGAGATCATAAATCTGTCCAATTTTGGCTTCTGATTTGGCCGATGCATCGGCATCCGATCCTTTTTTAAGTCGAATCATGATGTGAGCGGCTCGTATTTCACCGCGTGCTTCGCGTCTTCCAGTGACCTCAATGACGTGGTATCCATACCGCGTTCGAACGAGATTGCTGATGCCCCCAATTTCAGTGGTAAATGCGGCTTCCTCAAAAGGGTAGAGCATCTGAAAGGCCGTGAACCAGCCCAAATCACCCCCGTTGTCCTTCACGCTGGGGTCGTCGGATCCTCCTTTGGAACGTGCGACGGCATCAAAGTCTTCGCCATTGGTGATCCTGGTGCGCAGAGCATTCGCTCGCTTCCATGCTTTGAGGGTGTCAGATGCAGAAGCTTCACTTCCGCACGACACCAAAATGTGGCGTGCGTGGACTTCTTCTTGTTTGCGTTCCCAAGCTTGGAGGACGAGATCCTGAAGCAAGTCATTGTTGGTCATATAGGGCCGCGCCAATTGCGATCGATATCCTGCCAATTCGCGTTGGAAAGTCGCTACCGTATCCATCCCCAATGCTTCCGCAGCTTGAACTTTCAACTTGAATCGAATGAACAATTCCATGTACTCATCCAATGATGCGCTGGTGACCACGCTATCGCGGTTGTTCTTCATAAAGATGTGCTGAAAGTCAGCGAGCGAGACGGCTTCATCCCCTACAGTCAGGACAGTTTCAGAAGCGTTGGATGTGGCTGTTTCTTGAGAATTCAAAGCATTCGGAGCAATGAAGAGACAGAACACGAATAGGGAAAAGATGATTTTCATGCGATTGGTTTCAAAATCTAAAATCGAGTTGCAACAAATTTATCGGATGCTATAATTGGGTGCTTCACGCGTAATCATAACATCATGCGGATGACTTTCTTTCACACCGGCAGAGGTGATGCGCACGAAGCGAGCTTCCTGTAAGATGGAAATGGAAGGTGCTCCGCAGTACCCCATTCCAGCTCTTAACCCGCCAATCACTTGGTGCATAACATCACCGACAGTGCCCTTGTATGGAACCCGACCGGAAATGCCCTCAGGCACCAGCTTCTTCAAATCTTCTTCAGCGTCTTGGAAGTAGCGGTCTTTGGATCCATGTTGCATGGCTTCTAAACTCCCCATTCCACGATACGATTTGAATTGACGGCCTTCATAGATGATGGTTTCGCCTGGGCTTTCTTGTGTTCCTGCAAGCATGGATCCGATCATCACCGTGTCAGCGCCTCCGGCGATGCCTTTGACAATGTCTCCTGTAAAGCGAATGCCGCCATCGGCAATCACGGGAACACCAGTGCCGCGCAAGGCTGCGGCAACATCCATCACCGCTCCCAATTGAGGGACCCCGACTCCAGCAATAATGCGGGTAGTACAGATGGATCCGGGGCCAATTCCGACTTTAACAGCGTCTGCTCCCGCCTCAACGAGCGCAAGAGCGGCCTCTGTTGTGGCGATGTTGCCACACACGACATCGATGGTATTGAATTTTTGTTTGACGCGCTTGAGCGTATCCAGAACGCCTCTGCTGTGTCCATGGGCTGTGTCAATGATAACGGCATCGACTCCTGATTTCACGAGGGCTTCAACACGTTCATCGGTGTCAGCTGTGACGCCGACAGCGGCCGCAACGCGCAGTCTTCCAAATTGGTCCTTGCACGAATTCGGAAATTCACTCAACTTAATGATGTCGCGGTACGTTATCAGACCGACCAGCTGATTGTCAGCATCGACCACGGGTAGCTTTTCAATCCGATGTTCGCGCAACAATTCTTCGGCTTTCGCAAAGTCCTTGCCATCCTGAGTGACAATGAGGCCTTCTGAGGTCATGACTTCACTGACGGGGCGGTTGAAGTTTTTTTCAAAGCGCAAATCACGATTCGTGACGATGCCGACCAACTTGCCTTCTGCATTGATGACAGGAATGCCGCCAATACGGTGCTCCCGCATGATGGAAAGTGCGTCGCTTACAGTAGCCTCACGCAACAGGGTAATGGGATCCTGGATCATGCCGCTTTCGGAGCGTTTGACCTTTCGCACTTCAGATGCCTGCTGGGCAATCGTCATGTTTTTGTGGATCACACCGATTCCTCCTTGCCGTGCCATCGCGATGGCCATGGCACTTCCTGTAACCGTGTCCATAGCCGCGGAAATCACCGGCGTTTTGAGCATGATATTGCGAGAGAAAGGACTCCCCAATGTCACGTCGCGTGGCAATACCTCAGAATAGGCGGGGACAAGCAGCACATCATCGAAGGTCAAACCTTCTCCGATTATTTTCGGGTTTTCAGCAGTGTTGGCCATGGCGGGCAGTTGAATCGTATTTCCCGTGACACGATCAGTCGTGCAACGATTCGGACAAAGTTAATGAAATGAAGGTCGCAAAGCCCTGCTCATCAGGGTTATTCACCAATGAGCAAGTGAACCAATCCCGTGGTCTCATAAACTCGGCCGGCTCCATCGCGGATGGAGATGGAATAACCGTAGCTCCCCTCGGGCGCATACGCTCCCATGTGCATCCCATTCCACCCGTATCCCACTTGATTCGAGGTGAATATAATATCCCCCCACCGGTTGTGGATTTGCATGAAATACTGGTCGAAATCGGCGAAGCTTACGACAGGCATGAAAACGTCGTTGTACCCACCGATTAAGAGGGCGTTTGGAACCCACAAAACCGGCACTTGAGTGAGGCACATTTCGTTGGAAAGTGCATAATTCATACCGCCCGCAGGACCTGTACCAGAATCCATGGCCTCAATGAGATAACAGAAGTCTCCGGGACTATAGAGCAGGTTGCTCACGTCGTCTTCCCAAATCAAAACTTGGGATGGGACTTCAGCGATCATTTCAGCGGCAGCACCTTGCTGATTTCGACGGTAAATGCGGTACCCTTCAGTGCTGCCTGGAAAATCGGAATAGGGTGTCCAGCTGATCGTGTTGTTGAGCAATTGGGTGTCAGAAATGCCTTGAAGGTGCATGGTTTGGGCTGCGTTGGACATGCCAACGGAGTCCCCACAATAATTTTCAACGCGTACACGATACGCGTAGCTCATCTCGTCAGTAACCGCATCCAAATCGGCAAATTGAAGGGTCATGCCTCCGATGCCTTCCTGCGCATCGAAATCAAAAAACAGCTCATCGATTGCTCGTTTTCGCTGAAGGATATACGTGTGGACTTCCTCGGAATTGGGGTCTAAATCCACAATGATATTCACACCTCCGCTGTCGGTGACGGATGCGCGTCGCAACGAAGTCAGATCCGGTGCTCCCGGGTAGGAGAAGTCCATTGATCGTTGGTTGGAACGGATGAAGGAGCCATCCGTGCTGGTTGCCACGATATCGTAACGAAACGTTGAGCCGAAGGTGGCGCCCTCGTGCACATAAGATGTGGCGCTGGCGTCTAGCGTTTCGAGGAGCTGTCCGTTGTTCCAATTGCCGCTTCCCGTTGGGGACTCTTCAGCGGCCCAGACGGCGATGGAAGCAATTTCGGAGTCGATGTTAAAACCTCCATTCCAGTCTAAACTCGCGGCATCAGAGCAAGGAAGTCGACTCGCATTCAAGTGAAGGGAACTGGCGCAATAGGCCCCAGCGGCTCCTGGGTCCGGTTCATTGCCAATGAAGCAAGAATCGAACGCGGCTACATTGTACGATTCGATGTATGTGACCGGATTGGAATTGGGATCCACATAAAAGGTGGCGCCTGGATTGTAAATCGTGTCGATGGCCATTTGAAATCCACCATTGCACCGGTAAACGATGTAGCCTGCTAAATCACTGGCTTCGCTCGGCTCCCAATGGATGATTGCCAATTGAGACAAGCTGTCCACGTTGATGTAGGAGATCACAGGCGGGTCTGGGTCCAACTCGTCGCTGATAGAAGATCCTGCTTGATTGGATTTTTGATCGCACTGAATGTAGCTGCTGCTTTGGAATACACGAAAATTCAAATCTCCACTGCATTCTTCGACTTCATATTCATAGCTCATCATGCCCCCATTGTCTGGAATCGTGGCAATGGTGCTCCAACTCCCCGGGTCATCCTCGAGTTGAACCTCGATATCTCCACCATCCGGTGCGGCGCTGGCGATGCGAGGGCTATTGAAATCCAAAGAGGCCATCCCCGGCGTAAGCGAAGGCTCAGCAGTGAGGTGCATGCTGCAAAGCGTGTCACTGGAAGTTCCAAAGACACCGGCGGGTCCTTCGGTCACAACAAAATAACACAGCTCCGTGGTGTTGGCGTTATACGTTGTGTTGACAAAACCGGGATTGACGGGGTCGGTCGGGCTGTCAATCACATAAGTGTCCAAAACCAGTCCGCTAGAGGGTTCAAAAATATGGAGCGTGTAGGAAGCGAAAACTCCCATGGGGTCCACAGCTTCTGTCCAGTTGACCGAAGCATTGCCTGCTTGGTTGACGTCCACGCACATCATATCGGACTGAAGCTGCCCCCAAAGTGTTGGGGGAAAACTGATAATGAGCCCCAAGAAGAGGGCTGAATTGATCGACTTCATGCTAGACAAAAATACAATGCATTGATGGCATGTAGACAAGACGCCGAACCGACGTTGTTTGTTGCACGGTGTTAACAACCCTGAGTTATGCCTGCGACTCCGGCTCGTCGCCGTACTTGGCTCCACCGTATCCGTATCCGTATCCGTATCCGTATCCGTATCCGTACTTGTAAGCGTACTTGGCGTAAACCTGTCCCCAACGGGTCATGCGAATGTTGTTCAAGACCAAGGAGGCGTGGTTGAGATTGTTTTGACTCAAAGCCTCCTCCAAATGTTTGATGCCGCGTTTGTTGGATTTCAACGTGTTGGTGACCAAAAGTCCGGTATCCACCTTGCTCATGAGTACCAACGCGTCTGTGATGAGCAAAATAGGCGGTGTATCCAAAATCACGTAGTCATACGTGGCGCGCAACCCAGTCAGGAGGTCATCCAATCGGTCATTGAGGACCAATTCCGAAGCATTGGGAGGTACCGGGCCGGCCGTGTACACGTGCAAGGACTCGACGGGTCCCAATTGCCTCATCTCTTCGACAGAGCAACGCCCAATGAGAAAGGAACTCAGGCCAAGTTGATTCGAAAGTTTGAAGTTCTTGTGAACCTTGGGTTTGTGCATGTCAAAGTCAATGAGCGCAACCTTTTTGCCCGTTTTAGCCAAAACAGTAGCCAAGTTTGCGGATACAAAAGACTTGCCCTCACCAGGGTGTAGCGAACTGATGAGGATGGTGTTGGCGCCTTCCTTGGCGAGCAGGTACTGCAAATTGGTCCTGAGACTCCTGAAGGCTTCCGTAATTGGAGAGCGGCTGTCCGCGAGGATGGAGATCGGGTTTTTCTCCGCTTCGGGGTAATGCGGCAGTCCGGCCACCACAGGAATACTCGAGATTTCACGGAGCTCCTGTGTCGATTCAATGCGTTCGAACAAGAGCATGCGCAAGAAGGCAATGGCCAACGCGGCCAGGGCCCCCATGAGGGTGTTGGAACGAATGGTCCCGCGTTTATCCGGCCCAATGATGCCGCCTCCACGAGCCTGCTCAATGATGATGGCCTGGGGTGCGATGCCGGCACGTGAAATGACATTTTGTGCGCGGGATTCAAGCAAGAAGACATACAGTTTTTCGTTAACCTGCAGCTTCCGTTCCATGCTGATGATGTCACGCTGGGTAGCAGGGATTCCGCTCAAACGTTGCTCCAGGCTGGCGATTTGACCACGCAAGCTAATGCGCTGGCTCGCCAGTGCATCCTCTGTGTCGTTGATGTACTTCGCGATGGTAAACCGGGCATTGCTGATCGCACTGTCCAGCCGTCGAATCGAAAAGCTGTCTTCGGTCACGTCAAGCAAGGCAGCTGTCCGTTCCGTGCGCATCTGAAAAAGCTGATTCACTTGTTCAATTAAGAGCGCGTCTTCTCCAAATAAATAAGAGGTGGGAGGGAGGCCAGAATCTTCCGCCCCAGACTTCAAATAGGATTGTAAGGATTTCAGTGCCTCGAGGCGCATGTCGAGTTCTCGCTCTCCGCTCTCCAATTGCACGAGACTATTGAAATATTCGGTCTGCTCACGCGTCAAGTCCAAGATGTCATTCTGGGCCTTGAAGCCATCCACTTGCATCTCCAAGCTGTCCATGATGTTGACCAACTCGTCCAATTGTCGGTTGATGAACAATTCAGTTTTCAAGCTGGATTCCAATCGGGCTTCCTTTGTGTAATTGATGTAGATCTCACTGAGTATATTCAAGAATTCTTGCCCACGGCCTGGCAGCGTACTGGAAGATTGAAGAGTCAGGATGTTGGTGCCCAACACGTTGTTGACCCGCAACGAACCCCGCATTTGACCAATGCGCTGGGAGCGATTGAACACGCGGAAACGGAAGTGCTGTCGTCGCGCTTCTTCCAGCGCTTCGGTGTTGATGCCCCGTCCGTTGGCGTTGGTGTAATTGAACACCTTGCTGTCTACGAAGTCGATGGTCAAGGCCAAGTTCGGGCCTTCGATGGGCACACCAAAAGCATACCGTTCTTCCACGACCTCTCCATTGGGCATCGCGTAGCGCAACAAATAATGCGCCTCGTCCTCAATGAAGAGATCAATGTCCCGACCTAAAAAAGAACTGTTGAACAATTCAGGATTGGCTCGGATGAGGATATTGCTGTAACCGGCCACTTGGCTGGTTCGCAATCGTCCCACAAAATAATAGTCGATGTCCAGCGACATGCGGTCCACCGCTCGGCCAATCAAATCAAACGAGCTCAGGATCCGTTGCTGGTCCTTGGTGTCTGAATTGCCCATGTTGCCATAGGGGTTCATCGTCCCCATCATCTTTTTCTGGTAATCCAATTCCTTGCCGGCGTCAAGGAGGATCTCGGCGGAGGCATTGTAGATGTTGAGTTGCCTGTGGGTGATCAAACGGCCGGAGGCATAGCCCGTAGCTGCAAGCAATGCAATGAGCCACCAGTTCTTGATGAGTAGCTTAATATAAGGCCTAAGCGTACTGAGAGATATCAGCCCGTTGTTCTGGTTCGTTGTGTCCGCCATGCGCCCGCAAGTTCGCAAGGAATGCATTACGTTGGAACCGCACTTCATTGAATTTTGCTCAGCGAGGGGTGTTCGTATTCGTACAGATTGAGTTTTACCTTGCCGTATGATTGATACACCGACGAATTCGTGGTTTCCGGATGAAAGTCTTGAAGGGAGTCTTTGGGTAAAATTGCCTGATTCAAGCCGATTGTGGGTTTATGTGGCCGATCGGTTGTTGACGACGTCGGAAAATGATCGCGTTGCAGAAAATGCCGAGCGATTCACAGCGGCATGGGTGGCTCACGGAACCGAGTTGACAGCAAGTTGGAAACTGCAAGGGTCAAGGATTCTTTTAATTGCATTGGATGAGGGTCAGGCCGGAGCGTCGGGTTGCTCCATCGATGCATCCGTTCAATTCATGCAGCGCTTGGGAGAAAAAGAGACGCCGGCGATTGACTGGTTGCGACGTGATCAGGTGTTGCATCGAACTGCGGAATCGCCTGTGTGGGAGGAATCTGCATTGTCGGCATTTTGGATGGCACGAAAGGCGGGGTTGGTCCAGGATAACACCGTAGTCGTCAACACACTCTGTGCAAACAAAGGGGAGTGGGAGACACAATCGACGCCTTCGTTTCAAGAAAGTTGGCACAATGAGATGTGGAAGTAAATCCTAATGGACTCATAATCAAGCATGTTTGCATGGAATTCGGATGTTACAACATTCGGTAAAACGGGGTCTATTGTCCGTGAGTTGTGTTAAATAAGCGATGAAGCTTTTTGACGACATGGGTTAATTCCGTTGTGATTTGTTGGATTTATTAAAAGCTTGCGCTACATTTAGCCCCAATCGAAGTGCGCCTTAACAAAATTTCGCCGCGATTCGAGTGAATGAAAACAGGTCGAGTCTTGCTCTAGAAGGCTTTAAACTATAACGATCGGTCAGTGTTGGGTGTTGCGTTCTCTTAAAGGCTTGAAAAGTTGAGCCTACCAAATTGTCTGAAAATTCTAACCAAAACCAAATCAAATGTTTAACACGTTTACAAAGTGTTGCAGCATCGTAGCGATGTTCGCGCTTTTCCTTTATTCTGCACCCGCGGCCTTTGGGCAGTGTGATGCCAACGAAGTGACTTTGTCACTGACTTTCGATAACTGGCCAGAAGAGGCAGGTTGGTCGATTACAGACGCTGATGGAGTGGAAGTAGCTTATGCTGCTGCAGGAGATTATGCAACAGTACCTGACGGCGGAAGTGTTGATGCCACTGCCTGTTTGGCTGATGGTTGTTACACCCTTGCGGTAACTGACGCGTATGGTGATGGTGGAACGTCTTGGAGCATGACAAACGCCATGGGCGATGTCGTGAGCTCAGGAACGGGTTCTGGATCTGTTTCTACGGGCAGTTTTTGTGTGGGTGATGCGGCAACTCCAGGTTGCATGGACATGGACGCAATCAACTACAACCCAGACGCGGGTGAAGACGATGGCTCTTGCGAGTTTCCTTCATGTGATTGGGCTGGCAACTTCTGCTATGACTCAAATCAAAACTTTGTTTCTTATGGATACGCGGTTGCTCCTGCAGGACAATCGATTTTCTTGTTGATCAATTCTGGTCAAATCGAGGACTACTGGGATCAAATCTATGTGTATGACGGATTGGACTTGGCTACGGCCAATATCTTGTGGTCAACAGGTTTTACATCTGTGGCGGGTAACCAGGACATCTCTGGCACCTTTGTTGAGTCTCCAACCGGTGTTGTGAACATCGTCATGGATTCAGACGGTTCTGGCTCTTGTGCGGCCTCAGGCTACACGCCTATTGACTGGGTAGCGGCTTGCGCTTTCCCAGGTTGTGTTGATTCTGCGGCTTCAAACTACAACCCTATTGCAACAGAGGACGATGGTTCTTGTGAGTACGTCGGTTGTACCGATGCGACTGCATGTAACTTCGACCCAGCTGCGACAACTGACGATGCATCATGTGCTTTTGAAGCGGTGACTGTAATCATCAATCCTGACAACTATGCTTCTGAGACCTCTTGGGACTTGGTAGATGCTGAAGGAAATATGATTGCTAGTGGAGGTGGCGTTGGTGCTGAACTTTGTGTCAACGAAACATGCTACACGTTCACGATGTATGATTCATTCGGAGACGGCATGTGCTGTTCTTATGGCAATGGTTCTTATGCGGTTGAAGATGCAAATGGAACGACATTGGCTTCTGGAGCTTCGTTCGGTTCTTCTGAATCGACTGATTTTTGCTTGCCAGCTTTTCCTGGTTGCACGGATGCTACGGCATGTAACTACGACGAAACAGCAAACTTGGATGACGGCACATGTGACTACGGTTGCATCGGTTGCATGGACACTTCTGCTGCGAACTATGATCCAACAGCAACTCAACAGAACGATGGTTCTTGTGTTTACTGTGACGCGGGTACGTATGTCATGAATATTGACATGTACGACTTGGGTGGTGATGGTTGGAACGGAGCATCTTACTACGTAGATAGCTATGACGGTGAAACATCTATTTCAGGAAACTGGGATGAGGCGGACCTGTATGTCGACGGTGTCGCAACAGACTTCCATTGTATTCCTTTGGGATGCTATGTTCTCAGCTCTGGCGGTGGAACTGCTGATGATGAAATCGCTATGATCATTACTGACCAATTCGGTACGGTATATGGTGACCAGATTGCAACGAATTACTACGGTGTATTGCCTCCTCCAGTTGGATTCCCAAGCGGCGGTTGGTTTATCGACTTCGGCTTGTTGGGTGGATGTGATTTCGAAGGTTGTACAGATGAGAACTGTTTCAACTATAACATTTCGGTTACAGTTGATGATGGATCTTGTATCTGTCCTCCAACCAACAACGCGATTGAGAATGCTGAAGCAGTTTTCTGTGGAGCACTTTCAAACGGTAACTTGGCCAACGCCTCGGATGAAGAAGGTGTTACAGGCTTGTTCCTCGGAACAACAGTCACTACGGGTGGTGTGTGGTATGAATTCAACTCGGATTCAGATCAGCAGGTTTTCGCTAACACATGCGATACACCTACCTCAACTTCAGGATTTGCGGATCCAGTAAGTGACACGAAATTGCACGTGTTCCAGTACAACGATGAAGGTGAATTGGAATTGATCGTTGGAAACGACGATGCATGTGGTTTGATGTCAAGCGTAGCATTTATTGCAACGACGGGTCAAGACTACTACATCTACGTTTCTAAGTACAGTGCATTCAGCTCTGGATCTGAGTTCTTGTTGAGTGTAGAATGTGCTGCTTGTGATGAGATTCCAAGCAATGATTTCTGTGCTGAAGCGACTCCTCAAATTGACAACGTAACGTTTACTGGAACGAACTGCTGTGCCTCACCAACGGCTATTCCTAGCTTTGGAGGTACCAACTATGCGGTTTGGTTCACATTTAACAGCACAGATGCAGTTTCAGGTGAAGATTTCGATACGTTCATGTTTAACGCAACGAACCTTACTTCTGGAGACTTGACTTTAACCATTTACTTGGCTGGAGGTGACTGTGACGCTTTGACTACGTATGTAGGTTGCAATTTCACGGGCACTTGTGCTGGTTCAATTGAATCCTTCATCACGTTGGAGCCAAATACGGATTACTACTTCGCTGTAGGTACAACAGACGCTGAAACGTGTGGTGAATTTGAATTCACGACTCAAGGTATTTTCTTGGGTTGCACAGATGCTGCTGCTGACAACTACGATGCCTTGGCTAACCAAGACGACGGTACTTGCATGTACTCTGTGGTTCCTGAAAATGACCTGTGTGCTGATGCTGCAGATCTTCCATGTGGAGAAGTTATTACAGGTTCAATGGGTGGTGCTACGAACACAGGTTTTCCTGAAGTTGTATGTGCTCCTTGTGCTGCCGATGAAAACGCTGCTTACATTATTGTAGGTGGAGGTACATGGGATAGCGAAATCACCTGGTCATTGACGGATGCTGATGGCACTGTCTTCGAAGGCGCTGCTACAACAGGCCAGTGGGCTTGCGGTATGGCTGAAGGTGACTTCACATTCGATGGTGTTGACTCATATGGCGATGGATGGAACGGTGCAACTGCAACAATCTATTTCAACAGCAATGAGGTGTTGGCTGGATTTACTGTAGCTGGAACCGGCGGTTCTACTACTGGAACAGCTGCAGAAGATGGAACATCAGAATTGACGTTCCCAGCATATGAAGGTGTGTGGTACACGTTCGCCGGTACAGGCGACTTGCACAGCATCAACACGTGTGGTTCTGTGATTGACACGCGATTGCATGTTTACAGCTCAGCTACAGCTGACTGTGGAGACTTCTCGTGTGTGAACCAGGTAGACGGCTCAGTTGCGATCAGCGACGGAAGCTTCGATACGTGTGGTTTCTTCGATCAAGATGACGCAGCTGTTCAGTTTGTTTCAGATCCTGCTATGACGTACTATGTATATGTCGGATACGACTTGGATGGTATTTTTGATGGTGGAGGTTCGTTCCAAATTGAAATGGAATGCGAAGAAGCTATTTATGGTTGCTTCGTTGACGTTGCTTGCAACTACAACCCAGAAGCTAACATTGATGCTGACGATTGTGAGTACACTTCATGTGCTTGTGACGCTAACCCTAACGGAATTGCGTTGATCATCAATATGTATGATTCATTCGGTGACGGATGGACAGGTGGTAACAGCGGTTCTACTGGTGGATACGAAGTATTCGATGCAGTGGGTAACAGCATTACTGCCGGTGCGATTGATGATGCGATGTTCATCATTGACGAAGACAACTATGACGGAGCTGAATTTGGTCTAGACGTATTGTGCTTGGATCCAGGTTGCTACTCTTATTCCTTCACTGGTGCGTTCCTTTGGTCTGAAGAGCAGTCTTGGAGTGTAACCGATGGCACCAACACGTTGGCTGAAGGCGGTGCCGGTGGAAGCTTGGTGACAGAATCTTATCCATTCGGATTGGGTGATGTAACATGTGGATGTATGGAAGAAGTTGCTTGTAACTATGATCCTGAGGCGACAGACGAGAATGGTACTTGTGAGTACGAAACTTGTGCTGGTTGTACGGACGTAACAGCATGTGATTTTGACCCTGAGGCGACCATTGAAGACAATTCTTGCTGCTATGGTTCTTGCATCACGATCACGATGAATGATTCGTTCGGTGATGGCTGGTCTGGATGTGATGTTCATATCACAGACTTGGAAGGCAACACTGTCATCCAGACGTCTTTGACTGAAGGAAGTTATGCTCAAGAGACCTATTGCTTGGCTGATGGATGTTACATCTTGACTTCAGGTGATGATGTCTTTAACAGTGAGCCTTCTTGGTCAATCACCGGAGTATTCGGTGGTGTGATTACCGGTGGTGAGCTTTACGGTCCTGCTTACGTGTCTGCGGGTGGTCAGAACTGTATCGAAGGGTGTGATATTGCTTGTGCATGTAACTATGACGACACAGCGAATATTCTCGACCTTGAGGCGTGCATCTTCGATGATTGTGCTGGTTGTACCTATGCTGACGCATCAAACTATGATGCCAACGCAGGTAATGACGACGGGTCTTGTGAATTCGATCTTTCGAATCCTTGTCCTGCTGACTTGAACGAAGACGGTTCTGTAACTACGGCTGACTTGCTCCAATTCTTGGGTGCATTCGGTACGATTTGCGAATAAGCTTCTGATCAATACGATCATTATGGAAAGGGGCCTAGCGTTTGCTAGGCCCCTTTTTTGTGTGCAATAATTCGGACGAAGTGAGGGGTGTTTATGGTTCATGTTTGCACCGCGATGTTCAGAATTGATTGATTTAATTTGAGTTGGTTTGGAGAGTAGCGGGAGAGGAATGGATGTTTTAACCAAGCGGTTAAGGTCAAGCGTTAGGTTGTATCGGTTAAAAGCTTTATTTTTCAGTAACCTCTGAATTGAAGCTGACACGGACTATCTGTGCGTCATGCTGCATTTCGTTTTTACTGAACGCTTTCATGTTCTTTTGAATGGGAACGGCGGAACTTCTTGGCTTCTTAAGCCATGCTTGTTTTGCGTTGCTGTGATGCTGCCTTTTTTTGGTTTGACACAGTTTGTAGAAGTATCGGATGCCTTGATGATTCAAACAGATCACACAGGAGGATACTTGGGTACTGGATTGAGCTTTGCTGACTTCAATGGGGACGGAAAAGACGACCTGAGTTTTGGCCATCACAATGGTTTACTTCGATTTTATGAAGGCACAGGTATCGGCTTTGAAGAAATAGAGCTTCAACTAGAGTTTCCTGCAGTAGAGTCCAAGGCGATTTTGTGGGCTGATATTGACAACGACGGAGATCAAGACTTGTTAGTGACCTGCCGGTTGGCCCCGAATAAGATCTATATCAATCAGGGTGACCTTACAATGCTTGATGTGAGTGCGTCGTGTGGCATAGCCCAAGACAACCGTAGGAGTTTTGGTGCGTGTTATGGAGATTACGATAATGACGGTTTACTTGATGTGTTCATAGCCAATTATTCGTACTCGTCAGACCTGCCTGGAAACGAACTTTATCGAAACTTGGGTGGAGGCTTATTTGAAGATGTTACAGCGCAGATGGGTTTGGGGGGAAGTATGCTTCAATGTTTCCAAGGACAATGGATGGACCATGACCGCGATGGGACATTGGACTTGCACGTCATTCGGGACCGCGAGATTTATTCGAATTTGTTTTATAAAAACGGCGCCCTCAATGGGGAAGGGGTGTTTCAAGAAATAGCGAGTGAGATCGGTTTGGATGTCGGGATCAATTGCATGTCAACGAGTCCCTGTGATTTTGATCGTGACGGAGATTTGGACCTTTTTTTAAGCGGTGGAATTGAAGGAAATGTTTTTTTTGAAAACAATGGTGAGGGTGCATACTCCCTGAATGACAACCCGGACGTTGTCATGAATGAAACGTGTTGGGCTGCAAGTTGGATGGATGTTGATTGCAATGGCTGGGAGGATTTGCATGTCACGACAGGTATTGCGGCCTTCACGGACTACCCCAGCGTTCTATTTCAGTATCCAAATATGTACGATGCGCTGTTCATGAATGAAATGGGTGAATTGACCGAAGAGGATGGTACGTTTGATGTGGCTTCGTCTCTTGGTTTTTCTACCGCTACAGGGGACTTGAATCAAGATGGGTTTCCAGACTTGGTTTCCCATAGCATTGGGGGGACAGCTCAAGTGTGGAGTGGCATACCCAATGACAATGGCTGGATCAAAATTCGACCCGTAGGCACCAGTAGCAATCGTGACGGTGTAGGCACCAAAATTGAGCTTTGGATCGAGGGTGTTCCGTTCTACAGGGAGACGTACTGCGGAGAAAATTACCTCGGTCAGAATAGCCGTTGGGAGCACTTTGGTTTAGGCGTTGAGACTTCGATTGATTCGATGCAGGTAGAATGGTCCTCAGGGATCGTGGACGTTTACTACAATGTCATGGCGAATCAAAGCCTGGTCATTACAGAAGGGGAAACAGCGAGCCAATGCCAAGGCAGTTGCTTGGGGTGCACGTATCCAGTTGCGTGCAACTATGACGCGGACGCTCAAGACGATGACGGCTCTTGTGAGTTTTCCTGTTGGTTCGATGAGAATGTGTGTGCAAACGGCACTGTTTGGAATGCTACTCTGCAGCAATGCGTTGAGAATTGTCCGTCAGACGTGGATGGGGACGGCGTCGTCAACATTGAAGATTTATTGCTGCTGCTTTTGTCTTTTGCGACATGGTGTCCCAATTGAATTTCACGCGGGATTTCGTGTTGTTAGCTGGCTGTTTGTTTTTATAAGTTAGGAAGTATCAATGGAATAGGCTATTTTTAATTACCTCGACAGGGGTGGCCTCATTCGTTTTATTTGCGGTGTATGTTACAAGTCTTTGCTCCTTCTTCAGAGAACTTCATCTTTTATTGGATGAAACGTTTTCCGTCATTCTTGATGGGGTTCGTGCTTGGTGTATCCCTCATTTTGCCCATATCAGGTTGGAGTCAATTCAACGATGTCAGCAATCAAATGGATCTTTTCACGGACCACACAGGAGGGAATTGGGGAGCTGGAATGAGCATGGCGGATTTCAATGGAGACGGCCTGGATGATTTGAGTTTTGCTCATTATGGCGGGGTCTTAAAATTCTTTGAAGGAAACGGAACGGGCTTTACTGAGTTGGTCTTGAACATGCCGGCCTATTTGAATGAGGCGAAAGGCATTTTATGGGCGGACATAGACAACGACGGTGATCAAGACTTATTTGTAACGTACAGGCTGGCTCCCAACCGGTTGTATCGAAATGACGGCGAAATGACGCTCGTTGACATCAGTGATGTATGTGGCATCGCACAGACAAATCAACGGAGCTATGGCGCTAGTTTTGGTGACTACGACAAGGATGGTTTGCTGGATTTGTTCGTAGCGAATTACGTACTCGGCCAGGATTATCCTCACAATGAACTCTACCATAATTTGGGAGAGGGGCTGTTTGAAGATGTCACGTTGGACACTCCGATGGGAGAGGTCGTGGATAACAGTTTTCAGGGACATTGGGTCGACTTCAATGAGGATGGCAATCTTGACCTGCACTTAATTCAAGACCGCCTCTGTTTTGAGAATAGGTTCTACGAGCAGGTTGATGGCGTATTTACGGAAGTGGCAAATGAAAGGGGATTGGATTATGCCATCAATTGCATGTCAACTTCGGTAGCGGATTATGACCGCGACAATGATTTGGATTTGTACCTGACGGCAGGTCTATTCGAAGGCAATTTTCTGCTGAACAATACAGGGGGCTCCTTTACACCGCATGTCGTGGAAGAGGGGGACAGTACAGATTTACATTTGACCTCCTGGGCGGCCAATTGGTTTGATGCGGACAATGACGGGTGGGATGACTTGCATGTGGCGACGGGGTTTAGTGTTTACTCACAGTACCCTCAAGTGTTCGCTCAATACCCAGACGTTCCCAATGCTTTTTATTGGAATTCAGAGGGCGTCTTTTCTCAGGATACGGCAGCGATCTTTCAAACGAATCAGTTGTCGTTTGCAACAGCCGTTGGCGATTACAATGGGGATGGTTTTCCTGATTTGGTCTCGCACAGATTTGGCGAGTACGCTCAAGTTTTAGAAGGGATTCCCAATCAGAATAAATGGCTCAAGGTGTCTTTGGTCGGAGTGGAGAGCAATCGGGATGGCATAGGAGCAAAAATCCGAGCATACTTAAATGGAGAAGTGACCTATCGTATGACCTTTTGCGGTGAAAATTACATGGGGCAGAATAGCCGGTGGGAGACCTTTGGTCTAGGGACAGAGAATACGCTGGATTCACTGACCGTGCATTGGCCTTCCGGTATTGTCGATCAATATTATGATGTCCTGTCCTTGCAGAGTTTGGTTCTCATTGAAGGAGCTTCCATCGAACCGAGTCCTTGTCCTAGTTTGGATGCTGGCTGCTTTGGTTGCACCTATGTTGAAGCGTGTAACTTCAACGATGAGGCCGCCGCGGACGATGGGACCTGTGACTTCAGTTGTTTTGACGGTAGCATAAGCTGTGGTGAGGGAACCGTGTGGGACCCGTTGATTGGCCAATGTATAGCGGGACCGGTAAGTGATTGCCCATCGGATATCAATGATGACGGCGTCGTAAATACGGCAGATTTGTTGTGGTTTTTAGCTCAATTCGACATCCAATGTCCAGAATGAAGTCTCCCTTCCATTTGGCAACAAAAGGGATTCTTTCGCGAGCCGAAAGCACCTTGATGACACAATTGCTGCTGGCTTCGGTGTTTTTGCCAAGCCTTGCGTTTTCACAGTTGGTTGATGTCAGCAGCCAGTTGGCGTTGGAAACGAATCACTTCGGAGGGTATTTGGGTGCGGGTGTGAGCTTTGTAGATTTCACGGGTGATTACATCGACGACCTGACCTTTGCCAATTTTGAAGGCGACTTGAAGTTTTATCAAGGCACGGGAGCGGGTTTTATTCCTGTCGACCTCAACCTTCCGGGTCACCCTTATGAGGCTAAGATGGTGCTTTGGGGAGACATCGACAATGACGGAGATCGGGATTTGTTTGTGGGGTATCGACTGGCTCCGAATCGCTTCTATCTCAACAATGGAAATGCGGGCTTCACTGAAATTGCCAGTGCATCAGGGTTGGATCAATATCCTTCCAAAAGTTACGGGGCGGCTTTCGGAGATTACGATACGGATGGCTTTTTGGATTTGCACATATCAAACTATACGTCTGCAACGGATGATGTGCCGTTCAATGAATTCTATCGAAATTTGGGCAGCTTGAGTTTAGGGAATACCATCTTTTCAGATGTGGCTGAAGAGGAAGGTGTGACTGAATTTGGAATCCAGAGCTTTCAAAGCATGTGGGTGGATTTCAATGAAGACGATTTACTTGATTTGCACATCATTCGAGATCGTACGATCTATGCGAATCAGTTCTACGAACAGCAGCCTCCGAACGCCCTGACTTCTTTTGAGGAGAGTGCAAGTGATTTTGGCTTGGACATCATGATCAACTGCATGTCAGGCTCGGTTGCCGATGTTGATCACAATGGCTACCAGGATATTTATTTGACGGCGTTTGCTGCAGATGGAAACTGGCTGCTCTTGAATGATGAAGGTGATTTTTCCATTGAGCATCCGGATTTAGACTTCACGCCAAATGACAGTGTCCAAGTCAATGATGTGTGTTGGGGAGCAAATTGGTTGGACGTTGACAACAATGGCTACGAAGATTTGCATGTTGCAACAGGGTTCAGCGTGTTCACGAATTATCCGGAAGTGATGTCGGTTTATACAGACCATCCCGATCGCCTTTTTTATAATGATGGCGGCGCGTTCACGAGTGCGGGTTCGGATTTCTCCGACAACAATGTGCTGTCCTTTGCCACGGCTGTGGGTGACTTCAATATGGATGGTTTTCCCGACTTGGTCTCAAACCGCGTTGGTCAATATGCTCAAATGCTTCAGGGAACGCCCAACGAAAACCATTGGGTCAAAGTGACGACGCAAGGCACAGTGAGCAATTATGATGGAATCGGAGCGAAGATATATGTGTGGGCAGGCGGAGAGATGCAATACCATGTCCGGTTCGCAGGTGAAAGTTACCTTGGGCAGAACAGCGCGTGGGAGCACTTTGGATTGGGCAGCGCCACGGCAATCGATTCTGTAGTGGTAGCCTGGCCTTCAGGAATTGTCAATGCGCTCTACGATGTGGCTTTGGATGAGCACATCGTTGTGATCGAAGACGGCGGCTTTTTCTATCCTTTCACTGCGGACTGTCCTGAGCCTTGTTTGGGCTGTACGTATGAAGAGGCTTGCAACTACAATGACGTGGCCATGGAGGATGACGGCAGCTGTGATTTTAGCTGCCACACCGACCCCGGGATGTGCGGTTTTGGGACCGTATGGGATGCTGAGTTATTGCTATGTGTTCTGTTGCCAACTGATGACCCGTGTCCAAACGATTTAAACGGTGATGGCAACATCACAATTGGAGACTTGCTCATTCTTTTAACAGACTTCAACCAGCCTTGCCCTTGATGGGAGGTTTCAGGGAGTTGGAGAAGGCAAATGCTGATCAAGCAAGAGCACAGCTGCTGCAAACGTTGCGGCGCCAAGCTCCAATTCGCGTTTGTGTACGTTTTCGAAGACATCCTGAGCGCTGTGATGGAAATCAAAATACCGTTGGCCATCAGGGCTCAGCCCCACCAAAGTTGGTCGTGGAGTCAATTCTTTGAGGGGAGAGATGTCAACGCCAGCACCTCCGCGTCTGAATTGATGAATGTTGTAAGGGTCGAATAAATCGGTCCACGATCGCATGAGTGCCGTAACATCATCGGAAGCGTCGATGCGAAAGCCACGTGGAACAAATCCACCGGCATCGGATTCCAAAGCGGCGACGTGCACCCGATCTGTCTCCTCCATTTCCTGGCGCGCCTTCTCAGCATAGGCAATGCCTCCTCTGTTTCCATTTTCTTCGTTGATGAAGAGAACAAACCGCAATGTGCGTCTCGGTTCATACCCGATGGCCTTGAGAAGGCGAAGCACCTCCAAGGTGTGGACGACCCCAGCGCCGTCGTCATGAGCGCCTTCTCCGATGTCCCAAGAATCCAAATGTCCTCCAAGGGTGATAATCTCATCGGGCAATTCGGTCCCATACCAGGTCCCGATGACGTTGCCTTGTTCCACATCTTCAAACGCTTCACAATCCATTTCTAGACGTATTTCCAATTCGGGATTGGCTTGAACGGCCTTTGCCAACCAAGCGGCATCGACCGTTGAGATAGCCGCAGCGGGGATTTTTGGGATGTCGTCCTGGTAGCGCATTGCTCCCGTGTGAGGAAGTGTATCCAACGCATGGGTCAACGAACGCACCAATGCACCGCTGGCTCCAACATCCGATGCAGCGCTTGCTCCGTTGCCACGCTGATCATAGGCGCCGCCATAAGCCGATCCCGTATTGATTTGAACAGGGTCCATGGGCCGGTTAAACAAAACGATACGTCCCTCCGTTTCATGGGCGGGCAACTCCTTCAATTCCGATAAACGCTTAACGACCGTTACGTTGGCGATGATCTCAGCATTTGAGCGAGTCCCAACTGAACCTCCCAATGCCGTGACGTGCAGCTTCTTGCTTTCGCCATTGCCCCAATGGGCTGTAGCGTTGGCCACGTTTCCTCGCGTCCAATGCGGCACCATGACGGGCATAATGCGGACGTCATCAGCGCCATACAACCGCATCACTTCTGCGCCCCACACCATGGCCTTTCCGGCACTTTCGGAACCGCTCAAACGGTGGCCAATGTCTTTCGTGAGTGTTCTGAGGTTTTCGTAAGCCTCCCCGTTGAGCAAGACCTCATCATAGAGGCTTCGAATGTTCAGGCTGTCTGTGGATTCGGAGGTGGATTGTCCGAAAGCTGCAGAGGAAATGAAAGCCACCGCACAAAGAAGATACATCGTTCGCATGACCGAAAAGTAGAACAAAAAAGGAGCGCATGGTAGCCTAGAATTTGTCTGCTATGAGCTGCTAGCTGTCCTTAACTTTGTTGCGTTGGTATTCACCCATTCAAACTCAATCCATGCGCCACAACTTGTCGGAGGTTACTGATTTGATTCGCGACCGGAGAAGCTTGTCACCGGAGAAATTCTCGGGGAGAAAAGTGCATCGTGAAATTGTGGAATTGGCGCTGACCAATGCGACCTGGGCACCAACGCATGGCATGACCCAGCCGTGGAGGTTTACGGCATATGTGGGTGAAGGAATGCGGGCCATTGGTCCGAAGCTCTCTCATTGGTACAAGGTGGCCTCAGGAGATGCCTTTTCAGCATCGAAATTCGAAAAACTCGAACGAAGAGGCGAGCGTGTTTCGGCCATGGTGGTGATCGGAATGGTTCCCGATGCGACCGGCCGTATTGGTAAGCAGGATGAAATGTTGGCTGTCGCATGTGCCGTGCAAAATATGTACTTGACGTGCACAGCGCATGGTATAGGCGGTTTTTGGTCGACTCCGCCATTCATTCATCTGGACGAGGTTAGAGAATTTGCTGGATTGCCAGCCAACGGGCAGGTATTGGGATTCTTCTACATGGGTTACCCCGAAGAATCATGGCCTGTGAGCCATCGGAAGCCTCTGGAGTATGTGACCCAATGGGTGGATCAAGCGCCTTCAGAAGGCTAGGGTAGGATCAGCCTACATTCCAAAGCGAACGCCGCCTGGCCCATATAGAGTCGCACATTAGCCGTTTCCAATTGCCTTGTCCAAGTGGCCTCTCCCCAGCGGTTGGCATTCCACTCTCTCCAAAACATGACGCCGAGATAAACGCCAGGCCGCTTTTGCGCAGGGCCCAAGCGCTGGCTCGGCAGAATTTCCCAGCCCAGTTCGAAGCGCAATGGCAAAGTTGCTCGGTGTTGGCGGTTTTCTTCAATCAAGTAATCGCTGTAGATCGCACCCTCGGATTGGGATCCGGTGGTAAAGGCATCACTCAAGAGATAGTCGAAACTCAATCCAGCTGCCGCCGTCAATAAAGATCGATTGTTGATTTGAACTTGTGTGCGCACTAGAAGAGGTATCCGATAGCGAGATGTTCTTAAAGACAAGGTGTCTGATAATGGAGTGCCCGGTGGTTCTTGTGGAGTGTCAAACCCAGGGTGGAAAGTCAAGGACCAATCAGAGGTGTAGCGGACTGTTTCCAGCCCGGTTTCAATGCTCCAAGCTGAGGGAAACCGACGCAACAAGCGCACGCCAAAACTGCTTC
>CAJQIB010000035.1 GCA_905478325.1 uncultured Flavobacteriales bacterium | reverse complement strand
CGGCAATTCCATCAACTGCATGCTCCTCGACAACCAGTGAGTAACCACTCGCTGCTTCGCCACATGAGCAGAAGTCACATGAACCGTCTTCCTCGGTGTTTGAGGCGTCGTAGTTACACGCTGCAGCATCTGTACATCCTGACACTTCGAATTCGTCACATGTTCCATCGCCGTCCGCATCGTTCAAGCAAACGCCATCACAATCGTAGCCAGAGACTTCATAAACGCAGTCCACTTCATCCGTGGTATCCATGTCGTAGTTGCAAGCCAGCGCATCAAGGCAACCCTCGATTTCAAACGCGTCACACACGCCGTCTCCATCTGTATCAACCAAGCAGTTGCCTTCGCAGTCATAACCTGATTCAGCAAATACACACGCTACCAAGTCAGTGACAAGAGCTGGGTCAACATAGTTGCAAGCATTCGGATTCAGACAACCCGCTACTTCGTTTTCGTCGCAGACAAAGTCGCCGTCCGCATCGTTCAAGCAGTTGCCATCACAATCTGTGATACCATCTGAATACACACAAGAGCCATCATCAGTGGTAGCGTCTTCATCGTAGTTGCAAGCCACAGCATCATTGCAACCATACACAGGGTACTCACATGAGCCTTCTGCGAGGAAGTTGGCCATTGGATCATAGTTCAATGCTTCTTCATCATTGCAACCGCAGATCGCATCCATGAATGAAATATCAACGCGGTCATCATTGATGTTGTCGCCATTCGGGAACACCTGCGTTCGGAATGAACCTGAAACCTGTCCATCCGTCGTCAATTGTGCAACCAGAATGCGCAGGTCATCTCCGACGAGGGCATTCGATGCCGAAGGAATCGCATACCATCCACCTCCAAGTTCATCCTCAATATGCACTGGGCCGCCATTTTCAAAGTCAGCAGACCAAGGTCCAGGTATGATACCCGCATCAAATTCATCAGCTGACATCGCTGGACCATCAAGTCCAATCGTCACATATGAATCATAAGCCAATTCAGGAGCAAAATCCAACATGAAGTCTGCCAATCCAGCAGGAGTCACACCACCGGCAGGATGCTGGTAGAAGCTCGTTGAAGATGTCAAATCCAAAGCGAATTCTTGATCACCAATGAAGGCGGTTACAACATCCTCCGCATTTGGAGTCGTCAGGTAAACACGGTATGTCGTCATACCAGCCAATTCACCAGACGTGTGTTCCATGATTGGATCCACAATGACGCCATAGCCTTCAAGCGATGATTCATTTCCTTGACAAGAGCAGTATTCACAGCTACCGTCATCATCCGTTGCCGTTGGCAAGTAATTGCAAGCATCCGCTTCCTGACAGCCTGGAATTTCAAGTTCGTCGCACAAACCATCTCCATCGATGTCGTTCAAGCAAACGCCCTCACAATCATAGAGGTACTCAGCGAACCAGCACATGCCGTCATCATCTGTCGCATCAGCAGCGTAGTTACAGGCATCCATATCCGTGCAACCAACCACCTCAAATTCATCACAAACGCTATCGCCATCGGCATCGTTCAAACAAACACCTTCACAATCGTATCCGGACTCTGCAAACCAGCAGCTTCCATCTTCATCCGTGGCATCTGCATTGTAATTGCACGCCATGGCATCCTGACAACCGGCTACTTCAAATTCGTCACACACGCCATCAGCGTCTGCATCGTTCAAACAAGTGCCATTGCAATCATAACCAGACTCTGCATACCAGCATGTCTCATCATCCGTATTGGCTGACGCGTCATAATTGCAAGCAGAGGCATCGGTACAACCGAAGTACACACAATCGCCATTGTCATAGGTCGCTCCGAAGTCAAAGTTGTCAGCAGCTGGATCCATGCAACCACAGGCGTTGCCTACTCCATTCTCTGACTCACCCTCTGCACTATACGTACCAGGACCATCAAAAGCGAACGTCTTGAAGACTTCAAAATCGCCATCGCCATTCTCAAAGATTTGAGCATTCATGACTCCGGACAATGTTCCAGAAGTGGTTAACTGCATGAACAAGACACGCTGGTTTTCCGCATCAGGAACTCCATTCGGAGTGCCGTTGGTCACATACCAAGCTCCACCATACGTTCCATTGACGATAAAGTCTTGACCACTCATATCGGTGTTGGAAGCAAACGAGCTTGTCCAAGCCTGATCCTCACTCCAAACCGTACCTATGGCCACTTCAGAACCAGAAGGAGTTCCATCGATTCCAATGGTAACCCAGCTATCATAAGCCAGGTCTGGGAACGTCCCGAAGAACACTTCATTCACGCCATCAGCAGTCGAACCTGAAGCAAATTCATTGTTATAGAAACCGTCCGAAGTGCTCAAAGACATTGGATTCACACTCGTGCCGTACATCGCACTGAGGAAGTCCGCCTCATTCTCCATGTTGACATAGAAACGGTAAGTCGTCATGCCTTCTATTCCATCAACAGCATGCTCCTCAACGGTCATCGTGTAGTTAGACAATGGATCGCCACATGAACAGAAGTCACATGAACCGTCTTCATCCGTGTTGGCAGCATCATAGTTGCATGCACTCGAATCGGTACAACCCGCGACTTCATTTTCATCACACGTTCCATCTCCATCGACATCGCTCAAGCAAACACCCTCACAATCGTACCATGCCGCGGCGAAGAAACAAGAACCATTCTCTTCTGTCGCATTCGCATCGTAATTACAAGCTCCTGGGTCTGTACAGCCCAACAATTCATCCTGGTTGCAAATTCCGTCTCCATCAGCGTCAACGAGGCAGTTGCCATCGCAATCATATGCATTTGAAATCGGGAAGAAACAAGAACCGTCATCGTCTGTCGATGTCGCGTCATAGTTGCAAGCAGTCGCATCGGTACATCCAGATTCCTCTTCATCATCACAAACGCCATCCGCATCCGCGTCAGCGAGGCATACACCGTCGCAATCCACATTGTCTGATTCCGTGTACGTGCAAGAATTGTTATCATCTGTAGCTGCAGCGTCGTAGTTGCACGCAGTCGCGTCCATGCAACCCTCTACTTCGTCAGCATCACAGACACCATCGCCGTCAGCATCATCATAACATGTGCCGAAGCAGTCGACCGTAGAGGTTTCATAGTAACATGAGCCATCATCATAAGATGCTCCTGTTGTGAAGTTACACGCTGACTCATCTGTACAACCGCATGGCGATTGCTCGAATGTCAAGTCAACACGGTGGTCATTGATGTTGTTTCCTTGTGGGAAAACCTGTGCTCGGAAAGAGCCTGTTACAATGCCATCGGTCGTCAACTGAGCGAAGAACATCCGGTTGTTTGAATCCACAGCCGTGTTCGATCCGTCAGGAGTTACATACCATCCACTACCGATGTTGTCATCGATGGTGAATCCGTTTCCTGATTCAAACGTGTTGATCCAAGAGCCCGCCAATCCAGTTGGATTGTTTTGTCCAGCACCTGCAGGTCCATCCAAATTCATGGTGATGTACGAGTCAAAGGCAGCAGTCGGGAAGTTGTCGACAACAAATTCGTTCAAGAATTCAGCAGACCATCCACCAGCGGCATGCTGGTAAAAACTAGACGTCGTATGCAGGTTCAATGCAAATTCAGCATTTCCAGTGAACGAGGTCACGATGTCCGTTGGGTAGTTGGTTTCCAAGTACAATCGGTAGGTAATCAAGCCCGCCAATTCACCTGTTGTGTGCACCACATAAGGTTCTACAATCACACTGTATCCATCATAGTTTGCAGTGACTTCAGGACAGCTGCAGAAATCACAAGAGCCATCCTCTTCTGTATTGTCAGAACTGTAGTTGCACCCCGTAACATCTGTACATCCAAAGACCTCTTCTGAATCGCATGTGCCGTCACCATCCGTGTCAACACCAGCACCACCACAAACACCGCAAGCGTCAAGCGCAAGACAGGCTTCGTTGGCAGCATCGTCATAGTTACAAGCTGACATATCGCTGCATGCATCCAATTCATCACAGTATCCATCGCCATCAGAATCCACTAAACACATGCCATCGCAATCGTAATACATTTCCGGGAATTCGCATTCCGTTTGATCACTGTAAATCGCATCAGCGTCAAAGTTGCAAGCCATGGTATCCATGCAACCAACACATGAAGTGAATTCACATGTTCCGTCGTTTACCGTAGCTGCGGCATTGTAGTTACACGCTGCAGGGAGAACACAACCAGGAACAGGATACGTGCAAGAACCATCTTCATCCGTGGCATCGCCATCGAAATTAGAGGCCGCAGCATCGGTACAACCTGACACTTCCAATTCATCACAAACGCCATCGCCGTCTGCATCATTCTCACACGTGCCTTCACATGTGTAGAAGTCTTCGGCAAAGTCACACGCTCCGTTGTCCGAAAGCGTCGCTTCTGGATCAAAGTTGCAAGCCATTGTGTTCATGCAACCGGCACAACTCGTCCATTCACATGAACCGTCATTCGCATTGGCTGTAGCATCGAAGTTACAAGCCGTCGGGAACACGCATCCAGGGTAAGAACAACTGTTGTTGTCAATCGTCGCGGTTGGATCATAGTTCGCTGCATCGATATCCGTGCAACCCAAGCAAGAAGTATATTCACATGAACCATCGTTCTGAGTGGCCTCGGCGTCATAGTTACACGCATTCACATTGGTGCAACCTAAGCTGGCACAGCTCGTGTAATCACAACTACCATCGTTGTAAATAACGTCTTCATCGTAGTTACAAGCCGTCGGATCATCACAACCCAAGCAAGACGTGTACTCACATGAAAAGTCTTCTTCAGTTGCATTCGGGTCGTAGTTACACGCCCAAACATCTGTACAACCCGGAACCAACATTCCTAACGGTGTTGGTGTCCCCGCCATCGTACCTCCTGTACATGGTGGACTCACACACATGGAGAAAATCAGATAATCCGCGTCTACGTCGTAGTTGCAAGCAAAGGCTGGCGAAGGAATGATACATCCTCCGACCAAACATGAGCCGTCGTCATCCGTGGCGAATTCATTGTAGTTCGGTGCTCCAACATCCATACATCCTGCAATCTCAAATTCATCACACGTGCCGTCACCGTCCAAATCTGCGAGGCAGTTGCCATCGCAATCCAAGAATACGGCTGGGAAATCACACAATGCATTGTTCGATAAGATCACAGCTGGATCATAGTTGCAAGCGTCGTCGTTTCCACATCCCACGCAGCTCTCATAATCACAAGAACCGTCATTGACCGTTGCAAATGGATCGAAGTTGCAAGCACTGCTGGCCGTACATCCGAAACAACTGTAGTCACACAAGGTGTCATCAGCATCGGTTGCGTCAGCCTCATAGTTGCAGGCATCCTCATCGGAACAACCCGCGACTTCATCCTCATCACACACATCGTCTCCGTCCACATCGTTCAAGCAGTTGCCATCGCAATCATAGCCTTCATCTGCGAAATCGCAGAAGATATCAGCGCTGTAAACAACTGTTGAATCGAAGTTGCACGCCTCAGCATTTCCGCAGCCTGTGCACGAGTCATATTCGCACGAACCATCATTCGCATTGGCTGTAGCATCGAAGTTACAAGCTGCTCCTTGAGTACACCCGAGGTATACACATGTTCCATCTTCCTCTGTGGCTTCCGCAAAGTATGAATCCGCAAGTGGATCGGTGCAACCATAAATTTCGATTTCATCGCAAACCGAGTCACCATCGACATCATTCAAACACGCACCCTCACAATCCAAATACGACATCGCAGGATACGTGCAGCTGGCGTCTTCCAATGTCGCTGTGCTATCGTAGTTACAAGCCTCATCGTCGGTACAGCCGGCGCACGAGTCAAACTCGCATTGAGCCATGTCCAAGTAGTCAGCATCGGCATCGTAGTTGCATGATTCCTCAATCGTACATCCAGCTACCAAACAGCTACCATCTTCTTCTGTTGCTTCATTGTTGTAACCTGGGTTGTCCAAATCGGTGCAACCCAAGATTTCCAATTCATCACAGATTCCGTCGTTGTCCACATCGCTCAAGCAAACGCCACTGCAATCGTAAAATTGAGTTGCGTATTCGCACGAGCCATTGTCAACGGTATTGTCGGCTTCATAGTTGCAAGCAGATGCATCCGTACAACCCACACAAGAATCGAAATCGCAATCACTCGCAATCAAATAATCCCATGAGGCATCGTAGTTACATGCAACGGAAATCAAACAACCTCCATATTCACAAGTCCCATCGTCTACAGTAGCCGTTGAGTCATAGTTGCCTGCTTCAGAATCCGTACATCCTGGGAATTCCAATTCATCGCAAATTCCGTCACCATCGGTATCGTTGTTGCAGTTGCCATCGCAGTCGTATGCAAACTCAGGGAAGTTGCCATCACAGTCACAAGCGCCCTCAAGGATGCCATTGCCACCGCACACACCGCATTCGTCTTCAACGGCACACGAGCCATCTTCTTCCGTGGCATCCACATTGTAGTTGCACGCTTCAGCGTCGGTACAACCGGCGACTTCGAATTGATCACACGTACCATCACCATCAGAATCGCTCAAGCAGACTCCGTTGCAATCATACCCTTCAGAAGGGACGGTGCCATCACAGTCGCAAGCGCCGTCAGCGATGCCATCTCCTCCGCATACTCCACATTCATCCAACACGTTGCCATCGCAGTCGCAAGCTCCTTCAGCAATGCCATCGCCGCCGCACACTCCACATTCATCCAATACATTTCCGTCGCAATCGCAGTCGCCTTCAGCAATGCCGTCACCACCGCATACTCCACATTCATCCAATGCGTTTCCGTCGCAGTCGCAGTCGCCTTCAGCGATGCCGTCACCACCGCAAACGCCACATTCGTCAAGAGCAGCGCAAGAGCCGTCATCGTCTGTAGCAGTCGCATCGTAGTTGCAAGCCTCGGCATCCGTGCATCCGCTGATTTCAAATTCATCGCAGATGCCATCGCCGTCAACGTCATTCAAACACGTACCATCACAGTCGTAACCAACAGTGGGTTCGTTGCCATCACAGTCGCAGTCGCCGTCAGCAATGCCGTCGCCACCGCATACTCCACATTCGTCCAATACGTTGCCGTCACAGTCGCAAGCGCCGTCAGCAATGCCGTCACCGCCACACACACCACACTCGTCTAGCATAGCACACGTACCGTCATCGTCCGTAGCCGTCGCGTTGTAGTTACAAGCCGCTGCATCTGTACATCCGCTGGTTTCAAACTCGTCGCACGTGCCGTCGCCGTCAACATCATTCAAGCACACACCATCACAGTCGTAACCAGCAACGGGTCCGTTTCCATCACAGTCGCAAGCGCCCTCAGCAATGCCGTCACCGCCACACACTCCACATTCGTCCAATACGTTGCCGTCACAGTCGCAAGCGCCGTCAGCAATGCCGTCGCCACCGCATACGCCACACGCGTCGAGATCAGCACAAGAGCCATCATCATCCGTAGCAGTCGCATCATAGTTGCAAGCCTCCGCATCCGTACATCCGCTGATTTCAAATTCA
>CAJQIB010000034.1 GCA_905478325.1 uncultured Flavobacteriales bacterium | reverse complement strand
CTTGTATCGTGGACAGGATGGCGGAATGCTGTTCATGCCAGAAGAAGTTTTGGAGCGGATGCTGCGGTCTTTCGGTTTGCAGCGCATCCCTTTGCGACCGCTTGTACAGCCTGTGATAGAGAAGAAAGAACCAGCGCGTATTTTGGAGATAACTCCTGCTTCTCCAGGGTCTATGGATCGCCCTTGGGCTCGGATTGCGGCTGCAATGGCCGTTCCGATTTTGGGTGGCGCAGGCATGTTCATAGCGGACCAATGGCAAACAGAAGCGTCGCTGATGAGTGCGATTCCATCGGTGTATCAGCACGTAGAAACCACTCCGTTTCAACCTCGATTCGAGGAGGAAGCGATCCTATCTGCAGGGGTTTCTTTTGACCCCGTCTTTGAAGCGACGATGGAGGCTGTAGAAGGTGCTTCTGTGGTGCACTATGACTTCACCGAGGAAAAGCTATCTCCCACAGGAGTCCCTGTAGTGTTGAATGGATTGGAGTCTGTTTCATTGGAATCACCCGTCGAGGTAAAGGCCAATCCGGGTGTTAACTCGGTAGAATCTGCTCGCATGTTTGCACTCGTTGCAGGCGCGTTTTCAGTCGAAGACAATGCGCATAGATTGGCTGAGAAGTTGCGGTTAGAAGGGTTTGGTGCTGAAATATTTCTTCAGGACAACGGCCTGCACGTGGTGACCTATGCGGCCTTTGATCAAGAAGCTAATGCACGTGAGAAACTCGCTGAATTGCGAAAGAACGCGCGTTGGGCTACCGCTTGGTTGAAGCGTTTCGAGGCCTGATTGAGATGGCACAGCACCCCTTACCAGAAGCTCTCATTCTTGATTTTGGCGGCGTACTCTACGACATTGATTATGATGCTCCTGTCAACGCTTTTCGCGCCTTGGGATTGGACGATTTTGCGGGACTATATCATCAAGCAGCCCAGTCACCCGCTTTCGACGAATTGGAGTGTGGTCAGATTGCCCCGGATGCATTCTATTCTTTTTTGGAAGAGCACTGTCGGCCTGGAACACGGCGGGATGAGGTGGTAGCAGCTTGGGACAGTATTTTGACTGGAATGCCGGCTTGTCGCATTCCGCTGGTGCAAGCCTTGAGCGCGCAGACGCGGCTCTTTATTTTCAGCAATACCAACGTGATTCACGCCCGGGTTTTTGAGGCTTGGATGGAAAAAAACATTGGATTGTCTGCTTTTCGCGGGGCATTCGAAGGGATCCATTACAGCCACGAGTTGGGCCAACGCAAGCCCGAACCGGAGGCCTTTCTAACGTTGTGTCGACAGCACCGCCTGGACCCGAGCAATACGTTATTTATCGACGATAGCGAGCAGCATGTTGCCGGTGCAGCGCGCGCTGGACTGCAAACACATTGGCACAACCCAGTGAGCGACGATGTCGCAATGTGGTTGCAGAGCAGAGGGTTTGCATTGCCAGAATCGGCTTTCAGGTCGGCTTAATTTAGTCCCGCAATCATTTCCTCGCGGACCGCGTTGAAACGTTCAAGTTCGCATGGCTGAGCCCCTTGTTCAAGCAATAGAAAGATCTCCCTTCCGCGGGCCTCAGGCTCGTAAGTCTTGCCACCTTGTGACCAATGAGCGATGCCATTGTCTTTTTTACAATGGATGACATCTGCAGAACGCTCCCCGAAGTTGAATACGTACAGATCAAACTCGGAAGGCCGGTGTTCAATGGATTGGATCGCTCCAGTAGCGCCGTCCCAAAAAATCTCACTGAACTCGTCAAAACACGCATCCACATCAGGTGATTGGGCGTCAAGTTTGAACTTCCAATCATCAGCAGTGATGCCTTCAGAAGCGAGGTAGCGAATGAATTCAGCTTCTACTCCTTCAAACTCTTCTTGGGTTAGGCGTCTGTAGCGCATGGGTCTACCTACAGCATCATTCTTCAATGCCCTCGAGCATCATGAAGAAAGCGTATTCCATGGCCGTTTCACGCAAGCGCTTGAACCGACCTGAAGCGCCTCCGTGGCCGGTCTCCATATTGCAATGCATGATCAACAGATTTTCGTCTGTTTTCGTATCACGCAATTTGGCCATCCACTTAGCGGGTTCCCAATATTGAACTTGACTGTCCCAATATCCAGTGGTGACAAGCATGTGAGGATAATCCTGTGCAACGACATTGTCATACGGGCTGTATGAGCGCATGTAATCAAAAGAATCTTTGTTCTTCGGATTTCCCCACTCGTCAAATTCACCGGTTGTCAAAGGAATGGTCTCGTCGAGCATCGTGTTGATGACATCGACAAAAGGAACAGCTGCGATGATGCCGTTGAACAAATCAGGGGCCATATTGATGACTGCACCCATGAGCAATCCACCTGCTGAACCACCCATGGCGTACAAATGCTCTGGGGAAGTAAACCCGAGATCAACCATGGCTTGACCGCAGTCAATAAAGTCAGTAAAGGTGTTCTTTTTGTTGAACATCTTTCCGTCTTCATACCATTCTCGTCCCATTTCTTGACCGCCGCGGATGTGCGCGATAGCGTAAACAAACCCTCGATCTAAGAGACTCAAGCGTGTGCTAGAAAAGCCGGCATCCATGCTGTATCCGTAGCTTCCATACGCATAGAGGAGAAAGGGATTCGAGCCATCCTTTTTGATTCCGTTACGGTAGACAATGGATACGGGAACTTCCGAACCATCCGTTGCTTTTACAATGACGCGTTCGCTGGTG
Organism: uncultured Flavobacteriales bacterium; assembly: GCA_905478325.1. Lineage (GTDB taxonomy): Bacteria > Bacteroidota > Bacteroidia > Flavobacteriales_D > Sanyastnellaceae > UA16. Next base: position 12,002 of record CAJQIB010000034.1, on the reverse strand, counting down.
TAATTGGCCGGGTCAAATGTCCCCCCAAGAACCTCCTGCTGCTTGAGCAAGTCAACGGACTTGTCCGCCATGTCCATTTCAAATACGGAGCTAGGCGTGGTCATGGAGTTGTAGCCATAACGCAAACGTCCCGTCTCAAAATCGGGATTTGCCCCCACATACGCGGAGTAAGCTGGGTCGGGAAATTCCAAGTAATAATCCGCTTGGTCATCCCACCGCTTCACGCGAATTTGGTTCAAACCACCGGTGCGCTCTTCCACCACCAAGTAGTCTTTGAAAATCTCGATTCCTTCGAGCAACGTCGCTTCCCGATGTGGCAAAACGTCTACCCAATTGTCCATGCCTGTGGCACTGACTGGCGTACGAACAAGTTTGAAATTCTTTGCGTCACGGTTGGTGACGATGTAGAAATCATTTTGGTAATGGCTACAGCTGTACTCTAAGTTTTCCTGACGTTCTTGAACGATTTGCCAATCTCCATTGGGGTTGTTTGCATCCAAATAGCGCCATTCGTTGCTCATCGTTGAGTAGCTAGCAATCATCAAGTATTGGTCACTCTTTGATTTACCAATGCCACAGCTGAACGTTTCATCACCCTCTTCAAACACCAATTCGTCTTGAGCAGCATCCGTTCCCAACACGTGCTTATAGACGCGGGATGATCGCAATGTCACCGGGTCTTTCTTCGAATAGAAGACCGTGCGGTTATCATTGGCCCAAGTGGCCCCGCCTGTGGTGAGTGGAATTTCATCTTCGAGCATTTCACCCGTCGTCAAGTTTTTAAACTGAAGGGTGTACTCTCGTCGGCTAACAGTGTCTACGCTGAACGCTAAAATTTCATTGTTGGTGCTCACGGCCTGGCCACCAACGGCATAGTAGCTAAAGCCTTCAGACATCTCATTGACATTGAGCATGACCTGTTCTTCAGCGTCAAGACTGCCTTCTTTTCTGCAATAAATCGCGTACTCTTTTCCTTCCTCGTAGCGGCTGTAATAATGGTAGCCATTGTCCTTGAGGGGGACACTTTGATCATCTTGCTTGATCCGGCCAACAATCTCATCGAAGAGCGAATCCTGAAAGGACGCTGTTGATTTTAAAACAGCTTCTTTGTACGTGTTTTCATTGTTGAGGTAGTCGACCACAGCGGTGGTTTGCTCATCGGAAGTTTCGGCTTCTTTTTGTGCGTCGCTTAAACGCATCCAGAAGTAATCATCCTCCCACGATACCCCGTGAATTTCGGTGGAATGCGATTGTTTTGGCGCAACAGGCGGCGCATCGAATTGGCTTTGGTTTAGCACGGGTTGAGAATGTGAGGACATGGAAGAATCTGTCGATAAGCCGCATGACGTAAGCAGAACGGCGACGAATGTAAAAGCACCAAGGGCTTTTGTGTAACGAGCTAAGATCATGAAGTTGGGCGTGATGTGGAAGGCGAAGTTACGTGAGTTCTCCTGATTTGAGAAGCGTTTCAAGATGGGCAAGATCTTCAGGGGTGTCGACGGCGTATGTAGCGTGCGAAGTGTTGCCTACATGGATGTGCCATCCGTGCTCTAGCCAGCGCAATTGCTCCAAACGCTCGCGCTTTTCAAGGGGGGAAGGATGGAGAAACGACAGGGCTTCTAAAGCTCCGCGAGTAAAAGCATAAAGCCCCACATGCTCAAACCATGGGCCTGGGCTGGACGGGACAGCAGCGCGGCTGAAGTACAGCGCTCTTCCGTTTAAATCACAAACAACCTTGACGCGATTCGGGTTGTTTCTTTCCGGATGATCGGCTTCTTTGGGGCGAGCTAAAGTCGCAATGGAGGCTCCTGGTAAGCGAATGAGCTGTGCGAGTTTTTGCAATTGTTCGGGATGTACAAAAGGTTCATCTCCTTGAATATTGAGTACCGCATCCGCTTCGATGTTGTGCAATGCTTCCCATTGCTTGAGCGCATCATGACTGCGCAAAGTGCCGTTGGCGAATTGTGGATCCGTAAGGAACGCTTCCGCTCCGGCTTCGCGCGCTTGATGGGCGATTCGCTCATCATCAGTAGCCACTAGAACATGCTGACAAACGCCAGATTCCAGAGCCCTCTCAACGACCCTTGCGATAATCGCTTTGTTGCCTAAAGGCGCCAATGGCTTTCCTGGAAACCGGGTCGATCCAATGCGAGCAGGGATGATCCCTACCAAAGAAACGCGAGGTGTTTCCATTACTTGATTTCGTACGTGTACATGATTTGCGTCAAACGCGGTGGTTCAATCGCGAGAGGACGGATCACATATTCAGCGTTGGCCAGATTGCTGACAATGATGGACAAGCGATGGTGCTCATTCCATTGCCGTCCAATGCGGATATCAACCAACCAGGGAGAACGGGGGTGGGTATCCAACCAGTCAGCAAGACCCCACTCGATGTCCACAATGTCTTCGGCTTCGAATTTGATAAACGCTTCGTCAAAGTTTTGAAGTTGGGATTGATACCGAACACTCACGCCGCCGAACCATTTGGCCGCAGTGGCCTGTAAATCAAAGCGGACAAGGTGAGGAGAACGGTATTTTAAAATCAGATTGGTGGTGTCGTGACTGGTGTTGTAATACGTCGTCACAGTGCCATCGGGGTCTGGGTTGTAATTGTAATCGGGCGATAGACTGATTGGACGGGTATAAGTGTAACCCGCGATTAAATCCAAGCGCACACGATCGGTTTCGTGCCTGCCCATGATGCTGATCTCGGCTCCTGTAACCCGACTCTCTCCGGTGTTGATGCTTTTAAAGCCCAAGCCCAAGGCATTCTCCAAGCTGGGAGCTTCCCCATCATCGGGCCCCCACTGTCCAAATGTAAATTCGATGTAGTCGTCAAAATCTTGACGGAAAACGGCCAGGTCCAGAAATCCCATGAACCGTCCGATTTTCAGTCCTTGCTTGAGTCCGATTTCACCTGATGTGGCAAATTCCGGATTCAAATCTTCATTGGGATACACTTGCAACGAACCCAATCCCGTGCGGATATAGCGTTCTGCGATGGTTGGAAATCGAAAGCCCTGTCCAAAGCTGCTCCGCAAAAAGGTGGCTTCTGCGAGTTGATAATTGGCTCCGGCGCGAAACACGGGCTTCCCAGTGCCAGTGCCATTGACGGTAAAATACTCATAACGCATTCCAGCGGAGAGATTCAACCGATCTGCAACAGACTGGTCGACTTGGAGGTAAGCGGCAACGTTGCGCGCTTTGTTGTTGCCGTCAGAGGAACCCCCGCTGTACAGTTCAGCGTTACTAAAGGCCATGAGGTTGACCAATCCCGCTGAGAAGTTGAGTCCTGTAAGTCCCCAGTTTTCACCATGCCCATTGAGCTGATACTCCGAGTAGAAGACATGCGACGCATTGGACTGGTCATTGTCATTATCGTTGTTTAGGTACTGCCAGCGGTTTCTAAACGCGTGACGGAATCCAGAAGGTGCGACATACTCGACATACGGATCAACCGTTCCGATGGTCTGGTTTACCTGAGTGGTGGCCCCTTGATAGCTGCCGTAAATGTTGTCTGGAGCACTCTCCCAAATCAAGGTATTCTGAGATTCTCCGCGCTGCCAGTTGGTGTTCAAACCGTATGTCAATCCGGCGACCCCCGTTTCTCGACGCCGAATATTGGCGTTGACACGTGCCCGGTTTTCAGCGCCGTAGCGGTCGACTTTCCAAGGACGATACGCAGACGATGCAGTGTCTGTCTCGTTCTCCACCACAGGAGATAAATAACCGTCGGATCCGAGGACATTTCCGGCGACGACGATGTCCCATTTTCCTGCACGTTGACTATGAACGAACCGAAAGTTGGACTGTTGACTGAAGCCATCCCAGGTTTTGGCTTGTGCACTCTGCGGCGTCGAAAAAACACCGTGTTGTACGGTCACTCGCGTGAGCGGCCGAGCGTCTGGGTAGCGTGTTCGGATATTGATCACACCGCTTAACGCAGCGCTTCCAAACAAAACAGAGGAAGCTCCTTTTATGATCTCAATTTGCTCAATATTTTCCAAGGGAAGAAAGCCCCAAGTCGGTCGCCCGGCGTCGCCGCTCAACACAGGCAAGTCATCCACCAACATCATGACCCGTGACCCCGCGCCATAGCTAAAGCCACTTCCGCTTCGGATTTGCGGCTCACCATCCACAAAGCTTACGCCAGGACTTTGTTCCAAGGCGGTTTCTAAGGACGTCGTGCCTCTTGATTCAATGATCTGAGGAGGCAGCACGTCAACAGACACGGTTACTTTTTTGGCAGATTGTTCAAACCGACCTGCACTGACGATGACGTGATCCAATAGTTCAGAGGATGCCTCGAGAATCCAGTCCATGGTATACGTTCGGTCCACTAAGTTTCTCAGCGTTACCTGCTGTTTTTCCAATCCGATGTAGCTGCAGGTGACCAAAACGTCGGTTCCTAGAAAAGGCTCCAGTCCAGCGGAGTACGCACCGTCTATAGAGGTAACGACTCCAATCAATTGGGAGCTGAACGGGTCATTTACCGGAGCAATGGTCATGGTGGCGCCTGGAAGCAGCACGCCTTGCTCATCAGCAACAGTTCCAACAATCGTTTGGCTTTGTAGGTCAGATAACCCCCCAAATAGGATCAAACCAAAGGAGACAAGTATCGCTATCCTCATGGATGCAAGATGCAACAAATGCCGCGATGCAGGTGCATTGACAAAGCCCTTTGTTGAATCTATGAAGTCGGAATGATCTATACAGGGAACTTTGTCAACTTGCCGGGAAGATGGAGCGATTGAAAAAATGGATGACGTTAGCAGCGTTGCCAGGTTGGGGGGCCATTCGAGTCAAGAAAACGGTGGCTTCTTTGGGGTCGTTGGATTTGGCTTGGGAGCGAGCGGCGAGAACAACCGCTGGGTTCGATCAGGCGATTAGGCATGTTGAGGAAATATTGGCGTGTGCAGATGAGCGCGGCGACTGGTCGATGTCCTGGGAGGACCCTCGATATCCTGCAACATGGAGATCGATAGCCGATGCTCCCGTGGTGTTGCACGGTCGAGGCCGGAAGGATGTCGGACAATTGGGGCCTTTTGCTGCCGTTGTTGGCACACGAAAATGTTGCGAAGAGGCGGCGAACGTGGCGTTCAGAATTAGCCGAATGTTAACGAATCGGGGCTGGGCGATTGCAAGCGGTTTGGCGCGCGGCGTGGATGCAGCTGCGCACCGAGGTGCTTTGTACGAAAACGGCACCACAGTGGCTTGTTTAGGACATGGCCTGGACCGGATTTATCCCATTGCACATGAAAAACTAGCCCATTCAATGATCCAAGGAGGGGGTGCCTTGCTGTCTGAATATTTACCTGGAAGCCTTTCCGCTCCGTGGCAATTTGCTTCAAGGAATCGTTTGGTTGTTGGCTTGAGCGAAGCGCTTGTTCTCATCCAAAGCCCTCGAAAGGGCGGGGCCATGGTGTCAGCATCATGTGCAATAGACTCTGGACGCGATATGTGGGTTTATCGCCCTAAAACATGGGGCAGGAGATGGGAAGGAAACCAAAATTTGATTGAAGCTTTCCCTGATACGGCATGGTCGGATCCAGAGGAGTTGATGGAGCGCATGGGATTGGCTCTTTCTATGCGCTCGCGTTCTACGCAGGAGGAAATGCAGGTCGCTCCCACGCTGAGGCCGTTGTGGCTTTCTTTGGTTGGCACATCTGGAAAGTTATTGGATCAGTTGATGTTGGAGCACAACTTGACACGCGAGAAAACGCGAAAACGGTTGTTTTTACTGGAGTTGTCAGGAAAGGTGCAACGCTTGCCAGGGGGGTGGTACGTCCCTTTGGTCTCAACTTGGGGAGACGTCTGTTGAATCGTCTGACTCCAGACCGCGCTCTGGTGAGGACGGAGGCGTTTGTTCTTGAACGTGTCCCTCGAGGGAGTCTTCAGGAACGATTTCAGGCAACACCGTGACTCCGCGCAGTTTAATGCCATTTTGAACCAATGCGATGGTCATCACGATACTCGTCACCAAAATGATCACCAACAGAATGCCTTGGTTAAAATCGGGTTGTAGGTATTGTGGATATGTGCTTTGTATCTGGAAGAACAAGAGGATGGTGATCAACCCGCGAGGAGCGATGTAAAGAAGCGGGAACACCGCACGGCGTTGCAGCAATAAGAGACAAACAAAACGCACAACATAGAGCAGACAGCAGATAACCAACCCTTCTGTAATGACATGGATATCGGCCAAAGCAGCGAGCGAAACGGTCATACCAAAGAGGACGAAAAAGAACGTTCGGATGACAAAGGCACTTTCCAACGTGAGTAAATGATAGTCGCGGTGCAAATCATGCATGCGGTGATCGTCGAGGAGACTTTCTGGCCACGTACGTCCGGCGGCGTTTGGTTTGAAAATATTCAATTTTGGAAAAAACAAGCGGTGGTTGTTCAACATCAAACCAAAAACCAAAATCAACACCAACGGGCTGAGGTGAAGTAGTTTTTGGATGGCGTAAATAAGCAACAACACCGCGATGCTCAGAAACAACTTGACTTGGCTCGTGATTTTCTGCAGAACATAAACGAGCAGATAGCTGACGAAAATAGCAAGGAGGAGTGTGACCAATAGGTTTGTTCCGATGCTCCAAATCACAGTCTCAGTGCTTTCTGCATCAGAATTGCCCAAGAGCAAATAAAATGCCATGATGCCGAAAATGTCCGAAAATGTGCTTTCATACACCATGAATTCCTTGGAGTCTGCGCTGAGGCTAGAAACACTTGGAATGATGATGGCGCTGCTCATGATGGATAACGGAATGGCGTACACCAATCCTTCATACCAAGGCATTCCCATGGAATAGCCTAAAAATGCAGCAATGGCAGCTGAACTTCCCCCGAGTGCGATCAAAGCTACCGAAGCACTGCGAATGATCAAGGGCATTTTCTCTCTCGAGAGGTTCAAATCCAATGCGGCCTCCAAAACGATGAAAATCAGACCAATGGTCCCGAGCAATTCCAAAACCAAGCCTTCAAATGGAATGGACGTGAGTCCCATGGCATTCAGGCCCTGCCGAATGGCAATTCCCATCCCGATTAAAACGAGAACACTCGGGATGTTAGTCCGCTTCGCAAGCAAATTTGCGAAGTAACTCAGAATGATCACCAGTGAACCACCGATGACGAGTCCGTACGCGTTGATGTCGGAAACTGTCATAAAAAGCGTTGTTCAAAAATAGCGAACTCAGCTAAACTGTCCTGTGAGCAGTCGCCAAACATCATTTCCCAAAGCATAGACCATGAGGGTGAGCAACAAAACGATGCCGACCATTTGGGCGCGTTCAAGGAATTTTTCAGGGGCAGGTTTTCCTGCGACCATTTCATATAAGAGGAAGACGACGTGCCCTCCGTCAAGCGCAGGGATCGGAAGTAGATTCATGAATGCCAGGATCAGGGAGAAGAAGGCGGTATTGCGCCAAAAGATTTCCCAGTCCCATCCGGCATCGAAAATGCTGCCAAAAGTGACCAAACTGCCTACCTGAGATGCTCCAGATTTGCTGAATAAAAACCGCATGGAGAGCACATATTCCTGCAAAGTGGTCGAAGCCAAGGCGAATCCACTGATCAGTGCTTCACCTACGCCGTAGGTCCGCTCCTGAAGTTGGAATTCACTCATGTCCATGGCGTTCATGGATAAAAACCCAAGTGCGCCGAGGCTATCTGTTTGGCACGTGAGCTGGGACAATGTTCCATTCATACGCTGGACCTCCACCTCAATGGATTCATTGGGATGTGCTTGAAGAAATGAGGTAACCTCCCCATAAAACCTTCGAGGCTCTCCATTGAGTCCCAAAATGCGATCTCCGGCCATCATGCCTCCAATAGCAGCTCCTTTTCCTGGATCAAGAGTTTGTATGATACACGGTGCCCGCAAACCAAAAGGCCGTCGAATCGCACTGTCAACGAGCAGTTGCCCTAAATCGTTTTCAAAAGCGAGGGTGACTTCTTGACCGTCGCGCTTGACGACCACTTCGCGGACAGGGTCGAAGAAGAGAGAGCGGCGAATTTGAGTGAACGTCTCTGGGACCTCACCATTGATCGCTAACACGTTATCGCCGTCTTGGAAACCAACAGATTCCAGGCGGTCGTCTACTTCAAGGCCATATGGAATGCGGTCTGCGGGAAGGACCGTTTCGCCCCAGACCAGCAATACCATGCTATAGATCGCAAAGCCTAAAATGAGGTTAACGATGATTCCCCCGAGCATGATAATGAGACGTTGCCAAGCGGGTTTGGATCTGAATTCCCAGGGCTGGGGCTCAGCCGCCAACTGCTCGGTGTCCATGGACTCATCGATCATACCGGCTATTTTGACGTATCCACCAAGTGGCAACCAGCCAATTCCCCACTCCGTTTCTCCAATTTGTTTTTTGAAAAGCGAGAAACCGGGGTTCATGAAGAGGTAAAACTTCTCTACGCGTGTTTTGAAAAAACGGGCGGCCCAATAGTGTCCAAACTCATGCAAAACGACGAGAATCGATAGACTAAGAAGGAGTTGAGCTGCTTTAATGAGTGCGACCATGGTGCAAATTGAAGGCCAAAGATAGTGAGCATTGTAAAGGCCAAAGGCATGTCATTCGTGAATATGCGTGAAAGGTTTCGCGGAATGAAGCCGCAATGCGGGGGATGTAGTAATCTTGCAATTGGAATGGCAAAAACGCAACGCAAATCAATACCTAAGTCGACCGCTAAGCGCAAAACCGGTTCGAAAGGGAAGCAGATCGTCAAGAAATATCCCCGCCAGCGTGCGTGGATGTGGCTTTTGGGGTTGGCTCCTCTCATGGGAATCGCGGGCTTGGTGGTGTTGGCATCCTTTCGGGATTTGCCGAACACGGAAACATTGGCCAATCCCAAAACCGAATTGGCAACGCGGGTTTATTCCTCTGATGGGCGGGTGATAGGCCGATATTATTCAGAAAACCGTGCGGATGCACGCTTCGATGAACTGCCAGAAATCCTGGTCAATGCGCTGATCAGTACAGAAGACGCTCGCTTTGAAAGCCACAGCGGAATTGATTTCATCGGACTGACGCGGGCGATCGTCTACCTCGGTCAACGCGGTGGAGGAAGTACGGTGACGCAACAATTGGCCAAGCAGTTGTTTACCGACCAATACGATCGGACGTTTTGGTTGGAACGGGTGTTGCTGCAAAAACCCAAAGAATGGATTATTGCAGCGCGATTGGAACGATTCTACACCAAGGACGAGATTATCGCCTTGTACTTGAATCGCTACGACTTCTTGAACCAGGCAGTGGGCATCAAGTCAGCGGCCAATATTTATTTTGATAAGAAGGTTGAAGAATTGGATTTGCATGAAGCTGCCATGTTGGTGGGGATGCTCAAAAACAGTTCGTTATATAATCCCTTGCGTCGACCAGAATCAGTTCAAAACCGTCGGGATGTTGTGTTCAAGCAAATGGCGCGATACGATTTGCTGACTGCGGAAGAAGTGGACTCCTTGATGCAACTCCCTCTGGGACTGGATTACCAGCGAGTGAGTCATGATGCCGGTACAGCCCCTTATTTTCGTGAAATTCTGAGAGGAGAATTGAAGAAATTGTTGGGGAATAAGGATGCTAAAGGTGACTGGCTGATTCACCAAGCTGATGGGTCACCGTACGACCTATACCGCGATGGAATTCAGGTGCACACAACCATCGATAGTCGACTCCAAAAGGCGGCAGAAGCGGCGGTTCATGAGCATTTGGGCAATGAATTGCAGGCCACGCTAATCCGTGATTTGAGGTCGCGAAGTTCTTCTGAATGGCCGTTCTATGAAGGCATTGAACGGGCCGACCGAGAACGCATTATCAATTCAGCAATCAAGCAGAGTACCCGCTATTTGAGGTATGCCGGAAAGCAATGTCCTGAATGCGAACGGCCTGGTTTTTATATCGATAAAAGCACGGATGATTCAGGGGATACGTGGACTTGTGATGCGGAAAAAGGAGGGTGCAGCCACACGTGGCACCGCCCGAGTAAAAAAGAGATTGACCGGTCTTTTCGCGAACCCGCGAAGATGAAGGTATTCACCCACCAGGGCCCACGGGACACAACGCTGACTCCGTTGGATTCTATTCTGTATCACAAGAGTTTACTTCATGCAGGACTGATGTCCATCGAACCGAAAACAGGTCACATCAAGGCATGGGTCGGTGGCATCGATTACCGGTATTTCAAGTATGACAACGTATCGCAATCCCGCCGTCAAGTGGGATCCATCTTCAAGCCTTTTGTGTATGCGACTGCACTGCGGCATGGAATGTCACGTTGTTCGGAGTTGCCCAACCAGCGCATTTGTGTTGAAATGCCCGGGGATCAACCCGACTGGTGTCCAGACAATTCGGATTTTGAATACGGTGAAGTTGTGAATTTGGAGTATGCGTTGGCCAACTCCATGAACACGATTTCAGCCAAGTTGATCAAAGATTTTGGTCCAGAGCGGGTGATTCAATTGGCACATGCGCTGGGAATAGAAAGCGAAATTCCAGCGGTTCCTTCCATTGCGTTGGGTTCAGCACAACTCACACTCAAAGAAGTCACCGTCGCCAATGCGGCCTTGGTCAACGGCGGAGTGCACATATCCCCCACCATCATTGCTCGGATTGAGGACAAGTATGGAAATGTCATTTGGACACCAGAACCTGAAATCCGCCAAGGGTTGGATAAACGCACGGCCTACACGGTTGTGGACATGATGAAGGGTGTCGTGGACGGAGCGTACAATGCGGAAACAGGAAAGCGCAAGGGGACGGGCATCCGGTTGCGCATGGATGTGGAACGTCGGAAATACGACGGCATAAAAGTGCCGATGGCGGGGAAAACGGGAACGACGCAAAATCACACTGACGGATGGTTCCTCGGTATGACCCCGGAATTGGTCACGGGGGTGTGGGTCGGTGCACTGGATCCAACCGTTCGCTTTAGCACAATTGCAAACGGGCAGGGAGCCAACACAGCTTTACCGATCTATGGATATTACATGAAGTCAGCGTATGCCAACACAGCCCTCAATTTGAGCACGGCAGACTTCGATCGTCCAGAAGGAATGGGATTGGATTCATTGGATTGTCGACAACTCAAGGAACTTCAACAAGCCACTTTTGGAGGGGCTGGATTCGATGATGAGGATTTGTTTGAATAATCAGAACACAACGCCATGGCGATTTCAAAACAAGTAAAAGACGTATCGGCGGCATGTTCCGGCGTTGAAAGTGGGATGACCCTCATGTTGGGGGGATTCGGCCTTTGCGGAATTCCGGAATGCAGCATTGCGGAATTGGTACGGCTGGGAATTCAGGATGTGACGTGCATCTCCAACAATGCAGGAGTGGATGACTTTGGCCTCGGCCTGCTGCTGCAGCAACGCCAAATACGCAAGATGATTTCCTCTTATGTAGGCGAAAACGATGAGTTTGAACGCCAAATGCTCAGCGGTGAATTGGAGGTGGATTTGATTCCCCAAGGTTCTTTGGCGGAACGGTGCCGTGCTGGCGGTGCTGGAATTCCAGCATTCTATACACCGGCAGGATATGGAACGGAGGTTGCTGCTGGTAAAGAAGTGCGGGATTTCAATGGCAAGCCACACATTTTGGAGTCTGCGTTGACCGCGGATTTTGCATTTGTAAAAGCGTGGAAAGGAGACGCTTCAGGTAACTTGATTTTCAAAGCGACAGCGAGAAACTTCAATCCCATGATGGCCATGGCAGGAAAAATCACAGTAGCGGAGGTCGAGGAACTCGTTCCTGAGGGGGAACTAGATCCCAATTCCATTCATACGCCTGGGATTTTTGTGCAACGCATTTTTCAAGGCTCAGGCTACGAAAAACGCATCGAACAGCGGACTGTTCAATCACGATAAACGACTCAAATCAACACTCCATGTTGGACAAAAACGGCATTGCACAGCGCATCGCGCAGGAAGTTAGAAACGGCTGGTACGTGAATTTGGGCATTGGGATTCCCACGTTGGTGGCCAACTACAT
>CAJQIB010000033.1 GCA_905478325.1 uncultured Flavobacteriales bacterium | reverse complement strand
CACCCAGGTATTGGCTCCAACGACACCGTCTCCATCCCAGTCAAACCACTCGCACGGCGATTGGGCTTGGGCCCGGGTTGGCAACAGAAAGAGCAAACCAGCAAAAACCGGAATGAATCGCGAAAAAGTCATGCATCCAAAGTACGCGAATTCATCGGGGAAAAAAAAAACGAAAGACATCCTACCTCAAAGGTGGAGCGTTCAATTCCGCATGCTCACCTCTTCAAAATCTCTCGCAATTTCGTTGAAAATGAAATCAAGCGATTGTACTCTTTGAGATCGGCTAGTTTGAATTGATCGTTGAAGATTAGTAGCGCACTTCCATTGCTCTCCAAGCGATGGAATTGACTCGCCTGGATGAGCTGACGGAATTCTTCTGTCATGAATTGGTCGAACGCAGCGCGGTTTTCCACCTTGACAACAAAACCCGGAGAAAACTGAGGATACATCACGTAATCAATGTCCCTGTGGGATGCAATGGGAACCATGCGGTCGAAGAGCCCCTTTTTCTCAATGATGAATTTGGGAATCTCGTAGGGCACGACCACGCAACCCAGTGTGATTTTGTATGCTTCAGAAGCCATGTAAGCGCCTTCGTCAAAACTCACGTCGTAAAACTCCCAGTGAATATCTCCTTCCTTCCCCGATATGCGGTCGGTCATCTCATCGAGCGGACGCGATTTGAAGAAATAAAACGACTCGTATAAATCAGGATTGCCCTCGGGTTCCGGTTCAAAGCTCCATCCGTGGGATTTGGCCATTTCCTCCAACCTCTTTTCCCGCGCCGTTAGACGGTGAGCCGAAGACGTCAGGACCTTCAATCCGAGCTTGTAGTTAGTCGATGAAATGTGCTGTTCCAGGCCCGAAATCGTCACTGTTCCGCCTTGAGAACCGTGCAAACTTTGGAAGGCTTGTAGGTTTTCCTGAATCGACAAATCAACCAGACGAGCTCCCGTCAAATCAATGCGAACATCAGCCCCGGAAGGAACCATGGCGAGGAGCTTATCCAAGGCAATGGCAGACAAAAAATTCGCAATCCCTTTGACCTTCAAATCGTAGGAACCATCCTTCATGGCGGACAACTTAGATCCAGAATAAAAGATCATTCTGAAGAAGTCGACAAGCCCCACCTTGGCCAAAAGAAAGTGCGTCGCCAAAGCCAGAAACAACCCCCCCAAAATCCCCCACAAGAGTCCTGCTGTCAGCGTAATCGCAATCGTACCAACAAAGAAAATGAGCTGCTCCACGCCTTTGGCATACATCGCTTTGAAGACTTTGGGAGAAGCCAATTTAAAGCCCGTGAACACCAGCAAAATGGCCAAAGCACATAGCGGGACTTTTTGAATGATGGGCGTGGCGAGAAACACAAAAATCATCAAGAAAATGCCGTGATACAGATTCGACCACTTGGTCTTGGCGTTGTTGTGGACGTTGACGGAACTCCGAACGATGACCGTGATAATCGGCAACCCTCCTAACGCTCCTGACAACATGGTACTCAGACCAATGCCAATCAGGTCTTTGTTGAGGTCTGTACGCCGTTTGTAGGGATCCAGCTTATCCACGGCCTTGCTCATGGCCAATGATTGGATGCTTGCAATCAGCGTGATCATGGTCACGGTGCCCCAAAAAGGAAGGGTGTTGACCTTGGAAAAATCAGGGTAGATGATGGCATCCCAAATGTTGTTGGGAATTCGAACTAAAAGATGCGGACCGACATCGTACGCTGTTCCAAAGAAATCCAAACTCTGCGCATCCGTGAATCCGAAGTAGAACACAAAGGGCAACGACACCAGCAGCACCCACATCGGAGCCGGAAGGAAATGGAAGAATTTATAGCTGATTTGCGAATGCCAAATCAAGAATATCAGGCCCGCCGCAGAAATCATGAGCACAAACGGATTCGATTGATCGAAGTGAATGAACGCATCCATCAACGATTGAATCACCCCCTCTGCCTGAATACCCGTTCCCAAGGCAAAATGGATTTGCTTCGCAAGGATAATCAAACCAATGGCCGCAAGAATCCCATGGATGACGCTTGAATGAAAAACATCGGCAAGACGCCCCAACTTCAGCAAACCCAACACCACTTGAAGCGCGCCGCTGACGACGATGGCAGCAAGCACAAAGTTGATGTGTCCAAGAGAGGCAATGCCAGCCAAAATGACCGCAATGAGACCTGCCGCAGGACCATTGATGGCCAAGTAACTTCCACGATAGAAAGTCGTCACCACCCCTCCTATGATGGCCGAGATGATGCCTGCAATGGGTTCAACATCAGACGCTACAGCAATACCTAAGGCTAAGGGAAGCGCAACAAGGGAGACGCTCAGAGCCGCCAAAAGATCGCTCTGCCAATTTTCTCGCAATCCAGCAAAACCGGTCTTAGGTATAATAGACATCAGGTGAACTTAGTAAATCTCACGGAAAATTGATGAATTCGTGTGCTCACAATTTCAGCAAGGAAGTGAAGCTAAACCTCTTTTTTTTGAGAAACAACCGTGATTTGAAATCGCATCGTTGTGAAAACATCATAGGCTCAACGTTGTTGTTTGAACATGCTGCCATTTGAGCCTAAAAATTTAAAAAATGAAATGCCGCGGAATCTCGATGAAGATTCAATCAATCGCGTGATTGAAATGGCTTGGGAAGACCGCACACCCTTTGACGCCATTGAACTCCAATTTGGCCTCAACGAGAATCACGTTCGCGCGCTGATGCGACGCCACATGAAGCGAAGTTCATTTCACATGTGGAGGAAACGGGTCAAAGGACGTTCGACGAAACATCGGGCCTTGAGAACGGATGGAATGAACCGTTTTAAAAGCCAAAATCAAAAAGGCTAAAGGTCTTCCTGTTTAGCGAAGGGAACCAAGACGCCGTCTTAGTGCGACCAGGCCATTTTCACAAAGAACCGGGCCTGTTCGATGGGGCCATAGATGCGCGACGCATCGAAATCCTCGCTAAATGGAGAGTCTGAAGCAATAATCGGACGCGATTGCGTCGTATTGGTCAAGTTCTTCACACCGACCGTTAGCGTATTCATCATCCCCGATCGCTTTGTGTTTTTCTTCGGAGACCACGATTTGTGCAGACTCAAATGAACGAGCTGAAAAGGTTCGCTGGCATCCGGTTCGGCTTCGTTGTAATAAGGCAAGCGCATGACTCCTACGTGTTGGCCGGACATGTTGACCCCCCAATCCCGCCACCGGTAACCCAACCCAAGGTTTGCTGTGAAGTTGGGCGCGAACTCAACATCCTCTGCCATTTGCCATTCTTTGATGGACCAAGACTCATCTGATTGTTCGAGCAGTTGGGAGCGCAGCAGCGTCGCCCCTAACGTAGAAGACCATCCATTGAATCCACTAAAAACCACATCCATACCCACACCTCTATTCCACCCCACTCCATCGATGTTGCGATAAACGATGGCATTGGGAAGGCTGTCGTAGTCCGCATAAATCCGATCGGTAAAGACGGTCGTAAACGCATGAGCCGAGACCGTGGTGCTATACGTGTCATCACCGGTATACCAAGCAACGCTGAGGTTCGTATTCCAACTGGACTCGGGACGCAACCCCTGTGTGGGCTGCAGAACAGCACGCGACCCATCAAGTGCGGCATGTTCTTCAGTAAACAAATGCACGCGGCGATAACCTCGACCAGCGTTGAGTCGGAAATCAAGCGTGTTGGACGGAGACCACTTGAAGTTGATCCGAGGCGCAATGATGACCCCTGCATTGGAGGGCTTTTCAATCCTCAAACCATGAATCCACGTAAACTTTTTGAATTCTCCCTCACTCGCATGAGAAGAACCGCTGTGCTCCACATACAACGCCGGAACCAACACATTCATGTCAGAATCAGCAGGTGTCTCATCTTGATAGTTGTCCCACAGCATGCTTATGCCCGCTGTGATGCGACGGTTTTCCTTCCAACTCCAACCACTGTGGAACGCCTCCGCATTGGCTGTGAATTCTCGGGCATTGAATGCCGTGAGGCCATAGTCCGACTGTTGTCCATGAAATGAAAAGCCCCCTTGATAGGTCATGCCATTCGCATCGCGAGGAGCCCCACCGAGAAGGACTTCTCCCCGCAACAAATCGATGCGTTCGCCATAGCGATTGGAGGTACCACGATCTGCTTCTGTAAATGCCATCGCTCCACCAAAGCGTTTTTCTGCATACCCTCGTATCGTGGAACGCCAATGTCTTTTTTCCGTACTCCGTTGATGCCTGAGCGTGCCAACAAGACGCTCAATTGTCGGGGCATCTGTCATGCCATCCCCGTTATCATCAATGCGATTTGCAAACCGATGCGCATCCAAACCCAGTTGCCATGGCGCATCATCTCGTCCCCACGTTATTGAAGACGTTGCTGTCAATCGCCCGTGGGTACCCAGTCCGATGCTACCCGATGATGTTCCCGATCGCAGTGGGGATAGCACCACATTGACAACTCCACCCACCGCTTGACTTCCAAAACGAGCGCTAGCGGGACCTTGGATGACTTCAATTTGCTGGATCATACTCAACGGAATTCCATCCAGCGCATAGGCCGATGCCAATCCTCCCAGAAGAGGCACGCCATCGATGAGCACGAGCGTATACACTCCTTCCAACCCGTTGATGTGGATGTCATTTGTCCCGCAAATTCCGCAGGCGATTGTTTCCCGAATGCCGTTGCTAAAATCAAGCGCTTCAGTTGCATCATCTGCAGGGATCTCCCGCAGAGACTTTCCTGCCAACACCTGGGTTCGAATGGGACTCTCTTTCAATTGCATGGCGGAAAGACTTCCCACGACCGTTGCACCACCCAATAGATAGGTGCTTTCTTGAAGGACAACCGCATGGGATTCACCTTCAGCACACGTCAGAAAACCCTCCCAAGAT
>CAJQIB010000032.1 GCA_905478325.1 uncultured Flavobacteriales bacterium | reverse complement strand
GAAGGTTTTCTGCAAACCAGCATTGGTCGCCAATGGCTACCAAATCATACGTGTAGCCGTCATACGTCACCGTGGAAACGCCGCCGCATTCCAAAGGACCGTATACACAACTGCCGTCCTCAATCACGGCCTCAGGATTGTAATTGCCCGCCTCGGGATCCATGCAACCGCTAAGAGGGCACACGTATGTGAACAAGGTATCCGTCGCATACTCGAACACGTACCATTCGTCAAGCGGGTCGAGGAATACTGAATCAGTGGCATAAATGATTTCATCGATGATCGGGATCTCTGGCCCTGGGCCATTGCACACGCCGCATTCATCATACGCGCCCACGCAGTCGTCCACATCGTCGCACAGGCCGTCGTTGTCAACGTCTTCGCCCGTGCCCCCGCATACCCCACACGCATCGTACACACCGACGCAGTCGTCCACCGAGTCCCAAATGCCGTCACCATCTGCATCGTTCTCTGAAAACACACTCAAAAGCGCAAGCAGGTCGGATACACCAACATTGCCATCGCCATCCCAATCGGGATCCCAAGTGTCACTCTGCGCAATGAGGTTCAACCCCAACGCAAAAGCAAACAGTATGGTCAGTAGCTTTTTCATTATTCGGTGTCTTTGAGGCAGCGCATCATAGTCAATTTAATTACTCAGCGTAGTGCCAGTATGGAAGGATGTGGAGGTAGTTGGCGTAAAAAACCCAATCACCTCCGTCCCAGCCTGATTCAATGTGTATGCCGTCATCATCAAAATACCATTCATCGGGAAAAGGAATTGAGACTGCACTCGAACTTGCTACATGTGTTGCAAAAAAGCCATCGTTATTAAACCCTAAGTGCAGGAGAGCATAATTTTCCCAACTCCAATAGTAAGTGCCGGATGACGTGTTGTAATTGAACCTGAACCGGAAAAACTCTCCATAAGAATCAGAACCTGTAAAGTCCCAACTACTTGACTGTTCACTGAAGTTATCAAGCATCATCGAGTTTGAGAAGATGAGAGTGTCAGTAACAGGGTCAGGGCATCCAAGAATATAGTAGGTCGAAACATCTTCCAACTCATATTCGATGAACATTGAGTCCAACACAATCGAACCATCCGTTATGCCAATAACGAGCTCCTCCAGAGGCGTCCCATCATAATCACAAGGCTCAGGCGGAAGACCAAATTGCGTTCCATAGGTTGACAGCAATCCCATCAAGTCTTCTGAACCAATGTATGTGTCGTTATTAGAGTCAGGGTTCCACGGATATTCGTAAATACTCGTTCCCTGCGCGCCAGCGGTCACTGCGACCACGAGCGCGATTAGCGACATAAAGTGCTTCATTTCAGTCAATTTGGTGATTACGAATATAACCCATTACCAACCAATGAGTCATTTTAGCTGATTGAACGAGGAATAAACCCCTCAAACACTGCCCTTGATGGCAGTTCTTGAAACCATTAAGTTCGATGACTAGAAACCACCCTGTATAAGGGTGATGTGTAGCTTTAGGATGAAGTGTCTAAAAAGAAAATCGGATTGCTTCAATCCAGGGGGGTGCAGAAGCCCCCAAACGACCTCTCATTTTTTTGGCTTTTTCTGGACACTAGCGGCCCATTTAAGGGCATATAGCTGGCAGTAAAGTCTAGTGAACGTGCAGTTTGCTACTTTTTTCAGTACATTGGGATAGTATAGCTGCTAAAAGCAAAAGCCCTCTGTATCAATGATACAAAGGGCTTTAGAAGCTCCTCCTCTTGGACTCGAACCAAGGACCCTCTGATTAACAGTCAGATGCTCTAACCAGCTGAGCTAAGGAGGAATATTCGGACGGCAAAGATAGTGCTTTCCGTTAATTCAAACGAATTGCAAGAACTTTTTCTGCAATCCGCCTGGTGGTTGATGCTCGGTTACGATGATCAACTCCTCAAGGTTTCAGTAAAGCAGCGCTATTTTCCAATGCTTCACTGCGTAAATTTGCGGCGTCCGCGACGAAAGTGGGCGATAGAAATCATAGATCATGAGTTTGATTATTGTTGGCACTGTAGCGTTTGATGCGATTCAAACACCGTTTGGATCCTCTGGTAAAGTGGTCGGCGGAGCAGCATCCTATATTGGCCTAAGCGCAAGCCAGTTTGTCAAGGAACAACACATTATCTCAGTGATTGGAGATGACTTTCCTCAATCGTTCGTTGAAGAACTGGAATCACGGGGCGTCCAAACCAAAGGGTTGGAGCGTAAAGCGGGTGAAAAGAGTTTTTTCTGGGAAGGAAAATACCACATGGACATGAATTCCCGCGATACGTTGACCACAGAGCTCAATGTGCTTGCGGATTTTAAACCTGTAGTGCCGCAGGAAGCTCAGGGCGCCGCATTTGTGATGTTGGGCAATTTGGACCCTACGGTACAAGCGAGTGTGTTGGATCAGCTGGATCAAAAACCAAAACTGGTCGTGCTCGATACCATGAACTTTTGGATGGACATCGCACTTGAGCCTCTCAAAAAAGTCATAGAGCGAGTCGATGTCTTAACAATAAACGATGAGGAGGCGCGCCAGTTGTCAGGAGAGCACTCGTTGGTCAAAGCGGCCAATAAAATCCTAACCATGGGACCGAGCACACTCGTGATTAAAAAGGGAGAGCACGGGGCATTGCTGTTCAATGAGGATGAGGTGTTCTTTGCGCCAGCGCTTCCATTGGAAGAGGTGCTCGATCCTACCGGTGCGGGCGATACGTTCGCTGGAGGCTTCATCGGATACCTAGCGCATACAGGAGACACGTCGTTTACCAATATGAAACGCGCGGTTGTTCTGGGATCCGCAATGGCTTCATTCGCCTGTGAGAAGTTTGGAACAGACCGCTTGATGAATTTGACCCAAGAAGAACTCGACGCACGAATTCAACGGTTTGTTGATCTCGTGGATTTTGATATCCTCCTTAAGGATTGATCGGAACGGGTTGATTCGGCAACCAATTGGCGGGATCTAACGGTTGTCCGCCAACCCACCATTCGAAATGGGAGTGAGGGCCGGTGCTATGCGTACCAGTGCTTCCAAGGACTGCAATCGGATCGCCCACTATCACGCGATCACCGGATTCAACCAGCAATGATTTGTTGTGCTTGTAGACGGAGAGTCGGTTTTCTTCGTGTTGAATACTCACCACGTATCCCCCATCGGACGTGTAGGAGGCGAGGACAACAACGCCGTCATCTACGGCATGGATAATAGAGCCCTCTGGCGCCACAAAGTCCACGCCATAATGGCCCGATGCCGCATCAAACGAAGACGATACAGTGCCTTGGATTGGAGGGTAAGGAATGCTCCGACTGGGGTCAACATCCGATTGTCCGCGTTGCAAAACAAAACGGTCTTCCTCCTCAACACGGTTCCGAAGCGACACATCCTCTTCGGGCAATTGCCAACCCTGCAGCGGGATAACAGCGGTGTCTTCGGCCGCTTCTATCAAACGATCGACTTCACCAGGAACATCCAGGATCTCACCCTGAAGCAATGCCTTCAAAACACCGAGATAGCGCTGATTTTGTTCGAGAACAAGGAGAGCGCTATCCGCACGGTTTTCCATCACAATGGCTTGCTGCCGGGAGTCCTCACTCACATACCCGGGCACAATTTTCTCTCGAAGTGGCGTCCAAGCAACGACGGCATAGGTCAATCCGCAAATTGAAAAAAGAATAAACATCAAAGCGATCAAGGCTCCCCATCGGGTAACGGAAATTTGCCATCGTTCAGAAAACGACTGTTCTTCTAGTAAAGTGAGGCGAAACGGCTGCAGCCACCAGGTTCGTTTGGACTTGGGCGGGGTCTTTGACACGGCGCAAATATCGGTGATTCATAGAAGTCTTCGGAAGAGATCTTCTCTTCTGCGCAATTCCTCAGTTTCTTTGGAATAATTTAGCGGATTCTCCGTTGGAGCTCCGGGTCATGAACAAGTCAAAACAGTTTTTCTTTTTTTCGTTTGTCGCAGCGCTTATTGCGTTGTCCCTTTCGGGCTGCTCCAATACGCGGGATGGCGTGATGTACCGTGTGTACCACAACACCAATGCGCGATTCAACGGATACTTCTATGCGATGGAAGCGATGGAAGAGGCTGAGTTGACATTGCAAGAGGGGTATGAAGAGAATTGGGACGAAATCCTGCCTGTATTTCCTCCGGTGGATGAGTCTACAGCGCAGGAAGTGTATCCGTTGATGGAACGCGCGATTGAGAAGTGCACCAATGTCGTGGATAAACACACCATGTCACCTTCCCGTCGGGATCAAAAAAACCTCAAGAGACCGGAGCTGAACAAGTGGATTGATGAGAACTACGATATCATTGCCCGTGCGCATTTGATCAAGGGTGATGAGGAGAAAGCACTTGAGATTTTCCAATATCTCGTGCGAACCTTGGATTACCCGGATGCCCAAGCTTGGTCAAACGCCTGGATGGCGCGAACTTATATGGCGATGGGTGACCGCGTGCGTGCGAGTAACACCTTGATCAAAGCAGCCCAAATTGACCAAGTCGATGACCCCGCAGTCCGCGCTTATGTGTATCAGGTATACGCCTCTTACCATCTCAATAACGATGACGTAGAGGCTGCCATTACAATGCTTGAAAAGGCATTGCAATACACCGAAAAGAAACAAGACAAAGCACGAACGCTGTTCATTTTAGCGCAGTGTTATGAAGCCAGTGACCAAGCGCTCGATGCGATTGAACGGTACAACCAAGTCGTTGACTTGAGAACACCATATGAGCTGGAGTTTTACTCAAAAATCAAACAAGCCATGGCATTTGACCGTCGTGGTGGAAACAGTGAACCCATCATTGTTCTGCTTGATGACATGCTGGATGACGATAAAAACGAAATCTACCGGGACCAGATTTTCTACGCGCTTGCCACCTTAGCGTTGGAAGAACGTCGGCGTGATGACGGGGTGGAATTATTATTGGAGTCCCTTCTCGCCAATACGGACAACAGCCGCCAGCGGATGAAGAGTTATTTGCGACTCGGCGACCTCTACATGGAGGACTTGGATTATACCAATGCTCAAGCATACTATGATAGCGCTCGAACTTTCATGGAAGAGGATAACGAGCGATTTGATGAGGTAGATGCCATGGCAGACAACTTGACGGATTTGGTCGACAACCTTGTCATCATTTCAACACAAGACAGCCTACTTGCGATTTGTGACATGACCGATGAAGAACGCGATGATAAAATTGCGCAGATTATCGAAGATTTGGAGGCGGAAGAGGAGCGGAAGCGCGTTGCAGCCGAGCAGGCCGCCGCCGCGGAGATGGAATCTGCCGGCAATGTCGGTTCTGGGATGGGGTGGCCTTACAACAGCCAGTTAAGGGTTGCTGGGAGAAGGAACTTTAGAGACTTTTGGGGTGACCGGATTTTAGAGGACAATTGGAGAAGGTCGATGAAAATGATGGCCGCATTTTCGAGCGAATTGAGTGATGGAAGCGAAGGCGGGTTGGGAGCAACAGATCAGGGGGGCGAAACAGAGGTTGTTGGGATTCCTTCTGAAGAGGAGTTGTTAGCAGGACTGCCTTGTGATAGCATCGAACGGGAAGCCTCGGTAGCGATGATCGCGGAGGCGTATTACAACGCTGGGCTTGACTATAAGGAGAAGCTGAGTGACTTAGAAAACGCCATCGACACGTGGACCGAATTGGTGGAACGTATGGAAGACAGTGAGTTTCACCCAACGACATACTATCAACTCTACCGCACCTACTTGCAGCGGGAGGTGGAGGAAAACTTCATGAGTCCGTTTTGCGAGACCTGCAACTCGGAACATTGGTCGGCGTTGGTCTTGGAACGGTACCCCAACACGGAGTGGTCTTTGCTCATTGAAAATCCGGAGTTTGCGGATGAACAGGAAATGATCAAGGAGGAACAGCGTTTGGTTTACGAAGGTCATTTATTGCGCTATTACGGCAAGGCCTATCAAGAAGTCCTTTTGGAGTGCAATGACATTCTACAGTTCGAACCAACAAACAGTTATTTGTGCCATTATCGCTTGTTACGGGCGCAATGTATTGGAGGATTGAGTGCTTATGCCGGGGGTGATCGAAAAGCGTATTACGATGCGTTGAACACAGTTGTTCGTGAATGTGAGGAAACAGAGGAAGGAATATACGCTCAAGAGGTGTTGCTGGCGTTGGGGCAGGGAGGACCGAAGAAGCCAAAGGAGTCGGAGGAAAAAACAGAGGAGGTTGTTGATGTCCCCTGGGAACACAAACCTTATCTCGAACACTACTTTGGCATGCTGGTTCCCGTGGGACGTGGAAACGTAGAAGAATTGCGAGCGACGATCGCGGACTTCAATACGGAATACTACAAATCCCAAGAGCTGCGGGTCACAGCCAACCTGATTGACCGCAATTTTCAAATTGTATTGATCAAAAGCTTCATACGTCAGGACTACAGTCTGGACTACTTCGAGGTTTTCAATAACAACAGCGATGCCTTGAAAGAGATCAACTCTTCGGGCTATCGGAACTTTGTAATTTCAACTGAGAATTACGTGGAATTATTCAAGAATAAGGAACTCGATAGCTACATCACTTGGTTTGAAGAGGTTTACTTGCAGGGAACCAAATGATTCGGCTGAAAAATGAACCTTGTGAATTAACTTTGTCTCATGATTGGTACGTCTAAGAAATCAAATCGCAACGAATCGACCTCAGATCATGTGGTCAATCGGATTGCTGAAGGCACCTCTTTTGAAGGTGTATTGAAAAGTGAAAACAATGTGCGCATTGACGGTACGTTTGAAGGTGAGTTGGTCACTAAAGGACGTTTGGTCATCGGCGCGTCAGGACGCGTAAAAGGAAATATTTCTTGCGCTCATTGTGAAATCGAAGGCGCTATTGAAGGCCAAATCATCGTTCAAGAATTGTTTGTGTTGAAGTCTACAGCCCGTGTCCACGGTGAGATTCAATACGGACAATTGTCTGTTGAGAATGGCGCTCAGGCTACCGGAAACTTGCACCTAGCCTCTAAAGTCAAGGACATGCGACAAGATCGCAACTTGGATAAGACACAAGGCGACTCAGCACGTTCGAAGGACAAGGTTCGCGCTCAGCAACCTGCAGCGGTCTGACCTCAAAAGGTCAATGCCAACCCCTCCAAAGCGAGATTCTGACAATCGGAATGGAATTCTGAGATTCTCTGGCATGGTGTTTACCATGGCCGGGAGCATTGGTTTTTTTGTTTGGTTGGGCAGAAGATGGGATGAGCAGTCAAACCATCAAATACCGATCGGAACATTGATTGGTGGGGTTTTAGGAACTGTTTTCGCAATATGGTTGGTCATTAGAGAACTTTCTAAATGAAGGCTTTTATTCAAACGTCCATACTCGTGAACCTCGGTCTTTACGCTGTCGGTCATGTCATTCCGGCTTTCTCGGAATTTGCATCGACGTGGGCATGGGCAATGTTGGTTGTCGGTTATGCGGTGTTAACACTTCTGTTGTTTCATTGGATCGTGCGCGCCGCAACAAAGTCTCCGATGCAGTTTGTAACAGCCGTAAATGGTGCGACTGCGGCCAAAATGTTGACATCTCTCGCGATCGTAACCTACTACCTGGTAGCGGTTGGCGGCGTCCATCGGATTCCTTTTGCCTTGGGCTTATTTGGTGCTTTTGCAGCGAACACTTTTTTACTCGTAGCGTCTTCTCAGAAAATAAGCCATGGTTGAAGGAATCATCAACATTGAGGTGTGTGCCTTTTCGATGAAGAAAATCGAGTTTCCTTTATGCAGCACGGATTTAGTTGACTACTTTTGCGCCGAATTCTGATGAACGGACTTTCATGAATCGCTTGATCTTATCTCTAGTTGTGTTGGTTGCATTTGCCGTCTCTTCGACAGGCACAGTTGCTGTTGCGCAAGATCACGGGCATGCTGACCATGCAGAAGGAGCGGACCATGACCACGCAGCGCATGCTGAAGAAGCAGACACGGATCATGCAGCGCATGACCACGCAGATGGAGCTGACCATGACCACGCAACGCACGCTGAAGAAGCTGACGCGGATCACTCAGGCCATGACCACGCGGATCACGCCGAGAGTAAAGAATTTAAAGCGGGAGACTTCATCATTCATCACATTGCTGATGCGCATGACATCCACCTTTTCGGTGACGTTCATATTCCACTACCTGTCATTCTGTATATCGAAGGGCATGGGTTAAAGGTGTTTATGAGCAGTGCTTTGGAAGGTCACGGTCATGGAGATCGTCACTACGATGCATCGGAGGGGGTGAGCTACACCATGCATGCAGAAGACGTGGTGGATGCAGAGGGCGTAGCGTTGGCTTCAGCGGGTTCTATTTCTGCAGCCTTCAACGGTCAAAAACTAAGTGTTTGGGATGTGTCCATCACCAAATCTGTTTTCGGCATGTTGATGATCTTGTCCATTATGATCTGGATGTTCGGTAGCATCGCATCGCAGTACAAAAAGAATCCAGGAAGCGCACCCAAAGGCATGGCGAATGCGTTGGAACCTTTGATTCTATTCATTCGGGATGAAATTGCAAAGCCATCAATTGGAGACAAGGCCGATAAGTTCATGCCGTTCCTTTTGACTTCATTCTTCTTCATATTCTTCTGTAATCTGCTTGGATTGGTTCCCTTCCTGGGAGGATTCAACATTACAGGAACGATCGGAGTGACCATTGTTTTGGCGACGCTTGTGTTCTTGCTGACGAACCTCAACGGAAACAAGCACTACTGGGGTCACATCATGTGGCCTCCTGGTGTTCCGCTTCCTGTGAAGCTCATCCTTGTTCCTATTGAAGTGTTTGGCATCATCATGAAGCCAACTGTTTTGATGATTCGATTGACCGCCAATATCTCGGCGGGTCACATCATTATTTTAGCCTTTTCCAGTTTGATTTTCATCTTCGGCAATGGAGGTGAGGCGATTGGAGCTGGTACAGGAATGGGTGTTTTTTCCACCTTGTTTATGATTTTCATGTATGGCCTTGAATTGCTTGTTGCATTCCTTCAAGCATTTGTTTTTACCCTGCTGGCGGCGATCTACTTCGGTGATGCCACACATGAACCAGCACACCATTGAGTTTGAAATCCATCCAATAAAAACCAACATTATGGAATTGTTGAGCATTCTTTTTGAAGTCGGAATTGGTCAAGGCCTTGCAGGTCTTGGCGCAGGAGCAGCAGCGATTGGCGCTGGTATTGGTGTAGGTCGTATCGGAGGCTCTGCCTTGGAAGCGATGGCACGCCAACCAGAAGCGACCAGTGATCTGCGTTCTAACATGATTGTAGCTGCAGCCTTGGTTGAGGGTGTTGCCCTTTTCGGCATCATCATCTGCTTGCTTGTAGCACTCGGATAAGAGACTATGGGAGCGTTACTGACACCCGCATTCGGGACCGTCTTCTGGGCGTCCATCGCATTCCTTGTGGTGCTGATGTTGCTTCGTCGATTCGCATGGGGACCTATTTTACAGGCCCTCAGTGATCGTGAAGAGACCATCACCGGCGCATTGGACGAAGCCAAGAAAGTTCGCCTTGAAATGGCGGAATTGGCTAGTAGCAATGAGAGCCAGTTGAAGGAAGCCCGAGCCGAGCGTGATCGCATGTTGCGAGAAGCGCGCGAAATGGTGGACAAAATGATTTCTGAAGCCAAAGGCAAAGCCAAGGAAGAAGCAGACAAAGAAGTAGCATCTGCAAAAGATGCCATTGCTTTGGAGCGGAAGGCGGCGATTGTCGAATTGAAGGCAGAGGTCGGTACGTTGTCCTTGGAAATTGCCGAGCGTCTCTTACGAGACCAGCTGAAGTCTACGGATGAACAGCAAGCTTTGGTAAACCGTCTCATTGACGAATCCCCATTGAACTAAGACTATGGCTACCTCACGTGCATCCATACGATATGCTAAATCACTTTACAGTCTTGCTGAAAAGCAAGGTGTCTTGGAGGTGATGGAGGATGATGTAAGGACGATGCAAGCAGCGATCTCAGGCACAGAAGAGCTTGAGCTCATGCTCAAATCGCCGGTTGTGAAACCGGATGTGAAAGAGCGAATCCTGCAGCTTGTATTCAAAGACAACATTGGCGAATTGTCAATGGGCTTTTTGAGCATTCTCGTTCGCAAGGGCCGTGAATCTCTATTGCCTTCCATTATGGAAGAAGCACTAGGGCTTTTGCGCAACATGCGGAATGTGAAAGCAGCGGAGGTGAGGACTGCTGTGCCTATGAATGACGCGATTCGTGCTCGCGTTACAGCAGCGCTTAAGAAAATGCACGAAGGCGAAGTAGAGTTGGAAGAACAAGTAGACCCTAGCTTGATTGGGGGATTCCAATTGTTCATGGACAACCGCATGATTGATGCATCAATCAAACGCGAAATTGAACTTCTCCGTCGCCACATCAATGACCACGATTACGAACCGGAATTTTAATCCGGTCAAACGAAACTGAAACGCCTTTATCATGGCAGAAATCAATCCAGCAGAAGTCTCTTCCATATTGCGTGAGCAATTGGCCGGCGTAAAGTCAGCCGCAGAATTGGAAGAAGTAGGAACCGTCTTGCAAGTCGGTGACGGTATTGCTAGAATTTACGGACTTAGTAATGTTGAATCCGGTGAGTTGATCGAATTCGACAACGGGGTTCGTGGCATTGCATTGAACCTCGAAGAGGACAATGTGGGAGCTGTATTGCTTGCTCCTTCCGGGGACCTCAAAGAGGGCTCTTCAGTGAAGAGAACGGGTCGTATTGCTTCGATCAAGGCCGGTCATGGCATGTTGGGGCGTGTTGTGAACACGTTAGGCGAGCCGATTGACGGTAAGGGACCAATCACGGGTGATTTGTACGAAATGCCAATCGAGCGTAAAGCTCCTGGTGTCATCTATCGTCAGCCAGTAAGTGAGCCGTTGCAAACAGGAATCAAGGCGATTGACGCAATGATTCCAATTGGACGGGGCCAACGTGAGTTGATCATTGGTGATCGTCAAACAGGCAAGACGACTGTCGCGATTGATACCATTATCAATCAAAAAGAATTTTACGAAGCGGGTGAACCTGTATTCTGCATCTATGTAGCCATCGGTCAGAAAGGATCGACTGTTGCGGGTATCGTGAAGATGCTTGAAGAGAACGGAGCAATGCCTTACACGGTCGTTGTAGCAGCTACAGCATCAGACCCAGCGCCACTTCAGTTTTACGCTCCCTTTACAGGTGCAGCAGTAGGCGAATTTTTCCGTGATACGGGAAATGCAGCATTGGTAGTGTATGATGATTTATCGAAGCAAGCTGTTGCATACCGTGAGGTATCCCTGTTGTTGCGTCGTCCTCCAGGACGTGAGGCATACCCAGGGGATGTATTCTACTTGCACAGTCGATTGTTGGAGCGAGCTTCAAAGGTGATTAGCGAGCAAGGCATTGCGTCCCAGATGAACGATCTACCGGCCTCTTTGAAAGACAAGGTCAAGGGAGGAGGTTCATTGACAGCACTTCCGATTATTGAAACACAAGCGGGCGATGTATCTGCATACATTCCAACGAATGTGATTTCGATTACGGATGGCCAGATTTTCTTGGAGTCCAATCTGTTTTTGAGTGGTATTCGACCAGCGATTAATGTGGGTATCTCGGTAAGCCGAGTAGGAGGAAACGCTCAGATCAAATCCATGAAGAAGGTTTCTGGAACCTTGAAGTTGGACCAAGCGCAATACCGAGAACTCGAGGCGTTTGCGAAATTTGGTTCTGACTTGGATGACGCTACGAAGGCAGTATTGGACAAGGGAGAGCGTAACGTGGAGATTCTGAAGCAGAATCTGAACAGCCCAATGCGGGTTGAAGATCAGATTGCGATCATCTTTTGCGGAGTACGTGGTTTGTTAAAGGCCGTTCCGGTAAACAAAGTAGGTGAGTTTGAAACAGCGTTTTTGTCTTACATGCATTCGAAGCATGAGGACGTGATGGCTGAACTGAAGAGCGGAAAGTATGGAGACGCTCAAATTGAAGTGTTGACGAAGGCAGCGAACGAATTGACAGCTCAATACGCATAATCTGAATCATGGCTGGAGGTCTCAAAGAAGTACGGGAGCGGATCACATCGGTGCAAAACACGATGCAGATCACGTCGGCCATGAAAATGGTTGCCGCAGCGAAGCTTCGCCGGGCCCAAGACGCGATTACGCGCATGCGCCCCTATGCTGAGAAGTTACAAGGCGTTCTCTCGAACGTAAGTGCCTCATTGGATAGCAGTGACGGAGTTTACTCGCAACAGCGGGACGTAAAGCGGGTTTTAATCGTGACCATTACGTCGAACCGGGGTTTGTGTGGAGGTTTCAACAACAACATCATCAAAGCGGCAAACACGTTGATGCAAGACGAAGGGGTTGAATACCATGTATTGCCGCTTGGAAAGAAGGCGTATGAAGCCTTTTTGAAGCGCAGTGAATTGAAGGCAGTTGGGTTTGACGAAGACGCGTGGAAGATTTACGATGACCTCAATTTTGAGCGCGCTCAAAAGATCGGTGAGGATATCATGACCCAGTTTGTCAATGGTCAATACGATGACGTTAAAATCATTTACAATCGTTTTGTAAATGCTGCGGTTCAAGATGTAACGACAGAGAACTTCCTTCCGCTGGTAGCTTCAGCTTCTGAGGATGAGAGCGCTATGGATACGGACTATTTATTTGAGCCTTCTCAAGCGGAAATTGTAGAGCAAATTATCCCGAGCTCACTGAAAGTGCAGTTGTATAAGGGCATACTTGACAGCAATGCAGCTGAGCACGGCGCGCGGATGACAGCGATGCACCAAGCGACGGAGAATGCGGGTGACATGCTGCGAGACTTGCGCATCTCATACAACAAGGCTCGTCAGGCATCCATCACAACGGAGATCTTGGAGATTGTAGCGGGGTCGGAGGCATTGAGTGCATAAAACCAACCCCACGGGTTGTGGCATGACGTTTGATTCCAGTTCGCTCTACGTAGATTCGGGCCATGGGATTTCATTTTCGTATACTTCTTTCGATGTTGCTCCTGATGGTGCTGTCAATGACGGGCACGATCTGGGTGGCATGGCAATTCGCAGTTCGACAAGACGCGCAATACAATGAGCAGCGCCTATTAAGAAAGGAAGCGGCCATTGAGCGAAGCATGACGTATGTGTTGGACCGCATACCCGGACCATTTTATACAGAGGACATTCCGTTGGTTTTCTCCGATCGGATTTGTGAGTTATCGGATGTCCACGGTTTGGATATTTCATTGTATGCGCCGGACGGTAGGCTGCTAACGCAATCCTCTGTTGAAGCAAATGAAGCGGCTGATATGCGCTTGCCAGACGCGATTCTCTCCCCATTGGGTCATTCTGCGGAGAGTGTTGAACGCATGGACTTAGGTCAAGTGGTGTTGGCATACTGGAATGTCAAAAACTCTGAAGACAAGGTGGTCGGTATAGCGCAAGTGCGCTATGAAAAACGCACAGTAGAAACAGGAGACTTTAAAAGCTTCTTGATTCAGTTGGCTCCACTCTACGTGGTTTTGATATTGGGAGGTGCGCTCATTGCTGCGCTTCTTTCGAATCGACTGATTCGAATCTTGACACTCATACGCGATCGAATGAGTGAGCTTGACCCCACCCAAGAACAACTTCCTATTGCATACCAACAATCCGACGCGATTGGAGGGTTGGTTGAGGAATACAATACGCTCTTAAGGCATTTGCAAAAGACGATAGGGGAGTTGGCACAAAAGGAACGGGAGGGAGCGTGGCGCTTGATGGCCATGCAAGTCGCACATGAGATTAAAAACCCATTGACCCCAATCAAATTGGGCGTACAACAATTGGAGCGTTCATGGGTGGACCAAAGTCCAGATTTTGACGCTCGCTTGAAACGTTTTTGCAAAACAGCCTCGACGCAAATTGATGTGTTGGCTGAAATCGCTCAGGACTTTTCCCTTTTGGCGGATATCGGAATTCAAGATTTAGAACCCGTCAATCTGTCCAGCGTGATTGAGGAGGTCACGGGCCTCTTCCAAATTGGAGATGACCACATTCATTGGGAAGTCGAAGGTTTTGGAGATCATGTCGTTGTGAGGGGTTCGATGCCCCATCTGCTTCGAGTTTTCAACAACCTCATTTCTAACGCAATACAAGCAATGGTTGACCAACCGAACAAGGTCATTCGCATTGTCTGTGAGAATCGAAATGATGGATGGCAAATCACAGTCCAAGACAACGGCTCAGGAATCGAAGAGTCTCAGCTAGAACAGGTCTTTCAGCCGCATTTCACGTTGAAAAAAGAGGGAGCGGGTTTGGGTTTGACAATTACACGATCCGTAGTAAACCAATTAGGAGGGTCTATTGGCGTGTCCAAGGACCACGGTCATTTGACTACGTTTAGTCTTTGGTTTCCAAAGGTTGAATTTTGAGTTTTTTAAAATCGGGGGTCCGAAGCATGGCCGGAATAGCGTCAAGTGCATTTCGATTTGTTGCAAGAATGTGCATTGCAAGGCGGAGGGGTCGGTGCCAGCTCGATTTAATGATCCAATTGGCTTTTGGACATTGAACAACGCGAATTGGCCCAACGTTTCATTCGTCGCAATCGAAATTGATCGTTGTAACAACCGATAACTTAAGAACAGGGGATGATCACCGGCCGACTCGGTGTAGCATCCAATTCGAATGGAGCCGTTTGTAAATTCAACAAGTGCAATCCATCCTTCAATGTATCTGGAACGAAGATGAATTCGGTAATGGTGGCCTGCTCTCTCGGACTTGCGGCCCATTGCCAAAAAATATGATGTGCAGCGAGGGCACCGCCATCTTGCTCACGATCAACAGAGGGCAAGTCCAATAGCAAATGTTCGACTCCACGATCAACCAACCATTGAGCCGCCGGAGCTTCTAGGTAGGGAGCATTGGTGTTGGACCAGTTTTTAGAGCGCTTTTCAGGGCTATTAGGGAGCGTTCTAAGAACAAGGGCTGGCGGTATGGCCTGGTCACCCCAATAGCTGCCTGAAGCCAATTCTAGCGCCTTGGCCGTGATGACGTGGTCTTTATTTTTGAACTCTGGCTGTATGGACACGACCAAGCACGGCATCAGAGGGGGAATCGAGATTCTGTTCACAGAGTGAGCTGCCTCAGAAATGTGCCCGACACACTCGGTATGGGTGCCATTTCCGTGTGGATTGAACGTCACATCCCGAAAATTGACATCACCACCTTCTGCGACTGAGCCAAGAAACCCATTTGCTCGGACAGGCTCAACCTGCATGGGCTCAACGTACCAAGCACTGGGGCCTCCGGCTTCTTGAAAAGCTAAACTGAGATCGACGGGCGCATCGCCAGTTGAAGTGAAGTCAACGCCCTCGAAATGAATGGATAGTTGCATGCGAATTTATTGGAGCAAAAAAAAGGCGACCCCATAGGAGTCGCCTTTAAAATACGTGCAAATCGTTTAGTCAAACAAGAAACCAACACGCAACGCACCTTGGAACATGTTGCCCAATGTGGTGTTGGAGATGTGATTCGGCCCCGAGTAGTATGGATCGACGCCATCCTCGGCGTTCTCGAAGTATTCGGAATAAATGTCAAGTTCGTTCTCTCCAAGGGCGCTAAAAGGCAATTCACCAACGAACTCACCCATGAGTTCTGCGCCTGCGTCTTCAGTGAAGGTCGCATTGTTGAACTCCATGTTGAAAGCAGTCAAGTTGTTTGTTGTGATGCTGTGATTTCCGAAGGTTGTTTTTCCAAAACCAATGCCAGCCTCAAAACCAAGATAGATCGCGTCAGAGAAGTAGTAGTCCGCTCCGAACAAAAGGTTCAAACCAAGATACCTAGTGCCCTGCTCGTTTTGCAACTCCCAAATGATAAAATCTTCAGGCTCACCTATATCGTCGATTTCACCTGCTGACCAGAAATCCTTTGTGTCAGTGCGCTTGCCCAAAACGATGGGCACTTCAAAAGCGAAGTATGGAGACAAGTTGTCTGTACCGTCAAAGTGAAGCTCATAACCAGGATAGATGCCAAAAGAGGAAGTCTTGGTTGTGATGTTCAATTGTGGGCTCACAGGATCTGCTGCGTCTAACTCTCCATCCTGAGCGTATGCGTGTAAATCATTGGAGTTAGAAATGGACAAAGACAAACGGATCGCGCGGTTGTCTTCCAAGAAGTTTCGATACTTGATAGTCGATCCGTCAATAGGGCTGCCTGAGAACGGGGTGAAGCTCACCTCGATGTTGTGCTCATCTCCCATCTGCTTTTGGGCCTGAGTGCCCATTGTTACCAGCGCTGAAAGCGCAAGTGTGAACATGAGTTTTTTCATGATAGTGTGTTGTGTTTCTAAATTTCGAATGCAAGAAACGGAAAAAACACCGAATTCCGCCTTATACCTGCGAACTTTCACTCATGGAAGAGTTTTCTAAGTTGTCGGATCGTTCTCATTGGGCCAATCATTATCGCCTCAAAGACTTCGAACAAAGCGGTGAATCTGTTCAGAAACAATTGGCTCAATACCTAGAAGCGGCTTGGTCCCGTGAGTTTGACCGCGTCTTGCCACAGGGGTCGCCAGAAGAGCGATTGGCTCAGTGGCAATTGGAACTGGAAGGACCGAAGGACGTTTCTGACACGGGTCTCATTCGAAAGGACCTGATCGAAAGGATGGTGGATCGATCGAATAAATTGCATGATCCTCGCTACGCAGGACACCAAGTGGCAGTGCCGTTTCCTGAGCTCGCTTGGTTGCAGGCCACCACCTCACTTTTGAATAACGGCATGGCCATCGATGAAATGGGTCCAGCATCGTCCCCAATGGAGGAGGCGGTGATGCGATCCATTGCTGAGTTCATGGGGCTTGGTCCAGAGGCCAATGGCGTGCTATGTCATGGCGGCACCTTGGCTAATTTAACGGCGCTTCTAGCGGCGCGACAGCGGCGTTATCCTGGCAACGCCTGGCGAGATGGCACAAGCAAGCCCTGTGCGCTTTTGGTCAGCGATCAGGCACACTATTGCGTGGCGCGTGCGGCTCAGGTCATGGGCTGGGGAGATGGGGGCATCTTTAAAGTGGCCACGAATGAACAGCATCAGATGGACGGGAAGGCCCTGTTGGAGTCATATGAAGAAGCCAAAAATTGGGGGTTTGAAGTATTGGCCATCGTGGGAAGCGCGTGTACGACGTCGACCGGATCGTTTGATGATTTGGAGATGATGGCTGATTTTGCTGCACAGCATGACATGTGGTTTCATGTGGACGGCGCCCACGGCGCAGCCCAGATTTTCTCGAAAAAGCATCGTACGGTTTTGAAGGGCATGGAACGCGCTGATTCCATTGCCATGGACTTCCACAAGATGTTGGGAGTTCCAGCCTTGTGTACCGGGCTGTTTTACCGCAATGGACAAGACGGATATGCGGCGTTTTCTCACGAAGCGAATTACCTCTACGAATCCCAGGAGGAAGAGTGGTGGAATTTCAGCAAGCGCACGTTTGAATGCACCAAGCGCATGCTCAGTGCAGCGGTCTATGGCATTTGGGAAAACCACGGACCGAATCTGTGGGAGAGCCTGGTTGATCGGCTCATCGAGAACGCGCAATCCTTTGCTTTGAAAGTGGATCAACGGCCGAGATGGGAACTCTTCAGTCACCCCCACTCCAACATTGTCTGCTTTCGATCAATGGATTTTGACAACGACGCACTGCGCCGGCAGATGATTGATCAAGGGCCCTATTACTTGGTGAAGACTGTTTTTGGGAGACAAACATGGCTCCGGTGCACATTTCAAAACCCCTTGACCAACGATGAGGACATGAAGGGATTGTTGGAAGGGTTGGAAGAGATTGGACGCAATCTCACCAAATCTTGAAAGCAGTCAGATCAATTGGTTGTCGATGGCCTTTTTGACCGCAATCGGATTGGAAGCGTTTTTGAAAACAAGCGTACTGTTTCCAGTCCCGCTGAGCACAACATCACCAAACCCAAAGATGCGCCCAAGAATGGTTTGGCGAAGCTCCACTGTTTCCACTTTAGTGAGATTCAACTCTTCTGTGCTTCGGCCAATGACACCAGTTTTTACAATCACGCGTTTATTGGTGAGGCCATATTCTGTGAATATGAGTTTGAAAAAGGCAGGAATTCCGATCAGAATCAGTGATGTCAGAGCAGGAATCACATAGAAGAGCTTATGGATGGAAAAGATGGAGACAACCTCTTCGCCGGTGGTCAATGTTTTTTCGATGTAGCTCATGAACGTGCGATTTGATGATCAATATCGGGTGAAAGACATTGCGGAACGAATCGCTAAACCGGTATTCTACTCCACCGTAACGCTCTTGGCTAAGTTCCGGGGTTGATCGACGTGGCAGTCACGCAATACCGCGATGTGGTAACTCAGCAATTGCAATGGAATGGTCGTCAACAATGGGGCCAGGGCTTGATCGCATTTCGGGATGGGTATCACAAACTCTGCGAGCTCTTTCAAGTCTGAATTGCCCTTGGAAACGAGCGCGACCAACCGGCCGCCACGGGCCTTGACTTCTTGAATGTTTGAAACCACTTTGTCGTAAACGTCATCGAGAGTAGCGATGAAGAAAACAGGCATGTGCTCATCGATCAAAGCAATCGGACCGTGCTTCATTTCTGCTGATGGATATCCTTCGGCATGGATGTAGCTGATCTCTTTCAATTTCAAGGCACCTTCAAGAGCAACCGGGAAGTTGTATCCACGGCCCAAATAAAGGGCGTTGGTAGAATCCTTAAAAGCCCGTGCGATTTTTTGAATTTCCCCATCCTGTTTCAGTAAAGTCTCCACCTTCTCAGGAATGGAATTGATTTCGACAAGCAGTCGACTGAAGTGTTTGGCTGAGAGATTCCCGTTCCGTTTTCCAACCAACATGGCCATCAAAGTCAGAACGGCGACTTGTGCGGTGAAGGCCTTGGTAGACGCTACGCCAATTTCAGGACCGGCATGGGTGTACGCACCGCTATCCGTTTCGCGAGCGATGCTCGATCCGACCACGTTGCACAAGCCAAAGACATGAGCTCCGCTGGACTTAGCCAATTGAATGGCGGCAAGCGTGTCCGCGGTCTCACCAGATTGGGAAATGGCAATGACGACATCCGTGGGGCGTATGACAGGATTTCGATACCGAAATTCAGAAGCATATTCAACTTCAACAGGAATGCGAGCGAGATCCTCAAAGAGATATTCCGCCACGAGACCTGCGTGCCAGCTTGTGCCGCAGGCGATGATGATGATCCGCTCAGCCTTTGCCCATCTGTTCCAGTGATCGTCGATGCCGGACATGCGAATTTCGCCGCGCTGGAGGCTCATTCTTCCCCGAATGGAATCGAAAATGGACCGTGGTTGTTCGAAGATTTCCTTGAGCATGAAATGCTCGTAGCCACCTTTTTCCAACTCTTCGATTTGCAGCTCCAATTCGTGGATTTCTGGAGAGATTACCACGTTGTGTAAGTTGCGAATGGTCAACCCCATTGACCGATGCATCACGGCGACTTCTTCGTCATCCAAATAGATTACGTTGTTCGTGTACTCAATGATGGGGGTAGCATCTGATCCAACGAAGTGCTCACCTTCTTCTCCCACGCCGATCACCAATGGGCTGGATTTTCGTGCAGCAATCAACACCTCGGGTTCGTTCTCATCGATGACGACAATGGCATACGCACCCTCCACCTCTTTCAAGGCAATTTGAACGGCCTCGCAAATGGTCGAATTTGAACGCTTTTGAACCTCCTCAATCAAGTGAACCAATACCTCGGTATCAGTATCGCTGATGAAGGTGTGGCCATTGGCTTCCAAGCTTTTTCGAATGGTCTGGTAATTCTCAATGATACCATTGTGGATCAAAGCCAAACTTCCTGATCGTGCTTGGTGGGGGTGGGCATTGATGTCGTTGGGCGGTCCGTGAGTGGCCCAACGTGTGTGACCAATTCCAGCGTAACCGTGCAAGGCATGATCCGAGCCAATGTGTTCCAGCAAGTCCGAGACCTTCCCTCTCTTTTTCCCTAAATTCAACTTACCGTCACCATCCAACAGCGCAATTCCAGCGCTGTCATACCCGCGGTATTCAAGACGTTGTAGTCCTTTTATTAAAATGGGAAAGGCATCCTTTTCACCGATGTAACCAACAATTCCGCACATAGTTTTGCCGTTTTAACGTGTTGTATCAATCACTCCAAGTGACAACCAATCGGGCATGTCGTGGGATGGAGTCTCCTGATGCTACTGAGGGACCATTGATCGCAACCCCTTGAAGTGAGATGCCTGCGCGAGATGCGACAACATGCAAGAGGTCACTATCCAACTCGCCATTGAGCATACGCTGCATCGTTTGGGAAATATTGAAGCGATAAGCCTGCTCTCCCGCATCGTAATCCCCATTGATGTTCAACCCAATTGAACTTTGGTCGGGTGTAGAGATGACTTCTCCCAAAGCGTTTTCCGTTAGAATGAAGAGTTGATTGGGAATGGGGTAGCGCGCGTCGTTGTGACTTGGATCCACCGGTAGCCAGAGCTCAGCTTTATGGATGGCACTGTTTTCTCCGATGACCTGTTTCCACTCCGCAAGATGAGGTAGCGTGATTTGTGTCTTCAATCCTGCTCCTGAGAAAACACCAAGAAGGGGAGCTTCTACCTCATCAATGAAGGATTCAGAGAGTCCTTGAAATGGACCTTGCCATTCGTGAGTGAACAGGTTAGACCGTGCACTTAAAGGGTTGATGATGTAATCATAATATGCTGTGTCAGCATCATTGTGGTAGTGCATCCGCATGTAGCTCAATCCACTGATCATATCGATACCAACAGCCCCTTCACCCCCCATGAAAGGGTCCGGTGCAATGTGCAAGCCATGGAAAAAAGAATTCCAGGCTTCATTTGAATCATAGACGTCTGTTCCGGCCTCAAGAATGTGTTGTCCAAAGGCATCGTTTAAATAAACACGAACCTCTGGATTCACAGTATCATTTGCGAAGTACAACGTTTGATTTTGATTCAGCGGAATGGGCTGAAATTCTGGATCTGCGAGGTTTTCAATGGAGTGTGCGAATACATGATTCGAATAGTACGTCGAATCAAACTGCAAGGAATCCTCGAGCTGATAAACGTTGATGTGCTGCGGAGAGAGCTGTCCGTATGAATCCCCTGTATAGCGCAAGGATAAGTAGACGCTGTCCACTTGAGGGTTGGAACCGAAGTCGATGTCTGGAGCACTTAATCTGAACTGGGTTACGAACCCGGCGGTGTGCCACCCGAAATCGGGGTGATACATGCGTCCAAGCACGGCGGTGCTTAAACTGTTGGACTGTAAGCTATCCTCTCGCACTGTTCTGCAGCGCAATGTGAGGGTGTCAGTTTGACTTAATCCAAGTAAATCATCCTGTGCATAGTCCAATCCAACCTCTGTTTCAGGTCGATTGCAACTGGATAGGGTGGCGAATCCCAATAGGCATGCCATGACTGTCGCGAGAAAACCAGCACGTAACTTCAACATGGTGCGAAGTTCCGTTATTCCGGGACAGTCTCAGCCTTTCCCTCAAGAATCGTATCGTAATAATTGTTTATTTCTCCAACATACCCCTCCTCACCGTGGTAAGAAAGCGTTGGAACACCGGCACTCTTGATAGCGTCTTGCAGTTCATCGCTGAGATCCTCGGACCCAACAATTAACCCGTCAGCGTGTTGTATTGCCAAATGATTCAGGGCGTCAAACGTAGGATCTTGCATGCCTTCAACAGTCTCTGCAGAGATCCCGTCCTTGACCATTTTTTCAGCCATGCGCTTGTTCAATGAGCCTTCGAAACCTTCGTCATAAATGCTACAAACAACCTTGCTTTGGGCAAAATAAGGATCTTGACCGAAAAGCTGCTTGAGGTAAACAGGAACAACATTGGTCATCCAGCCATTGCAATGGATGATATCTGGAGCCCAACCCAATTTCTTCACAGTCTCCAAAACACCGCGAACAAAGAACAAAGCACGTTCGTCATTGTCTGGAAACATCTTATCATCTCCATCATGCAATACAGCTTTGCGCTTGAAGTATTCATCGTTGTCGATGAAGTATACTTGCATTCGAGCTGTCGGGATGGACGCGACCTTAATCACCAAAGGGTGATCGGTATCGTCTACCATGAGGTTCATCCCAGATAATCGGATAACTTCGTGCAACTGATGCCGACGCTCATTTATCTTTCCAAATCGCGGAGTGAAGACACGGATTTCCCTTCCTTTTTCATGAACCCCTTGTGGTAGATTCCTACTTACTGAACTCATTTGAGTCGCTGGCAGGAAAGGAACAATGTGTTGCGAAATGTAGAGAATCCGAGCTTTGCTCATATCGGCCAGGTTAAAGTTGAAAAGGAGGAATAACGAAGATACGTTTTTTTGAGGTATAAATCAAGTAAAACCCTGTTAAAATCAGGCATTTTGAAGCGCTTATGGAGATATTCTACACGTCGAAAGAGCTCAAAGAGAGATTGAGCGAAATCAAGGGTCGAAACGAAATAATTGGTTTCGTTCCGACAATGGGCTCCTTGCATTCAGGTCACGGCACGTTGATCAGTCATGCAAGAAACGCATCGGATGTAGTCGTGTTGAGCATTTACGTGAATCCAACTCAATTCGACAATCAACACGATTTCAAAGCGTATCCGAATGCCATGCAGGCGGATTTAGACCTGGCGCGTTCATTGGGTGTGGACGTGGTGTTTTCACCGAAAACAGAAGACATGTACGAAGGCGTCCCCAACGCTAATTCCGTGGATTACGGGGCCTTGACGGCTGCATTCGAGGGATCCAAGAGAAAAGGCCATTTTGACGGAGTCGTAGCCATTGTGAGACGGTTGTTTCAAATTATCAATCCAGAAAAAGCTTTTTTTGGAGAAAAGGACTTGCAGCAACTTGCGGTAATTGAAACGTTGTGCAAGCGCGAATTCGCTCAATTGGAAATCGTTCGTTGCCCGCTGGTTCGCGATGTCGATGGCCTTGCTTTGAGTTCGAGAAACGTTCGATTGAATCCAAAAGAGCGGATCATCGCGCTGGAATTGAATCGTACGTTGAATCGATTGAAAGCCGCTGTAAACGAATCCGTTGAGGGAAGTGTTGATTTGGAAGCAGAGCGCAGTGCGTTGGAAAGTCTTGATGATTTAGAACTGGAATATCTCGCCATCATCGATGCTGAATCCTTTGAAGAAGTTGGCGAAGAAAAGTGGAATGAAGGTCATGCTGTGATCGCCGCGCAAGTGGGATCAGTTCGATTGATCGATAATCTTTTTATGGGTTAAATCAAAAGGATTCGTAATTTCTCAGCAGGGATGCTGATATTCGGTTTTTCTTTAGAACTTCGCACAAAACACAGCCATCATGGGAGCCATAGGTCCAGGACAGATTATTCTCATTGCTTTGATTGTCTTGTTGCTCTTTGGCGGCAAGAAAATTCCTGAATTGATGCGGGGTTTAGGAAAGGGGGTCAAAGAATTTAAAGACGCTACGAATTCAGAAGAGGATTCAAAAGAAGGCAATAAAGACGCGTGATTCGGTCTTTAATGGTATTGACTGCAGTGCTTGTATCGGGATTACTCGGTGCTCAGACTGCTGATTCAACGAGCACGAATGTTGAGCTTTCTGTTGTAGAGAGCTCGTGGCTGGAGTGGTGCCAAGCAACCGCTTGTGCGAGCAACGATACTGCGCTTTGGAACATTCGCGATTTTGTAAAGGGAGAAACACCGCTGCTAGATACCGCGACAATACAGATGCGCATGCACGTGTTGGACGCAGCATCTCCCATGGACTTGTCGTGGAATCCGATAGCACACTCACGGATCGCATTTTACGCTGCCAATCGTCCAATTCATTTAGGACGCATGCTCGGAAGGGTCCCGCTTTACTTCCCATTATTCGAGGAAGCACTCGACCGTCATGATCTGCCTTTGGAGTTAAAGTATTTGGCGGTTGTCGAGAGTGGACTGAACCCCAAAGCACGCTCACATGCAGGTGCGCGAGGACTGTGGCAGTTCATGTATGCGACCGCGCGAGGACAAGGACTGCGCATCGACTCGTACATCGACGAAAGAAGAGACCCCGTTCGGAGCTCTGAAGCGGCATGCGTGTTTTTGAAAAAACTGTACAATCAATACGGTGATTGGTATTTGGCATTGGCGGCCTACAATGCCGGACCAGGAAATGTCAACAAGGCCATTCGTAGAAGCGGCGGCAAAAAGAATTTCTGGGAAATCCGGTACTTTTTACCCCGAGAAACACGGAACTATGTCCCGGCTTTTATGGCTGTCCTGTATCTGATGGAATACCATGCGGAGCACAATATTTTCCCAGCTGAGCTCTTCACACCGTATGCTGCTTTGGATACCGTTGAGGTGAATACGGTACTGCGCTTTGACCAGATCGCTGCGCATTTGAACATGGATGTTGAGAGTCTATCACAACTGAATCCGATGTTCCGATTGGACATCATTCCTGGACCGCCTGAAAAATGGCCCCTTGTGCTTCCACAGAATTTAATTCCATCTTTCTTGGCTTACCAAAAGGACATGATTCTCCATGAGCCCGAACGAACGCCTAAAATTGTATTCGTGCCCGAGCCCGTGATCTATCGGGTGAAAAGCGGGGATGTCTTGGGTGGCATTGCGTCGAGCTATGGGGTCAGCGTGAAGCAACTCAAGGAATGGAATGGCTTGAAAGGCACGATGATTCGGGTCGGACAAAAACTGAAAATTCATGCAAATCCACGCTCCCTTTAGTGGCCTATTTTTTGGCGCAGTGATTTTTTGTTCTGTGCTTTTGAGTGCAGGATGCGGAAGTCAAGAGGGCGCGCGGTATGCGCTTCCTGGGAAAGTAGGCGCTTCGGGTGAGTTGGTGGTGGTTTGCTCAAACGCGGTCTGGAAAGGCGCTGCCGGTGATACCGTTCGAAGCATTTTCGGACAACCGTTTCCGGTGCTCCCCCAATATGAACCGTGGTTTGATTTGGTGCATTTGACACCGGATGCGTTTGACCGCTTTTGGAAACCTCATCGCAACGTTCTTGAATTGGAGTTAGCCGATCGCGTAGACACGCAGGAGGCGCAATTGAACATATTCCGAGAGAAGTATTCTCGCCACCAGATTTATATGGAGGGAAAAGCGCGGAATTCAGAGGCCTTGGCCTTGGCCATAGCGGATAAAGGCATGGACATGTTAGGCGTGTTGCATCGGGCGGAAGTGCAGCGTTTCGCAGCGTTGGTTCGTTTGGATAAGAACGAGGTCATTCAAAAGGAACTGGTGGAGTGGATGGGGATTGAGTTGATCGTTCCTCGTGACGCGCGGTGGGCAAAGAAACTAGAGGATTTTGGTTGGATTGATCGGCAACTCACGCGATTGAAAGGTGGAGACAACCATGATGTTCAGCAGGGATATTTGATCTACACCGAGCCTTATACAAGCGACTCTCTCTTCTCTATGCAGGCGAGACTATCCAAGCGGAATGCGGTGTTGAGGAAAAACGTGAGCGGCCCAACTCCTGGCTCGTATATGACCACGGAGATGCGCTACGTGCCGTCGTATGAGGAGGTCGTATTCAAGGGAGGATTTGCCTCTGAATTGAGGGGGCTTTGGAAAATGCAAAACGACTACATGGGCGGCCCGTTTTACAGTTTAACGACGTTTGATGAAAAGAGTGGTCAATTGATCACCGTTGAAGGCTATGCCTATGCTCCTTATTTCGATAAGCGGGAATACATGCGGGAAGTGGAAGCGGCGGTCCGTTCTCTGAATTTGAATCCGGTTCTTGTTGCAGCTGAAGAACCTTCCACACCATGAGAGCGCTATTTGTCGCCCTACTGGTCTTTACGGGATGCACCGTTCCGAATTCGGATCAAAAGATTGACCAAAACTGCACGTCGAATACGTGGCAAATGGGCACGAGTATTCGGGCTTTGGAGGTAGTCAGTGATCAAGAAATATGGTACGCAGGTGCCAATGGAATCGTTGGATTTACGATGGATGGAGGGGCAACTTGGAGCCAGGACACCCTGCGACTCGTCGACGGAACATTGCCTGCATTTCGGTCCATTGCAGCAACAGGAAGGGCGGTTCACGCACTGACCATTTCCAATCCAGCCGTGCTCTTCCGAACCACCGATTCAGGAGTTCATTGGGATTCAGTGTATACGGAGCATCACCCCGATGTTTTTTACGACAGCATGGCGTTTTGGGATGACGAGAATGGGATTGCTATGGGCGATGCGATTGACGGTTGTCTCAGCATCATCCTCACCCAAGACGGAGGCGCTTCGTGGAAAAAAATCCCGTGTGAACAGCTCCCTGAAGCGATGGAGGGCGAAGCGGCTTTTGCCGCATCCAACGGCAACATCGCGGTGTCCGATAGCGCAGTGTGGATTGCAACCGGCGGAATGGCCTCTCGGATTTTCTATTCTGCAGATCGCGGCCACACATGGGAGGTGTTCACCACCCCCATTGTGCAAGGCGGAACCATGACAGGGATGTTCAGTGTGGACATGTTGGATGCCGAGCATGGCATCGCTTGGGGAGGAGACTGGGAGTCCATGTCAGACAATGCCGCAAATAAAATTGTGACGCACGATGGAGGAGAACGTTGGGAACTTCTCACCCCAGATGAGGGACCGGGCTACTGTTCATCTGTTCAATTTGTACCCAATACAGCCGGACAAGGCATTTGGGCTGTGGGAATTCCTGGCATACACCGTTCTCAAAACGGAGGCAAAACATGGGTAACAGAGCAAGACTCTAGCTATTATACCGTGAGGTTTACACCCGATGGAAACTGTGTTTGGCTGGCAGGAAAAGGCGTTGTCTCGAGACGACCGGTCAATTCTTGATGAAGGACTGCGTTGTTCCTGTGGGAAGAAGGATGTGATACAAACCCGCTTCCAATCGTTGGACAGGAATGGCGAGGGTTTTCTGATTTTCTGTCAGTTGCATTCTGTATACAGTGCGCCCCAAAGCATCGGTGATCCGCACGGATTCAACCGGTTGTTCGAGTTGTAAATTCAAGGTTTCCTGAACAGGGTTGGGCCAAAGTTGTAGGGTTTGATTTGGCTCCAATGTGGACACGTCCGCCGCCACATCTCCCTTGGCAAATGCATACTGCCCTTGGCGTAAATTCAATACTCGGAACAAGCCTGCTCCATTGGTTAAAGACCCCGGTTGCCATTCGTAATCCAAGCACTCTTGCCATGCAGCACTTGCGTCAGGTCGCCACGCTAAGAAACCATTTTCTTCTGTGTTTCCGTACAATTCGAAATCCAGCTGATCGGCGTTGTTTCCATAATACTGCAGCCGAGCGTCCAACAAAACACCGGCAGGCCAGATGCCACCAACAGTCCAAAAGTGGGTGGTGCTGAGTTCATCGACATAAGGCTCAACGGGTCCCGCATCCGGGGCGGCCCAATGGTGTTCAATGCGCACCAAAGCTGAATCGCCTTCAGGCATCACATCGCATCCCACCCGCATTGCAACCCAAGGTAGATTTTGAATTCCCTCCGTATCGTTGATGGTATACGTGAAGTCCATGCGGCCCTGGTTCAAACGGCCATTGGCGTTCAACGCGAACAACACAGGATCTGTGATGCCGGGATGATCAATGGTGAT
The DNA here is from genome assembly GCA_905478325.1 of uncultured Flavobacteriales bacterium. Taxonomy (GTDB): domain Bacteria; phylum Bacteroidota; class Bacteroidia; order Flavobacteriales_D; family Sanyastnellaceae; genus UA16. Next base: position 31,526 of record CAJQIB010000032.1, on the reverse strand, counting down.
CACATCGGTTTGCCCACTTGCGCCAATCTGCGTGTCGTAGCGATTCCAATCGGCATCCCAAACAGTCACGTCCAAAGGTTCCGCGTTGTGATAATTCTCACACGCCCTCAATTTCTGCTGGAGGAACAAGGTCGTGGACATGTCGGAAGCGGCTTGAGCGGTTGAATCAATGAGCCATGTGGAAAACCCCGGTTGCAAGACCTGAGCTTCGAACCAAGGAGTCATGTCCACTCCTGTAATGTCTTCCAACGTGGATTCAAACACCGCTGCATCCATGTGGCTATCCATGTGCGTCGCCAACACCGATTGCATGGCACTGCGGTACAATTCATCCCCGAGATAAGCGCGCAGATTGTGCAGGATGGAAGCTCCTTTGTAATACGTGTGCCGCCCATAAATGTGCTCATCCGGCATCGGGGATAGTGGGTGAAAACCATCGTCTTGTAGATGAGTCTCTTCTAGCACGTACAACTGGTTGTCCTTCACCACGTCGATAAATGCCTCCTGCCCATCTTTCCACTCAACGAACAAGTGGGAGCTGTATTCGGCCGGTCCTTCTTTGATCCACATGTGGTTGTGAAGAGTAGGGGCAACCAAATCACCCCACCAATGGTGGCCCAATTCATGGCTAAACAGATCCCCATTCTGCACCAATCCTTCGCCGACCATGAATTGCGGATAGGCGATGTTGGTTGGGATTTCCAGGGCACCATCCGTCGTCAAAACATATCCCACACGTTCCCATGCATACGGTCCCCACCAATACTCTAGGGCGTCAATAGCGGATCCCAGTTCTTGGAATTTTGTGACCATTGCGTTGATGTGTTCCGCTTTTCCAGTCAAGCGAATGGGAACCTCTCCAAACGCTCCCATGTGCACCATGTTGGAATCAACATAGGGAGCGACTGCAATGGCCGATTGATGCGTCGTAATGGGATGCGCCAAATTAAAACTCCGTGTCACTGTGTCGCCTCCGAGTTGCGTCTCCCCGAGGAAAGTGCCCTGGCAGTGAGCGGTGCGTCCTCCGGCGCTTGTCACGTTGTAGGTATAGGTGGCGCGCTCGACAAAGTTGTCAAAACACGGATACCACACCTTTCCAAAATTGGGAGGGATGGTCGTCAAGCCGATGCCCAAATTGTAGATGTAATCGCTCACGAAATAGAAGCCTCCCCAATACGGGTCTTGGTAGGGAATCCCGCCGTACCACACTTCCAATTCATACGTGCTGTTCGTTTCCCACCCCAATTCCGGAGCATCCACGTGCAATTGAAATTCACCTTGTTCAAAACCGATGGCCATGCCATTGAGATGCACGCTATCAACGGTCAATTCAACCAAATCAAACCACAGGTCGGTCGCTTCGGAATTGAGAGCGTTGAAGCCGATGGTGGCGTGAGCTGTGAGCTGGTGCAGATTGTATTCGGTCACATCCAGATCGAGCGCGTAGGTCGCCACATCAAACGAATCGCTCCGCGCAATGGATTCACTCATATCGTAATTCAGCATCCATCTTGGCGCCGCTGGGGCTTCCTCTGTTCGGGGTGCGCGGGCGTGCCGATAATGGTGGCACGGGACGGGGTTGAAAACCCGAGGCGATCGAAGAGGCCGTTGATCATCCATGTTTTCTTGCCCGATGGCAGGTTGGAAGACCAAAGCGCCGGCACAAATCAGCAAAAAACGCAGCAAGTGAAAAGGATTGGGATGGGTCATGTCGGCAATTTACTTCAACTGACTACTTTCGCCGTATGAAGGAATTGAATATCTCAAATGGTGTTTACGTTGAAATCACCTATGTGCTTCGCGAAGACGGCCCTGAAGGAGAAGAACTGGAGGTGTGTCCGGCTGAGGACCCTTTTGGATTTACGATTGGACAGGATGAGGTTTTGCCTGCTTTTGAAGCCGCATTGATGGGTAAAAAAGGAGGAGATTCCTTTGAATTCGTGCTTTCTGAAGAGGATGCATACGGTCCTGAGGATCCAGAAGGGTTTGTTGAGGTACCTAAATCAGCTTTCATCGTAGATGGGGAGTTGGATGAAAGCATTTTTGAAGTGGATTCAGTTGTTCCAATGGAGACAGAGGACGGCGAAGAAATGATTGGAGTTGTTGCAGAAGTTCAATTGAATTCTGTTATCGTTGACTTCAACCATCCATTTGCTGGGATGCCATTGCATTTCGCCGGTAAAATCAAACTGGTTTCAGCTGCACCACCCGCTTCCAACTGACCGAACCCCATAGCGTTTGGGACGACCGGTTCTGCTTGGGATTGGGTAACTTTGACGCATGGAACGTACGGAGATAGAAAAAATCGGAGAATTCGGGTTGATTCGTCGATTGACCGAAGGCTTGAAACATCGTCAATCGTCAACTTTAGTTGGTGTTGGAGACGATGCCGCTGTCTTGGACAGCGGAGATCGCAAAGTGGTCGTATCAACGGACATGTTGTGCGAAGGCATTCATTTCGATTTGTCTTACATGCCGCTAAAGCATCTGGGTTATAAAGCCGTCGTTGTCAACCTTTCGGACATCTGTGCGATGAACGTTTTGCCAACGCAAATAACAGTTTCCATGGCTTTGAGTAGCCGGTTTTCTGTTGAAGCAGTGGATGAGATGTACGCTGGAATCTTGAAAGCCTGCGAAGTGTATGGAGTGGATTTAGTGGGGGGAGACACCACCTCTTCGAAGGCAGGATTGGTACTGAGCATCACGGCCATTGGCATGGCAGATTCCAATTCCATCGTTTCGCGCTCCGGCGCAAAGGCAAATGATTTGTTGGTTGTTACCGGAGAATTGGGCGGAGCATATATGGGTCTTCAAGTCCTTGAGCGAGAAAAAGAGGTCTTCAAATCAGCGCCTACGACCCAGCCAGAACTGCAAGGTCACGAAGGCATTTTGGAACGGCAGCTCAAGCCAGAAGCACGAACAGATGTCATCCAAGAAATGGCCGATTTGGGGCTGAAGCCCACTTCCATGATTGATATTTCAGATGGTTTGGCCTCGGAGGTGTTTCACTTGTGTACGGCCTCTCAATGTGGTGTAAAGTTGTTTGAGGAGAAGATCCCTGTCCACGAAGAGACGTATGAGACGGCCCGAGAATTCAACCTCGACCCGACACTTTGCGCGTTGAGCGGAGGGGAGGATTACGAGCTTTTGTTCACCATCAGCCAGGAGGATTATGACAAGGTGCACAACCACCCAAAATTCTCGGTCATTGGCCACATTACGGAAGACCCTAGTGAACATCTATTGATCACGCGGAACGGAATGGAAACCCCTCTCAAGGCACAAGGGTGGGATGGGATCGTGGCGGCAAGGAAAGAAAACACAGCGGGCGAAGACTGATATGTGCGGTATCACAGGCATATATGGTTTAACCGGTCAACAAGCGCGTGATGAGGCGCGTGAAACGATAGCGGGCATGAATGCCGCTCTGGCCCATCGAGGACCGGATGCTTCAGGTATTTGGGATACGGATGTAGAGCTTGTACTCGGCCACCAAAGGTTGAGCATCATTGACACACAAGAGGCTTCCAATCAGCCGTTTTTGGACGCGAAATCAGGTGATGCTTTGGTCTTCAACGGGGAGGTGTACAACTACCGAGAATTACGCGTTGAGCTCGAAGCGCACCACGATTTTCAAACGGATAGCGACACGGAAGTGGTTTTAGTTGCACTGCACCAATGGGGTCGTTCAGCGCTTCACCGGTTCAACGGGATGTTTGCGTTTGCCTGGTGGAATTCGGAGCAGCGCGAATTGTTGCTGGTCCGCGATCGCCTCGGAATTAAGCCGCTGTACTATTCGGAGTCGAATGGTGCGTTGTTGTTTGCCAGTGAAATCCGCAGCCTGTTAGCTTCGAATCGCGTCAAACGAGAGCACGACCCTGTCGGGTTGGCGGATTATTTGCGGTACCAAACGGTGCACGCGCCCCGCACCATTCTCAAAGATGTCAAGCTCCTTGAACCGGGACATTGGATCCGATTGCAGGGGGAAGAGATGCAGATGGAGAAATGGTGGGATGCCGCGCATGAAGCATCTTTATTGCCGCCGGTCTCCTCTCGAAAAGAACGCACCGATCGCATTCGCACGCAATTGAAAGAGGCCGTCCGGTTGCGTATGCGCGCCGATGTTCCACTTGGGGCGTTTTTGTCTGGAGGAATTGATTCGAGCGCAATCGTCGGGTTGATGCAAGAGGTTTCGGAACACCAGATCTCAACGTTTAGTGTCACCTTCAATGAAGGCGAATTTGATGAGAGCCCTTATTCACGTCTCATTGCAGAGCGTTTCAATACGAACCACCACGAAATTCGATTGACCGCAGAAAACTTTTTGGAACAGGTTCCTGCAGCTCTCGCAGCAATGGATCACCCATCAGGAGATGGACCCAACACATTCGTGGTGAGCGAAGCAACGAAAAAGGCGGGAATTACGGTGGCTTTGAGTGGTTTGGGTGGAGACGAATTGTTTGCAGGTTACCCCGTATTTATCCGTTCCCATGACCTCGTTCAAAAACGGTGGCTTGCCTCTTGGCCCAAGGGGTTGAGGAAATTGGTTGGCTCAGTTTATGCCGCCATTAAATCCACGGGAACGGCGCGCAAGATGGCGGACATCCTAGCGGGCGATTACTTCGATTTGGAGCACACGTACCCGCTATCTCGTCAAATGCTTTTGGAGCGGGATTTGCGTAAAGTTGCTCCAGGTTTGGCGCGTCATCCCAATGCTGTTTTTGGTTGGATGCAGCAGGCCTTGGAGCCCGGAACAGCTGGGTTTAATTTGCCTTTTTTGAGTAAGGTCGGTTTGGCAGAAATGCACACATATATGGGGCATACCTTGTTGCGTGATACGGATCAGATGTCCATGGCACATGCCCTTGAAGTGCGCGTTCCATTTTTAGACCATCACCTGGTTGTCGAGGCTTTGGCCGCGTCCGATGAGGAGAAGTGGCCCCATACTCCCAAGAAATTACTGACCGATGCGTTGCCTGACTTGTTGCCCAAAGAAGTGGTCAACCGTCCCAAAATGGGATTCACCCTACCGTGGGAGCAATGGATGCGTGCCGAATTGAAGCCTCTTTGCGAAGAGGGATTGGATGCGTTGTCTGGGTTGGGTTCGATCAACGCAAAACACATTGACCGCATTTGGGAGGCTTTTCTGGCGGGAGATGCCCGCTGGACTTTTTCTCGTATTTGGATGCTTGTCGTACTCGGAAACTGGATGAAGCGACATGGGGTTGTCTGAAACCAATCGCCAACGGATCGTGGTTTCGGTGGACTGGTTTCCCCCGGCATTCCGAGCGGGAGGACCCATACGAAGTACGTTTAATCTGGTGTCTTTGCTCGCAAATACGTACGATGTTTGGGTCATCTCTGGAGCATATGACTTGGGACAGGACCGCCCTTTGGATATCCCTTTGGATACGTGGCAAACAGTCGAATGTGGCGCTGGAAGCATTCAGGTGATGCATTGGACCCGATCGAATTGGAATGTCAAGGCATGGACCCAAATCTTGGGTGAACTGAATCCAGATTGGTTGCATTTGAACAGCGTCTTTTCGAAACACTTTACGTTGATTCCTTTGCGCGCTGCTCGAAAAAGGGGCAATCTGCGGATCGTTTTGGCGCCAAGAGGAATGCTGGGTTCTGCTGCTCTCAGCTTGAAACCGTTGAAAAAGCGATTGTTCTTGTCGTATGCACGTGCTACGGGATTGTTTCGAAATATGCGTTGGCATGCTTCAACAGCCATGGAGCGAGATGAGGTGTTGGGACAGTTTATGAATGCGGATTGCCGGGTGGCTCAAAATATCCCAGGAGGTAGCATTTTGGAGGGATCTCCGAGGGATACGGAGAATTGGAATGTGGTTTCGGTCGGTCGGATTCACCGCGTCAAGAACCTGCACTTTGGACTGGAGGCCCTGCTGAATGCTCCGAGTTCTCGTCCAATCAAGATGACCTTTATCGGTCCTGTTGAGGATGAGGCGTATCAAAAGGAATTGGTTGCCATGGCTCGAAATCAGGATCGAGTCGTCGTGGAGTTTGTCGGTGGAATGGCTCCGACGGAATTGGCCCCTTTTTGGCAGAAAGCGCATTACTTCTTGTCGTCGACCACGCAAGAAAACTTTGGACATTCTATTGTGGAGGCATGGGCCCATGGATGTCCGGTTTTGATCAGTGATCGCACACCATGGCGTGACCTGGAGACAAAGGGAGTGGGATGGGATTGGCCATTGGATCAGACGGCTTGGCTGCAAGGCTTAAGCATTGCGCTGAATGTGGGTCTTACGGAATGGAAAGTGCAATCAGAGAAGTCTCGCACATTTTTCAATACGGAAGTCCGGAACCCGGCCGTTGAACAGGACAACCTCAAACTCTTTCAACGATGAACCGTCTACAAGCCCTTTTTGGAGTGCAATGGCCCGTAGTTCAAGCAGGAATGATTTGGTGCAGCGGTTGGGAACTCGCCAGTGCGGTTTCAAACGCGGGAGGCTTGGGAGTGATTGGAGCGGGATCCATGTATCCCGAAGTCTTGCGCGACCAAATAGTGAAATGCCAGGCTGCAACAGATCGGCCATTTGCTGTAAACGTCCCTTTGATTTATCCGGCCATAGAAGAGCACATGCAGACCATTGTGGAGCTTGGTGTTCCGATTGTATTTACGAGCGCGGGAAGCCCGTCTAAATGGACTTCAGTGCTCAAAGCGAAGGGCATTCGTGTGGTCCATGTGGTCAGCAGCGTGAAGTTTGCTTTGAAAGCCGAGGCGGCTGGGGTGGATGCCGTAGTCGCCGAAGGGTTTGAGGCAGGCGGTCACAATGGAAGAGAAGAAACGACCACCATGTGTCTGGTCCCCGCAGTTGCGGATGCACTCCAAATTCCGGTCATCGCTGCTGGAGGAATTCATGATGGCCGAACCACGCTCGCAGCCTTTGCCTTGGGAGCGGAGGGTGTACAAATAGGAAGTCGCTTTGTGGCGACACCTGAATCGTCGGCCCACCGCGCATTCAAAGAGCGCATTTTAGAAGCCGGGGAGGGAGAAACGCTTTTACGTCTCAAAGACTTGACGCCGGTGCGTTTATTGGACAATCCCTTTTCCAAGCAAGTCGCAGCAGCTGAAGAGGCCGGAGTTGGGGTCGAGGCATTGCGCAGTTTGCTGGGTCGAGGCCGCGCTAAAAAAGGCATGTTCGAGGGCGACTTAAACGAAGGCGAACTTGAAATTGGTCAAGTGAGCGATCAAATTAAATGGATTCAACCCGCAGCTTCAATTGTCGAAGAGCTTGTCTCCGCTTATCAGGAACTCACAACGGGGATGAAAGACCCGCATTTCCGATGGTGAGTGAAGCCACGGGCTCACCCATCTTGTTTTATGATGGCGCATGTGGTTTGTGCAGTCGAGCCGTTCGCCAGTGCATTGCTTGGCAAAAAAAAGAAAGCGGCTTGCGGTTTGCATCGCTTCAAGGAGAAACAGCCCTCAAGGTGCTTCCAGCGAATCTTCGCACTGCACCGTTTGCGTCTTTGGTTGTCTACACCGATGCTCAGGCTTTGATCGAATTGGACGCCTTGCGCTGCCTTGCCAAGACCTTGCGTTCTCCGCTTCAGGAAGCGATTGTTTTGGCGTGTTCAGCTTTGTTTAAACCGTTGACTCGATGGGGATACCGCCGCGTAGTAGCCAACAGACATCGGTTCCCCGCAGATCACTGCGCACTGGAATCGGGGCCCCAGTTTTTGAGTTAGAAGCCTCAGGAATCGGAAGCCTTGAAGAACTTCAAGATGTTTTTAGCAACCTTCAAGTTGACCACCTCCAACAGCTCGTCTTCAGAAGCTTGTCGAATGGCGAGGATTGTTTTGAAGTGAGCCATGAGTTTGTGTCGGGTCACGCTGCCAACGCTCGGGATGTCGTCCAACTCTGAATGCAATGCGGCTTTGCTTCGTAAATCCCGATGGTGCGCGAGGGAGAATCGGTGAGCTTCGTTCCGCAAGTGCTGAATAAGCTTCAGTGTGGACGAACGCTTGTCAATGAATAACGGCAAGCTATCGCCAGGAAAGAAGATCTCTTCAAGCCGTTTGGCAATGCCTATGATGGCAATTTCCCCGCGAAGCCCCAATTCCTCAAGGGCCTCCATGGCATGAGACAACTGCCCCTTTCCGCCGTCGATGATAATCAATTGCGGCAAGGGCTCACCTTCTTCAGATAACCGCTTGTACCGTCGATAAACGACCTCACGCATCGAGGCGAAATCATCGGGGCCGACCACGGTTTGAATATTGAACTTCCGATAATCTGATTTCGCTGGCTTTCCATTTTTGAACACGACACAAGCTGACGCTGGGTTGGTTCCTTGGATGTTGCTGTTATCAAAGCATTCGATGTGAACGGGCAATGCAGTCAAGCGAAGGTCTTCCTGCATTGTCTCGAGAAGACGTTGTGTAGATGCTTCGGGATTGGTCTGCTCCAGGTGTTTTTGACGGTCACGCATGTAAAACTTGGCATTGCGTTCGGAGAGCTCTACCAACCTCAATTTATCGCCTCGTTGCGGCACGTGACTCGTGACCCCAGGCAAGGCCAACTCAATGAGGAAAGGCGTGTAAATTGTTTTTGATTCGCTTTGAAATCGATCGCGCATTTGCACGATTGCGGCTTCGAGAACCTCTCTGTTTTCCTCTCCTAGCTTTCGCTTCACTTCGGCTGTATGTCCTTGAATGATGGAGCCGTTTTGCACTTTCAGGAAGTTCACATAGGCGCAACGAGCGTCCTGGACCACAGAAAAAACATCCACATCGGTGATCGTCGGGTGCACAATGGTGTTTTTTGCCTGGTACTTCCGAACGGATTGCAGGCGCAGTTTGAAACGCTCGGCATCTTCAAATGCGAGCGCGTCAGCGGCGGTCTTCATTTGCCGTTCCAGCAGGCGCACGACTTCGGCAAGATTCCCTCGGAGGAGAAAGCGAATGGCGTCAATGCTTTTTTCATAGGATTCGGTGTGCTGGTGCCCCGCACAGGGACCGAGGCAATTCCCGATGTGGTACTCTAAGCACACTCGAAACTTTTGGGATTCGATGTTTTCAGCAGTCAGAGACAGGCTGCATGTTCGGATGGGGTAGAGCTTGCGGCATAACTCCAACACCGTGTGCATGGTTTTTACGCTCGGAAACGGACCGAAGTACTCACTGCCGTCGCGAATGAATTGGCGCGTGGCAAAAACCCGAGGGAACGGCTCTTTTTTAATGACGATATAGGGGTAGGTCTTATCGTCTTTGAGCTGGATGTTGTAAATGGGCTTGTGCTCCTTGATCAAGCTATTCTCCAACAATAAAGCATCAGCTTCCGTGGGTGTAATCAACCACTGAACGTCCGCGATTTTGGAAACCAGTAGACGGGTTTTCCCGTTTTCATGTTGTTGTTTGGTAAAGTAGCTGGTCACACGTTTTTTCAAATCCTTGGCCTTACCGACGTAAAGCAGCTTGCCTACGGCATCAAAATGCTGGTAGACTCCTGGCTGATGCGGGAGGCGATCAAGGATTTGTTGAATGTGCGTAGAACGTGCCATCGGAGTTGCGAATTTCGGGCCTATTCTCCAACTAAATTTGAATCATGGAATTCGTTACGGGTGGAACAGGTTTGGTTGGCCGCTACTTGGTGGCTGAATTGGTGGCTGGAGGCCGTGAAATACGCCTATTGTGTCGTCCACAGTCTGATCGAGAGGCGTTGCTTCGCTTTCTAAATCATCGTGGTTTGGACGGCCAAAGAGTAGAATGGTGCGAAGGAGACCTCTTGGATGGTTCTTTTATGGAAGAGGCCATCGCAGGATGCTCCCGTGTCTATCATCTCGCTGCGGTCGTTTCTTTTCACCCCAAGGATGCCCAACACATGATGCGGGTCAATCGCGATGCCACGAGAATACTTGTAAACGCGATGTTGCACGTAGGAGTGGAAGAGTTGGTACACCTGAGTTCTGTGGCAGCCTTAGGCAGGGTGACCGGTGAGCCGGTGCACGAAGAAGTTCCCTTTGAAAGCGGGCCAAATGTAACGGCCTATGCACACAGTAAGTTTGAGTCAGAACTTGAGGTTTGGCGCGGCCAGGAAGAGGGATTGAAGGTGTTGACATTGAACCCAACAGTCATCCTTGGAGCGGGCGATTTTAACCGAAGTTCATCGGCCTTGTTTGCCATGGTTTACAAGGGATTGAAATGGCATCCTACGGGGTCAAATGGCTTTGTTGCGGCACATGATGTAGCCCGTGCATGCCATGTGTTAGGCGATCAGAAATGCTGGGGAAAACGGTATCTACTGAATGCAGAAAACAGGTCGTACCAATCTGTATTCGATCAAATGGCGGACGATTTTAAGATACCACGGCCTTCTCGACCGGTCAAACCTTGGATGATGGGTGCGGTTTGGCGTTTATCCATGGCGCTGGAGTTCATTTCGGGAAAACGCGCAAAAGCAACAAAGGAATCCGTAGCCACCACCCATAAAAACCACAGCTACCAAAGTGACCGATTGGAAAAGACGCTGGGGGAAGCCGGTATCGTCTGGAAATACCAATCCATCAACGCGGTTATTTCCGAGACTGCTAGAATCTGCAAGGAGCAATTGGGCTCCAATTAGCGCTTGCGCTCGTCGGTTTCGGATTGAACAGAAATGCGCTCCATAGCGGTCAATGCTTCAGCGGCCTCTTGCAACAGCGCATCCATTGCCGCTGGCTGGGTATACCACCAGCGGTAGCTCTCTAAAAATGTCGACTCGGAGATGTCAAAGCGCTGAAAAAGTTCGGCATAGTGACCGGTTAAGAGCGCCTCTTCATCATCATTGCGCAACAACCGTTGTTTGGAGACACCTTCAATCAACTGCACTTCAGTGAGCATCAATAAAAAGCTGTCACGGGAGAGAATGTGAGAAGGTGGCGTGGGCTCGGGTTGTTTGGATGATGAGCACGCCCCCAAACCCGCTAGTAAGAGCACAAGGATCAACCGGCTCATCGGTCAAAAGTTAGCCGTTGCCCAGCGTGGTTGCCTTGAGTGGTCTGAATGGATTGTCCATCAAACACATGAACGCCGTTGACCCAAGTTCCAGCGATTCGTGACTTGAAGGCCGTTCCTTCAAACGGTGACCATCCGCATTTGTACAGCAAATCTTGTCGCTCAACCGTCCAAAGACTATTCGGTGATACAAGGGTTAAATCGGCCTGATAACCTGGACGGATATACCCTCGATTGGGGATGTCAAAGACCGTTGCAACCCGATGTGCCATAAGGTTTACGACCTCATGTATCGGCAATACACCTTGATGGACGAGCTCCAGCATCGCTACCAATGCATGTTGAACGAGCGGCCCGCCCGAAGGAGCGTTGAAATAGGACTGTTGCTTTTCTTCCAAGGTGTGAGGCGCATGGTCTGTGGCTACGACATCGATTCGACCGTCAAGCAAACCAGCGCGTATTTCTGCCCGGTCCGCAAGGGTCTTTACCGCAGGGTTCCACTTGATGAAAGTTCCTTTCTCATCGTAATCGGCATCGGTAAACCAGAGATGGTGTACACACGCCTCAGCCGTTATGCGCTTTTCACTCGTTGGAATGTCGTTTCGAAAAAGCCCCACCTCTTTCGCGGTAGAAATGTGGAGAATGTGCAAGCGTGTATTCCATTTCTCAGCCAATTCGACAGCCATTGACGAGCTACGGTAACAGGCTTCAGCGCTCCGAATGATGGGGTGATGGTTGATGGGAACCGCTTCTCCAAAAAGCGCTCGAGCCTGTTCGGTGTTTCTCCGAATTGTTTGTTCGTCTTCGCAATGTGTGGCGACGATCATTGGGCTTTCCTTGAAGACTGCTTCCAATACCTCGCGATTGTCTACGAGCATATTTCCTGTTGAGGAGCCCATGAAAACCTTGATTCCACAAACCCGTTTGGGGTCTGTTTTGAGAACCTCTGGCAAGTTGTCATTGGAGGCACCCATGAAAAAGGAATAATTCACAGCGCTGACCTCAGCGGCTCTCTCATACTTATCCTCCAACAGCTGCTGGGTGAGTGCCTGAGGAACCGTATTGGGCATTTCCATGAAGGAGGTAATCCCCCCGGCTGCTGCCGCTGCTGATTCCGTAGCAATTTCTGCTTTGTGGGTAAGGCCTGGCTCGCGGAAGTGAACCTGATCGTCAATGCAGCCAGGCATTAACCACTGGTCCTTCGCATCAATAACGATGGCCTGATTCGCTCCTGGATGCTCCGAAAGGTCCCCACCAACGGCTACAATCGTTCCATTTGAACCAATGAGAACATCACCTACCTCGCTCTTCCCGTCTGTGACGATGATGGCTTGGCTGAAAAGGGTTGGTTGTGCGGCACTCATGACGCGTTAGATGCCGGTTTAACACCGCGAAGGCGCATTTGAAGAACACCGAGAAAAGCCTCTTTGAAAATACCCATACTCATCTTGCTCGTGCCCAGTTCGCGATCGGCAAACGTGATCGGGACTTCTTCAATTGTGAACCCCAGTTGTTTGGCGTTGTATTTCATTTCGATTTGAAAGGCGTATCCGATAAAACGGATGCGGGTCAAATCAATTTTCTCCAATACCTCGCGACGATAGCATTTGAATCCGGCGGTGCTATCGCGGACGCCGAGCCACAGGATGCTGTTCACATATACGGATGCGAAGTAACTCATGAGAACGCGACCGATGGGCCAATTGCTCACGGCTCCTCCCTTGACGTAACGCGAACCAACAGCGACGTCGGCCCCATCGATGCACGCTTGACGGAGTCGAACCAAGTCCATTGGATTGTGTGAAAAATCGCAATCCATTTCATAAACCAACTGATAATCTCGCTCCAAAGCCCATTGAAAACCAGCAATGTAAGCGGTCCCCAATCCGAGCTTTCCAGAGCGCTCTAACAGGTGGATTTGTTGCGGATGGTTCGCCTGCACATACTGAACGGCTTTTGCGGTGCCATCTGGAGAGCCATCGTCAACAACAAGCAAGTCAAATGACGGTTGAAGCCCAAGAACAGTGTCGAGCATCTTGTGGATGTTCTCGATTTCATTGTACGTTGGGATGATCACTAAACTACGCATCGGCAAGGTCTCTTAGGATGACATGAGAAGCATGTTGACTTCTGCTTCCGTTAAGTGCCGGAAGGTGCCACGGGGTACGTTTTTCTTAGAAAGTGGACCAATAATTACACGGTCGACTTTGTGCACCTTGTAACCGAAATGCTCAAACATGCGACGGGCAATTCGACTTCTACTGGACATGATCTCTAAGCCGATTTGGTGTCGGTCTTCGCCCACAACTTCTACTGCGGAAGCCTTAACGAATCCTTCGTCGAGGACGAACCCAGCTTTCATGGCTTCCAAGTGAGTTGCGCTCAACTTATCAGAAAGCACAACGTGGTACAGGCGCTTCATGCCACTTCGTGGATCATTGAGACGAACGGCGAGCGGCTCGTCGTTGGTGAAAAGCATCAAGCCGGTGCTCTCGCGATCCAACTTATCCAATGGTCGAATTTCTTCTTTGCATGCTTTTTGAACCAATTCCATAACCCCTCTTCGGGCATTGAAATCCGCAATGGAGGTCCCAAAACCTTTGGGCTTGTTCAACAGAACATACCTTTTGGCATCAGGGCGAATGGCTTCCCCACCAACATGGACCACATCGGTAGACGCCACCTTGAAGCCCATCGATGTAACGATTTCACCATTGACCATAACGGCTCCTGATTCAATCAGCACATCGGCTTCTCGGCGTGAACAAATCCCTGCGTTGGAGACAAAACGGTTCAAGCGCATAGGTGCGTTGCTGTTGGGCAACGGCTTTTTTACGGAAGGGACTTTTTTGGTCCCACCAAAAGCATGAGGAGACTTTCCTGTATGCGGTTTCCCTGTTGTACCTGGTCGGAATGTTTTGGAAACGCCGGTTTTTCGCCCGCCCGTTGTCGTTCTTTTCGTCGACTTCGATTGGCCTTTTGAACCGGTAGTTGAGGCGCGTCGGCCTGCTGAAGGAGTTTTCCTCATGATGCAGCAAAGATAACGGCTTCAGGGCAGTGAAATGAAAGCATCCGGGATGTGTTGAATTCGAGATCCTACAGCGTCGAATTCAACACAAACGATGTCGAAGCGAATGGACATCGGGGGCTTGGAAAGACGCCGAATAAAGTGGTGTGATGCCTCAATAATACGCTGTTGTTTGTGGAGGTCTACGGCTTCCAAAGCACTGGCTAAGTATCCTTTTTTCCGGGTTTTTACTTCAATGAAGACCCATTCATCGTGAAGCCGGGCGATGAGGTCAATCTCCAATTTTCGCCACCTCCAATTGCGTTCGACGATGGTATACCCGCTGGATTGTAAATACTTCGCTGCGAGCCCCTCCCCCCACAGGCCTCTTTTTGTGGTCCGCATTGGAGGAGCACATTTGTTGTGTTTGGTCATGTCCCAAATGAAGACGGGAAGCGCTTACTTTTGGGGCATGATTTTTCAGTGCACGGAAGGAATTGATAGACGAATGAAGGTCCCAGCGATCCTGCTCGTCCTTTTGGGCTTGGTCTCAATGGATGCCGTGGGGCAAACAGAGGAGGGGGATTGGTACATCACTTGGGGATACAATCGCTCCATGTATACGACGTCTGATGTGCGCATCTGGGGAACAGGTCCTGGTGGTGCTTTTGACCTCACGCTTGAAGATGTCGAAGCGAACGATATGCCGGAGCGGTTTCAAGCGAAAGTGTATTTTCATCCAGGCCTATTTACCATTCCACAATACAATGCGCGTTTTGGGAAGAAAATATCTAAAAAGTGGTGGTTTTCGGCCGGTTGGGACCACATGAAATACAAGCTAACCAAGCAAACGGTGAACGTCTCAGGGTTTGCTAGCGCAAGTGACATGGGGATTGTTTCCCCAACTGATCCCGTATTGGACTATGTCGATGAGCCGATTTATTGGGGTCCAGGATTCAACTTGGAGCACAGCGATGGAATGAACTTTGTGCGGTTCAGTTTCGAGCGGGAATGGTCCATTTGGGAGGCGCGTCAGGCGAACATCGCGTTGAGCGGGTTCAGCGCGGCTGGTGCAGGTATAGTCGTGTGCAGTACGGATTTTCGATGGGCCGATGTTCGTCAAAAGAATCCACAACGCATCAGCGGATTGGGAATGGGTTTCCACGCGGGGCTGAGAATGCAATTGCACCGTCGGTTCTTCATCCAAACGACAGCTCATATGGGGGGCGTTTCGCTTCCTTGGATTCGGATACAAGGACCAGGGGATGCTGGTGCAGAGCAACGCATCGGTTATTTTGAAGGAGCCTTCGCTTTGGGCTACCTCATCGGGGGCAACCACCGCAATAGCAAAAGAGCGTGTGATACATGCCCCAAGTGGGGACGCTAACAGAGGCTTCAGGTCAATATAAAACCAGCTGGGCCTCCCCAATCTTCACCGAACCTTCGAGTATGGAAATGGCATAAATGCCTTCTGACAAGGGTTCAATCGGCATGAAGAAAACACACGCTTCCAACCGTTCGTTTGCATACTCCAGTTGGCGGGTAGCACTGATTGGAATTTGATCTTCGGATGTGGATTCTGTTTGACTTCCAAGAAGGATTTCTCCACTTTCTGTTGTCACTTGCAAGTGGAGTGTTTTGTTTCCTGGAGGAGCAATCTTGTTTTCCAATAACGTAAAGCAGACACGAACCATGTCTGCTCGAGCTGCTCGGTTGCTTTCGCGTTGCTTGCCGTTGCTCAACAAACGAATGCCTGAAGCACTCGATTCAGAGGCCTGCAGTGTTTGCCCTGTGCTGATGATGTCCTCCATGTTTTGCTGCCGAATGACCAGATTGGCATTGCGTTCTTGGACCTCCTCGACGCGGGCTCTCATTTGATCATTCTCATCAATCAAAGCCAAGTTGAGCTGATTCAGAGAGTCAATGGTGGCAACGTAACCTTTCATGATTGTCCGCAAGGTTTCCGCTTCCTTTTTCGCACGGGATAAGGACCAGTTTCCATTGCGGACTTGTTGAACAAGGCCGTCAATCTGCGCGCGCTGATCTGCAATTTCTGCGATGATAAGCGCGTTTTCCGTGTTCAGCGTATCGTAGCTGAATCTGAGCTTTTCAAGGTCAAAAAGCACGTGGTCTTTTTCGAGAGAAAGGGCGACAAGGTCGGCTTCACCCTTTTCGACATCGCCAGTTCGCTCGTAAAGTTGGTAACCCAAAACAGCACAGGCTAATGCCAGTGCCGCTGAGGTAATAATAAGAATGCGTTGTGAGTCCATACCCTACAAAGGTGCAATTCTCAGGCCAAAGTTGATGTTATTCATCTTTACCAAATCCAAAGAAGCCTCCAAAAGTCCGACGGGCCTTGCTTGGCTCGTTGGGTTTGAACACGGCTTTTTTAGGTTTTGAGCTAGAATCACTCCTTTGATTGCGCGAATCAGCCGTTCTTCCACTGCGTTGTTCTGGACGTCCTTCTTGACGTTTTGGTCGATCTGATCCTGCGGCGCTTCCACGAGAGTTGTCGCGACGCTCGCCTTGACGAACTGGCCGATCATCTCTTCTTCGGTCACCTTGTCTGTTATCAGAACGTCCGCCGCCTTGGCCTCTACGATCTGGACTGCGGCGATCGTCTGAACGGCCATCATTACGAGAAGTTTGCGGCTTGCGGTCGTTGGATCGGTCTTCCCACTGCTTTCTAGGCTGGCTGCCTGAAGTACTGGGTCTTCGGTCTGAGCTTGAACGGCCTCCTCCATTTCCTCCCGAACGGCCGCCACGGCTGTCTGATCGGTCAGAATCCGAATGGCGGGATGAGGCGTTACGACCACCGCTGCGTCCGCCTCCTTGAGGGCGATCGCGACGACCGTCTGAACTGCGTCCTCGCGAACCGTCATTGGATCGGGATTGACCCTGTCCTGAGCGGCCTGCCTTTTTCTTCGACGTTGCTCCAGTGATCGTACTCACGGGAGGCATCTCCAAATGCCACTCATGGGAAGAATCAATCGGGAGCTCCTTTTGAATCAGCTTTTGAATGTCACGCAGATACTTTCGCTCGTCAGCTTCATTGCAGAAACTGAGGGCCTTTCCACTTGACCCAGCACGACCTGTTCGTCCGATGCGGTGAACATACGATTCAGGAATATTGGGCAATTCGAAATTGATCACATGGCTCAGCTCATCGACGTCAATACCACGTGACGCAATGTCCGTAGCAACCAAAACGCGAATTTTTCCTTTTTTGAACCCGTTCATAGCCCGGTCCCGTTGGGGTTGGCTTTTGTTTCCATGAATCGCCTCAGCCTGAATCCCTGAGTTGCTCAGGTGTTTGGCAACTTTATCCGCTCCGTACTTGGTTCGAGTGAAAACGAGCGCGGAATCCACGTCGTCGTCTTTTAAGATTGCCACGAGCAAGTCACGCTTGTCGTTTTGACGAATCGAATAAATGGTCTGCTCAACGGTTTCGGCTGCAGAACTTTGACGAGCGACCTCGATACGGACAGGTGACCGAAGGATGTCGTTCGAAAGCTTCACAATGTTGGGAGGCATGGTCGCAGAGAAAAACAACGTTTGTCGTTCTACTGGTAGCATCGCGATGATCTTGCGAATGTCATTGATGAACCCCATGTCTAACATGGTATCTGCTTCGTCAAGAACGAGCGTGTTGATGTCGCGCAAGTCAAGGTGACGTTGATTCACCAAATCCAATAATCGACCCGGTGTTGCCACAACGATATCGATACCGCGACGCAACGCATCCACCTGGCGATTTTGAGAAACACCTCCAAAAATGGTGGTGGATCGCAATCGTGTTTGGGTGCTGTAATCTTTGAGGTTCACGCCAATCTGTGTCGCCAACTCGCGGGTTGGAGTTAGGATCAAAGCGCGGGGCTGTCGACGACCGCTTTGCGGCAATTCTTGTTGGATTAGCCGATGAATCATTGGAAGGGAAAACGCAGCAGTTTTGCCGGTTCCCGTTTGAGCGCAACCGAGTACATCTTGTCCGTTGATCACAACGGGGATGGCTTCGGCTTGAATAGGGGTGGGCTCAGAATATCCGAGCGGTTTGAGTGCGTCAAGCACTTCAGGGCATAGGCCCAAGTCAGTAAATAAAGTCAAAAATGAAAGGAATCAGTCCGCACAAAAACGTGTGCGGTAAACGTCCCAAGTCGAATAGTTTTGATTGTAATTCGGGAGAGCCATTCGGTGTCGTCCGATTGCGCGTTCAACTCGGGATAACGCGCCTGCGATGGTTTCAAAGGTTATCAACAACCCGACCTATCCGCTGTGCAAAGATGAGGCGTAATCTTCAAAATCAACGTTTTTTTTTGGGAAATGCCAAAACACGTCATCTTAAACCAATGAAAAACAAGGGATTAGATGAAGTTAGGGAACCAAGACCCGTGACACCCGTTTCTCTCCTTCAGCATCCCACAATTCGGCAACGACGAAAGCCTGTCTCGGCCGCCCGATTTGAAGCATGCCAATGTTGTTTTCCATCACGGGACCATCCAGTCGATTGGAGTTGGGGGTAGCAAAGTCCCATTTGGAAGTGATTCCACTAGAGGTCACGTCAAACAAGGTATCTAGCGATGTTTGGTGCGCGTTATTGGCTGAGTTCCAGCCGGAAATCTCACCGTAGTGGACATCACCGGAAATGAAAATGACGGGAACAACAGGCCGTCCCATGGTCTTGTTGAGTGCGTTGGATTGTTGAATCATGTGCGCCATTTTTTCTCGCTCATGCGGAAAATTGCCCCAGCACTCATATCCGTTCCATTCAATACCAAACTGGGTGGAAGAACCGATGATCCGAACGTCTGCTTTCACTTCGAGTTGTTTCTCGAGCCATTTCCATTGAGCAGAACCCAACAGGGTTGAATCTGCAGTCGTGTATGGTACGTAATCTGCAGCGTATCCAATGCCATTGGTTCCTTGGAATGCGATGTTAGAAGCGGGGAGTAAATCGTCTCTGAAGGAACGCGTGTCGAGTAGAATGACGTGTACATCCTTGCGCCCACCGTCAAACAAATAACTCATGTAGATCCCGGGGCGTTCGCGTCTTGGGGATTGAGCAGGCTCCTTCCAAAAGGAGAGAAACGCTTCTTTTGAGGCTTCTCGAAGGGGGTAGTGCCTCCCAGCGTCATTCCAGCCATAATCGTGATCATCCCACGTGGCGAGCATTCTCGTCTTATCTGCGAGTTCCTTGAAAGCATCATGCTCACCGAGCGCCTGGTACTCTGAAATCAAGGTTTCAATGTCCTGGGTGTCCCCATAGATGTTATCTCCGAGCCAGATGAAGACATCGGCTTTTTGCTCAATGGCGACCTGCAATGCCGGCATGGGAGAATGCGGATGCGCACAACTGCCAAAAGCGATGGTCTTGACCTCCTTGCGGACGGTTAAATCTGCCTGCGCTTTTTGCGCCTGCTTTCGAATGACGATGGGGGGGCCTTCTTGACCGCACCCGATGAGAAAGACCGCGCAGCCCAAGTAGCAACGCATTTGTATTGTGCGCGCTGTAGACAGTGAAAAGGTCACTCGGAAAGAGAAAAACGAATGGGCAAAGCGTATTTCACATTCACAGCCTTTCCATTTTCAGTTCCGGGGCTGAATGTGGGCAAGCCCCGTACAACTTCCAACGCTGCTTCATCCAACGGACCTAAGCCCCGGAGAATTTTAACGTCGCTCACGAGACCCTTTTGGTTCACAACAAATTCAACAACAACGGTTCCTTCGAGGCCTTTATCACGTGCCTCTTCGGGATAGACCAATTCGCTCATGATGTGACTCATGATGCCATCATTCGTGCAGGATTGCCGCTTTTCAACATCAACCATGTCGTTGCAACTGATCAATACAGGCATCACCTCAGCAACCTTCACAGCGGAGTTGTCTTCAGGATATTGCAGGCCAGTTTGGGCAAATGAGGAAACAGAAGTAACCATCAATGACAAGCCAAGAACGAGGGGGGAAGGGAATGAAATTCTCATGTTGAAATGTAGGAATATTTCATTCAACTATCAGTTGAAATCGTTGAGCGGATTGGAAAGGAGACTTCAAAATGTATGCGCCTGATGGAATAGCGGGGTCGATCACCAATGTTTTCATGCCCGGTAGCACACGCCAATGCCAGATTTCAACCCCACTCAATGAGGCCAAACTCCACTCCTCGGAACCTCCCACAAGGCCTGAAATTTGCTCAATGTGCAACGCTTCCCCGGCTTGGATCGGGTTGGGATATGGGTTGCTTTTATTAGAACGATGTGGTCGGTTGTGCAATGCTGTGGAGAGGTCTTGTTCCCAGAGGGAAATTAGGATTTGAGGGTCGGGATCACTCCCGTTTGGGGGGGCTTGCCAGTGACCAGCGATCATGAGCCGATCCCAATCAGGATGGTATTCAGCGCGAAATCCACCCCACGAGCCTTCGGGGCTCAATAGGGGCTCTAACAGAATCATTTCTGGAGCATCCTCCAAATCGCCGTCGTACGAAATCAACGAGGGGCTTGAAGCGCCTTCTTCAAAACCAAACCCCGAGGGCCAGGAATCGGAGGTGTCTAGAAACCCGAGACTTGTCCACGTGGCGGTACTTTCTGTGGTTTCCCATTGAAGAGGTGTTCCCGTTGCATCTAAAATCAAGGCGTGCCATCCAGTGGGTAAATCCCCTGCTGCATGGGATACGACATTGACTGAAATCAAGCCGTTGGACTCGATGCGCACGTCGGAAACCCAATGATTCACCCCAGGATTTAAATTGAGATGCACAATCCCATTGTCTCCAAACGTGGAGTCCAACGTCCCATCGCTCGTGTGTTTGACGACTAAAACTTCATAGTGGGTTGCATTGGAATAGGCTCCTCCGGCGATCCATCCGCCGTCGGTTGCCACAGCTGAGCTGTAAAACCCTCCGATTTCATGGCGGTTTACAACAGGCCGCATTCCGAGCGTATCCAGGATTTCAGCCGCACCGACATCGAGGATAAGACGGCCGTTGTTTCCAAACGAATTGACCCACTGACCGTCCGCATCGAGCAGCGCCAAAGTGGGCATCTCACGATGAAAACAGCACGGGTCAAGCGCCATCCCGCTAACCATCCATTGCCCATCAGAGGTCCTGTTCAATCCATGCAATTCTTGAAAGGGACCTCCGAATGTGATAGGAATCCACCCGGGCAGACTGTCTGAACCAAATGCGTCATGGGGCTGACCTTCGTGGTCTAAAACCCATAGACCTCCCAATGAAGTTAAGGCGCTATCGTGCGACTGCTGATTCATAGCACACCACAGGCGATTGGCAGTGTCTGAAGCGATTTTTTCGATTTGAATCGGGCGCTCTACATCTTCCTCAAACGGAAAAAGAATGTGCATTTCGGAGTCCAACGTCATCCGAATGATCGCAGGGTGAGATCCTCCTTCAGCGGCATACACTTGAATCGCAGATGCCCCGGCATCAGTGCCCCAAGGACAGAGGTCACGAACGTCTTCCCACCAACCGATATCTGCACTTGCCCACCCGGTGTTGACCCAACTCGTGTCGTGCTGCCAGGCGTCGTTTTGAGACCAAACTGTGAAGCTCAGGCTGCAAAAAAGAACGAGAATCAACCGGCGTAAGCACATGTTATTTTATGATCCAAAGCGGTGAGCGTGCAGCACCTTCTGATGAAATGAAGTACATGCCAGGTGAGAGATGACCGAGACTCCAAGTATTCCCCACGTTCTGTGACCAGCGACTAACCAGGCGGCCTTGGGCATCGAATAAATGGCATTCCACGGGGATGTGTTCCCCCTGCCAAGAAACTTCCCGTGTCGCGGGATTGGGAAACCAATGCCCGGATTCGGTCGGCTTTGGCTGCTCGAGGCTTGAGGTGGAATCATACGTTTCGACCGTCTCGTTGATGGTGACATTGGTGGCTGAACCGCCTTGGCCGGGAGGGCCTTGACCAAAGTTGTCTGTTGCGACAACACCGTAATAAGAGGCGAAGAAATAAGGGAATGCCGGGTTCCAATTTTCATCGACCGTTGCAAAATAAGCGTACGTGCCGTTGGGGTATTCCGGGGTGATGCTGAACCGTCCGTTGTGAACGTCCAAATGCCCGGAATTTTCAATGAATTCGAAGTCTTCGATGTAGGCCCCCAAGACCGCTTCAACAGGTTGGGCACCAGGGGGAATGGCTGGAGTGACTAAAGCACCGACATCGGGGCCGAATTGATTGGGATTGAGTAGGGTTCCATCGGCGAGCTCATGCCGAACGAGGATATCACGAACAGCGTAACTCGACTCCATACGAACGATTTCTCCCGATCCGTCTTCATTGTCAAACGCATACGGCCCATAGATTGGATAGCCATCAAACGCATACCCAATAATGGGACTGTGATTGCTGGGGTCTATGGTCAGCAATCCGTCACTGGGGTACTCCGCACAAACCGGATTGATCACATCTTGTGAATCACTAAACGGATTGGGCATCAAATGATGATGGTACCGCCCCATCGCTGGGTGACCCTTGGCGCAATCAAACCCGGCCAACTCAAAAAAGCCACCGTTCTGATGCCAGATATCTTGGTTGTTGTAGGAAAAGGCATCGAGGGCATTGAAGGTCGGTACTCCGTTGATCAAGACCGCTGTATGGCCGAGACCTGTCGCAGTTCCGCCCGCAGGTCCCTGCTCGGGTTGACGCGGAATCCGGAACAAATAGGCTGTTTCAGAAGCTTGTGAGGGATTCCCGTCACCAAATGGGGCTGTGGCATACCGGGGAACACCTGTAGAGGTGATATACACGTTGTCGTCCGAGAATTGAACAAGCTGAACATCGCAGGAGACTCCATTGTCAGTCAATTGTCCGTTGTTCCAAAATTGCCCGTTGGCTCCGTCGGCGTTGATTTGCCAAGAAACAATTTCAGGCTGAGCGATTGCGGCACACGTCCAAATAAGAATCGCAATACTGGAGAAGAGGTGTTTCATAGAGGTCACTTTGTGAAGATAAGAATACACCCTTTTGACGCACGAAATCACGCGCGGTTTAACACCAAATCGAGATTTTAGAAAATCAATTTGACCGCAATTTTGTTGAAAACCATGGTTCATATAATTTTTGATCAGGCAGAATTCCACCAGAATCTGAAGGTAATTTGGCTTCAAACAACACCCTTTTCTCATGAAAAATTTTTTTACGCTAGCCTTGTGTGCTTTGGGCGTCCTGTCGATGCAGGCCCAGGAGCGTTACTTGGATGAAGTCTTTGAGTCTGTCGTCGTCACCACGGATGTGGTCTACGCGACCAATGTCTCTGTTCTACCCGCCTTAGGGGGACAACCTCCTATGGCGCTGCCTCAGCTTATGGATGTTTACGAGCCTGAAGGCGACACAGAAACCAACCGTCCATTGATCTTGGTTTTTCACACGGGCAACTTCCTTCCGAGATACATGAACGGCTCCGCTCTTGGTGGCCGAACAGACAGCTCCGTTGTGGAATTATGCAATCGTTTTGCGCGCATGGGGTATGTTACAGCCTCTGTTGATTACCGATTGGGATGGAACCCTTTAGCAGGAACGCAAGTTGAGCGAACCTACCAATTAATCAACGCGGCGTACCGTGGGGTACAGGATGCACGAACGGCCGTTCGTTACTTCCGCATGAATGCGGCAGAGATGGGCAACGAGTTTGGAATTGACACCGAGAAAGTCGCTTATTTTGGTGATGGAACAGGTGGATATGTATCGCTCGCGTCGGCCTCCATTGCGGATTACAACGACATTTTTGTGGATGCTTCTGGAGCGCCCATCGAGAGCTTGTGGTATGATCCAGGAAACGGCTCTTCCATTCCGATGGTAATTGAATCGATCAACGGAGACCCGGAGGCGAAGTTTGACGGGTATACTCCAGATAGCCTGCAGCTTTGCATTGGCCACTATCCAGATTACAATTCGGATATCCAGTTTCAAATGAACATGGGAGGCGCTTTGGGCTCACAAGAATGGTTGGATTCAGGCGACCCTGCGATGGTCAGCTTCCATTGTCCTCATGATCCATTTGCTCCCTATACATCCGGTATTGTTGTCGTTCCAACGACTGGTGAGCCGGTCATTGAAGCAACAGGTGCTTACAATGTTCACCTTGCGATCAATGCATTTGACGATCCCAACAACAACGCTTCTTTCCAAAGTCAAAACTTGTCCGATGCCTTGTCTTTGCAAGCGTTGGAAATCAACGACGGCATGGACGGATTGTATCCTGTTTTGAATAACTACGTCGATGGCGCACCAACGGAGCCTTATGACAGCTCCCCTTGGCAGTGGTGGGATGTTGCAACGACGCAAGCGGTTGATTCAGCAAACAGCTCCAACATTGCGGCAACCCAACTGGGTTTAAATCCGACGATGGGAGTGGAAGAGGCAATGGCTTGGTTGGATATCATCCAAGGATACACCGCTCCCCGCATGGCCTATGCTTTGGGCTTGGTCGAAACCTCTTCGATTGCAGAATCTGCAGCTGAAGAAAACGGTTTGTGGGCGTATCCGAATCCAGCATCGGATCAATTGCAAATTGAATTGAACGCACCGGGACAACAGCTTGCTTTATTTAGCTTGGATGGACGACGTGTCTACAATCAATCTCTACAAGGCGCAACGCGCATTGTCCTTGAGGTAGCCGGCTTGTCTGCTGGAACGTACATTTTGAGTGTGGATGGCATGACCCAAATGGTCAACATCGCACACTGATTATAGAAAACGCGAAGTGAAACGCCTCGGCCCTTGGGTCGGGGCGTTTTTTTATCGCTTCATTTTGAACGGCCTTCTTCAGGAAAGCTCATCGATGAGCAAGCGCATTTCGATCACGGGTGACATGCGTTCATGCAGAATCCGGTAGACGGCATCTGCGATGGGCAAGTGGGCTTGAAAGCGTTTGTTCATTTCGAAGATGCCTTCGGACCCATTGTATCCCTCCGCCACCATACTCATTTCCATAATGGCTCCTTTCACACTGTACCCCTTGCCAATCATCATGCCCAAGTTGCGATTCCGGCTATGCGGACTGTACGCTGTGACCAACAAGTCACCCAAATAGGGGCTTTTTTTTACGTCACGGTCGAGTTCATGAACGGCGGCCAAAAAAGCCTTCATCTCTTGTGAGGCATTGCTAATGAGTACGCTCAAAAAGTTGTCTCCATACCCGAGCCCTAATGCAATGCCAGCACCAATGGCGTAAATGTTTTTAAGCACCGCGGCGATCTCTGTTCCAAAGACGTCTTCGCTTGTACTGACTTTGATGTAGCGCGTTTTTAGCGCATCTGCCACCGTCTGTGCATTCTCCAAATTGGGACAAGCGACCGTGAGGTAACTCAGTTTTTCCCGCGCGACTTCTTCCGCATGGCAAGGACCCGCGATCAGGCCAATGCGATCATAAGGCACTTGAAACTCTTTGTGTAAATAGCGGGCAGGAATGCTATCGTATTTGACCACCATGCCCTTGATCGCGCTGATGAGCAATTTGTTTTCCATTCCTGTCACCTGTTGATCTTGGATGGCATCATCCAAGTGGGCGGATGGAATGGCAAAAATGATCACATCGCTTTGGTCAATGATTTCCTGCATCGAAGTGCTCACAACCAATCGGTTGGCATCAAACGAAATGCTCTGGATGTAGTTGGGATTGCGCCCATGCTGCTCCAAGTACGATTTGGTTTCCTCCCGTCGAACCCACCAATTCAAAGAATCAACGTTGGTCAAAAGCATCTTAGCGATTGCTGTTGCCCAAGATCCACTGCCCAGCAATCCAAAACGGAGATTTTCTGCCATGGGGACAAATGTAGTCTACTCCATCAATTACGTGGAGTCCCGTTTGCAGGCGCTACCTTTGCAATCGCATTCGTAGAACACCAGCAACATGAGCGACGATCTTCTGAAAAAAGTCATCAGCCACGCCAAGGAATATGGCTTTGTATTTCCATCAAGTGAGATATACGACGGCCTATCCGCGGCCTATGACTACGGTCAATTGGGGGCAGAGCTGAAAAACAATATCAAGCACTATTGGTGGACCGCCATGGTGCGCATGCATGACAACATTGTGGGCCTCGACGCCTCCATTTTCATGCACCCCAAGACGTGGAAAGCCTCAGGACACATTGACGCATTCAATGATCCTTTGATTGATAACAAGGATTCGAATAAGCGTTACCGCGCGGATGTTCTTATCGAGGATCACATCGGAAAAATTGAAGCCAAGATCCAGAAGGATGTGGCGAAGGCGCTGAAACGATTTGGGGATGCCTTTGATGAAGCTGAATTTCGCTCGACCAACGGACGGGTTTTGGATCGGCAGAAACAAATTGATGACATCAATGTCCGGTTTAAATCAGCCATGGAAGCGGAGGACTTGGTGGCCGTCAAGCAATTGATCGAAGATCTGGACATTGCTGATCCGGATACAGGAAGCCGCAATTGGACGGACGTGCGCCAGTTCAATCTGATGTTCAAGACGGAATTGGGAGCGGTGAGTGGAGAAAGTGGAGTCATCTACTTGCGTCCAGAAACGGCCCAGGGGATTTTTGTCAATTTCCTCAATGTGCAGAAAAGTGGGCGGATGAAAATCCCCTTTGGAATCGCTCAAATTGGCAAGGCGTTTCGCAACGAGATCATAGCCCGTCAGTTCATTTTCCGCATGCGGGAGTTTGAGCAGATGGAGATGCAGTTTTTTGTCAAGCCAGGCACGCAAGCAGAGTGGTACGCTTACTGGAAGGAGGCCCGAATCAAATGGCATAACGCATTGGGATTGGGAGAGGACATGTACCGTTTTCACGACCACATTAAGCTCGCTCACTATGCCGATGCCGCGAGTGACATCGAGTTCAACTTTCCCATGGGCTTTAAGGAGCTTGAAGGGGTGCATTCACGAACAGATTTTGACTTGAATCAGCACGAGGCGCATAGCAATAAGAAGTTGCGCTATTTCGACCCAGAGACGCAAGAGAGCTACGTTCCTTATGTCGTAGAGACGTCGATTGGATTGGATCGAATGTTCTTAGCGACGCTGAGCGCTGCGCTTCAAGAAGAGACCTTAGAAGACGGCTCTACCCGGACGGTTTTGCGGATTCCGGCACCTTTGGCTCCGGTTAAGGTGGCGATTTTACCGCTCCTTAAAAAGGATGGTTTGCCTGAGAAAGCACGTGAAATCATGGCCATGCTGCAAATGGATCACAATGTTCAATACGATGAAAAGGATGCCATTGGCCGACGCTACCGTCGACAGGATGCCATTGGAACGCCGTTGTGTATTACAGTGGACCACGACACGTTGATAGACCATGCCGTGACCATCCGAGATCGCGACACCATGACCCAGGAGCGCGTTGCCATTGACCAATTGGTTGCGGTGGTGGCTGGGAAAGTCAGTATTGCTCAATTGTTTAAAGCATCCTAATTATGCAACTCGAATCACTTGAACTCGCGGGTCGCCGCGCTTTGATCCGTGTGGATTTCAATGTTCCACTCAACGAGAATCGTGAAGTCACCGACGATACGCGAATTCGTGCGGCCATACCGACCATTGAGTATGTGCTGGCGCAAGGCGGTTCCGTCGTGCTGATGTCACATCTTGGAAGGCCCAAGGGCATTGAACCTGAATGGAGCTTGCGGCACATCGTTTCCACCTTGGAAAAATTACTGGGCCGTTCGGTTCAATTCGCTGCGGATTGCGTGGATGACGTCGCGCTGGACGTGAGCCAATCACTGAAGCCCGGTGAAGTAGCCTTGCTGGAAAACCTGCGTTTTCACAAAGAAGAGAAGGAAGGCGATGAATTCTTCGCAGGCCAGCTGGCTGAGAACGGAGACGTCTACATCAATGATGCCTTTGGCACGGCTCACCGCGCTCACGCCTCCACCGCGATCATCGCGCGCTTCTTCCCCGAAGACAAGGCCTATGGCAGGCTCTTGGCATCCGAAATTGATGCGTTGAAGAAAGTATTGGCTCACCCTGAAAAACCACTGACCGCCATCATTGGCGGTGCGAAAGTGAGCTCAAAATTGGGCATCATCGAGCACCTTATTGGCCGCGTTGATCGCCTCATCATCGGCGGTGGCATGGCGTACACATTCGTTCAGGCCCAGGGCGGTAGCATCGGCAATAGCTTGGTCGAATCGGAGATGCACGCCCAAGCGTTGAACATATTGAGAAAAGCAGAAGAGACGGGAACCGAATTGTTGTTGCCAACAGATACGCTCGTGGCAGATCAGTTTGCGCCGGACGCCGCGACTCAAGTCGTTCCTACAGACGCGATACCGGACGACTGGATGGGATTGGACATCGGCCCTGCAACACGTGTGAAATTTGTAGAGGCCGTCTCCACGTCTCGAACGATATTATGGAACGGGCCCATGGGTGTGTTTGAGATGGAAGCGTTTGCGGCTGGAACCAATCAAGTTGCGGAGGCGTTGGCCCGAGCAACCGAAGAACACGGTGCGTTTACCTTGATTGGTGGCGGCGATTCCGTGGCGGCCATCAACCAAGCAGGACTCGCCGATCGTGTGAGCTATGTGAGCACCGGCGGTGGAGCGATGTTGGAGTATCTCGAAGGCAAGGAATTGCCGGGCATTGCAGCGATGGAATCATGAAATTCGCGGGGACATGGTTGGTCTTGGTGGCCTGCTTGACGAGCCTCGGAACTTGGGGCCAGGGTCGTGTGGAAGTTTACCCCAACGACCGTTTGATCTGGAGTGAAACGTTGTTTCATGCGGAGAACGGCTTGGTGCGTGAAGGCAATCAGTGGAGGGGACAGGTTCTGTGGACGTTGCAACCGGGAAAGATCTTCGCTGGCTACTCTTCGAGTTCGTTTGACTTGGCCTTTACGGTCCAGAACGACCAACTGATTCAAGGCGATAGCCAATTCAGTGACGCCATTTTGTATACCCTGGATGGTCCCAACGTCTACATCGGAGACAGCACGTTCCCCCTGGATTTGGTGTACACCTTGCGGCCAGCGCCCTTCGACCCGGAGGTCATCGGATTGTACACAGAAGACAGTATCAGCACGTTTGATCGGGTATGTGTTTTTCAAGGAGCCCCAAGTGCAGAACAACTGTTTGCGTTGCTCCTTGCGCAAGGGTTACTTTGAGGCATCAATCGGTCGATTTCGCCCGAACTTGCGGACATGAATGAATTGGAAACCCGCGCAATGTTCGCGGGGTACCACCCTGCTTCTGGGGATGGTGCCGTCAAGCCGGCCATGCAGCCGAGCTCTACGTTTGTCTTCCCAACCGCTGAAGCGGGCGCTGCCATTATGGCCGCGGCTTATGGCTTACCGACGGGATTGGAACCCAACGACCCCCCTCAAGGCCACATTTACAGTCGGCTCACGAACCCCACCGTTGACGTTGCTGAGGCGCGCTTAGCCGCTTGGGATGAAGCGGAGGATGCGGCCTTCTTCTCCACGGGGATGGCGGCGATTACAACAGCAATTTTAGCGGGAACGGGTCCAAATCGACCCCTTTGGTTTTGTTCGCCACTCTATGGAGGAACAGAGCATTTCGTTCGGGAAATTCTTCCCACTATGGGAGTCACTGTGCGCGAACTTGAAAGTTTGGATGAGCTCGAAGCCAAGTCGGTTGAATGGAATGAAATACCGGGAGTGATTTACATCGAGACCCCAGCCAACCCAACGATGCAACTGCATCGGATGCGGACGGCTGTGGAATTTGCGCATCGGCATCGCACCGAGGAACATCCGGTGTGGACCTATGTCGACAATACGTACCTCGGGCCCATTCTCCAGCGTCCGCTGGAATTGGGGGTGGACCTGCTTTTGTATTCGGCGACCAAATACTTGGGAGGCCACAGTGACCTCGTCGCGGGAGCGGCCAGCGGGAACAAGGAATTGATGGGTGGAGTGAAAGCCTACCGCACATTTTTGGGCGGTATGATTGACTCGTGGACGGCGTGGATGCTGAGCCGAAGCATGGAAACCTTGCATGTGCGTGTGGAGCGGCAGCAGGAAAATTGCAAGCACGTCGCGGATTTTCTGCGTGTGCATCCGGCCATTGAATTGTTGCAATCTGCCTGGAACGAAGATCTGCCTGCAGCCGATCAAGCCATTGCAGCAGAGCAAATGACGGGTGGAGGAGCCATGTTGGCCATCACCGTTCGTGGTGGAAGAGAAGGAGCGTTTCGCGTGTTGAATCGTCTCAAAACCTTCCAACTTGCGGTGAGTTTGGGGTCCTCAGAATCGTTGGCCCAGCACCCGGCTTCCATGACGCACGTGGCGGTGCCCGATGAGGTGAAGCAGAAATTCGGAATCTCAGAAGGATTGATTCGACTGAGCATCGGCCTGGAAAACCCGAAGGACCTCATCCAAGACTTGGACCAAGCCTTAGAGGGTTCGGCCCATTAAGTAAATCAGTCAGATTAGGCGACCGTCTCGACGGCTTCCATCGTGAAGGTGAACGCCTCCATGATTTGGTTGGCCAAAAGCTTCTCACAAGCTTCTTTCACTTGAGCTTCAGCGCTCGCTTGATCAGCGGCTTCGACTTCCAACGTGATGTGCTTGCCAATGCGCACATTGGAGATGCTTGCCAATCCGATGTTGTGCATGTTGCTTGAAACGGCCTTGCCTTGCGGGTCGAGCAATGCAGGAAGCGGCATGATGTCAATGGAAGCGCGAAAAGTCATGGTAGTAACGTCTTTAGGTTTTGGCGGAAGGCACAATGAATTTGCCTCCCAACACGTACAAAAGTAAAGCGGCTTGCAAACCCAATCCTACTGCCCGAGCGGAAATTGCCACCACTGTTCCCACAATGATCAACAAGCTCAACCAGAGGATGCGTTTTCGGTCATAAGCGGGATGCTTCTTCCAGCCTTTTAAATCCATCATGGGGACACGACTGATCATGAGCAAAGGAATGATGGTGCTCCCCAAAACAATGCTCCCCACCACGGCCACCACACCGCCCATCCCGTACAAGCCAAACGATCCAAACATCTCGTATTGCGCTCCAGTGAGCAAGACGCCAATCCACCAAAGAGCTCCCGCCGGAGCAGGCATGCCAGAAAAGCCTTGTGCTGCTTTTGGCGCATGGACTTCCACATTGAATCGAGCCAAACGCCAGGCGGCTGCCATGGCCATGGTCAAAGGAAGAAACTTGGCGGCTGTTGGAAGGGCCGGCGCCCACGTGTGCAAAAACGCAATGCCCGCCACAGCCGGCGCAATGCCGCTGGAAACCAGGTCGGCCATGCTGTCCAGTTGAATGCCCATGGGCCCTTCAGTCTTCGCCCACCGTGCGGCGATCCCATCGAGCAAGTCACAGAGCTGCCCTGCAATCCAAATTAGCGCCAGCGCCAGCATGCCTTGTCCATGAAGCCGTTGCGAGAGCGCCCCGATTTCGGAGATTTGCGCGCCTTGAAACTCATTGAGTTGAGCCCCATATGGCCAAATAAACAGTCCGATGATGACCAACACTCCGGAAAGTAAATTCCCCATTGTCAGAGCGTTGGGGAGGTATCGGCGAACTTGCATGGTGCGAAAATACATTTGCCTAGACTAGAATGTAACCTCTGCTAAGGGTTTTCGTATATTTGC